>NZ_JBYOJV010000002.1:0-626514 GCF_057798835.1 Cupriavidus sp. 291-E7
TGAACGGACCCCGTAAAGTTGGACGGGTAACTTAGGCCGCCAAGGGCTGAGTTCTGTACTTCACGGGACTCAGCCCTTTTAGTTTGAGCTTGATGCGGTCGTGATTGTAGTAGTGAATGTATTGGCGCAGGCCTTGCTGTAGCTCCTCGACGCTGGCGAACTTGTTCAGGTAGAAGAACTCGGACTTCAGGGTCCCGAAGAAGCTTTCCATAACGGCGTTGTCAAGGCAATTGCCCTTGCGTGACATGCTGGGACGGATATTGCGCTGCTTGAGCATCCGCTGGTAGGCCGGCATCTGGTACTGCCAGCCTTGGTCGGAATGCAGGACCGGCCGGTCCTGCGGACATAGGCGCCGGAACGCTTTCTTCAGCATGCTGCTCACCATCTCGAAGGCCGGCCTGTGGGCGGTCTCGTAGGCGATGATTTCGCCGTTATACAGGTCCAGCACCGGGGAGAGGTACAGTTTCTCGCCAGCCACGTTGAATTCGGTCACGTCGGTTACCCACTTCTGATTCGGACGCCTGGCCCGGAACTGCCGTTGCAGAACGTTGGGCGCGACACGGCCTACCGTGCCCTTGTAGGATCGGTATTTCTTTGGCCGTACCAACGACTTCAGTCCCATCTCGCTCATGAGGCGCTGGACCGTCTTGTGGTTGACGATCATGCCGCTTTGCCGGATTGCTGCTGTGATGCGGCGGTAGCCATAACGGCCCATGTGTCGGTCGAAGAGGTCGCGAATGCGCGCTTTCAGGCCCGCATACTTGTCTTGGGCCTGGAGCACCGCCTGCTGGTAGTAAAACGTGCTGCGCGCCAGCCCCGCCGCCTTCAGTAAGCCGACCAATGGATACTGCTGCCTCAGCTCAAGCACTATTTGCGCTTTTTGGGTTGCGCAGATGTCTTGTTCGCTTGAACCAAGGCGTCGAGCTTTTTTAGATACGCCACCTCCGCGCGCAGGTTCTCGATCTCCTTGAGCAAGTCCTTGCGGGAGCGCTCGTCGTCGGGGACTGGGGTGTCGGTTGCAGGCTTGCGAGGCGTGGCTTGTGGCATCGTCTTGGGGCGCCCGCGAGGTCGGGGCGACAGGGCATCCATACCGCCACTATGATAGCGGCGCTCCCAGACCCCAATGCAGCCAGGGCTGCGAATGTCGAACAAAGCGGCCGTCTGTCCGATCGACAAACCATCTCGCCACATGCGCCGCAGCACCGCCAATCTGAATTCGGCGCTGTAGTGGCTGAATTTTTTGCGCAGCCCGTCTCGGCCATGCTGTCGGTAGCTGGCCACCCAACGCTCCACCAGACTATGGCCAATACCATGCTCGGCTGCGATTGCGTTGAAGCCGGCTCGACCGGCCAGGTACTGCCTTACCACTCTGAGCTTGAATTGCTCATCGTACTTCGCCATGAAAAACACCCCAAAGGTTGGATGGATGTCCAACTTCTGGGGTGCAGTTCAAAGGTGCCTTTTTCTTTTTTGGAATCGCCCAGGCCGCTTAAGCCTGTGCGCCAAAGTTCGGGTCGTTCCGGTCGGTGACGTCGACACCCTTCTTGTCGGACTTGACCAGGTCTTCGCGCTTTACGCCCAGCCACATGGCCAGGGCCGCCGCCACGAACACCGACGAGTAGATACCGAACAGGATACCGACCGTCAGCGCCAGGGCAAAGTAGTGCAGCGTCGGGCCGCCGAAGAAGAACATCGACAGCACCATCATTTCGGTCGAGCCGTGGGTGATGATGGTCCGCGACATCGTGCTGGTGATCGCGTGGTCGATGACCTCATGCGTGCTCATCTTGCGGTACTTGCGGAAGGCCTCACGAATCCGGTCGAAAATCACCACCGACTCGTTCACGGAATAGCCAAGCACCGCCAGGATGGCCGCCAGCACCGACAGCGAGAATTCCCACTGGAAGAACGCAAAGAAGCCCAGGATGATCACCACGTCGTGCAAGTTCGCGATGATGCCGGCCACCGCGAACTTCCATTCGAAGCGGAACGACAGGTAGATCACGATACCGATCACCACGCACAGCAGCGCCAGCAGGCCGTCGGTGGCCAGTTCCTTGCCCACCTGCGGACCCACGAACTCCACGCGTTGCAGCTTCACGTCCGGTGTGGCCGCCGTCAGGGCGCCCATCACCTGCTCGCTCTGCTGCGCCGAGGTCGCGGGCTTGCCGTCCGGACCCTTCTGCAGCGGCAGGCGGATCATCACGTCGCGCGAGGTGCCGAAATTCTGCACCTGCACGTCGGAGTAACCGAGCTTGCCGACTTGTCCGCGGATCTTTTCAAGATCGGCGGTCTGCTGGTAGTTGACCTCCATCACCGTGCCGCCCGTGAATTCGATCGACAGGTGCAGGCCCTTGTGCCAGAGGAAGAAAACAGCGGCGGCAAACGTCAGGAAGGACACCACGTTGAAGATCAACGCGTGCTTCATGAACGGAATGTCGCGCTTGATGCGGAAGAATTCCATGATGTAGTCCTGATGTGTCCTGGCTTACTTGGCCACCGGGGTGTCGGGGTCCGGCTTCCAGATCTGGCCGATGGCCAGGCTCTGAAGCTTCTTCTTGCGGCCGTACCAGAGGTTGACCAGCCCGCGGTTGAAGAACACCGCCGAGAACATCGAAGTCAGAATGCCGAGGCAGTGCACCACCGCGAAGCCGCGCACCGGGCCGGAACCGAAGGCCAGCAGTGCCAGGCCGGCAATCAGCGTGGTCACGTTCGAATCCAGGATGGTGGCCCAGGCGCGCTCGAAGCCGATCGCGATGGCCATCTGCGGCGATGCGCCAGCACGCAGTTCCTCGCGGATCCGCTCGTTGATCAGCACGTTCGCATCGATGGCCATACCCAGCACCAGCGCGATAGCGGCGATGCCGGGCAGCGTCAGCGTGGCTTGCAGCATCGACAGCACGGCTACCAGCAGCAACAGGTTGATACCCAGGGCGGCCACCGAAAACACGCCAAACAGCATGTAGTACAGGACCATGAAGACGGCGATCGCGGCAAAGCCGTACGCCACCGAATCAAAACCCTTCTGGATGTTGTCCGCACCGAGCGACGGGCCGATCGTGCGTTCCTCGATGATTTCCATCGGCGCGGCCAGCGAACCGGCGCGCAGCAGCAGGGCCAGGTCATTGGCCGCTTCGGTCGAGTACGAGCCAGTGATCTGGAAGCTGGAACCGAGTTCGGACTGGATCGTCGCCACGGTCAGCACTTCGCCCTTGCCCTTTTCAAACAGCACGATGCCCATCGGCTTGCCGATGTTCTCGCGCGACACATCGCGCAGCACGCGGCCACCCTGTGCGTCGAGCTTGATGTTCACGGACGGGCGCTGGTTCTGGTCGAAGCCGGCGGAGGCGCTTTCGATGCGGTCGCCGGTAAAGATCACCTGCTTGCGCAGGATCACCGGGGCGCCGTTGCCCTGGGTGAACAGTTCGTCGCCGAACGGTACGGGGTCACCCGGGCGCGGATTGCGCGGGGCGTCCGGGTCGGCCAGGCGGGCTTCCAGCGTGGCCGTGCGGCCGATGATGTCCTTGGCCTTGGCGGTGTCCTGCACGCCCGGCAACTGGACGACGATACGGTCGGAACCCTGTTGCTGGATCACCGGCTCGGCCACGCCGAGTTCGTTCACGCGGTTGTGCAGCGTGGTGATGTTCTGCTTGACGGCCGCGTCCTGCACCGCCTTGCGGGCGGCATCAGTGAAGACGCCCACCACGCTGGTGCCATCGATCGTGAAAGCCAGCTCACGCAGGTTGTCGGCCAGAACACCGCGCGCGCGGTTGGCGTCATCGGCGTTGTTGAAACGCACGGTCAGGCGGTCGCCGTCACGGTCGATACCGGCGTGGCGGATGTTCTTGTCGCGCAGCAGCGTGCGCGTGTCGCCAGACAGGCTGTCGAGCTTCTTGTCGACCGCGCCCTTCATGTCCACCTGCAGCAGGAAGTGCACGCCACCGCGCAGGTCCAGGCCCAGGTACATCGGCAGCGCGTGCATGGAGGTCAGCCAGCGCGGGGAGCCGGACAGCAGGTTCAGCGCGACCACGTAGGTGGGGTCGTTGGCGTCCGGATTCAGCGAGCGGGACAGCACGTCCTTGGCCTTGAGCTGCTCGTCCGTCGTGCGGAAGCGCGCCTTGACGGAGCCGGACTGGCCCGCCACGTCAAAGAACAGGCCGTCAGGCTGCAGCTGGTTCTGCGCCAGGATCTCTTCAACCTGCTTCTGCATGGACAGGTCGACCTTGACCGTGGCCTTGGCCGACGATACCTGGACAGCGGGGGCCTCACCGAAGAAGTTCGGCAGGGTGTAGATGATGCCGATGGCCAGGGCCACCAGAATCACGATGTATTTCCAAAGCGGATAGCGGTTCATCTTTGGCCAGTCATTGCGGTTGGCATGCCGACAAGTCGCGCAAAACGCGCGCCGGTTCGGCGGACCGGTTGGCAAACAGCCGCCTGGCAGCCCTGTCATGGGTCCGGGAGGACCCTGGGAGCTGATTCAGGCGGCTGCGCGGGGCAAGGTCAGCGGAGCGTCGGGCGCCACATGACACCTGCCCGGATCAGGCTGGAGAGATCGTCCGATCAGAGCGACTTCAGCGAGCCCTTCGGCAGCACGGTGGTCACGGCGTTCTTTTGCACGGTGATTTCCGTGCCTTCCGCCACTTCCAGCGTTACGTAGTTTTCGTTGACCTTGGTCACACGACCCAGGATGCCACCGGCGGTCACGACTTCGTCGTTCTTGGCCAGCGCTTCCAGCATGGCCTTCGATTCCTTCTGGCGCTTCATCTGCGGGCGGATCATGATGAACCACAGCACCGCGAACATCAGGATGATCGGCAGGAAGCTCATCAGGCCACCGGCCGCGCCGCTGGCACCAGCGGTCTGCGCAAAAGCGTTCGAAATCAGCACGTTACTTCTCCGTCACAAAGGTCAATCAGGGAATCGGGCATTCTATCACCCGGTTGTTGTCCCGCCTTGGCATTCTAGGGCGAATTACGGGTTTGTTCGGGGTGCTTTGCAAGTACTTTGCAGACGTTGCGGAAGACGCCCCGGACAGACCCGTCGCGGGCAGTAATTCGACCAGCAGACGCCAAAAAGTTCGCCTGCCTGTCTTGTCTTCAAAACATTGCGCTATTTGGTGCCGCGCGCGCGGTTTTCGGCGAACTGGCGGCGGAACGCCTCGAAGCGGTGCTCCTCGATGGCGGTGCGCATTTCGCGCATCAGCTCCAGGTAGTAATAGAGGTTGTGGATCGTGTTCAGGCGCGCGCCCAGGATTTCGCCAACGCGGTGCAGGTGATGCAGATACGCGCGCGAGAAATTGCGGCAGGTGTAGCAGCCGCACTGCTCGTCCAGCGGGCGCGGATCGTTGCGGTGCGCCGCATTGCGGATCTTTACGTCGCCAAAGCGTGTGAACAGCCAGCCATTTCGGGCATTTCGCGTCGGCATCACGCAATCGAACATGTCCACGCCGTGCGCGACGCCGGCCACCAGGTCTTCCGGCGTGCCCACGCCCATCAGGTAGTGCGGCTTGTGAGCCGGCAGGCGCGGACCCACGTGCTCCAGGACGCGCATCATGTCTTCCTTGGGCTCGCCCACGGAGAGGCCGCCGATCGCATAGCCGTGGAAGTCCAGCTCGGACAGCCCGGCCAGCGATTCGTCGCGGAGGTCCTCGAACATGCCGCCCTGCACGATACCGAACAGCGCATTCGGATTGGCCAGCCGCTCGAATTCGTCGCGCGACCGCTTGGCCCAGCGCAGGCTCATGCGCATCGAACGGGCGGCTTCGTCGTGCGTGGCCGGGCGGCCGTCGATCTCATATGGCGTGCACTCGTCGAACTGCATGACGATGTCCGAATTGAGCGTGCGCTGGATCTGCATCGAGATCTCGGGCGACAGGAACAGCTTGTCGCCGTTCACCGGCGAGGCGAACGTGACGCCTTCTTCCGTGATCTTGCGCAGTTCACCGAGCGAAAAGACCTGGAAGCCGCCGGAGTCGGTCAGGATGGGCTTGTCCCAGCCGATGAACTTGTGCAGGCCTTTGTGGGTTTCGACGACGTCCAGCCCGGGGCGCAGCCACAGATGGAACGTGTTGCCCAGGATGATCTGGGCACCAATCTCGTTCAGTTCCAGCGGCGACATCGCCTTGACCGATCCGTAGGTGCCCACGGGCATGAAGATCGGCGTTTCCACCACGCCGTGGTTCAGCGTGACACGGCCTCGGCGCGCGTTGCCATCGGTGGTCAGCAGTTCGAAATTAAGCATGTTTCTGTTCTCGAAATCGGTCGGTCGCGCCGGATCAGTCGCGGCGGCTCAGCAGCATGGCGTCGCCGTAGCTGAAGAATCGGTAGCGTTGGTCGACCGCATGGCGGTAGGCCGCACGGATCGCTTCCACGCCCGCCAGGGCCGACACCAGCATCAGCAGCGTCGACTTGGGCAGGTGGAAGTTCGTGATCAGCGCGTCCACCGCGCGGAAGCGGTAGCCGGGGGTAATGAAGATGTCGGTGTCGCCGTTGCCCGCCTCCAGCGTGCCATCCTCGGCCGCGGCCGATTCCAGCGCGCGTAGCGACGTGGTGCCCACCGCGATCACGCGGCCGCCACGGGAGCGGGTTTCGCGCACGGCATCGGCCAGTTCCGGGGTGATCGCGTACCACTCCGAGTGCATCTTGTGCTCGGACAGGTTTTCGGTGCGCACCGGCTGGAACGTGCCCGCGCCGACATGCAGCGTCAGGAAGGCGCGCCGGACCCCAGCCGCGTCAAGCCGGGCGAACAGCGCGTCATCGAAATGCAGGCCGGCCGTGGGCGCGGCCACCGCCCCCGGATTGCGGGCGTACACGGTCTGATAGCGCGTTTCGTCGTAGGCGTCGGGGTCATGCGTGATGTAGGGCGGCAGCGGCAGCCGGCCGTAGCGTTCGATCAGATCGAGTGCCGGTTCGGGAAAGCGCAGCGTGAAGAACTGGTCCACGCGCGGCCCCACCGTGACCGAGAACGCGTCGTCGGCAAGCTGGAGCTGGCTGCCTTCGGCGGGCGTTTTCGAGGCACGCACCTGGGCCAGCACCGTGTGCGTGTCCAGCACGCGCTCGACCAGCACTTCGATGCGGCCGCCGCTGGGCTTCTGGCCGAAGAAGCGCGCCTTGATCACGCGAGTGTCGTTGAAGACCAGCAGGTCGTTGGGACCCAGGTATTCGAGGATGTCGCTGAATGCGCGATCCACCAGCCGCACCGCGTCGGCGGTGTCTTCCGGGGTTGTCCGTTCCACCACCAGCAGGCGGCTGGCGCTGCGGTCGGGCAGGGCGGACTGCGCGATCAGCTCGGGTGGCAGCGGGAAATCGAAATCGGACAGGGTCAGCATGGGCTCAGCGGGGCAAAACAAGGGCAATACCAAAGCAATACCAAAAGCAATACGAGCCGGTGGCTGCAGCCCGAACGGGGTGCAGCCGCAGTCATCGGTACGGCATGGGTACAATCGGCGAATCCGACATTGTAAGGCTTGGGCGCCCGGCTTCGCCCGTGCCCCGCTTGTGAACCCCATATTCCCGCGCTGATGCCAGGCACCGCCACCGACCCGATTGACGAACCCGCCCCGACCGCCGAAAAGCCGGCCCGGCGTGCCGCCGCCAAGGCCGACGCCAACGCCGACCCTAAGGCCGACCCCAAGGCCAAGCCCTCCTCCGCGATGGCCAGGCTGGCCAAGCTCGGCCTGCGGCGCCCGGTCGACCTGGTGCTGCACCTGCCTCTGCGCTATGAGGACGAGACCACGCTGGAGCCGATCCGCGATGCCATCCGCCGCGCGGGCATGGGCCTGGCCGCGCAGGTGGAAGGCGACGTGATTTCGAACGAGGTCACCTTCCGCCCCCGCCGCCAGCTCGTGGTGAAGGTGGCCGACGATACCGGCGAGCTCACGCTGCGGTTCATCAATTTCTACGGCAGCCAGACCAAGCTGATGGCCGAAGGTGTCAGGCTGCGTGTCCGTGGTGAGATCCGTGGCGGGTTCTTTGGGGCGGAGATGGTCCACCCGACCGTACGCGCCGTGATACCCGACGAGCCGCTGCCGGAACGCCTGACGCCGGTCTATCCGGCCACGGCGGGTATTTCGCAAGCCTATCTGCGCAAGGCCATCGGCGGCGCCATGTCGCGCACGCCCATGCCTGAAACGCTGCCGCAGCCCATCCTGCGCGGGCCGCTGGCGCAGTTGAAGCTGCCGCCGCTGATCGATTGCCTGCGCCTGCTGCACAACCCGCCGCCGCAGGAAAGCGAGGCCGCGCTGGCCGACCGGTCGCATCCGGCGTGGGTCCGCATCAAGTTCGATGAATTGCTGGCGCAGCAAATCTCGCTGCGCCGCTCGCAGGCTGCTCGCAAGGAGAAGAATGCGCCGTCGATGCCGCGTCGCGACGATGGGCTGCTGACGCGCTTTCTGGCGGCGCTGCCGTTCAGGCTGACCGGCGCCCAGGCGCGCGTCGTCGAGGAAATCGCGGCCGACATGGTGCTGCCCCACCCGATGCACCGCCTGTTGCAGGGCGACGTGGGCAGCGGCAAGACCATTGTGGCCGCGCTGGCGGCCTGCCAGGCCATCGACGCCGGCTATCAGGCCGCGCTGATGGCGCCGACCGAAATCCTGGCCGAGCAACACTTCCGCAAGCTGTCGGCGTGGCTGGAGCCTCTGGGCGTGCCAGTGGTCTGGCTTGCCGGCAGCCTCAAGGCCAAGGCCAAGCGCGAGGCCGTGGCGCGCGCCGAGTCGGGCGAAGCAAAGCTGGTGATCGGTACCCATGCGCTGATTCAGGACGGCGTGAAGTTTGCCAACCTTGGTCTAGCCGTGGTCGATGAGCAGCATCGTTTTGGCGTGGCGCAGCGGCTGGCGCTGCGTGGCAAGGCGGCGGAGGGCGACCAGCCGAAGCCGGCGGACGAGAAAGTGCCGCACCAGCTGATGATGTCCGCCACGCCGATTCCACGCACGCTGGCGATGACTTACTACGCGGATCTCGACGTATCCGTGATCGACGAACTGCCTCCCGGCCGCACGCCGATCGTCACGCGCCTGGTCAACGACGCACGGCGCGACGAGGTAATCGAGCGCGTGCATCACGCCGCGGCGGAAGGGCGCCAGGTCTACTGGGTGTGTCCGCTGATCGAGGAAAGCGAGGCGCTGCAGCTGCAGACCGCCCAGGAAACCTATGAAACGCTGATGGCCGCGCTGCCCGACCTGCGTGTCGGGCTGGTTCACGGCCGCCTGCCGCCGGCCGAAAAGGCGGCCGTGATGGAAGATTTCACCGCCAACCGGCTTCAGGTGCTGGTGGCCACCACCGTGATCGAGGTGGGCGTGGACGTGCCCAATGCCTCGCTGATGGTGATCGAGCATGCCGAGCGCTTTGGCCTGGCGCAGTTGCATCAGTTGCGCGGCCGGGTCGGGCGCGGCAGCGCGGAATCGGTCTGCCTGCTGATGTACCAGGCGCCGTTGTCACCGACAGCGCGTGAACGCCTGGCGACGATGCGCGAAACGACCGATGGCTTTGAGATTGCCCGCCGCGACCTGCAAATTCGCGGACCCGGCGAGTTTCTGGGGGCGCGGCAGTCGGGCGAGGCCATGTTGCGTTTTGCCGATCTGGAAACGGACGCCTGGCTGGTGGACTATGCGCAGGAGGCGGCCGAACTGATGCTGGCGCGATTCCCGGAGGCGGTCGAAGCACATCTGTCGCGATGGCTCGGCGGACGCGAGCACTTTCTGAAGGCGTAGGCGCCACTTCTGATTTGTCAGAAAAAGTGCTTCAGAACTGACATTGCTTCGGCGATCTGACAGACGCTGCAATCGAAGCTAAAATCTATCGCCTAACCGGATTTGATTAATCATGACGCTCACCGAACTCAAGTACATCGTTGCCGTAGCGCGCGAGCGCCATTTCGGCCGGGCGGCCGAGGCGTGCTTCGTTTCGCAGCCGACGCTGTCGGTTGCCATCAAGAAGCTGGAAGATGAGCTGACCGTGCAGATTTTCGAGCGCGGCACGTCTGAGGTGTCGGTGACGGCCATCGGCGAACAGATCGTGGCGCAGGCGCAGCGCGTGCTCGAGCAGACGATGGCAATTCGTGAAATCGCCAAGCAGGGCAAGGACCCGCTGGCCGGTCCGCTGCGCGTGGGCGTGATTTACACGATCGGACCGTATCTGCTGCCGGCACTGGTCAAGCAGATGATCGACACCGTCCCGCAGATGCCGCTGATGCTGCAGGAAAACTACACGAACAAGCTGATCGAGCTGCTCAAGCAGGGCGAGATCGATTGCGCGATCATGGCCGAGCCGTTCCCGGATTCGGGTCTGACCGTGCGCCCGCTCTACGACGAACCGTTCGTGGTGGCCGTGCCGCGCGGACACAAGCTGGCCGAGCAGAGCATGGTCGACCCCGATGAACTGAAGCAGCAAACCATGCTGCTGCTGGGCAGCGGCCACTGCTTCCGCGACCATGTGCTGGGCGTTTGTCCTGAACTGTCGCGCTTCTCGCAGGCGGCGGACGGCATCCAGAAGACGTTCGAAGGCTCGTCGCTCGAAACCATCCGGCACATGGTGGCCAGCGGTGTCGGTATCACGGTGCTGCCGCGCACTTCGGTGCCCGATCTCAAGCCGCGCAACGACATGCTGTCCTACGTCCCGTTTGCCGATCCCGTGCCCGATCGCCGCGTGGTCCTGGCCTGGCGCAAGAGCTTCACACGGCTGCCGGCGATGGATGCGCTGGCCAATGCCGTGGCGGCATGCGACCTGCCCGGCGTGCGCAAGATTGGCGATGCCCAGGCTGTGGAGGCGGTTGCCGCCTGACGCGCGCCGGCCTTTTTCGCAGAACACCGAGACGGCAGGGGAGACCCTGCCGTTTTGCTTTTCCGCGTTTCCAGCGTTTGCCAGCGTTCTCCAAAGCACCAAAACCTTGCCCACCACGCGGGTATAGCTATCGCCTATTTGATAGTTTTAAATAATCAAATAGTCACTTCGATAGCGTCTGGCTAGACTTCGTCCATCGGGTCGCAGGCATGCCAGGCGGATGTGCCGGACCCCGCAAACGGACGTGGAGATTCATCATGGCAATGCTCGATCTTTTCGTAAGCGAATTCCGGCAGTTGCGCGCCGCCGCGGTGCAAGCGGGCGATGCTGGGCGCTTGCAACGCAAGGTGGTACGCAAGGAAATCGGCATGGCTGTCGTGGCATTGGGCGCGATGGTCATGTTCCTTGATGCCGCACGGGGACTGTCCGTCCTTGTGACTTGAACCTGATACGATAATGGCCGCTGCTCGTCTGCCTTGCGCGGACGGTCGATCCTCGTGGCCTGACCAGAATGGAGCTTAAAAAAATGGCAAAGAAGAATGAGATGAGCGTGAACATCGGTATTTCGGACAAGGAACGCAAGAAGATCGCGGAAGGCCTGAGCAAGCTGCTGGCCGATACCTACACCCTCTATCTCAAGACCCATAACTTCCACTGGAATGTGACGGGCCCGATGTTCAACACGCTGCATACCATGTTCGAGACGCAATACACCGAACTGGCACTGGCCGTTGATGCCATCGCCGAGCGTATCCGTGCGCTGGGCTACCCGGCACCGGGCACGTACAAGGAATACGCGAAGCTGTCGTCGATCGCCGAGGAAGAGGGCGTGCCCGAAGCCACCGAGATGATCCGCAAGCTCGTGGAAGGCCAGGAGGCCGTGGTGCGCACCGCGCGCTCGCTGTTCCCGGTCATCGACGCCGCGGGTGACGAGCCGTCGGCCGACCTGCTGACCCAGCGCATGCAGACGCACGAGAAGACTGCGTGGATGCTGCGCTCGCTGCTGGCCTGATCCGCATCATGCCCGTTACCGGTTGAACCGGTTCAACGCGCCTCGGTCCCGCGCCGAGGCGCGTTTTTGCTTGGTATTACCTGAAGTCCGCCTCCGCCATGTCCCATCCCTCCACCGCCCCCCATCATCCGAGCCGACTGGCGCTGTACGCGCGACTGGTCCGCATCGACAAGCCAATCGGCACGCTGCTGCTGCTGTGGCCCACGCTCTGGGCGATGTGGATGGCAGCCGGCGGGACGCCGTCCTGGCAGATTTTCTGGATCTTCTTTGCCGGCACTTTCCTGATGCGTTCGGCGGGCTGCGCCATCAACGACTGGGCCGATCGCGATTTCGACAAGCATGTGAAGCGCACCAAGGAGCGGCCGCTGACCGCCGGGCTGATCGCCAGCTGGGAAGCGCTGGCCGTGGCCGCCGTGCTGGCGCTGATCGCGTTCGCGCTGATCCTGCCGCTGAACGGGCTGACCAAGTGGCTGGCCGTGGTGGCGGCGGTGCTGGCCGGTACCTACCCGTTCTTCAAGCGTTTCTTTGCGATCCCGCAGGCGTACCTGGGTATCGCCTTCGGGTTTGGCATTCCGATGTCGTTCGCCGCCATCCAGGGGCAGGTGCCGTTCGTTGCCTGGCTGATGCTGCTGGGGAACGTGTTCTGGGCCGTGGCGTACGACACGGCCTATGCGATGGTCGACCGTGACGACGACCTGCTGCTCGGCATGAAGACGTCGGCCATCACGTTCGGGCGCTTTGACGTGGCCGCAATCATGATCTGCTATGCGGCCTTCCTGGGATTGATGGCCTGGACGGGTGTACTGCTCGACCTGGGCTGGCCGTTCTACGCCGGTCTGGCGGCCGCGGCGGTCCTGGCGGGCTACCACTACACGCTGATCAAGGATCGTGACCGGATGAAGTGCTTTGCCGCGTTCCGGCATAACAACTGGCTTGGGGCCTGTGTGTTCGCGGGGACGTTCGCGGCTTATCTACTGAAGTAGAAGACCGGCGGTTCTTTTTTCCCCTCTCCCATTCATGGAAGAGGGAAGAGGGGGCATTCCCACCTCAGTCCTTGCCGAATTCCGCGCCCATCTCCCGGCCACGCGCGGCGGCCGCGTGCATCGCCTTGACGAAGGCATCCTTCATGCCGCTGGCTTCCATCGACGTCAGCGCGGCGTAGGTCGTGCCGCCCTTGGACGTCACACGTTCGCGCAGCAGCGAAACGGGCTCGGCCGACTGTGCGGCCAGCGCTGCCGCGCCACGGAACGTTTCCACGGCCAGCTCGCGGCCTTGCTCGGCGGACAGTCCCATTTCCGTGGCTGCGCGCTCCATTGCTTCGATGAAATAGAACACGTAGGCGGGGCCGCTGCCCGAAATCGCCGTAACGGCATCGATCTGATCGTCGTTGTCCACCCAGACGCACTGGCCCACGGCCTCGGCCACGGCGGTGGCAATGCTTCGGTCCTTGTCGGACACGCCCGGCGCCGCGGCCAGCCCCGTCATGCCCATGCCGGCCAGCGCCGGGGTATTCGGCATGGCGCGCACCAGCCGGCTGCGTCCCAGCCAGCGGGCCATGTCCTGCAGCCGGATGCCGGCCGCCACGCTGATGATCAGGTTGTCGGCCAGCAGCGGCACCAGCGGGGCGATTGCGTCGCGGTATTGCTGTGGCTTGACGGCCAGCACGATCACGTCGCTGGCGCCGAAGGCGGCATCCGGCGCGGCCAGCGCCTGCACGCCGCTTTGCGCCAGCCGTTGGCGCGCATCTTCAAAGGGGTCGACCACGCGGATCGCGCCACCCGGCACGCCGCGGGCCATCAGGCCGCCAATCAGGGCGGAGGCCATGTTGCCGCCGCCGAGGAAGCCGAAGGTGAGGGAATCGAGCATCAAGTTTCCTGGTCTGCCAGCGCGATACGTGTCGGCTGGCGTTTTCATGTCATGGTCCTTGCGGGGACTGCGCGGACCCTGGCGGCAGCGATCAGTGCCGCGCGCCGAATATCGCGGTGCCGATGCGCACCAGCGTGGCGCCCTCGGCAATGGCCGCGTCCATGTCGGCGGACATCCCCATCGAGAGCGTGTCCACCTTTAGCCCGGATTGGCGCAGTTGATCAAGCAACGCACGAAGGGCGGCAAACGGTTGACGCTGCGCGGCGGGGTCCGATGCGGGCGCCGGAATCGCCATCAGGCCGCGCAACTGCAGGTTGGGCAGGCGGGCGATGGCCTGGGCCAGCGCCGGCACCTCCGCCGGCGCCACGCCGCTCTTGGTGTCTTCATCGCTGATATTGACCTGGATGCAGACCTGCAGCGGCGGCAGTCCGGCCGGCCGCTGGGCGGACAGCCGTTCCGCGATCTTCAGGCGGTCGATCGCATGAACCCAGTCGAATTGCTCAGCCACCGGCCGCGTCTTGTTACTTTGCAGGGGGCCGATGAAATGCCACTGGATCTGGCTGCGCAGGTCGTCCAGCGCGGCGATCTTGTCCACCCCCTCCTGGACGTAATTCTCGCCAAATGCCCGCTGGCCGGCGTCGAATGCCTCGCGCACGCGGTCCGGCGAAACCGTCTTGGAAACCGCCAGCAGCGTGACGCCGGAAGGGGCCCTGCCGGCTTGTTGTGTGGCCGCCGCGATGTCATTTTTCACGGCTTGCAAGTTGGCGGCGATTACAGACATAATCCAGCGGAAATATTCAAAGAAGTACAACTAGAAGTACAACAATAAACCTGTGAAGACCCGGCGAATGGCTCTTTCCTGCCAGGGTCTCTTTAGGGTGGGGTCATTATAGATGGACATCGCACAGCTTCTGGCCTTCGCGGTCAAGAACAAGGCTTCCGATCTTCACCTCTCGGCAGACATGCCGCCGATGGTGCGTATTCACGGGGACATGCGCCGCATCAACGTCGCGGCAATGACGCACAAGGACGTCCACGCCATGGTGTACGACATCATGAGCGACGTTCAGCGCAAATCCTACGAAGAACGTCTCGAGGTCGATTTCTCATTCGAAATTGCCGGCCTGTCCCGTTTTCGGGTCAACGCCTATAACACCCAGCGCGGTGCGGCGGCGGTTTTCCGGACGATTCCGTCCAAGGTGCTGACGCTCGACGACCTGCACGCGCCCGCGGTGTTTGGCGATCTGTGCATGAAGCCGCGCGGCCTGGTGCTGGTGACCGGGCCAACCGGCTCGGGCAAGTCCACCACGCTGGCGGCGATGGTCGATCATCGCAACGATAACGACATGGGCCACATCCTCACGGTGGAGGACCCGATCGAATTCGTGCACAACTCCAAGAAGAGCCTGATCAACCAGCGCGAGCTTGGACCCCACACGCACTCGTTTGCCAACGCGCTGCGTTCGGCACTGCGTGAAGACCCGGACGTGATTCTCGTGGGCGAATTGCGTGACCTGGAAACGATTCGCCTGGCACTGACCGCCGCGGAAACCGGCCACCTTGTCTTCGCCACGCTGCACACGAGTTCTGCCGCCAAGACGATCGACCGTGTGGTTGACGTGTTCCCGCCCGAGGAAAAGGACATGGTTCGCACCATGCTGTCCGAATCGCTCGAAGCGGTGATCTCACAGACGCTGCTCAAGACGCGCGACGGTAACGGCCGGACGGCGGCGCACGAGATCATGATCGCCACGCCCGCCATCCGCCACCTGATCCGCGAGAACAAGATCGCGCAGATGTACTCGATGATGCAGACGTCGAGCGGCATGGGCATGCAGACGCTGGACCAGTGCCTGGGCGACCTGATCAAGCGCGGCATGATCAACTACAACGACGCCAGGGCGATTGCGAAGAACCCTGACGCCTTCATGGGCTAGGACACCGCTTCAGGCTGGTTCTGACGTCGTTGTGAGGTCTTGCCGTACAGCTTGTCCTGTCGGCGGCCGCGCGCCCGGCCAGAACCGTATCGCTTCACCCTGAAACGGTTTCCAGGCAAATAAGGAAAGAGCATGCTCGACCGCGAATCCGCATCGAAGTACATCAACGACCTGCTCGAGCTGATGGTGAACAACCGTGGCTCGGACCTGTTCATCACCTCGGAATTCCCGCCTGCCATCAAGGTCGACGGCAAGATCACGCCGGTGTCGCAGCAGCCGCTGAATCCCACGCAGGCGCTGGGCCTGGTGCGTTCGATCATGAACGAGCGCCAGGTGAAGGAATTCGACGACTCGCGCGAGTGCAACTTCGCCATCACGGCGCCCAACGCGGGGCGCTTCCGGGTGTCCGCGTTCATCCAGCAGGGCCGCGCCGGTATGGTGGTGCGTACCATCAATACGCGTATCCCGACGGTGGGAGACCTGGACCTGCCGCAGTCGCTGCATGAGATCGTCATGTCCAAGCGCGGCCTGGTCATCGTCACCGGGGCGACGGGTTCGGGCAAGTCCACGTCGCTGGCGGCGATGCTCGATCACCGCAACGCACACTCGTACGGTCACATCATCACGATCGAGGACCCGATCGAATACGTGCATGCGCACCAGAACTGCATCGTCACGCAGCGCGAGGTGGGCATTGACACCGAGTCGTGGCACGTGGCGCTGAAGAACACGCTGCGCCAGGCGCCGGACGTGATCCTGATCGGCGAAATCCGCGACCGCGAAACGATGGAATACGCGATGCAGTATGCCGAAACGGGCCACCTGTGCCTGGCCACGCTGCACGCGAACAACGCCAACCAGGCGATTGACCGGATCGTCAACTTCTTCCCCGAGGAAAAGCGCCAGCAACTGCTGATCGACCTGTCGCTGAACCTCAAGGCAATGATCTCGCAGCGCCTGTTGCCGCGCGCCGGCCGCAAGGGCCGCGTGCCGGCCGTCGAGATCATGATCGGCACGCCGCTGGTGGCCGACCTGATCTTCAAGGGCGAGATCCACGAGCTCAAGGAAGTCATCAAGAAATCGCGCGAGCAAGGGATGATCTCGTTCGACCAGGCGCTGTTCGAACTGTACGAAGAAGAGAAGATCACATACGAGGACGCGCTCAAGAATGCCGACTCGCTCAATGACCTGCGCCTGATGATCAAGCTTCATAGCGCACGCCATCGGGATTCCGACCTCGGCGCCGGTACCGAGCATCTGAACGTGATCTGACGCTGGCCGGACGCAAACGGCGGGGCGCGGTATCCTTGCGCCCATCACTATTCAGGAGACCGACAATGAGCAACGTCTACCAGTTCGAAGCCAGCTCGCTGGCGGGCCAGCCGGTGCCGCTGACAGAATTCCAGGGCAAGGTACTGCTGATCGTCAATACGGCCAGCGAATGCGGGTTCACGCCGCAGTACGCCGGGTTGCAGACGCTGCAGGACACTTACCAGACGCGCGGTTTCGATGTGCTGGGTTTTCCGTGCAACCAGTTCGGCAAGCAGGAGCCGGGTGACGCCGAGCAGATCGGCGCGTTCTGCGAGTCGCGCTTCCATGTCACGTTTCCGATGTTCGGCAAGATCGACGTGAACGGCGCCGACGCTCATCCGCTCTACAAGTGGCTGACATCGGAAAAGCCCGGCCTGCTGGGTACGCAGGCGATCAAATGGAATTTCACCAAATTCCTGCTGCGCCGCGACGGCACGATCTTCAAGCGCTACGCGCCGACCACCAAGCCCGAAGAAATCCGCGGCGATATCGAGACGCTGCTGAACGACCCAGGCGCCTGAGCCGCTGAAGTTTCAGCCGTGCGAGTCCGCACGGACCGCGCGCAGGAAACCGTTGAGCGAGCGCTCCGGCGTTTCATGAAATCGCTCGGCGAGCATCGTCAGTTTGCGGCAGCGGTCGAGCCGGAAGCTGCGGTAATCCTCGCGCGCGGTGCACCACGCCGCCACCAGCCAGACATTCCCCCAGAAAAACAGGCCGAGCGGCTGCACCACGCGCACGGTATCGCGCTGCTGCGCGTCGCTGTAGTCGATCTGAAGCAGCCGCTGCGCGCCGATGGCCGAGTGCACGATGTCGAACGCCTCGCGCACCGCCGGCTGGTTGGCATACTCGGGCGCGAAAATGCGGCTCTGTTGCGCGGCCAGTCGCCGTTGCGGCGGCAGGGCGGCCATCAGTTTTTCCAGCGACGGATCGGCCGCGGCGGCGAGCGCGCCACCGCCCCAGGCCTTGAGCAGGCGCAGGCCGGCCACCATCGCCTCGACTTCCATCGACGTGAACATCAGCGGCGGCACGTCGTAATCGGGCCGCAGGCGGTAGCCGATGCCGGCTTCGCCCTCCACGGGCACGCCCGATAGCGACAAGGCCTGGATATCGCGGTAGACCGTGCGTTCGGAGACGCCGAGCCGCTGGGCCAGCAGTGCCGCTGTGGTCAGACGGCGCCCCCGCAGAACCTGCACGATCTGGAAGAGTCGGTCGGCGCGTCGGCTCATGGCGGCGTCAGTGCGTGGTGTCGGCGGTGGCGTGGATGACGGCCGGTTCGTGCAGGCCGATCCGGTTGCCTTCGCTGTCGGTGATATGGGCAAAGCGGCCCATGTTGTCGGGCAGCTGAACGGGGCCGCGTACGGTGCGGCCGCCGGCGTAGGTCACGCGCGCAAGCACATCGTCGAGTTGCGGAGCGTTGAAGTATGGCACCGCGCCGTAGAACGCGCTCGACCGGTACTGCTCGCCGCGCACCAGCGCACCCGACGATTCCGCATGGGTGAACACCGCCAGATCCACGTCGCCGATGGTTTCGCTGCGCAGCGGATGCTCGAATACGGTCTCGTAGAACTGCATCGCGCGCTTCATATCGGTCACCGGAATTTCCAGCCAGTTGACCAGTGCATTGGACGGATTGGCCATGTGGCGCTCCTCATCATCGTCTTGTCGGGAGAACGGATGATGCGCGGAGGCTCCTGACAGCGTGCTGTCAGGAGCCTGTCAGGGTGTCAGCGGGGCATCCAGGTGGCGATTACGGGTACCAGGATTGCGGTCAGCACGCCGTTCAGGCCCATGCCCAGCGCCGCGAACGCGCCGGCTTCCTGGCTGACCTGGAACGCGCGCGCCGTACCGATGCCGTGCGCGGCCACGCCGGTGGCGAAGCCGCGCACCGTGTAGTCGCGCACGCGCAGCAGGTTCAGCAGGCCGGTGGCACTGACCGCGCCGATGATGCCGGTTGCCATCACCAGGACGGCCGTCAGCGACGGCAAGCCGCCAATCTTTTCGGATACACCCATCGCAATCGGAATCGTCACCGACTTCGGCGCCAGCGAGCGGACGACTTCAGGCGACGCGCCCAGCAGGTAGGCAATGCCAACCGCCGAAACCACGGCGGCCACCGAGCCCGCCAGCAGGCCGGCCAGCAGCGGCAGCACATTGCTGCGCAGCTTCGGCAACTGTGTGTAGAGCGGCACGGCCAGCGCCACGGTGGCCGGACCCAGCAGAAAGTGCACAAACTGCGCGCCATCGAAGTATGTCTTGTATGGCGTGCCCGTGACGGTCAGTACCGTGACCAGGATGGCCACGGAGATCATCACCGGGTTGGCCAGCGGCGAAAACCTGGCGCGTTCGTAGATGCGAAACGCGAACACGTAGGCGATCAGCGTGGCCGTGAGGCCGATCAGCGGGCTCGCGGCCAGGTACACCCAGATTTCATTGAGTCGCGGCGACATCATGGCTGGACTCCAATGTCGGACGGCTGCTCCGCGGGGGGCTTGCGCATCAGGGCATGCGTGACCAGTGCCGTGACGGCGATGGCTACCCAGGTGGAGATGACAAGGGCGATGACGATCGGCATCCATTCGCTGCCAATGCGGTTGGCATGCACCATGATGCCGACGCCCGCCGGCACGAACAGCAGCGACAGGTGTTTAAGCAGTTCGCTGGCCGAGCCCTGGATCACGGGCAGCAGCCGGTTGTCGAATACCAGCCAGCCGAACAGCAGGAGCATGCCGATCACCGGACCGGGCACGGGCAGGCGCAGCGCGTAGCTGATTACCTCACCGACGGTCTGGAAGACCAGCAGGATGGCAAAAGTCTGAAGCATGGGGGCAGCTTGGAGAGACCAAGTGGGACAGAATGTGCCGACATGGTACTCCCGTACAAGATGCGTGCAAGATCAGGCATCAATCCGGCCCAGGTTTCTCCGGTGCCGATTTCTCCCCGCGCCCATGTGTGGGAACGGGGAGAAAAACACACCTAGGCCGCCTGCGCCGTCACCGTCGGCGTCAGCATCCGGTCCACCAGTTCCACCCAGTGCATCACCGGCGTTTCCGTGCCGCTTTGCAGGTGCGTGATGCAGCCGATATTGGCCGTGACGATGGAGTCCGGCGACGTGGCCTGCAGCTTGTTGAGTTTGTCGTCGCGCAGCCGGTAGGACAGCTCGGGCTGTAGCACGGAGTAGGTTCCCGCCGAGCCACAACACAGGTGGCTGTCGGCGCAGAGCCGCACGTCCACGCCAAGGCGCGTCAGCAGGGCCTCCACCTTGCCGCGGATCTGCTGGCCGTGCTGCAGCGTGCAGGGCGGATGCCATGCCACGCGCCGGCCGTCGCGCGGAACCGCGCCGGCCAGGCGGTGCAGGTCGTCGGCGAAGTCGGGCAGCAGTTCCGACAGGTCGCGCGTCAGCGCCGACACCCGCGCCGCGCGTTCGGCGTATTTCGGGTCGTTGCGCAGCAGATGGCCGTAGTCCTTGACCATCGCGCCACAGCCCGATGCGGTCATGACGATCGCTTCGGCGCCGGCTTCGATATGCGGCCACCATGCGTCGATATTGGCGCGCATATTGTCGAGGCCGCCTGCGTGGTCGCCAGTGTGAAAGCGGATGGCGCCACAACATCCGGCTTCGCGCGCCAACACCAGTTGCACCCCGAGCTTGTCGAACACACGCGCCGTGGCGGCATTGATGTTGGGCGACATCGCGGGCTGCACACAACCGTCGAGCAACAACATCTTGCGCGGATGCTCGGTGCGCGGCCACGTGCCCGGCGGCGTCGGATGGGCCGGTACCTTGTTGCGCAATGTCTGAGGCAGCAGCGGACGCACGATTTGCCCGAGCTTCAGCGCCGGCCCGAACAGCGCCGGACGCGTCAGCCCTTCGCGCAGCATCCAGCGCGCTATGCGCTGCTTCACCGGGCGCTCCACACCCTGTGCGGCCAGCCGGTCATCAACGATCTGCCGGCCGATATCGACGAGCCGCCCGTAGGTCACGCCAGACGGGCAGGTCGATTCACAGTTGCGGCAGGTCAGGCAGCGATCCAGGTGCAGGCGCGTGCTTTCGGTCACGGCGTTGCCTTCGAGCACCTGCTTCATCAGGTAGATGCGGCCACGCGGGCCGTCGAGTTCGTCGCCCAGCAACTGGTAGGTGGGGCAGGTGGCGGTGCAGAAGCCGCAGTGCACGCATTTGCCGACGATCGATTTTGCCTCTTCGCCTTCGGGCGTATTGCGCAGGAATTCGGCCAGTGTCGTTTGCATGGTGGGGGATCGTTATGGTGGCGCGATGCGTTTTCAGAGTCCGGCGTACATACGCTGCGGGTTGAAGATGCCCGCGGGATCGAAGCTTGCCTTCAGCCGCTTGTGAATCGCGGCCAGCGGTGACGAAAGCGGGGTGAATACCCCGACGGACTTGTCGCCGTTGCGGAACAGCGTGGCGTGGCCACCCACGGCCCGGGCGATGGCACGCACATGGTCGGCCGATGCCGTAGTGTCGTCCGGTGCCAGCCACCAGCGCTGGCCGCCGCCCCATTCCACGAGCTGTTCACCGGGCAGCTCCAGCGGCCCGGCCACGGTCGGCACGGCAATGCGCCACAGTGCGCGGCCCGCATCGCGCGCCGGCCCGAAGAACGGATGCGTCTGTTCGCGCAGCGCCGCCCACAATTGCTGCGCGTGGCTGTTGTCGGCCACATCGCCGCCCAGGCTGTCGCGTGCCGCGCAGACGGCCGCGGTGGCGCCACTCAGCCGGACATACAGCGTGCCGGCATGCCAGGCGGAAGCCGCAATCGGCAGTGGCTTGCCGCCCCACTTGTTGAGCTGGTCGATGGCGTCGGCCTGCGACATGGCAAAACGCAGCGTGGCGTCGTCGAACGGCACGGGCAAGACCTTCAGCGATACCTCGGTGACCAGGCCAAGCGTGCCGAGCGATCCGGCCAGCAGACGCGATACGTCGTAGCCGGCCACGTTTTTCATGACCTGACCGCCGAAGTTCAGGACCTCGCCCTTGCCGTCCATCAAACGCGCCCCAAGCACGAAATCGCGCAACGCGCCCACCGACTGGCGGCGCGGCCCCGACAAGCCCGCTGCAAACGCGCCACCCAGCGTGGCGGTGCTGGCCTGGCCGTGCGCGGCGAAGTGCGGGGCCTCGAAGGCCAGCATCTGGCGATGCTCGGCCAGCGCGTCCTCGATCTCGGCCAGCGGCGTGCCGCAGCGCGCGGTGATCACCAGCTCGGCCGGGTCGTATTCGACGATGCCGCGATACGCGCGCGTGTCGAGCACGTTGCCGACCAGGGCCTGGCCATAGAAATCCTTGCTGCCGCCGCCGCGCAGCCGCAGCGGGGTGCGGCTGTCGCCGGCCTGGCGAATCGCGTCACGAAACGTTGCGAGTGTTGCGTCGAGGGTGGCTTGCATGAGGACGTGTCGTTGTGAGTTTTGAGGTTCGGTCAGCGATGCGGTGGCTTGGGCGGTGGCGCGTTTTCCACGGCCCCTTCGAGCCGGCCCTCCAGGCCGGGTTCGCTGCGGTACTCCGGCAATACGCTGCCGCAGTGCTGGCAATATTTCGCTGACGGCTCGTGGCCTTCGGTCAGGCAGTGTTCGCACGAGCGCGTGGTCAGCGGCCGCTTGATGATGCTGGCGGCCAGCTCGGCACCGACGATGCCGGTCGGGAACGCAATGATCCCGTAGCCCAGCAGGATCGTCAGCGACGTGATGAACTGTCCGATCGGCGTCTTCGGCACCATATCGCCAAAGCCCGTGGTGGTCAGCGTGACGATGGCCCAGTACATGCTGAGCGGAATGCTGGTGAAGCCGTGTTCGGGGCCTTCCACCACGTACATCACGGTGCCCAGGATCACGGTGATGATGAATACGGTGCCCAGGAACACGAAGATCTTGCGCCGGCTGTTGGTCAGCGCGCGGGCCAGGATCTCGGCTTCCTCGAAATAGACCGTGAGTTTGAGGATCCGGAACACGCGCAGCAGGCGCAGCAGCCGTACGTCGATCAGGAACGCCAGCTCGGGCACGAAGAACGACGCCCACGTGGGCATGATCGAGATGAAGTCGATGATGCCGTAGAAGCTCAGCGCGTACCGCAGCGGCCGTTTCACCACGCACAGCCGCATGACGTACTCGGCCGTGAACAGCAGCGTGAACATCCATTCGAGCGCCAGGAACACCGTGCCCAGCCGCGCGTGGATGCTCGGCACGCTGTCGAGCATCACCACGGCGACGCTGGCGACGATGGCGATCAGCAGCACGACGTCGAACAGTCGCCCGGGGCGCGTGTCCGCTTCGAAAATGATCGTGTACCAGTGCTGGCGCCAGCCGGATTCGGGCTGGCCCAGGCGCTGGCGGATCATGGCGTTGGTGTTGCGTTGTGGCATGTCTGACGATACGGGTAAGCGGGGTCAAGCGGGAACGCGGTATGCCGACGTTCGCGCCTTTCCGTGCGCGTCGGTCAGAACCGCGGGATGTCTGGATGCGGCAGCAGCCCCCGCTTGACGTGCATCTTGCCGTATTCGGCACAGCGCGCCAGCGTGGGAATGGCCTTGTCCGGATTGAGCAGGCGCGCCGGATCGAATGCCGCCTTCACGCCGAAGAACGCCTCGCACTCCTCGCGCGAGAACTGCACGCACATCGAGTTCAGCTTCTCCACGCCCACGCCATGCTCGCCGGTGACAGTGCCGCCCAGTTCGACGCAGGTCTCCAGAATGTCGGAGCCGAACAGCTCGGCGCGGTGCCATTCATCGACGTCGCCGCCATCGAACAGGATCAGGGGGTGCATGTTGCCATCGCCCGCGTGGAATACGTTGATGCATCGCAAGCCGTACTTCTGCTCCATCTGTTCGATGCGCTTGAGCAGCGTGCCGATGTGCTTGCGCGGAATCGTGCCATCCATGCAGTAGTAGTCGGGCGAGATACGCCCGGCCGCCGGGAAGGCGTTCTTGCGGCCGCTCCAGAAGCGCAGCCGCTCGGCCTCGTTCTGCGAGACCGTGATACGTGTGGCGCCCGATGCGCGCAGTACCTCGCTCATGCGGCCGATCTCTTCGGCCACTTCCTCCGGCGTGCCATCGGATTCGCACAGCAGGATCGCGGCGGCATCGAGGTCGTAGCCGGCCTTGACGAACTCTTCCACCGCGGCCGTGGCGGGGCGGTCCATCATCTCCAGCCCGGCCGGAATGATGCCCGCGGCGATCACGTCGGCCACCGCGTTGCCGCCTTTTTCCACGTCGTCGAAGCTGGCCATGATGACCTGCGCCAGCTGCGGCTTGGGTATGAGCCGGACCGTGACTTCGGTGACCACGGCGAGCATGCCCTCGGACCCGATGATCGTTGCCAGCAGGTCCAGGCCCGGCGAATCGGGGGCGTCGGAGCCAAAGACCACGACGTCGCCTTCCATCGTCACGGCGCGCACGCGCAGCACGTTGTGCACGGTCAGGCCGTATTTCAGGCAATGCACGCCGCCGGAGTTTTCGGCCACGTTGCCGCCGATCGAGCAGGCGATCTGTGACGAGGGGTCGGGTGCGTAGTAGAGGTTGTGCGGCGCGGCGGCCTCGGAAATGGCCAGATTGCGCACGCCGGGCTGCACGACGGCCGTGCGGGAATAGGGATCGACCGATACGATGCGCTTGAACTTGGCCAACGACAGCACCAGTCCACCGGCAATCGGCATGGCGCCGCCCGAGAGGCTGGTGCCGGAACCGCGCGGCACCACGGGCACGCCGAGTTCATGACACAGGCGCAGCACGGTGCAAACCTGTTCTTCGGTGTCGGGCAGCACCACCGCGTCGGGTACCTGGCGATACGCGGCCAGCCCGTCGCACTCATAGGGGATGGTGTCTTCGGCCTTCCACAGCACGGCGGACTCGGGCAGGATGGCCGCGAGCCGGGCCAGCAGCGTGGCGCGGCGCGACTCGGCGGATACATCCGCGGCAGTGTGGGCGTCTTGCGGGGCGTTCATGGCAGCAACTCCTGTGACGAACCGGGCGCCGCACGCCGGATCAACACGGGATCACAAGCGCACGGCCGGGACGGCAGACTATAGCGCAGGCACCTCGCCAGGCGGGCTCCGGCGCACGTGAATTCGGCATGCCGACCCGATCAAAATGGTTCATGCCGGGTCGAACCAGCCCGGCAGGACGCTTTCAGCGTAGTGGCTCCGGCGCTACCAGTCCAGCCCGAGCAGCCAGTCGATGAAGTAGCGCGCCTCGGGCATCAGCGGCGCCTGTTCGCGCTCGACGATGTAGTAGCCGTGCGGCGAGATCGATTCGATATCCAGCAGCTTCACCATCTGCCCGGCGGCCAGCCATTGCCGCGCCATGCGTTGGCGCACCAGTCCCACGCCCTGGTTGGAGACGATGGCTTCGAGCATCAGGCCGATATCGTTGAATTGCGCGCCGGTCTGCGGCTCGGGCCAGTCCAGCCCGGCGGTTTCGAACCACGGGCGCCACGGCTCCAGCGGGCTGCGCAGCAGTGTCAGATTGTGCAGATCCTCGGGCTTGGTCACCGCGAACCCGTTTACGCGCTCGTAGTATTCGCGCCCGCACGCCGGAAACACCGGTTCCACCAGCAGCCGCGTGGTCTTCAGGTCCGGATAGCGGCCCGTGCCATAGCGAATCTCGATGTCGGTGTCCTCGGCCTTCACATCGAGGAACGGCACGGCGAGGTGCAGCTCCAGGTCGATATGCGGATACAGCGCGCTGAACTCGGGCAGGCGCGGCACCAGATGCTGGCGGCCGAAGGTGGGCGGAATGGCCACGCGCAGCCGGGTGCGCAGCTTGTTGTACTCGGGGCGCGCAAGCTCGTTGAGCGACTTCAGCGCGTCCTGCACATTGCGCTGGTAGCGCGTGCCGGCGGCCGTAAGCCGTAGCGCCGCGTTCGAGCGCACGAACAGGTCTTCGCCCCAGAGTTCCTCAAGGTTCTTGATCCGGTGCGAGACGGCGCTCGGCGTGACCGACAGTTCTTCGGCGGCTCGCGCAAAGCTGCCCAGCCGCGCGGCCGATTCGAACGCAATCAGCAGGTGTAGCGGAGGAACGCGTTGAAAGACCGATGCCATAGCCGCGGCTTCAACGCGTAGCGTTGAAGATCTTGCCCGGGTTCAGGATGTGGTTCGGATCGAGCGCCTCCTTGATGGCGCGCATCAGGTCCAGCGCGTCCTCGCCGTGTTCCTGCACGAGGAAGCCCATCTTGTGCAGGCCCACCCCATGCTCGCCGGTGCAGGTGCCGCCCATCGCCAGCGCACGCTGCACGATCCGGCGATTGATTTCCTCGGCCTCGGCCATTTCTTCGGGTTTGCCGGTATCCACCAGGATGGCCACGTGGAAGTTGCCGTCGCCGACGTGGCCGACGATCGGGCAAGGCAGCGACGACGCGTTCAGGTCCTTTTCGGTCTCGGTCACGCAATCCGCCAGGCGCGAGATCGGCACGCACACATCGGTGGTCACCGCACGGCAGCCCGGCTTCAACTGCAGCATGGCAAAGTAGGCCGTATGGCGGGCGTTCCAGAGCCGCGAGCGGTCTTCGGGGCGGGTGGCCCATTCGAAGCCCTGGCCGCCGTGATCGGCGACGATTTCCTGCACGGTTTCGGCCTGCTCGCGCACGCCGGCCTCGGTGCCGTGGAATTCGAAGAACAGGTGCGGGGTTTCCGGCAGCGTCAGGTTGTCGTGGCGATTGATCGCGCGGATCGCCAGCGCATCCACAAACTCCACGCGCGCCACGGGCACGCCAAGCTGGATGGTCTGGATCGTGGCGCGTACGGCGTCGCCCATGCTCGGGAATGCGCAGACGGCGGCGGAGATCGCCTCGGGCTGCGGATACAGGCGCACCGTGACTTCGGCGATGATGCCCAGCGTACCTTCGCTGCCGACGAACAGTCGGGTCAGGTCGTAGCCGGCCGACGACTTGCGCGCATTCGTGCCGGTGCGGATCACGCGGCCATCGGCCGTGACCACGGTGAGTGCCAGCACGTTTTCGCGCATCGTGCCGTAGCGCACGGCGTTGGTGCCCGACGCGCGCGTGGCGCACATCCCGCCCAGCGAGGCATCCGCGCCGGGATCGATCGGAAAGAACAGCCCCGAATCCTTGATTTCCTGGTTCAGCTGCTTGCGCGTGACACCAGGCTGCACCGTCACGGTCAGGTCCTCGGGGTGCACGGCCAGCACGCGGTTCATTTGCGAGAGATCAAGGCTGACGCCGCCGGCTACGGCCAGCAGATGACCTTCCAGCGACGAACCGGCGCCATAGGCAATCAGCGGCACGCCATACGTATTGCAGAGCCTGGCCACTTCGGCCACTTCCTCCGTGCTGTGGGCAAAGACCACCGCATCGGGCAGGGCAGGCGGGAAGGGCGATTCGTCGCGGCCGTGGTGATCGCGCACGCCCGGCGAGGTGGAAAACCGCTCGGCAAAGCGCGCGGCGAGGGCATCGGCCAGCTCGGACGGGAACGGACGGCGCGCCAGCGCGGCGGCAGGGGTGGGGTGGTTCATGCGGGTCTCCGGGCGGGGCCGTATGGCTCTGTATGCAGTGGAATGCCGCTATTCTACGACTCGCTTACGCCGTGCGCGCCACCTGAAGGGCGGGCTTTTGCCGCCCATCGGCCGATAAACGGCCAATCGAAGTCCGAAGCAGGCCATAATTGCGCCACTTCGAAGGTACCGGCACGGTACGAATCCAAACCATTAGGAGACCGGCATGGGCAACCGCCTGTCCAAGATTGCCACGCGCACCGGCGACGCCGGCACCACCGGCCTGGGCGATGGCAGCCGCGTGGGCAAGAACAGCCTGCGCATTGCCGCGATCGGCGACGTGGACGAACTGAATTCGCAGATCGGGCTGCTGCTGACCGAGCCGGACCTGCCGGCCGACGTGCGCGATGCGTTGCTCCATATCCAGCACGACCTGTTCGACCTGGGCGGCGAGCTGTCGATTCCGGGGTACACGCTGCTCAAGGCACCCCAGGTGGCGCAGCTCGACGAATGGCTGGATCACTACAATGCCAGCCTGCCGCGGCTGGCCGAATTCATCCTGCCGGGCGGCAGCCGCGCCGCCGCCCAGGCCCATGTCTGCCGGACCGTGGCCCGCCGCGCCGAACGCTCGCTCGTGGAGCTGGGCGCCGCGGAGGCGCTCAACGAGGCGCCGCGCCAGTACCTGAACCGGCTGTCGGACCTGCTGTTCGTGCTGGCGCGCGTGCTGAACCGCGCCGCCGGCGGCACCGACGTGCTGTGGCAGCGCGAACGGCAGTCCTGATCCGCTTCAGATTGTGATGTAAAGATAACGTTTGGCGGAGCCGGCCCGATCCTGGGGATAAACCGAGAAAATTACTCGGAATTGCATATTTCGCCCTTGAAATGGCCCGGGACGGCCACATTTCGCCTTCAGTCAAGTTTGCAAGCCCCTGATGAGAGACAGGGCGATAGGAGAGAACACTATGGGTAAGATCATCGGTATCGACCTGGGTACCACCAACAGCTGCGTGTCGGTCCTGGAAGGCAACACGCCGAAAGTCATCGAGAATTCGGAAGGCACGCGCACCACGCCGTCGATCATCGCCTACATGGAAGATGGCGAGATCCTGGTTGGCGCCCCGGCCAAGCGTCAGGCCGTCACGAATCCGCGCAACACGCTGTATGCCGTGAAGCGCCTGATCGGCCGCAAGTTCGAAGAGAAGGAAGTCCAGAAGGACATCGGCCTGATGCCGTATGCGATCGTCAAGGCCGACAACGGCGACGCCTGGGTTGGCGTGCGCGACCAGAAGCTGGCCCCGCCGCAGGTTTCCGCCGAAGTGCTGCGCAAGATGAAGAAGACCGCCGAGGACTACCTGGGCGAGCCCGTGACCGAAGCCGTGATCACGGTGCCGGCGTACTTCAACGATTCGCAGCGCCAGGCCACCAAGGATGCCGGCCGCATCGCCGGTCTGGACGTCAAGCGCATCATCAACGAACCGACCGCTGCCGCGCTGGCGTTCGGCATGGACAAGAACGAGAAGGGCGACCGCAAGATTGCCGTGTATGACCTCGGCGGCGGCACGTTCGATATCTCGATCATCGAAATCGCCGACGTGGATGGCGAGAAGCAGTTCGAAGTGCTGTCGACCAATGGCGATACGTTCCTGGGCGGCGAAGACTTCGACCAGCGCATCATCGACTACATCATCGGCGAGTTCAAGAAGGAACAGGGCGTTGATCTGTCGAAGGACGTTCTGGCCCTGCAGCGCCTGAAGGAAGCCGCTGAAAAGGCCAAGATCGAACTGTCGAGCTCGCAGCAGACCGAGATCAACCTGCCGTACATCACGGCCGACGCCTCGGGTCCGAAGCACTTGAACCTGAAGATCACGCGCGCCAAGCTCGAAGCGCTGGTGGAAGACCTGATCTCGCGCACGATCGAACCGTGCCGTACCGCGATCAAGGACGCCGGCGTCAAGGTCAGCGACATCGACGACGTGATCCTGGTGGGCGGCATGACCCGCATGCCCAAGGTGCAGGAGCAGGTGCGCGAGTTCTTCGGCAAGGAAGCCCGCAAGGACGTGAATCCGGACGAAGCCGTGGCCGTGGGTGCCGCCATCCAGGGTTCGGTGCTGTCTGGTGACCGTACCGACGTGCTGCTGCTGGACGTGACGCCGCTGTCGCTGGGTATCGAGACGCTTGGTGGCGTGATGACCAAGATGATCACGAAGAACACGACCATCCCGACCAAGCACGCCCAGGTCTTCTCGACCGCCGACGACAACCAGCCGGCCGTGACGATCAAGGTGTTCCAGGGCGAGCGCGAGATGGCCAGCGGCAACAAGCTGCTGGGCGAGTTCAACCTGGAAGGCATTCCGCCGTCGCCGCGCGGCACGCCGCAGATCGAAGTCTCGTTCGACATCGACGCCAACGGCATTCTGCACGTGGGCGCCAAGGACAAGGCTACCGGCAAGGAAAACCGCATCACGATCAAGGCGAACTCGGGTCTGTCGGAAGACGAGATCCTGCGCATGGTCAAGGACGCCGAGGCCAACGCCGAGGAAGACAAGCGTGCCCGTGAGCTGGCTGATGCCCGCAACCAGGCCGACGCGCTGATCCACTCGGCCCGCAAGGCCCTGACCGAGCATGGCGACAAGCTCGAAGCCGGCGAGAAGGAAAAGATCGAAACCGCGATCAAGGAACTGGAAGACGCCGCTCGCGGCGGCGACAAGGCCGAGATCGACGCCAAGGTCAATGCACTGTCGGAAGCCAGCCAGAAGCTGGGCGAGAAGGTCTACGCCGACATGCAGGCCAAGGCTGGTGAAGGCGGCGCCGCGGGTGCGGCCGGTGGTGCGGGCGCGCAGCAGGCCCAGCCGCAGGACGACAACGTCGTGGATGCCGAGTTCAAGGAAGTGAACGACAAGAAGTAAGCGGGAAGGGGGCGGCGGCGCGGGTGATGCCGGCGCCGCCGCCCGTTCCCGACGCCGGGCGACGGTGGTCTGACTCAGGGTGCAAACCACGGTCGGACACCGCGCTCGGCTTTTTTGCTTATCGCCAGGCGGGTGTTTTGTGACCCGTCCGGCCAATCAGGTATGAGCCACCATGGCAAAACGTGACTACTACGAAGTGCTCGGGGTAGGCAAGAACGCGAGCGAAGACGAAATCAAGAAGGTTTATCGCAAGCTCGCGATGAAATTCCATCCGGACCGCAATCCGGATAACAAGGAAGCCGAGGAAAAATTCAAGGAGGTCAAGGAAGCCTACGAGATGCTTTCCGACCCCGAGAAGCGGGCTGCCTATGACCAGTACGGCCATGCCGGCGTGGACCCGAACATGGCCGGCGGATTTGGTGCCGGCGGGTTTGGCGGCGGCGGCTTTGCCGAGGCGTTCGGCGACATCTTTGGCGATATCTTCGGCCAGGCGGCCGGCGGTGGCGCGCGTCGTGGTAACGGGCCGCAGGCCTACCGCGGCGCCGACCTGCGCTACAGCATGGAGATTTCGCTGGAGCAGGCCGCGCACGGCCACGAGGCGCAGATTCGCGTGCCCCACTGGGACGACTGCGACCACTGCCACGGCAAGGGTGCCGAGCCGGGTTCGACGGTGGAAACCTGCCCGACCTGTAACGGCATTGGCCAGGTGCGTGTGTCGCAGGGCTTCTTCACGATGCAGCAGACCTGCCCGAAGTGTCATGGCAGCGGCAAGTTCATCCCGAAGCCGTGCACCAAGTGCCACGGCCAGGGCAAGCTGAAGTCGCAGAAGACGCTCGAGGTGAAGATTCCGGCTGGTATCGACGAAGGCATGCGCATCCGGTCGTCGGGCAACGGTGAGCCGGGCATCAACGGCGGGCCGCCGGGCGATCTGTACGTCGAGGTGCATATCAAGGCGCACGAGGTATTCGAGCGCGACGGTGACGACCTGCACTGCCAGATGCCGATCTCGTTCGCCACGGCAGCGTTGGGCGGCGAGCTCGAGGTGCCGACGCTGGGCGGCAAGGCGAGTTTCCCGGTGCCCGAAGGCACGCAGGCCGGCAAGACGTTCCGGTTGCGCGGCAAGGGCATCAAGGGCGTGCGCTCGGGCTATCCCGGCGACCTCTACGTGCATGTGAACGTGGAAACGCCGGTCAAGCTGACCGACGCCCAGAAGGAACTGCTGCGCCAGTTCGACCGCTCGGTGCATGAGGGCGGATCGCGCCACAGCCCACAGGAACAGTCCTGGCTGGACAAGGTGAAGAGCTTCTTCAGCTAAGCCAGCGCGCCGTTGGAAACTGAAACCGGCTACGTGTGTAACGTGGCCGGTTTTTTTATGTATCGTTAGCGAAGGAACGGCCAGCCCTCTCCCCCGACCCCTCTCCCGCGCGCGGGAGAGGGGAGCAACCGATGGCAACCGATACGCCGGTGTCGTTCTCCCCCCTCCCGCCTGCGGGAGCGAGGGGAGCAACCGATGGCAATCGATACGCCCGTGTCGTTCTCCCCCTCCCGCGTGCGGGAGCGAGGGGAGCAACCGATGGCAATCGATATGCCCGTGTCGTTCTCCCCCTCCCGCTTGCGGGAGCGAGGGGAGTAAGCCGATGGCATCCGATATGCCCGCGTTGTTCTCCCCTCTCCCGCTTGCGGGAGAGGGGCTGGGGGAGAGGGCAGGCGGTTCGTATCCCGACCACGCTCGCACAAATTGATTTCGCCAACCGATCCCTTTGTCCTGCTAGACGACGCCCACGCACCAGGCGTGGCTGCCTCACGCCTGTACACCGGCTTCGTGCGCGAAGACACCGTCCCGGCCGGTACCGATGCCGCCGCGCTGGACACGCTGTTGGCGCAAGGCTGGCACGATGGCCTGCACGTCGCGCTGTTCGCGCCATACGAATTTGGCGGCCACCTCGTAGGCGCGCCGGTCCACGTCGACGAACAACTACCGTTCCACGATGGCGCCTTGCGTCTGCTCTGGTTCCGCACGCTGTCCCTGCTCGATGCCGGCCAGGTCAAGCAGTGGGTCGATGCCCATGCGTTGCCGGGACCAGCGGGGATGCTCGACGTGGCCGGCAACCTGTCGCGCCAGCAGTACACCGCTGCCATCGCCCATATCCACGACTACATCAAGGCGGGCGATACCTACCAGGTGAACTTCACGCAGCGGCTACGCTTTCAGGTATTCGGCGATCCGACCGCGCTGTACGCCGCACTGCGTGACGCCCAGCCGGTGCCGTTCGGCGCGCTCGCTCGATTGCCTGGCGATTGCTGGGTACTCTCGCTGTCGCCAGAGTTGTTCGTGGCGCACGATGGCAACGGTCACCTCGTGGCGCGCCCGATGAAAGGTACGGCACCGCGTACCGGCGATGCTGAGCAGGACGTGCGGTCCGCCAAGGTCCTGGCAGCCGATCCGAAAAATCGGGCCGAAAATGTGATGATCGTCGACCTGCTGCGCAACGACCTGGGGCGGCTCGCCGTGCCCGGCAGCGTGGCGGTTCCCGATCGCTTCGTCGTTGAGCCGTTCGGCCGCGTGCTGCAGATGACATCGACGGTCACCGCCACGGCGCGGCCTGCCACGTCGTTCGGCGGTCTCATGCAGGCGCTGTTCCCGTGCGGCTCGATCACCGGCGCGCCCAAGCGCCGCACCATGCAGATCATTGCCGAGCTGGAATCGTCACCGCGCGGCCTTTATACCGGATCGATCGGCTGGCTCGACGCGCCACGCGATGGCGCCGCGCTGGGCGCCTTCGGCATGTCCGTGGCGATCCGCACGCTGGTGCTGGACGCAACGGGACATGACGGCCTGCGGCAAGGCGAGCTGGGTGTGGGCGGCGGCATCGTGCACGACAGCGTGGCGGACGACGAATTTGCCGAGTGCGGCTGGAAGGCGCGCTTTCTTACCGCGCATGATCCCGGCTTTACGCTGTTCGAAACCATGCATGCGTGCGACGGGGTGATCCTGCATCGGGAGCGGCATCTCGCGCGCATCGCAAGATCATCGAAATCGTGCGGATTCGCGTTCGACCTGCCAGCCGCGCGCGCGGCATTGCAGGCCGAGGCCGGACGCCTTGGCGATGGCAACTGGCGACTGCGGATGAGCGTCGACAAACGCGGTGTGATTGCATTTGCCTCCGGCGCGCTGGTGCCGTTGAAAAACGACACGGTGGACGTCGAACTGGCGGACACACGATTACCCGTGGCCGACCCACTGCGCCGCCACAAGCTCAGCGCACGCAGCATTTTCGATCAGGGCTGGCAATCCGCCGAGCGCGCCGGGGCATTCGACCGCCTGTTCTTCAACACGCGCGACGAACTGCTCGAAGGCGGACGTAGCTCGGTATTCGTGAAGGTGGATGGTCAGTGGCTGACGCCGCCGCTATCGGCGGACATCCTGCCGGGCGTAATGCGGGCCGTGGTGATGGAGGAGGGCGATGCACGCATCGACGGACCGGTGTCCGAAGCCACGGTGACACGCGACATGGTGCTGCGGGCCGAGGCGATCGTTATCGCCAATGCACTGCGGGGGACGATGGGGGCGCGGCTGCGTATCGCACCCTGAAGGTTGTCTACCCTCTCCCATTCACGGAAGAGGGTAGTCAGAACGGCGAGGGATTCACCGGCTCAAGCCGAGAACGTATGCTCTTCGGCCGGGAAGCTGCCATCCTTCACCGCGGCCACGTACGCGCGCACGGCGCTCTCGATCGAGGTGTGGCCTTCCATGAAGTTGCGGACGAACTTCGCCTTGCGGCCAGGATAGATGTTGAGCATGTCCTGCAGCACCAGCACCTGGCCCGAGCAGTCGACGCCGGCACCGATGCCGATGGTCGGCACCTTCAGCAACGCGGTCACTTCACCCGCCAGCTTGGCGGGCACCGCTTCCATCAGGATCACCTGCGCACCGGCCTGTTCCAGCGCCTGCGCGTCGCGCTTGAGCTGGGCGGCGCCGGCTTCGGTTTTACCCTGCACCTTGAATCCGCCGAAGGCGTGCACGGACTGCGGTGTCAGGCCGATATGCGCGCAGACCGGAATGCTGCGTTCGACGAGGAATTTGACGATCGGCGCCAGCCATTCGCCGCCTTCGAGCTTCACCATCTGCGCGCCGGCGCGCATCAGCGTGGCGGCACTTTCGAATGCCTTTTCAGGCGTGGGATAGGTGCCAAACGGCAGGTCTGTCACCAGCAACGCGGTCTGGTTGCCGCGCGCCACGCATTCGGTGTGATACGCCATGTGTTCCAGCGTGACGGGCAGCGTGGTCTGCTGGCCCTGCATCACGTTGCCAAGCGAATCGCCGACCAGGATCATCTCCACGCCGCAGTAATCGAGCAACGCGGCGAAGCTGGAGTCATACGCGGTAAGCATGACGATTTTCTCGCCGGCATCGCGCATGGTCTGCAGTTTGGGAGTGGTGACGGTCTTGCGGGAGGGGTCGAGGAGGTAACTCATGGCAGTGCCCGTAGGAGTAGCGGCCGTGTATCGCACGAAATGCTTCGGCGGCGGCCGTTGTCGTTATCGTGTAGTGCTGCCGGGGGCCTTAGGCGCGTCTTTGCAGCGGCTATGGAGCAGTCTCAGGACGCCGCGAGATTCAGGAAGGCCTTGCGGCCCCGCATGTTCTCGATGCGCGACAGTAGTGTACGGAAATCGTTGTCGTTGTCCACCGGATTGAAGTGCGCGGTATCGACGATCAGCACCGGTGCGTCGTCGTAGCGGTGGAACAGCTCACCGTAGGCGTCATGCAGACGTTGCAGGTACGCTTCGTCGATTGCGGTTTCGCCTGGCAGGCCGCGCCGCAGAATGCGCTCGCGCAGCAGCGACGGTGTCGCCTGCAGCATGATGACCAGATCCGCGCGTTGCGCGGGCACCTGTAGCCGCGCCGCCAGCGCATCGTAGAGCGCCAGCTCGTCGGTCTCCAGCGTCAGCGACGCATACAGACGGTCTCGCGCGTAGAGGAAGTTCGTGACCATGCGATGGCCGCCGAGCATCGCCGTCTGCCATTGCTGCAGTTGGGTGGCGCGCTGGTTCAGGCAGGCCAGTTGCATCGGCAGCGCATAGCGCTGCGGTTCACGATAGAAGCGTTCGAGGAATGGATTGCGGCGCGCGCCATCGGGTAGTTCGCCCGCCCGCAGGTACTGGGCCAGGCGCTGGGCCAGCGAGGACTTGCCCGAGCCAACGGGGCCTTCGATGACGATGCGGCGCAGATGGTCGAGCATGTCTCAGATGCTCCGTGCGCTCAGGATTGCGCTTTGCCTTCCTGCAAGCGCGTGCACTTGCATGAGGAAAGCTTCTCGATGCGCTGGCCTTGTACGCCAGGCAGGTGGTCGGCCGCACGGCCGTGACCGGGGATTTCCAGCGCGGGGTCCAGCTCGATCAATGGCACCAGCACGAATGCGCGCTCGATGATGCGCGGATGCGGTACGGTCAGCGTCTCGGTGTTGACCGCTTCGCTGCCGAACAACAGCAGGTCCAGGTCCAGCGTGCGCGGGGCGTTGTGGAACGGCCGCTCGCGGCCGAACTGGTCTTCGATGTGGTGGCAGATGCGCAGCAGCTGCGACGCCGTGAACGTCGTTTCGATCTTCACCACGGCGTTGAAGTAGTCGCCGCCCGTGGCGTCGACCGGTGCCGTGCGATAGAACGAAGAACGCGCCACGACCGTGATGCCGACCTGCTGGGCCAGGCACACGATGGCGTCTTTCAGTGCCTGGCGCGCATCTCCAAGGTTGGCGCCGATGCCGATGAAGGCTAGCGTCATGTTATTCCTCCGGCTGGACTCGGCGGGACTCCGGCTCGGGCTGACCTCCATCGGCCCTGTCAGCTGTTTCCGCCTCGCTGCGGGAAGACACTTTATCCGATTTCCGCGGACTGCGTCGGCGGCGCCGTTTGCGCGCCGGCGCGTCGCCCTCGGGCCCGCCGCCGGGTTCGCCGCCGTCATCGGGGCCTTCCTGGCCGCCGCCCGCGCCGCCCGCGCCACCCTTGCCCTGCTTGCCGCGAGCGGGGCGCGCGGCGTCGATCATGGCCTCGCGCTCTTCGGGGTGGGCGTTCTGGAAATCGGTCCACCACTGGCCCAGCTCGGCAGGCTGCTCGCCCGCCTCGCAGCGCAGTTGCAGGAAGTCGTAACCGGCACGGAAGCGCGGCGACTCCAGCAGGCGATACGGCATGCGGCCAACGCGCTTTTCAAAACGCGGCTGCATGCCCCAGATATCGCGCATGTCGGTGACAAAGCGGCGCTGGATGGCCAGCTGGCCGGTCTGCTTTTCCAGCACGATGTCCATCGCCGTGTTGAGCGCGGCAATCGGATGCTCGCCGCCGTCGCGCAGCTTGGTCCAGCGCTGCAGCACGTGGTGCCACAGCAGCGACGCGAACAGGAATCCCGGCGATACGGGCTTGCCGGCCTGTACGCGGCGGTCGGTGTTGTCGAGCGCCAGTTGCACGAAGCGCTGGCCCATCGGCTGCTCGATCGCCACGTCGAGCAGCGGCAGCAGGCCCTTGTGCAGGCCGGCCTTGCGCAGTTCCTGCAGCGATGCCCAGGCGTGGCCGGACATCAGCAGCTTGAGCATTTCGTCGAACAGGCGCGCGCTGGGCACGTTGTGGATCAGCGGTGCCATTTCGGCGATCGGCACGCGTGTTTCCTCGTCGATGCCGAAGCCGGTCTTGGCGGCAAAGCGCACCACACGCAGCATGCGGACCGGATCTTCGCGGTAGCGCGTGACCGGGTCGCCGATCATGCGCAGCGTGCGCGCGCGGATGTCTTCCATGCCGTGATGGTAGTCATGCACGGTCTGCGCGGCCGGATCGTAGTACATCGCGTTGATCGTGAAGTCCCGGCGCTCCGCATCCTCGGCCTGCGATCCCCAGACGTTGTCGCGCAGCACACGGCCGCTGGCGTCGATCGCATGCGTCTTGCTGTCCAGCTCGGCGCGCTTCAGGCGGCGGCCTTCGGGCAGCGTTTCGCTGGCCACGGCGTCCACCAGTGCCCGGAATGTCGACACTTCGATGATTTCCTGCTCGCGCCCGCCGTAGAACGTCACGTGCACGATCTGGAAGCGGCGGCCAATGATGCGCGAGCGGCGGAACAAAGCCTGCACCTGCTCCGGCGTGGCGTTGGTGGCCACGTCGAAATCCTTCGGCTTGATGCCGAGCAGCAGGTCTCGGACCGCGCCGCCCACGATGTAGGCCTGGTAGCCGGCCTGTTGCAGCGTGGACGTGACCTTGACCGCGTTACGCGAGATCAGCGACGGATCGATGCGGTGTTCGTCCACACCGACGATGTTCGGGGTATGCGCACGGCCCGTGCGGCGCTGTTTCGGCCCCGGCTTGCCAAGCAGCCGGTTGATGAGCTTCTTGATCACGTCAGAACAGGTCCATGATGCGCCAGCCGGCTGCGGCCGCGTGGTTGCGTAGCCGGTCGTCGGGGTTGGCGGCGATCGGCTCGCTGACTTTCTCGAGCAGCGGCAGGTCGTTGGCCGAATCGCTATAGAACGTGGTGGTGCCGAAATCGTCCCACTTGGCGCCCAGGCTCTTGAGCCAGCTTTCCACGCGGGTGATCTTGCCCTCGCGGAAGCTCGGCACGCCAAACACTTCGCCGGTGAAGGCGCTTTCGGCCTTGCCGTCGACCGTTTCCGGGTCGGTGGCGATCAGGTGCTTGATGCCGAAGGCCTGGGCGATCGGCGCGGTGACAAAGCTGTTGGTGGCTGTCACCACCGCGCACAGGTCGCCGGCTTCCAGGTGCTTGTACACCAGGGCCTTGGCCTGCGGGGTGATCACCGGCTCGATGACCTCGTGCATGAAGCGCACGCGCCACTGGTCCAGGCGATCGCGCGGGTTGGCCGCCAGCGGGGCCAGCGCAAAGCGCAGGAATTCCTGGATATTGAGCGTCCCAGCCTTGTATTGGCTATAGAACTCGTCGTTCTTGCGACGATACGATTCCTCGTCGACGACGCCCATGCGGACCAGGAAGCGGCCCCATTCGTGGTCGCTATCGGTCGGGATCAGGGTGTGGTCGAGGTCAAACAGTGCCAGATTCATGGGGCGCGATTTTACATTAAGGTGCAGCGGGCGGTCGGCATGGCCCGGGGCGGTGGCGGGGAGGCTGGTCGGTCGGCCCCGCGAGATTGTGTACGGATTCGGGCCGTTACTCCCGGAATTCGGCAAACATTTCGCGCAGCAGCGGCAACGTCACCGCGCGCTTGCGCTCCAGCGAATACATGTCCAGCGCGTCAAGCAGGGCCATCAGGCTGGGCATGTCACGGTAATGGCGCGTGACGAGCCAGTGCGGGATTTCCGGCGATAGTTGCAGCCCGCGCTCCTTGGCAGCTTGTACCAACGCAGCCATCTTGTCCTCGTCGGACAGCGGCTGGAGCTGGTAGACCAGCCCCCAGCCCAGGCGTGTGCGCAGGTCTTCACGCACCGGCATGGCGCGCGGTGCCAGCCCGCCCGCCACCACGAGCGCGCATCGCACGTGGGCGCGAACTTCGTTGTAAAGCGAAAACACGGCGATCTGACGCGCTTCGTCGAGCAGCTCGACGTTATCGACGGTGTAGACCTGGCAGGCCGGGTCAAAGATGAAGTCCGACAGCGCGTGGTGCGGGCTCAGGTAGCGGCAGTTCAGGCCCGCGTGGATGGCCCCGTCGCACACGGCATGCAGCAGATGGGTACGGCCGGAACCCATGTCGCCCCACAGGTAGACCAGGCGGTCGTTGGCCTGCTCGCGCGCCACCTGGCCGGGCAGCTCGCGCAGCCGCTGCACCGGCTCGCGGTTGGCGGCCACGAAAAAATTCTCGAATGTGGAAGGCGGCGGGCTGCCCAGTTCGAGCGACAGCTGCTGCTTATGACTTTGACGCGGTGACATGACGAATCCGTTACTTGCGCGATGCTTGCCTGCTCGATGTCTGGCGCCTAGTGGCGATAAAGGTCGCTGGCCAGGTAAACGCGCCGCAACTGACGTGCGCCGACCAGCAGCACGGCGCAGGTGGGCAATGCCAGCAGCACGCCAAAGAAACCAAATAATTGCCCGAACGCCAGCAGCGCGAAGATCACGACCAGCGGATGCAGGCCGATGCGTTCGCCCACCAGGCGCGGCGTCAGGTAGAAACTTTCCACGAACTGGCCGATGCCGTAAACCACCGCCACGGCACCCAGTCCGTACCAGCTGCCGAACTGCAGCAGCGCGGCCACGGTGGCGAGCGCCAGCCCGATGCCGAAGCCGATGTACGGAATGAACACGGCCAGCCCCGTAAAAATGCCAACCGGAATGCCCACGTCGAAGCCGGCCACGGTCAAGCCGATCGAATAGATCGCCGCCAGGATCAGCATGACCAGGATCTGGCCGCGCAGGTATTGGGAGAGAAGCGCATCGGTCTCGGCGGACAGCTCGTGCACCTTGGGCACCCAGCGGCGGGGCACCAGGCGCTCGATACGCCGCATGACCATGTGCCAGTCCATCAGCAGGTAAAACATCAGGATCGGCACGATGAACAGCAGCCCGGCGATCTCGATCAGTGCCGACCCCGACACACGCACGTAGTCCAGCAGCACCTGCAGCAGGTCTTCGGGGCTGGCCGCAAAGCGGTTCTGGAGCATGCTGCGCAGCCCCGGAAAGTCAAAGCGCACGCGCACGCCCAGGTCGGCCAGCTTCGGTGCCAGCACGCTGTTGAGCTTCTGCAGCAGGATCGGCACCTGCTCGCGCAGCTGGGGGATCTCCCGCTGGAGCACGGCAATCAGCAGCAGCGCCAGCAGGAGCAGGATCATGGCGAGCAGGCCGATCATCAGCGTGACGCCGACGAAACGCGGCACGCGGCGGCGTTGCAGCCAGTCCACGCCCGGATTCAGGATGTACGAAAAGATGAACGCCACCAGGAACGGCGTCAGCACGGGCGCCAGCGCCAGAATGACGGCAAACAGCGCGGCGGCGACGACAATCCACAGCAGGATGCGTTTGGTGTCTTGGGAAAGCAGGGGGCTGGTCATCGGAGGGGCCGGCGGATCATGGTTGTCAGTGTGGCAGGTGGATTCGTCCGCGATCACTGGTCGCCGGGAGCCTGTATCCGTTAAAATCATGATTTTACTGGAGTCGCGCCCGTGCCCGGCGCCCGATCGGCCCCGACGGCCTGGGCAGCTTCGCCAAAGCGACCGATTCCACACTTCACCCTCCTCAAAGACAAGCAGGTTCTCATGAGCGCATCCCCGACCGCCGGCCAGGCAGGCCTTTCCTACCGCGATGCCGGTGTTGACATCGATGCCGGCGACGCCCTGGTCGACCGCATCAAGCCGTTTGCCAAGCGCACCATGCGCGAGGGCGTGATGGCCGGTATCGGCGGGTTCGGCGCCCTGTTCGAACTGTCGAAGAAGTTCCAGGAGCCGGTGCTGGTGTCCGGCACGGACGGTGTGGGCACCAAGCTCAAGCTGGCCTTCCAACTGAACCGCCACGACACCGTGGGCCAGGATCTGGTGGCCATGAGCGTCAACGACATCCTGGTGCAGGGTGCCGAGCCGCTGTTCTTCCTCGACTACTTTGCCTGCGGCAAGCTCGACGTGGACACCGCCGCCACCGTGATCAAGGGCATTGCCCACGGTTGCGAACTGGCTGGCTGCGCCCTGATCGGCGGCGAAACCGCTGAAATGCCGACGATGTACCCGGACGGCGAGTACGACCTTGCCGGTTTCGCGGTCGGCGCGGTGGAAAAGAAGAAGATCATCGACGGTACGACGATTCAGCCGGGCGACGTGGTGCTGGGCCTGGCTTCGTCGGGCGCGCACTCGAACGGTTACTCGCTGGTGCGCAAGATCATTGAAGTGGCCAAGCCGGACCTGAATGCCGACTTCCACGGCCAGCGCCTGCAGGACGCCATCATGGCGCCGACGCGCATTTACGTGAAGCCGCTGCTGTCGCTGATCGAAACGCTGCCGGTCAAGGGCATGGCCCACATCACCGGTGGTGGCCTGACCGAAAACGTGCCGCGCGTGCTGGCCGACAACCTGACCGCCGTGATCCAGCGCGACGCCTGGACGCTGCCGCCGCTGTTCCAGTGGCTGCAGGCCCAAGGCAACGTGGCCGACGCCGAAATGCACCGCGTGTTCAACTGCGGTATCGGCATGGTCGTGATCGTGGCCAAGGAAGACGCCGAACGCGCCATCCGCCACCTGCAGGCGGCAGGCGAAGCCGTGTGGCAGATCGGCGAGATCAAGGAACGCGCTGAAGGCCAGGCGCAGACGGTCGTAGTCTGATTGTTGTCCGCCCCGCTCCCGCCGTGCGGGAACGGGGCGCACCCCTCAAGCAGCGCTCAGCGCTTTCAATGCCTCGCCGGTGACCCGGCAAATCCGCCAGTCCGGCATCACGTCCGCTCCCATCGCCTGGTAGAAATCGATCGACGGCTGATTCCAGTCGAGTACCGACCATTCGAAGCGGCCACAGTCGCGTTCCACGGCAATCGACGCCAGGTGTTTGAGCAGGGCCTTGCCCAGCCCGTGACCGCGCCATGCCGGCTCGACGAACAGATCCTCCAGATAGAGGCCGGGCTTGGCCAGGAAGGTCGAGAAATTGTGGAAGAACAGCGCAAAGCCCACGGCGTGCTTCGCGCCGTCCTGGTCGACTTCCACGAGCACGGCTTCGGCATGCGGCTTCGCACCGAACAGCGCATCGCCAATCTTCTGCGGCGTGGCTTCCACCAGATGCGTGAGTTTTTCGTATTCGGCCAGGTCCGAAATCAGGCGGAACAGTGTAGCGCTGTCGGCGGGCGTGGCGGGGCGGATCGAGAAGGCGGTCATCACGTATCGCTCTGAAAATGTGAGCGACGATTATCGGTCACACGGCCCGCGATCACCAGCCCGCCGCGTGGGCAACCTGTGAGACGTAGTCGGGCGCCAGGGCGTCGATTCCGATGCGCTCCGGCGTGCTGCGCAGCCACGTCAGCTGGCGCTTGCAGAGCTGGCGCGTGGCCGCGATGCCGCGCTCGCGCATCGTGGCAAAGTCGCAATCGCCGTCCAGGTATTCCCACACTTGCCGATAGCCGACGCAGCGCATCGACGGCAGGCCCAGATGCAGGTCGCCGCGCGCACGCAACTGCTTGACCTCGTCGAGGAGTCCGCCTTCGAGCATCGCGTCGAAGCGTTTGGCAATCCGATCATGCAGCACGGCACGATCCGACGGTTCGAGCGCGATCACGCGGTAACGGGCATCGGCGGCGCCGGTGAACGTCCGTGCGTCGGCCTGACGCGCGAGCAGGGCCGACATGGGCTGGCCGCTCAGCCGGTGGATTTCCAGCGCGCGCTGGATCCGTTGCGCGTCGTTCGGGGCCAGTCGCGCGGCAGTGACCGGATCGATCTCGGTCAGCATCGCATGCAGGGCCGGCCAGCCGCGCTCGGCGGCCAGTGCATCGAGTTCGGCGCGCACCGAGGCGTCGGCTTGCGGCAGGTCGTTCAGGCCTTGCGTCAGCGCCTTGTAGTAGAGCATGGTGCCGCCGACGATCAGCGGCGTGCGATCGCGCGCGCGGATTTCATCGATCAGCCGCTCGGCATCGGTCACGAACTGCGCGGCCGAGTAACTGTCGAGAGGGTCGATGATGTCGATCAGGTGGTGCGGCACGCTGGCCAGTTCAGTGGGCGTGGGCTTGGCCGTGCCGATATCCATCGCGCGATAGACCAGCGCGGAATCGAGGCTGATGATCTCCACCGGCTTGCGGGCGGCGAGTTCGAGTGCCGCCGCCGTCTTGCCGGACGCGGTGGGTCCGAGCAGGCAGACGATGGGCGGAAATGCGGAGGACTGCGAAGACATCGTGAAGCGCTACGGCGTTACTGGCCGCGCAGGAACAGGCGGTCGAGTTCGGTCACGGTCAGCTGCACCCAGGTGGGGCGGCCATGATTGCACTGGTCGGCCCGTTCGGTCTGTTCCATCTGGCGCAGCAGCGCGTTCATCTCTTCGACAGTCAGCTTGCGGTTGGCGCGCACCGCGCTATGGCACGCCAGCGTGGCCAGCAGTTCATTGCGGCGCTCGGCCAGTACGCGCGAGCCGCCGTAGGACTGCAGGTCGCGCAGCACGTCGCGCGCCAGCGCTTCGGCATCGGCCTGCCTGAGCAGCGCGGGAATCGCCCGCACGGCGAGCGTGGTGGGCGATACCGGCGCGATATCGAAGCCCAGCAACTGCAGCGTTTCCTGATACTCCTCGGCCGCGCCGATTTCCACCGGGTTCGCCGGCAGCGTGACCGGAATCAGCAGCGGTTGCACGGCGAGGTCGCGGGCGTCGAGGCCGGCCTTGATCTGCTCGTACAGGATGCGCTCATGGGCGGCGTGCATATCCACCAGCACCAGCCCGCGCGCATTCTGCGCCAGCACGTAGATGCCGTGCAGCTGTGCAATCGCATAGCCAAGCGGATGGTCGTCGTCGCCGTCTTCGGCGTTCGCGGCAGGGAGTTCCGATGCGCGCGGCGGCAGACGGTCGAGCAGGCCGGGCGGTTCGTCGGCGCGCGCGGCCTGCGCATCGGCCAGCCATGCCGGCGGTTGCGAGGACGGCTGCCAGGACCGCGCGGCGTCCGAAGACTGCGGCGCCGTGGCGTCGCGCACCATGCCCAGATAGGCCTGGCGCGGCTGGGCAATGCCAAGCTCGGTCTGACGGCCCGCCGAATAGTTGACCCATTGCGGCGCGGCGCCAGGCACGCCAGCGGGCCGCGCGGCGGGCATCGGCACCAGGCCGGCGCCATCGCCAGTATCGGAATGCAGGCTATCGCCTTGCTCGCCAGCCTGGCGGGCGAGGCAGCGCTGCACTGCGTGATAGACGAACTGGTGCACCGCACGCGATTCGCGGAACCGCACCTCGATCTTCGACGGATGCACGTTCACATCGACCAGCTCGGGCGGCAGGTCCAGGCACAGCACATACGAAGGAAAGCGGTCGCCGTGCAGCACATCCTGGTAAGCGCTGCGCACTGCGTGGTTGAGCAGTTTGTCCCGCACGAAGCGGCCGTTGACGAAGAAGTATTGCTGGTCGGGACGCCCCCGGGAGGCCGTGGGCAAGCCGGCAAAGCCATACAGGTGCAGAGCGTCGGCGTCTTCGTCGAGCGCCAGCCGGGCACGTGCGAAGTCGTTGCCAAGCACCTGCGCGGTGCGGGTGGCGACGTCGCCGGCGTTCCAGTGCTCCAGCGGCTTGCCGTTGTGGTGGACCGAGATCGTGACGTCGGGCCGCGCCAGCGCCGCGCGCCGGATCATCTCCAGGCAATGACCAAGCTCGGTTTGTTCCGATTTCAGGAACTTTCGTCGCGCTGGCGTGTTGAAGTACAGGTGCTGGACGTCGATCATCGTGCCGACGCCACCGGAAGCCGGTTGCAGCTGGCCGCTATCGGCGCTGATCTGCGTGGCGTGCGGGTCGCTGGCGGTGCGGCTGGTCAGCACCAGATGGGACACCGACGCGATCGAGGCCAGCGCCTCGCCGCGGAAGCCGAGTGTCAGGACGGATTCAAGCTCGTCGAGCGAGGCGATCTTGCTGGTGGCGTGCCGCATCAGCGCGACGGGCAGCTCGTCGGGGGGGATGCCGCAGCCGTTGTCGGTGATGACAATACGCCGCACGCCGCCTTCCTCGAGCCGGATGCCCAGTTGCGTGGCCCCGGCGTCGAGCGCGTTTTCGAGCAGTTCCTTGACCACCGACGCGGGGCGTTCCACCACCTCGCCGGCGGCGATCTGGCTGATCAGTTGATCCGGCAACGGACGAATCGGTCGGCCAGGCTGGGTGGTGCGGAGTAGGGCCCGGGATTCGGGCAGTGCGGCGTCGGCAGGCATGCGGGCGATTATACGTGCGGCCGGAAACCTTTTCGGCACATCCCCGGCCGGCACGTGACGGATTGTTGCAAGGGCTCTTGTATGATGTGGGCCTTCACGGAGAGAGGACTAATTTGGAAACCGTATTGCATCTGATCGACATGATCCTGCATGTCGACAAATTCCTGGGCCAGTTCGTCCTGGACTATGGCGTCTGGGTCTACGGCATTCTTTTCGCCATTGTGTTTGCAGAAACCGGGCTGGTGGTGGTGCCCTTTCTGCCGGGCGACTCGCTGCTGTTCATTGCCGGGGCCATGTGCGCCACCGGTGCGATGAATGAATGGATGCTGTCCGGGCTGCTGTTCGCGGCCGCCGTGATCGGCAATACCGTCAACTATTTCGTGGGCAGCTGGATCGGGCCGAAGGTGTTCGATCACCAGTGGCGCTTTCTGGACCAGAACGCGCTGCGCAAGACGCACGATTTCTACGAACGTCATGGCGGCAAGACGCTGGTGATGGCGCGCTTCATCCCCATCGTGCGCACGTTTGCGCCGTTCGTGGCGGGTGTGTCGCAGATGACGTTCGCGCGCTTCCAGCTGTTCAATGTGGTCGGCGCCGCCGCATGGGTGTTCGGCCTGGTCTTTGCCGGCTACTTCTTCGGCAACCTGCCGTTCATCAAGCAGTACCTGAACCTGATCGTGCTGGCCGGTATTGGCGCTGCCATTGTGCCGTTGGTGCTGGGCGGGTTGTGGAAGCTGGTGCGCGGCACGCGCCGTCCAGCGGACCGCAAGCCCTGAGGGCGTAGTCTCTTCGATGAGCCGTCAGCTGATGCTGCGGCTCATCATCCGCAAGGCCGGCATGCGATCGCGGATCTGCGTGGTGTCGGCTGCGTCGGGACGGGCCTGGACGTAGGCTTCCAGGTCTTCCAGCGCCGGCCGGAAACACTCCAGATTGGCATAGGCCAGGCCGCGGTCGCGCACTTCCTCGATCGAATCGGGCAACAGGATCACCAGGCGGTTCTGCACAGCCAGCAGCCGTTGCCAGCGCGATTCCTGCAGATAGATGGCCTTCAGGTTGCGTAGCATGCGCGCGATGATCTCGCGATGGCCGGCCACCTGTAGGAAAAGCCCCAGCGGCACCTCATTCGATCCTGTGATGCCTTCGCGTTCGAGGAACGGGTCGAGCATCTCCTGCAACTGTTCCTTCGACAGCGTTTCGCCCGTCAGCGGGTCGAGCACGACATCGCCCGCCGGAATCGTCATGCGCACCAGGAAGTGGTTGGGGAACGACACCCCCTTGAGCGGCAGGCCGATCTGCTGCCCCAGCTCCATGTAGAGCACCGCCAGCGAAATGGGAATGCCGCGGCGCTGCTTGAGCACCACGTTCAGGTACGAATTGTCCGGATCGTAGTAATCGTTCGCGTTCGGTCCGAAGCCCAGGTCACGATAGAAGAAATGGTTCAGCAGGCGCAGCCGCTGGATGGCCGGCGTGCCTTCGGCAATCCTCCGCTTCAGGCGTACGGCCAGCACGTCGAGCGCGGCCAGTTCCGACTGCAGGTCCAGGTCCGGGTAGGCGTCCTGGGCGATCGCGAGCGCGGTCTCGGTCAGCGGGATCGCATCGTCGTCGGCCACGAGGCTGGCGAAGTAGTCCAGGACTTTCGTGGAGGTCATGGGGCGGTATTCCTGACTAGCCGGCGCGGCGCCGGAAGGCTGCATAGCGCAGGCCCATGAGCCACAGTGTACCGAAGTAGACTGCCGCCGCAAGTACCAGGCAGGCCGCCATCAGCGCGATGCGCAGCCCAGGCGTGGCGCCCATTCCCACCCAGTCGAAGTTGCGCGCCAGCCATAGCAGCATGCCCGACAGAATCAGCACTGCCGCAACAAGGCGCAGCAGGAATAGCCCCCATCCAGGAGCCGGTTGATAGAACCCACGGCGGCGCAGACCGAAGAACAGCAGCAGCGCGTTGACCGTCGCGCCGAAGCTGATCGACAGCGCCAGTCCGGCATGCGCGAAGATCGGCACGAAGACGTAGTTCGAGGCCTGCGTGATCACCAGCACGAGCAGCGCGATCTTTACCGGCGTGCGGATGTCCTGGCGTGCGTAGAAGCCCGGCGTCAGGATCTTGATCAGGATGAGGCTGAGCAGGCCGACGCCGTAGGTGGCCACCGCCTGGCGCGTCATCTCCACCGCATGCGCGTCGAACTTGCCGTAATTGAACAGCACCGAGGTCAACGGCGTGCCGAAGACAAAGAGGCCCGCCGCGCACGGAACGGCCAACAGGAATGTCAGGCGCAGGCCCCAGTCGAGCAGGCCCGAATATTCCTCGCGGTCATCGTTGGCGCTGGCGCGGGACAGGCTCGGCAGCAGGATCGTGCCAAGTGCCACGCCTAGCAGCGCCGTGGGGAATTCCATCAGGCGATCGGCATAGGTCAGGTACGACACGCTGCCGGCGCCCAGGCGCGACGCGATGTTCGTATTGATGATCAGGCTGATCTGCGCCACGGAAACCGCCAGCAGGGCAGGCGCCATCTGTTTGATCACGCGACGCACGCCGGGGTTGGACCAGGCCGCGCGCAGGTTCAGCGAGACGCGTGGCAGCACGCCCAGGCGGCGCATCGCGGGAATCTGGATCGCCAACTGCAGCACGCCGCCTACCAGCACGCCCCAGGCCTGGGCGTAGATCGGCTGTTTCATATGCGGACCCACCCACAGCGCCGCGATGATCAGGCAGATGTTGAGCAGCACCGGCGTGAAGGCGGGAACCGCGAAGTTGCGCCAGGTGTTCAGAATGCCCGACGCCAGCGCCACCATCGAGATCAGGCCGATATACGGGAACATGACGCGGGTCATGAAGACCGCCGCGTCGTAGGTTTCGGCATCGCCGCGGAAGCCGGTGGCCACCACCGTCATGACGATCGGCGCGGCGATCACGCCAAGCAGCGACACGGCCGCCAGCACCCAGGCCATGACCGTGGCCACGGCGTCGATCAGAAGATGCGTTTCTTCGTCGCCGCGTTTGCCGTGGTACTCGTTCAGGATCGGCACGAAGGCCTGCGAAAACGCCCCTTCGCCAAACACGCGGCGCAGCAGGTTGGGAATGCGGAACGCCACATTGAAGGCGTCGGTCATGTCCGAGGCGCCAAAGGCGCGGGCAATCAGGATTTCGCGCATCAGGCCGGTGATGCGCGAAAGCATCGTCAGGCTGCTGATGGTGGCAAGCGCTTTGAGGAGGTTCAAGGTGATAGATCGGGGAAGCTTCGGGTACCGGACGCCAGTGGGGCCGGCGTTGCGTTCGGCGGTTCAGACGCCCATACGCTTGCAAAGTTGCCGCGGCGCCACGCCTGGCGCCTGATGTGGCGCTTATTATACGGATCGGCCGGTGCCGGGCGACCGTCACGCGGCGTTTACGGATCTCCCTTGCCTACGGCGCCAGCGTGTGTGTATAATCGCCGATTCGCAAGGACAGTCGCGTCCAGGATTCGTTTGTCGAAACATCCCGGGTCGCAAGATGTGACTTAATTGTTGCGTCCCAAATTATTGCGTCGCCCCGGGCGCGCATTCTGAATTCAGGAAGAGATACATGGCAAATTCCGCACAAGCTCGCAAGCGCGCGCGCCAAGCCGTCGCCGCGAACGCCCACAACTCCAGCCTGCGCTCGCGTCTGCGCACTGCCGTCAAGGCAGTTCGCAAGGCCATCGACGCTGGCGACAAGGCCGCTGCTGCTGAGATCTTCAAGCAGTCGCAAACGATCATCGACAGCATCGCTGACAAGAAGATCGTGCACAAGAACAAGGCTGCACGTCACAAGTCGCGCCTGTCGGCTGCTATCAAGTCGATGGCTGCCTGATACTGCTCCGGCCACTCCGGTGGCTCGCAGAATGAAAAAGCCCGTCTCCAGACGGGCTTTTTTGTTTTCCGCTTCAGTCGGCTTCAGCGCGGCCGGCCAACAAAAAACCCGGCCAGCGCCGGGTTTCTGTCGTTTCGGGGAGCGGATGCCCTGGTCAGTTGTCGACCGAGCAGGCCTCCACCACCTGAAGGTTGTTGTCGCGCGCGAAGTTCAGCACAAAGTCCAGCGCCTTCGGTTCGATCTCGCGCAGCCGGGTATCGACCACCACGTTCTTCACACCCGCCACGATCACCGGGCGCACATATGGCGAATAGGTCAGGCGAGGATCGCCGGTATCACCCTCGGGTCGGAATTGCGCCATCACGCCGCACAGCCGCTCGGCCCAGTCGCTGGGGCGGAAGGTCTTGCCTTCCTTTGTCACGCCTTGGATAAAATATTCGCGAACTTGGGGGGTGGTCATGGGACTGCGGGGATCTGCTTGGGTGACTCGACGGTAAACCCGTTGGCACGGGCGCCCGTTTGACGCATCCGGTGGGCGATTGGTTCGCGCGCATCCGGACGAGGAGCGGGGCGGTAGTGTCGACGGGGGCACTTTTGATGCCGGCGGCGGGCGGTGGCATGGGTATGCCGGGCCCCGCGTGAATCAGCGAGTATTATATCTTATATAAGACTTGCGCATACGACGAAATCCTGTCGGAAACCTGTCAGTGGCCGCTTGCGCGGCATCACAGGGTTATCGGCGCGGACTCGCCAAAGCTGGAATAATCCCTTATGATCTTTGCAATTACATTGCGTAAGCGACGCGAAAGGCGGCTCCGCGACACGCTCCAGCCCTGAAGGATTGCACTTCCACGCAATCGGGCTGCGTGTCCTAAGCGAGTCGCCTTCTTTGTTTTATGAGCCCAACCCCGATCAAGCATTACCTCCAGTTCAGCGACCTTGGTGCCGATGAGTACGCGTACCTGCTGGACCGCGCGAGGATTCTGAAGGCGAAGTTCAAGAACTACGAGACATGGCACCCTCTGCACGACCGCACGCTGGCCATGATCTTTGAAAAGAATTCCACGCGTACGCGTCTGTCGTTCGAGGCTGGCGTGCACCAGTTGGGCGGCCATGCAGTGTTCCTGAATACGCGGGATTCGCAGCTGGGCCGTGGCGAGCCGATCGAGGATGCGGCGCAGGTGATCTCGCGCATGGTGGACATCATCATGATCCGCACCTACGGCCAGGACATTCTGGACCGCTTTGCCGCGCATTCGCGCGTGCCGGTGATCAACGGGCTGACCAACGAATACCACCCCTGCCAGGTGCTGGCCGATATCTTCACGTATATCGAGCAGCGCGGCAGCATCGCAGGCAAGACCGTTGCATGGATTGGCGACGCCAACAACATGGCGTACACCTGGATCCAGGCAGCGGAGCGGCTTGATTTCACCTTCACCTTCTCGGCGCCGCCGGGCTACCAGCTGGACCCCGCAATGGTGCCGGCCTCGGCGGCATCGCGGGTCAAGGTGTTCGCCGACCCGCTGGAGGCTTGCCAGGGCGCGCACCTGGTGACGACCGATGTCTGGACCAGCATGGGCTTCGAGGCCGAAAACGATGCGCGCAAGCGTGCGTTCAAGGACTGGATGGTGACCACGGCGATGATGGACCGCGCTGCCGACGACGCGCTGTTCATGCATTGCCTGCCCGCCCACCGTGGCGAGGAAGTGGAAGCCGCCGTGATCGACGGTCCGCGCAGCGTGGTGTGGGAAGAAGCCGAAAACCGCCTGCACGTGCAGAAGGCGCTGATGGAATACCTGCTCTGCGGCCGCTATTGAGCGATTGCCGGAGCCAATGAAAGGGGGCCAAGATGGCTCCCTTTTTTACGTCTTTACGAAACCGGAAGATTGAGGAGATTGAGATGAGCCAGTTCGACAACGTATCTGTCGTCAAGAAAGCCAACCTGTATTTCGACGGCAAGTGCGTGAGCCACACGGTGCTGTTTGCCGATGGCACACGCAAGACGCTGGGCGTGATTTTCCCGGCCGCGCTGACGTTCAATACGGGCGCTCCGGAAATCATGGAAGTCAACGCGGGTAGCTGCCGCGTGCGCCTGGCCGGTTCGGAAGAATGGAAGACCTATGGCGCGGGCCAGCAGTTCAACGTGCCGGGCAACAGCAGCTTCGATATCGAAGTGACCGAAACCCTGGACTACGTCTGCCACTTCGAATAATCCCGCAAGACCGGGGAAGTCAGAGAATCACCGGCTCCGGCTCGATCCGCACGCCAAATCGCGCCTGAACCGTATCGGCGATACGGTTCGCCAGTTTCAGCAGCGCGGCGCCGGTGCCGCCGCCGTGGTGCACCAGCACCAGCGCCTGCTTGCCATAGACGCCCACCGCGCCGTCATCGAGTCCCTTGAATCCGCATTGGTCGATCAGCCACCCCGCCGCGAGCTTGTAGCTGCCGTCGGGCTGCGGATAGCTGACCAGTGCCGGATGCTCGGCCAGCAGCGCATTGCGTTGCGCCGCTTCGACAACCGGATTCTTGAAGAACGATCCGGCGTTGCCGATCTTCGCCGGGTCGGGCAGCTTGCGCGAGCGGATGGCGATGATCGCCTCGCGGATTTGCGCCGCTGCCGGCGACGCCACACCTTCCAGTTCACGGGCCAGCTCGCCGTAGTTCAGCACGGGCTGCCACGCCTTCGGCAGGCGTAGCGTCACGGCGGTGATGATGTATCGGTCGCGGCCTGCGTGCTTGAACAGGCTGTCGCGGTAGCCGAAGGCACAGGCATCCAGATCGAGCGTGACGAACGCGCCAGACTGACGGTCGTAGGCGCGCAGCCAGGCGAAGCGTTCGCGCAGTTCCACGCCGTAGGCGCCAATGTTCTGGATCGGTGCCGCGCCGGCCGTGCCGGGGATCAGGGCCAGGTTTTCCAGGCCGGGCAGGCCGTCGGCGACGGTACGGCTCACCAGTCCGTGCCAGTTTTCACCAGCGCCGGCTGTCACCAGCCAACTGTCGTGGTCTTCCGTAATTTCGTAGCCGGGGATTTCCATCAGCAGTACGCAGGCGTCGAGATCACCCGTCAGCACCACATTGCTGCCACCCCCGAGTACCACGACGGGCAAACCGGCCGCGCGCGGATCGGACAGGGCCGATACCAGGTCCGTTTCGCTGCGAATATGGCTCGCCAGACGCGCTCGTGCGTCAAACCCGAATGTATTGTGGGTGCGCAGGGGATAGAATTCGTGAAAATCTGCCATGAAGGACGGGGAAAGCACCCCGGACCGGGGCAGGCCCAGATTATACGTAACCGTATGGACCGGCCGCCGTTGCAAGCGGCGCGCCGCGCAATGCCAGGAGAATCGAAATGCCGTCGTTTGATGTAGTTTGCGAAGCCAACATGGTTGAAGTGAAGAACGCCGTGGAACAGGCCAACAAGGAAATTTCCACGCGCTTCGACTTCAAGGGGTCCGATGCCCGCATCGAGCAGAAGGAAGGCGAACTGACCGTGTTTGCCGATGACGACTTCAAGCTCGATCAGGTCAAGGACGTGATGATCAACAAGATGGCCAAGCGCAACGTGGACGTGCGCTTTCTTGACTACGGCAAGGTCGAAAAGGTCAGTGGCGACAAGGTCAAGCAGGTCATCACGATCAAGAAGGGCGTGACCGGCGACCTGGCCAAGAAGATCGTGCGCATGATCAAGGACAGCAAGATCAAGGTCCAGGCAAGCATCCAGGGCGATGCCGTGCGTGTGTCGGGCACCAAGCGCGACGACCTGCAATCGGTGATCGCGCTGCTGCGCAAGGACGTCAACGAGGCGCCGCTGGACTTCAACAACTTCCGCGACTAGTAGACGGCTTGGCGCCCGTGCAGGGCGCCCAATTGCTGGCAGGCAGCTCGCGTGCAAGCTGAAACACCTGCTCCGTCCTGGCCAGAGGCGCTTCGCCTCGTTTTGATAGCGCCTCCTGGAAGGCGCTCACCCCGAGGGGGTTATTGGCCCTGCCGCGGCTGCGGCAGGCCGCCGATCTTCGCACCGGGCTTGAGGCCTTTCTGCGCGAACCATCCCTTGTTCATTTCCAGCGCGTAGCGCACGGCCGCACGCGGACAGTGGTTGTCCTCCGTCTGCGGCTTCATGTCCTCGATGTTCACGATGCTGCCGTCATCGGCCAGAAAGGCGATGGAGAGCGGCAGATCGGTGTTCCGCATCCAGAAGCAGTGCCCGGCCTTTTCCTCGAAGACGAACAGCATGCCGGCGTTGGCAGGCATCGACTTGCGGAACATCAGGCCGCGTTCACGGGCTTCGGGCGAAGCTGCCAATTCGGCCTGGATGGCGTACATGCCGGCCGTCAGCGGAATGACGGGCAGCGCGGATTGCGCCTGGGCCAGGCTCGTCAGCGCGAAGGCGCCCACGGCAATCAGGGTCTTGAACACGGGGTGCATGGCGGTTCTTGTCGTTGGGGGTCAACTGCAGGCGAGAGCATAGCGCAGCCATGCCGGGCGTGCCGGTGAGCCGGGCATGAAAAAAGGCAGGTCGCGTGAGCGCCTGCCTTTCTACAAATGCGCGGACACCGAGGCCCGCGCACGGACCACCTTACTGGGCGGCCGGTGCCGAAGCGTCCGCCTTCTTGGCGTGCTTCTTCGTCGAAGAATGCTTCTTGTGGCTGGACTTCGCGGGCTTCGCGGCTTCCTTGGCGGCCGGCGCTGCGTCAGCGGCGGGAGCCGAAGCCTGGGCGAAAGCGCCGGTAGCGAACAGGCCAACAACCAGGGCAGCGATCAGTTTTTTCATTGCGAGTACCTCAGAGATGTATCCAGTATTTGGAGGGTTCGACGCGTGTAGACGTGTCACTCGCAACAACGAGACGCCATCTTCTGGCGTTGACGTCATGTTTATCAGTATTTGTAACTGCGTTTTACCGCCCCTTGCGCACATGTATTGCGTCACGGACATGCGAAGCCTTGATCGAAGGTCCTAATTCCAGGACATCCGTCTCACGCCATTGACCCGGTAACAGCCCGAGATCGGGCAGCGAAAGCTTGCCAATCGCCACGCGAACCAGGCGTAGCGTTGGATAACCCACCGCCGCTGTCATGCGCCGCACTTGGCGGTTCTTGCCTTCCCGAATCTGCAATTCGACCCACGTCGTGGGAATTGCCGCCCGAAAACGGATCGGTGGATTCCGGTCCCACATCCACGCAGGCTGGTCGACGATACGCACGACCGCTGGCAGCGTCTTGAAGTCGCCAAGGTCCACGCCGGCGCGCAGGCTGGCCAGCGCGCTCTCATCGGGCACGCCTTCCACTTGCGCAAGATAGGTCTTCGGCAGCTTGTGCTGTGGGTCCGCAATGCGCGCCTGCAACACACCGTCATCGGTCAGCAGCAGCAGGCCCTCGCTGTCCGCGTCGAGGCGGCCCGCCGGATAGACGCCGGGCAGGTCGACACAATTAGCCAGCGTGGCCCGCGACGGATGCGCGGAGAACTGGCTCATCATCTGGAAGGGCTTGTTGAGGGCGATCAGGGTCATGGGCGCGCATTATCCACCAGTGGCGCGAGCCTGCGGGCCTGCCGTGCTTGGTACGTGATTTCGCTTTATGCATAAAATGCGAATCGTCTTATGTCTTATACAACACTGCCATGCGATCCTCGGTGCAGTGCAGTGCAGTGCAGTGCAGTGCAGTGCGGTACGGGCCTAACGGGGCCGATGGCCTGTGTCAACGTGGCAACGGCAAAACGCCCGTTACAATGCCTCGCACAACACAATCGCGTCGCCGGGCTCTGCGGCCTGGTGCCAGTCATCACCCCCATCCGCAGTTGGAGACGAACATGTATCAGCACATCAAGGTGCCGGCAGGCGAGAAGATCACGGTCAACGCCGATTTTTCGCTGAATGTGCCGGACAACCCCATCATTCCGTATATCGAAGGCGACGGCACGGGTGTCGACATCACGCCGGTGATGCTGAAGGTGGTGGACGCAGCCGTGGCCAAGGCCTACGGCGGTCAGCGCAAGATTGCGTGGATGGAAGTCTTCGCGGGCGAAAAATCCACCCGAGTCTACGGGCCGGACGTGTGGCTGCCTGACGAGACGCTCGATGCGGTCAAGGAATACGTGGTGTCGATCAAGGGTCCGCTGACCACGCCGGTGGGTGGTGGCATCCGTTCGTTGAACGTGGCGCTGCGCCAGACGCTGGACCTCTACGTGTGCCTGCGCCCGGTGCGTTATTTCAAGGGCGTGCCGTCGCCGGTGCGCGAACCTGAAAAGACCAACATGGTGATCTTCCGCGAGAACTCGGAAGACATCTATGCCGGCATTGAGTGGGAGGCCGGCAGCGAGGGCGCGAAGAAGCTGATTGCCTTCTTGCAGAACGAAATGGGCGTGAAGAAGATCCGCTTCCCGGAGACCTCGGGCGTGGGCATCAAGCCGGTCTCGCGGCAGGGCACGCAGCGCCTGGTGCGCAAGGCCTTCCAGTACGCGATCGACAACGACAAGCCGTCGGTGACGCTGGTGCACAAGGGCAATATCATGAAGTTCACCGAGGGTGGCTTCCGCGACTGGGGCTATGAGCTGGCACAGCAGGAGTTCGGCGCCGAGCTGGTCGACGGTGGTCCGTGGTGCAAGTTCAAGAACCCGAAGACCGGCCGGGACATCGTGGTCAAGGATGCCATCGCCGATGCATTCCTGCAGCAGGTACTGCTGCGGCCGGCCGAATATTCGGTGATTGCCACGCTGAACCTGAACGGCGACTACATTTCCGACGCATTGGCGGCGCAAGTCGGCGGCATCGGCATTGCGCCGGGGGCCAACATGTCCGATTCGGTGGCGATGTTCGAAGCCACGCACGGCACCGCGCCGAAGTACGCGGGCAAGGACTATGTGAATCCGGGCTCCGAAATCCTGTCTGCCGAAATGATGCTGCGCCATATGGGCTGGACGGAAGCGGCCGACCTGATCATCGACTCGATGGAGAAATCGATCCTGTCGAAGAAGGTCACCTATGACTTCGCCCGCCTTCTGGAAGGCGCCACGCAGGTGTCGTGCTCGGGCTTTGGTCAGGTGATGATCGACAACATGTAAGTCGTCGCATCGACTCCGCATCCTCGAACCCGGACCCTGAGTCCGGGTTTGTTTTTTGGCCGCAGCGTTGTCCGCCGGCTTCAAGGCTACGAAATCTCTGACTCGTGGGGTGGCATGCAGCCGTTCTTCCCTTTTTGCGGACGTCGACTACAACGTTTGCAGCACGGCGGAACGCCGGCAAAGGACGATGTGGATACAACGGAGGCTGCGATGGAAGATCCATTCAAACGAGCCGCCCTTGGCGCGGCGGTCTACTACAAGGACCCGATGGCCGCGCTGGACTGGCTCGAACGGGCGTTTGGCTTCGAGCGCGTCATGGTCATCACCGACCAGGACGGAAAGCTGGCCCATTCCGAAATGCGCTTTCGAGACAGCTATCTGATGGTCGGCAGCGAGTGGGCCGACTACACCGCCAGCCCGGTGTCAGTGGGTGGCAAGAACACACAGTCCGTGCATGTCCATCTGGAGGATGGGCTGGACGCCCATTGCGAGCAGGCCCGCGCCGCAGGCGCGCAGATCGTGCGCGAGCCCGAGGACCAGTTCTATGGCGATCGTGTCTACGCGGCGCGTGACCCCGAGGGGCACGTGTGGAGCTTCGGCCAGTCCGTCCGCAAAGTCAGCCGCGAGGAGGCGGAGGCGGTCTCGGGACTCAGCATCGACGGGTGGTCGGAGTAGGGGGCGCTCTGCGACAGAGCGGCAGAGCGGACATCCGCGATACAGCGCAAACAGAAACGCCCGGCACATGGTTCACATGGGCCGGGCGTCTTGCCGGATGCTTGGCGTACGCGCTTGGCGCATGCCCCGGACAGGCATTGCCTGCCGTGGCATAGGATCCCGTTCCGAAGGGGAGCATGTCCCCTTCACATCCGCATTGGCCGACGCCGCTCAGTATGGCGCGTTCAGCCGCGGCGCACTTACGCAGTCGCGTCCTGAATGTTCGTGGCTTGCTTGCCCTTCGGGCCTTGCACGACCTCGAACGAAACGCGCTGGCCTTCCTTCAGCGTCTTGAAGCCGGCCATCTGGATTGCCGAAAAGTGCGCAAACAGTTCTTCCTCGCCATCATCCGGCTTGATAAAGCCGAAACCCTTGGCGTCATTGAACCATTTGACGATACCGCTTGCCATAAACTCCCCCAACGAAAAAACTGATTTCAAGCGGGGAAACCAATGGCCAGCTGAAAACCACCCTGACGGACCCCGGCAGACCGCTCCCAATGGATCGGGCTGCAAAAGCGCCGCGCAAATGAAGTTCGCGTGGCCAACCGCCTGCGTCCGTCCGAAAACGCACTGCAAATGGCTGGCTACGCCGGTCGTGGGCCTCCCTGCTCACGGAAACACCCGGTCTGGACTTTATGCTTGGCTCGCTGACCAGGCCCGGGATGCGCAAACGATTTTTCTGGCAAACCTACATACTGTCAAGCTGGCAGATTCCCCACTCGGCGTGGGGTGTGGCGGGATTGAAACGGCCAGGAATGGTACCTTTACCGCAGTGGTGCAGCGTTTTTCGAAACGCATGCCCAGCCTCCGCGGCGGCGCCCCAAGTCAGGGTCGATCGGCGCGGGGCATGCACCGCAAACGTGCGCGGGGCGCCCTTTGTGCGGTGGCCCACGCTAGGAAATTTCCGAACGGCTGCCCTTGAATACCAGGCCAGTTCCCCAAATTGCAGACTTGTGAGTAAGGGTTAGAATAAAAGCCATGGCGACACGGCTGGCGAACACCCCCCAACGCGAAGCAGGCACAGTCATCGAGCGGAAAGAGCAGCAGCTCAAGCCGCCAGCGATGTACAAGGTGCTCCTGCTCAATGACGACTACACTCCGATGGAGTTTGTCGTGATGATCCTGCAGCAGTATTTCAGCAGGGACCGGGAAACGGCGACGCAGATCATGCTCACCGTCCACCGGGAAGGTAAAGGCGTTTGTGGTATCTACACGCGGGATATTGCGGCGACCAAGGTCGAGCTTGTATCAACCCATGCGCGGCAGGCGGGCCACCCACTGCAGTGCGTGATGGAGGAAGCATGATTGCGCAAGAATTGGAAGTAAGTCTGCACATGGCCTTTGTCGAGGCTCGCCAGGCGCGCCACGAGTTCATTACCGTGGAACACCTGTTGCAGGCGTTGCTCGACAACCCCACTGCAGCTGAAGTGCTGCGCGCGTGCGCGGCCAATATCGAGGACTTGCGCACGAGTCTGAAGAACTTCATCGCCGATAACACGCCTGTCGTGCCCGGCACCGATGAAGTGGACACTCAGCCTACGCTGGGCTTCCAGCGGGTGATCCAGCGCGCCATCATGCACGTGCAGTCGACGTCGAATGGCAAGAAGGAGGTCACCGGTGCCAACGTGCTCGTGGCCATCTTCGGCGAGAAGGATTCCCACGCGGTGTACTACCTGCAACAGCAGGGTGTGACCCGTCTGGACGTGGTCAACTTCATCAGCCACGGCATCCGCAAGGATCAGGCCGAGCCGGCCAAGCACGGCGAAGGCAATCCGGAGGGCGAGGGCGGCGATGGCAAGGAAAGTCCGCTCGAGCAATACACCCAGAACCTGAACGCACTGGCCAAGGCTGGCAAGATCGATCCGCTGATCGGTCGTGACAGCGAGGTTGAGCGCGTGGTGCAGGTGCTGTGCCGTCGGCGCAAGAACAACCCGCTGCTGGTTGGCGAGGCCGGCGTGGGCAAGACCGCCATTGCGGAGGGCCTGGCATGGCGCATCACCAAGAATGAAGTGCCCGATATCCTGGAAAAGGCCACGGTGTACTCGCTCGATATGGGCGCGTTGCTGGCCGGCACCAAGTATCGCGGGGACTTCGAGCAGCGCCTGAAGGGCGTGCTGAAGTCGCTCAAGGACAATCCGCACGCGATTCTGTTCATCGACGAAATCCACACGCTGATCGGCGCAGGCGCCGCTTCGGGCGGCACGCTGGACGCCAGCAACCTGCTCAAGCCGGCATTGTCGTCGGGCCAGCTCAAGTGCGTGGGTGCCACCACGTTCACCGAATATCGCGGCATCTTCGAGAAGGATGCGGCGTTGTCGCGCCGGTTCCAGAAGATCGACGTGGTCGAACCGTCGGTGGACCAGACCGTGCAGATCCTGCGCGGCCTGAAGTCGCGCTTCGAAGAACACCACGGCGTGAAGTACGCGGCCTCGGCGCTGACGGCCGCGGCGGAGCTGTCCGCGCGCTTCATCACCGATCGTCATCTGCCGGACAAGGCCATCGACGTGATTGATGAGGCAGGCGCCGCCCAGCGCATCCTGCCGAAGTCGAAGCAGAAGAAGACCATCGGCAAGGGCGAGATCGAGGACATCGTCTCGCGCATCGCCCGCATCCCGCCGCAGAGCGTGAACCAGGATGACCGCAGCAAGCTGCAGACCCTGGAGCGCGATCTGAAGTCGGTCGTGTTCGGCCAGGACCCGGCCATCGAGGCGCTGGCATCGGCGATCAAGATGTCGCGTGCCGGGCTGGGCAAGACCGATAAGCCGATTGGCTCGTTCCTGTTCTCGGGTCCCACCGGCGTGGGTAAGACCGAAGTGGCCAAGCAGCTCGCGTTCATCATGGGCATCGAGCTGCTGCGCTTCGACATGTCCGAATACATGGAACGCCATGCGGTGAGCCGGCTGATCGGCGCGCCGCCGGGCTATGTCGGGTTCGACCAGGGCGGCCTGCTGACCGAGGCCGTCACCAAGAAGCCGCACTGCGTGCTGCTGCTCGACGAGATCGAGAAGGCACATCCGGATATTTTCAATATCCTGCTGCAGGTGATGGATCACGGCTCGCTGACCGATAACAACGGCCGTCGCGCTGACTTCCGCAATGTCATTATCATCATGACGACCAACGCGGGCGCCGAGACGATGAACCGTGCCACCATCGGCTTCACCACGGCGCGCGAGCAGGGCGACGAGATGGCCGACATCAAGCGGATGTTCACGCCCGAGTTCCGCAACCGGCTGGACGCGACCATCAGCTTCCGTTCGCTGGACGAAGAAATCATCCTGCGTGTGGTGGACAAGTTCCTGATGCAGCTGGAAGAGCAGTTGCACGAGAAGAAGGTCGAAGCCAGTTTCTCGGAGAAGCTGCGCAAGTATCTGGCGCACAAGGGTTTCGACCCGCTCATGGGTGCCCGTCCGATGCAACGCCTGATTCAGGACATGATCCGCAAGGCGCTGGCGGACGAACTGCTGTTCGGCAAGCTGGTGAGCGGTGGCAAGGTGGCGGTGGATCTGGATGGCGAAGATCAGATCAAGCTGACCTTCTCGGAAGCCGACCCGGAGCCGCCAGAGGCACCGGAAAGCGAACAGCGCGCCGAAGTCTGAGCGCACGTTTCTGCCGCACCGTCATGCAATGGCCGGGTCTGTCCCGGCCATTTTTTCGTCCTGAGTTGCCCGATTGTTCCAGTTTCCGGGCGATCAGCGACGGCAATCCCTGCAAGTTGCGCGATCATCGGGCAAAATACGCGGCGGCGGCAAGCCGCCTTTTACAGATTCCGCGGCCGTGTGGCCGCCTAGCCCCGAGTCCCTGATGTCCTCTCCCGACCGCATGCGGCTACGCCGCTTGCTGCTCAAGTCTCTGCCGATGAGCGCCGCCATGCCTGTGGCGTCACTCGCCGGTCTCGCCCAGGTTGCACATGCAGCGGAGCCTGCCTCGACCGGCCGGCCGATCTCGATGGTGCTGCCGTTCCCGCCTGGTGGCAGCGTGGATATCGTGGCAAGGCAGTTGCAGCCGGGTTTGAAGACGAGCCTGGGTCAGACGGTGGTGGTCGACAACAAGCCAGGTGCCGGTGGTCTGATTGCCAGCAGTACCGTGGCGCGCGCCAAGCCGGATGGCAATACGCTGCTGATGGCGTTCGACACGCATGCCATCAACCCGTTTGCGTACAAGAACCTGCCGTACGACACGTTCAAGGACTTCACGCCGATCACGCAACTGGTTCGCTTTCCGCTCGTTATCGCGGCGAACCCGGCCCTATCCGCGTCGAACGTGCGCGAGTTGATCGATCTGGCCAAGTCGAATCCCAACGCTGTGCGCTATGCCTCGTCGGGTATCGGCAGCCTGAACCAGCTGGCCGCCGAGGCGCTGGCAACGGAGGCAGGCGTGCATTTCCTGCACGTGCCGTACAAGGGCGGTGGCCCGGCGGTGCAGGCCGTGCTGGCGGGCGAGGTGGATTTGTTCTTCAGCAGCTACGCAGCGGTGCAGGCACATATCGCGGCCAAGACGATCAAGGTGCTGGGCGTTACTGGCACCAGCCGCATCAAGCAGCTACCGCAGGTGCCGACTGTGGCCGAGCAAGGCTACAAGGGCTTCGAGGCGTATTCGTGGATTGGTGTTTTCGGTCCGGCCCATATGCAGTCGGAAACGGTTTCGCGCCTGCATGACGCACTCGCTGCGTCGATCAGGCAGCCGAAGGTCGTGGAAGCGCTGACCGCGCAGGGTTTCGAGATTGCCATCGGATCGCCGGCCGACCTGGGCAACCTGGTCCGCCACGAACACGACAAATGGCAGGCCGTGGCCCGCAAAGCCAATATCCAGTTCGACTGATCGATGCAAACGCTGCCTGAACCATTCGACCATGCCGTCATTGTCTGCGGCGACCTCGATGCCGCAGCCGCGCGCTGGCGCGAACTGGGTTTCACGCTGACGCCGCGCGGTTATCACACGCTGGGATCGCAGAATCACTGCATCATGCTGGCGCGCGACTACCTGGAGCTGCTGCACGTCACGGCGCCAAGCCCGAGCCGCCAGTACTACTGGGATGCCCAGCAGCGCGGTGGTGGTTGCGCGGCCATGTCGTGCAAGAGCAGCGATGCATTTGCCACGGCCGACCGGCTGCGTGCGGCGGGATTCCAGCCGTCGGATCCGATCGAGTTCTCGCGCCCGGTGCGGCTTGACGATGGCAGCGAGCATCCGGCCACGTTCCGCGTCACCGCGCTGGACAATGCGCCTGGCGCCCGCTACTTCGTTTGCGAACACCGGACGCCCGAACTGTTGTGGCGGCCGGAATGGCAGACGCATGCCAACGGCGCACAGGCGATTGCCGCGACGTATCTGGTGGTGGAGGCCGGTCAGGTAGCCGAGACGGCCGATGCCTATGCCGTGATGACTGGCGCCCCGATGGCCCGGACAGCGGGCGAGGTGGCGATGCTCGACATCGACGGTGCGTCATTCGTGATCACGGCGCCCCAGGCGCTGGCCGAAGCGGCCGAGGTGCCGGGGTTGCCGCAAGGCAAGACGGGTTACGCGGCGATCCGGCTTGCGACAAACGATCTGGAGCGCGCCCGCGCTCACTGGCGGGCCAATGGGGTGCAGGCTACCGACCTCTCGCCGGCGGTTTCGCTGATCCCGGCCGCGCAGGCCAACGGCGTGGCGCTGATCTTCGAACAGCGCTGAGCTCGGCCTGCATTCCCCTCTCCCATTGCATGGCAGAGGGGGGAAACCAACAAGCCGGCTGTTACGCCTTTGCGTGAGCCACGCCGGTCGATCCAAAACCGCCCGCGCCACGGGCGGAGTCTTCCGAAAATTCTTCCACCGTGGTGAACACCGGGCGCAGCACCGGCACGAACATCATCTGGGCGATGCGCTCGCCCGGCTGAATCACAATCGGCTCGCTGCCGGGCGCGTTGCGATTCCACACGCTGACCATGATCTGCCCCTGGTAATCGGCATCGATCACGCCGATCGAATTGCCCAGCACCAGACCCTTCTTGTGGCCCAGGCCCGAGCGCGGCACGATCGTCGCGCACATGAACGGGTTGGCCATGTGCACCGCGATGCCGGCTGGCACCAGTTGCGCGGGCGTGCCGGGAGCGATCGTCACCGGGCCGTCGACGCAGGCGTGCAGATCGATGGCGGCAGCCATGTCGCTTTGGTAAGCGGGCAGGCCCCAGTCATTCAGACGGGCGTCGAGCACCTTGATTTCGACGGTCGGGTTCGCGGCTACGGTCATGGATTCGTTTTCCTGCGCCAGGGCGCAACTAAGGCGTTAATCGGACAAAGGCGGCATGATACCGCGCCGCTCCGGCCGATCCGGCACTTCAGGTTTGCAGGTCGAAGGCTTCGGCCAGCAGTTCGTAGGTGCGCGTGCGCGCGTGGTACGACGCGGTGACGCTCAGCACGACCAGCTCGTCGGCGGCAAAGCGATCCTTCAGCGCCAGCATGCGCTCGGCCACCTGTTCCGGCGTGCCGCAGATCGTGCGCGGGCGTTCGCGCTCGATGATCAGGCGATCGCGCTCCGTAGGCGTGAAGTCGGCCGCCTGCGCCAGCGACGGGATTGGCGCGTTGACGCCATAGGCCATCTGCAACCGGCGGATATCGACCGCGCGTTCCAGAGCCAGTGCCTCGGCTTCGGTATCGGCGCAGATCACGAACACGGCTGCCGCGCTATATGGCGTGTCCTCATAGCCCGGCTCGAAGTCATCGCGATACTGCTGTGCCACGAGTTCGCCGCTATGGGCGTTGATGAAATGCGCGAAGGCGAAACGCAGGCCGAGCCGCGCGGCCAGCGCGCCGCCGAAATCGCTGGAGCCGAGCACCCAGATCTCCGGCCGGGTGTCGATGGCCGGTTGCAGCAGCACGCCCTCGGCCAGATGGTCGGGGGGCACCTCGCCGCGCAGCAGGAACGACAGGTCCTGCACCTGCTGCGGAAACTGGTCGCCACGGTTGTACTGACCCATCGCCACGGCCTGGGCCGTGCGCATGTCTCCGCCAGGAGCGCGCCCGACCCCCAGGTCGATACGGTTCGGGAACAGGCCCTCGAGCATGCGGAACTGCTCGGCCACCTTGAACGGACTGTAGTAGGGCAGCATCACGCCGCCCGACCCCAGGCGAATTCGCTTGGTCACACTGCCCAGCCGCGCCAGCATGACTTCCGGCGCGGGGTTGCAGACGCCGTGCAGGCCGTGATGCTCGGCGCACCAGTAGCGCGTATAGCCAAGTTCGTCGGCCATCTGGGCCAGGTCGACCGTGGCGGCCAAGGCGTCGCGCGCGGTATGGCCGTGGATGACCGGGCTCTGATCCAGCACCGACAGGCGCAGCTTGGGACGGGTATCACTCATGGACATTGGGTACGGCGGTGTTACACGGACTTGCGCGGCAGGCGCTGGCCAATCGCCGCGACCAGCTCGCGCGCCAGCGACAGCTTGTCGGCGCGTGGCAGGCGCGTCATGCCTTTGGCATCGAACAGCACGATCTCGTTGTCATCGAGGCCGAACGTATGGTGGCCGATATTTCCCACCAGCAACGGCACGCCTTTGCGCTGGCGCTTCTGTTCGCCGTACTGTTCGAGGTTTTCGCTCTCGGCCGCGAAGCCGACGCAGTAGGGCGCATCGGCACGCGCGGCCACGGCGGCCAGGATGTCGGGGTTCTGCACGAACTCCAGCGTCGGAGTGTCGGTATCGTTAGCCTTCTTGAGTTTCTGCCGGGCCACCTCGGCGGGGCGCCAGTCGGCTACCGCCGCGACGGCGATGAACACATCGACGTCGCGCAGCTGCGCCATCACGGCGTCATGCATCTGCTGAGCGCTGCGGATATCGGTGCGCGCCACGCCGCGCGGGGTCGGCAAGGCCGTGGGGCCGGCTACCAGCAGCACATCGGCACCGGCTTCGCGCGCGGCACGCGCGATCGAAAACCCCATCTTGCCCGACGACAGGTTTGTGATGCCGCGTACCGGGTCAATGGCCTCGAAGGTCGGGCCGGCGGTAATGAGCACGCGCTTGCCCTGCAGTGGCTTGGGCTGGAAGAACGCGATCAGATCCTCGACCAGTTCCTCCGGCTCCAGCATCCGGCCATCGCCGATCTCGCCGCAGGCTTGATCGCCCGTGCCGGGGCCGAGGATCGTCACGCCATCGGCGCGTAGCTGCGCGGCATTTCGTTGCGTCGGGGCGGCGGCCCACATCTGCCGATTCATCGCGGGTGCCACCAGCAGCGGACATTCGCGCGCGATGCACAGCGTGGTCAGCAGGTCGTCGCAGAGTCCGTTGGCCAGCTTGGCCAGGAAGTCGGTGGAAGCAGGGGCGATCAGGATGGCATCGGCCTCGCGCGAGAGGTCGATATGGGCCATGTTGTTGCCGATGCGCGCATCCCATTGCGACAGGAAAACCGGGCGCCCGGACAGGGCCTGCATCGTGACCGGTGTAATGAAGTGCGTTGCCGCCTCGGTCATGGCCACCTGCACGGTGGCGCCGGCCTTGGTCAGCAGCCGAACCAGCTCGGCGGACTTGTAGCAGGCGATGCCGCCAGTCAGGCCGAGAACGATGTGCTTGCCGCGCAAATCCATGAGGATGCTCTTCGGAGATCAGAGATCAGAGTTCCGCATCATACCGCCGGTGACGGGGATACGCTGGAAGCGCCGCGCCCCACTCCCACTTGCGGGAGCCGGGCGTGGAAGCATGGCGTCAATGCCGGCGTACCCGCCTCAGTTCGTCCACGATCAGCAGGATCGCCCCCAGCGTGATCGCGCAGTCGGCCACGTTGAAGGCCGGGAAATGCGTGTTACGCCAGTGGAAATCCAGGAAGTCGATCACATGGCCGTGGATGACGCGGTCCACCACGTTGCCCACGGCGCCGCCCAGGATCAGCGAGACGGCCAGGCAGAACATCTTCTGGCCCGTGTGGCGGTACAGCAGCCAGACGATGAAGCCACCGACCACCACGCCCAGCAGCGTGAAGAACCAGCGCTGCCAGCCGCCGGCATCAGCCAGGAAGCTGAATGCCGCGCCCTTGTTGTAGACCAGCACCAGGTTGAAAAAGCTGGTGACCGGGCGCGACTCCGCGTACTGGAACGAGCGCGTGATCACGACCTTGAAGAACTGGTCGATCATCACCACCAGCAGCGCAAACGCCATCCACAGCCAGGGGGTGACGTTGGCGCTGGGCTTGCTCTTGCCGCGCGTGGAGGGTGAACGCGAGGAACGGGTCGAGGACGATGCCATCAGGCGTGGCTCCTGTGCTCACCGGCGCCGAACAGGTTGCTGTCGCAGCGGCCGCAAATGGTGGGATGCTCGGGGTTGTGGCCAACGTCGGCGCGGTAGTGCCAGCAGCGTTCGCACTTGGCGTGCTGCGACGGCGTCACCGTCACCAGCAGGTCGCCGCCCTCGGGGGCCGCCGTCACCTTGGCCGCCGACGTCAGCAGCACGAAGCGCAGGTCATCGGCCAGGCTCTGCAGCGCGGCCAGCACCGGGCCGCCGGCCGCGATCGTGACTTCGGCCTGCAACGACGAACCGATGTCGCCTTCCACGCGGACCGCTTCCAGCTGGCGCGTCACTTCGGCGCGCACGGCGCGAATTTCGTGCCACTTTTGCAGCAGGTCGTCGGCGTCGTCCACCGACGGCACCTCGTAGTACGTGCTCGTGAAGATGGTGTCGGTGTGCTCGGTGCCGTGAGCGAAAATCTGCCACGCTTCCTCGGCCGTGAACGACAGGAACGGCGCCATCCAGTGCAGCATCGCCTGCGTGATGTGGTACAGCGCGTTCTGCGCGGCGCGACGGGCCTTCGAATCGGCAGCGGTCGTGTACAGGCGATCCTTCAGTACATCGAGGTAGAAGCCGCCCAGGTCTTCGGAGCAGAACGTCTGCAGCTTGGCCACCACCGGGTGGAACTCGTACGCCTGGTAGTGCGACAGCACTTCCTTCTGCAGGCGATCGGTCAGCGCGACGGCGTAACGGTCGATCTCCAGCCATTCCGACGCCGGCATCGCATGCTTGGCGTGGTCGTAGTCCGTCAGGTTGGCCAGCAGGAAGCGCAGCGTATTGCGGATGCGGCGGTAGCCTTCCACCACGCGCTTGAGGATTTCCTCGGAAATCGACAGCTCGCCCGAGTAGTCGGTCGAGGCCACCCACAGGCGGATGATTTCCGCGCCCATCTTGTTCGAGATGTCCTGCGGCGCCACCGTGTTGCCGACAGACTTGGACATCTTGCGGCCTTCGCCATCGACCGTGAAGCCATGCGTCAGCAGCGCCTTGTAGGGCGGCTTGCCATACAGCATCGAAGCGGTCAGCAGCGACGAGTGGAACCAGCCACGGTGCTGGTCCGAGCCTTCCAGGTACAGATCGGCCAGGCGGCCTTCGGGCGTGTCGGCGGACGGATCGTAGAGTTCGGCGCGATGCGAGCCGCGGATCACGGTCCAGTGCGTCGTGCCCGAGTCGAACCACACGTCGAGCGTGTCGCGGTTCTTCTCATAGAGCGCGGCCTCGTCGCCGAGCAGTTCCTTCGGATCAAGCGACTGCCATGCTTCGATACCGTGCTGCTCCACGCGCTTGGCCACTTCCTCCAGCAGTTCCGGCGTGCGCGGGTGCAGTGCGCCGGTTTCCTTGTGCAGGAAGAACGCCATCGGCACGCCCCATTGGCGCTGGCGCGACAGCGTCCAGTCCGGGCGGTTGGCGATCATGTTGTGCAGGCGCTGCTTGCCCCACGACGGGTAGAACTCGGTGGCTTCGATGCCGGCCAGCGCGGTTTCGCGCAGCGTCGGACCGTTGTCGGCCGGGTCCACATCCATGCCCGCGAACCACTGCGACGTGGCGCGGTAGATGATCGGCGTCTTGTGACGCCAGCAGTGCATGTAGCTGTGCTCGTACTTGTGCGAGTTGAACAGGTTGCCCGACTCGCGCAGCACTTCAACGATCTTCGGATTGGCATCCCAGATCGACAGGCCGCCGAACAGCGGCAGCGTGCTGGCGTAGACGCCATCGCCCATCACCGGGCTGATGATTTCCGAATCCGGCATGCCATGCGCCTTGCACGACTGGAAATCTTCCACGCCATAGGCAGGCGCCGAGTGGACGATGCCGGTACCGGTGTCGGTGGTCACATAGTCGCCCAGGTACACGGGCGACGTGCGGGCATAGCCGGCATCCATCTTGGACAGCGGATGGTGGAAGCGCACCTCGGTCAGCGCATCGCCGCGCGCGGTGGCGACGATCTTGCCTTCCAGCGCGTAGGTCTTGAGCTGTTCCTCGACGCGGTCCTTGGCCAGGATCAGGAAGCCGCGCGGCGTTTCGACGAGCGCGTATTCCACTTCCGGGTGCATGTTCAGCGCCTGGTTCGACGGGATCGTCCAGGGTGTGGTGGTCCAGATCACGATCCAGCCCGGCTTGCCTTCCAGCTGCGCCAGCGGCACGTGGAACGCATGAGCGATCTTGTCGGTCTCGGCGAACGGGAAGCCGACATCGATCGACAAGTCGACCTTGTCCTTGTACTCGACTTCCGCTTCAGCCAGTGCCGAACCGCAGTCGAAGCACCAGTTCACGGGCTTCAGGCCGCGGAACACGTAGCCCTTTTCCATGATCTTGCCCAGCGCGCGCAGCTCGTCGGCTTCGTTGCTGAAGTTCATGGTCAGGTACGGATTGTCCCAGTCGCCCAGCACGCCCAGGCGCTCGAAATCCTTCTTCTGGCGGGCGATCTGCTCGGTGGCATAGGCGCGCGCCTTCGACTGGACTTCCTGCACCGGAAGGCCCTTGCCAAACTGCTTTTCGATCTGGATTTCGATCGGCATGCCGTGGCAGTCCCAGCCCGGCACGTACACGGCGTCCAGGCCGGTCAGTCCGCGCGCCTTGATGATCATGTCCTTCAGGACCTTGTTCACCGCGTGGCCGATGTGGATGTCGCCGTTGGCGTACGGCGGGCCGTCATGCAGCACGAACTTCTTGGCGTCACGGCGCGCGGCGCGGATCTTCTTGTAGAGCTGCTTGTCCTGCCATTGCTTGACCCACAGCGGCTCGCGCTTCGGCAGGTCGCCGCGCATCGGGAACGGGGTATCCAGCAGATTGACCGGATACTTGCTTTTTTCGGGCTTGGCGCGTTTGTCGTCGGACATGGTTGATTCTCGGGGCAATTCGTTGGGCGCGGACCGGTGGATGACCGCCGCGCGCGTGTCATTTGGGGGTGAGGCAGGGCGGGACCCGGCGGCGCGTCCGCATGCGGCGCGCTGCCGGCCGCTAGCTAATTCGGTCCGTGGCGGAGGTGGCGAAGTCGCGGCGGCCGCCCGTGGCATCGGGCGCTGCCAGGCCGAAGAACGCGCGGGCGTCCTCGGCATCCTTGGCAATGGCCGCCGTCAGCGCATCGAGCGAGTGAAAGCGCTCTTCGTCGCGCAGCTTCTTCATGAATTCCACGCGCACCAGCTTTCCGTACAGGTTCTGGTTGACATCGAACAGATGCACTTCCAGCAGCACGCGGCCGGCGTCTTCCACGGTGGGTCGCACGCCGATGCTGGCCACGCCTGGCAGCGGGTGGTCGGCAATGCCATGTACCTGCACCACGAAGATGCCGTTCACGGCCGGGCGCTTGTGCGTGATCCTGAGGTTCAGCGTCGGGAAGCCGAGGTTGCGGCCCAGCTTGCGGCCGTGGATCACGTGGCCGCTGATTGCATAGCCGTGGCCCAGCAGGCGGCGCGCGTGCTCGAGGTCGCCTTCGGCCAGGGCCTGGCGTACCGCCGAGCTTGAAATCCGGATGCCGCCTTCCGAGACCGAACCCATCTGCTCGACGTCAAAGCCGAACTTGCCGCCGGCCTCCTGCAGATAGGAAAAGTCGCCCGCGCGCTTGGCGCCGAAGCGGAAGTCGTCGCCCACCAGCACCCAGCGCGCGTGCAGGCCGTGCCAGAGCACGTTCTCAACGAACTGCTGCGGAGACTGGGCTGCAAAATGGGCGTTGAAGTGTTCCACCACCACGCGGTCCACGCCGTTGCGGCGCAAGGCGTCGAGCTTGTCGCGCAGCAGGGCGATGCGGGTTGGCGCGTGCTCGGGTGCGAAGAATTCACGCGGATGCGGCTCGAACGTCATGACGCACAGCGGCAGGCCGCGTGCGTCGGCCGCGGCACGGGCGCGCGCGAGCAGCGACTGGTGGCCGCGATGCACACCGTCGAAATTGCCGATGGTGAGCGCGCAGGGCGCCCGGCTTTCGGCGTTGGGCAGGCCGCGGAAGACTTTCACGAGGACGGCGGACGAGCTTTTCAGGGAAAGCGAGCATTATAAGGCGAATGGCCTGGCATGCCGCCTGAATCCCCGTTTTGCGGGCACCGGCACCGTGCCTTTGTATGCAAGGTGCCCACAAATGGCGAAATTGTGCGCTTTCGTGCCGTCCTTCGATGGCGCGGCGCCGCAAAAGGCGGCATGATATGCGCGATTCAGAACAAGAACCGCGCGATTCCTGCAACAGTCGCCGCCGTGCCGGGTCTGCTGCAGCGGAATGTCGTCGCCTTACATGCCAGGCCACACTTGAACGCGCTGCTTAACAAGATACTGCCGCCACCAGGGCCGCAGCTCGATACCGAGACGCGGGCCAAGCTGCTGGCCACGGTCCATCGGGTATCGCCCACGGCGATCATCTCGTCCGTGGCGCTGCCCGCGCTCACTGCCTGGGCCTTCTGGAGCGAAGCCAACCATATTGCGCTGCTGATCTGGTGCGCCATCATGCTGCTGCTGACGGCCGGCGGCAGCTGGTTCTACCTCGGCTACCAGCGCGACAGCGGCAAGATGAGCCGTTCCGCCCATACGCGCAAGTGGTGGAACAACATGCGCGCGATTGCCTTCCTGACGGGCCTGACCTGGGGAAGCTCCGCCGTGCTGCATCTGTATACGGGGTCGGTGGTGTTTTCGAGCGTGCTGTACCTGCTGACGCTTGGCGTGCTTGCCGGTGGTGCCACGTCGCAGTCCCCGATTCCCTCGAACCTGGTGTTCGCCGGCGTGCCGATCCTGGTGCCCAACATCCTGCTGGCCGACTTTGCATTTCCTGGCCACGGCGGTTTCGTGCAGATCCTGCTTGTGATCTATGCGCTGATGCTGGCGCGCCATTCGCTGAACCTGCAGCACACGCTGGTGCGTGCCATCCAGCTCGAATCTGAAAGCCGCCGCCTGGCCAAGCAGTTCCAGGAGGAAAAGGAACGGGCGCTCCACGCCAGCGAGGAGAAATCGCGCTTCCTGGCAGCGGCCAGCCACGATCTGCGTCAGCCGGTGCATGCGCTGGTGATGCTGGTCGAGGCGTTGCGCGCGCGCAACCAGTCGAGCGCACTGCATCCGCTGGTAGAACAGGTGGCGGCCGGCACGCAGACCATCGATTTGCTGTTCCGCTCGCTGCTGGACCTCTCCAAGCTCGAAGGCCGCAAGGTTCTGCCGACGCTGGAGCCGTGCGAGCTGCACGCGCTGATCCATGACGTCATGAGCCAGTTCGCCGCCGATGCCAGGGAAAGCGGGCTGACGCTGACGCCGCGCGTGCCCGACGAACTCTATGCAATGGCCGAACCTGTGCTGCTTCGGCGCGCGCTGTTCAACCTTGTGCAGAACGCGCTGCGCTACACCAAGCGTGGGGGCATTCTGGTCACCGCACGCCAACGCCGCAAGCATGTGCGGGTGGAAGTCTGGGACACCGGCGCGGGTATCACACCCGAGCACTTGCCCGAGATCTTCTCGCCGTACTACCAGGTACACAATCCGCAGCGCGATCCTTCACAGGGTCTGGGGCTGGGTCTGGCGATCTTCAAGGAATGCGTGCGCCTGATGCGGGGCACCTACGGTGTTCGCTCCGTGCCGGGCAAGGGTTCGGTATTCTGGTTCGCGCTGGCGCCGGTGCCTGCCGAAACGGTGGATAACGTGCGGGCGATGCGTGCCAATGCGCAGGCCGAGGAAGCGCGGCAGGACCGCCTGCGCGGCACTGTGCTCGTGGTGGACGACGACAGCCAGATCCGCAAGGCATGGATTGCGCTGATGGAGGCGTGGGGCATTCGGGTAGCCTGCGCCGCGCACGGGCAGGAGGCCGACGCTCTGTTCGCCAAGGGCCTGAAGCCGGACATCATCTTCTGCGATTTGCGCCTGCCCGGTAACGAAAATGGGCTGGATCTGCTGGAGCGCTGGCAGACCACGCAGCCGCAGGCTCGCAGCGCGTTGCTGACCGGCGATCTGAAATCGGCGGCACTGCTGGCCGCCGAGGACGCCGGCTATTTTGTGCTGCCCAAGCCCGTGGACCCAGCCAATCTGCGCATGCTGCTGCGCCGCTGGCTGCAGGCGGGCTGAGAGGTCAGCGTTATCGCCATTCGGTCAAACGCGCAGTTCGCCGATAAAAAAACGCCGCCCTGACGAGGCGGCGTTTTTCATGACTGCTGGTATGGCGCGGTCTTACTGGCGCAGGCGGAACCGTTCCATGCGCGACATGACCTGCATCCGTGTACGAACACCGAGCCGCTGCAGAATCGCGGAGACGTGTTCCTTCACCGTGTTCTCGGTCAATCCCAGCTTGCGCGCGATGACCTTGTTGGGCAGGCCTTCCAGCACCAGCGCCAGGACAGAACCCTGCCGCGGCGTCAGGCCGAGTTCCGCCGGCGTTACCGGAATGCCGTGCGCGGGACCGAACGACTGCGAGCGTCCGGACAGTGCCTCGTCCGACGGAAAGCTCGTGTCGCCCGCCAGCACCTTGCGTACGGCGGCCGTGAATGCATTGGCATCGAGATGCTTGCCGACGAAACCGCATGCGGACAGCGCACGCGCACGCCCCACGATTTCGGGCGTGGCTTCGGCGGACATGAAAATAAAGCGTGCGCCCGGAATCACGGTCTTGAATGCCTGCATGGCATCAAAGCCAGTACCGTCATTCAGCCAGATATCAAGCAGCACGATATCGGGACGAAGTCCCTGGTTTAGCGAGTGGAGAGCTTCCTTGGCACTTCCGGCAGCATGGACAGCAACGTCGGGCATCACCTCCGCCAGAAAAGCGGTGGTGCCGGAAAGAGCCATAGGATGATCATCGACCACCAACAAAGTCGGTGCAGCGTTCGACATGCGTATTCCCGTCTAATTTCCCGTTTCGTCCTTGTTGTCACCGTTTTCCGAGAAAGCGGCGCGTGGACGTAGGACCCACTCTAACAGAGCGGGGTGCGCGTCACAATCCGTCGCACTGGGGTATTTCTTCTTGCGGCTCGGGTGGAAAGCGTTGTGGGAGGCGCGTTTCGCGGTAATTAAGTACCTATTGAGCACGGATTGCAAGCGTTTGGACCACAGCTTGGTAGAATCGCGGCGATGAAAAATATTGTCATATTGATTTCCGGGCGCGGCTCCAATATGGAAGCCATCGTCCGGGCCTGCGCGGCCGAGCATTGGCCGGCGCGCGTGGCTGCGGTGCTGTCGAATCGGCCCGATGCCACGGGCCTGCAGTTTGCTGCCGATCACGGCATTGCCACCGGTGTGGTGGACCACAAGCAGTTTTCCGATCGTGCCAGTTTCGACGCGGCGATGCGCGATGCCATCGACGCGTACCAGCCCGACCTCGTCGTGCTGGCCGGCTTCATGCGCATCCTGACCGACGAATTTGTCGAGCATTACGCGGGCCGGATGCTGAATATCCATCCGTCGCTGCTGCCCAGCTTTCCCGGCATGCACACGCACCGCCAGGCGCTGGAAGCGGGCGTCAAGCTGCATGGCGCGACGGTTCATTTCGTCACGCCCGAACTCGATCATGGCCCGATTGTGCTGCAGACTGCGCTCGATGTTCTGCCTGGCGACACACCGGAGTCGCTGGCCGATCGTTTGCTCGATAGCGAACATGTCATTTACCCGCGCGCTGTGCGCTGGTTTGTAGAAGACCGTCTGCATGTGCAAGACGGCGTCGTTCAAGTTCAACCGGCCGAACCCCAATGGTTCATGGCCATCTCGCCCCAAGCGGCAGGAAAACAGCCATGAGTCGTCAAGAAACTTCAACCTCCCGCGATAACCGTCAACGCTCGCGGGGCAGCAAGGGCAAAGCCAGTCCGATTCGCAAGTCGCAAGCCGGGCAAGCGAACCACGCGCCGCGTACACCGGGCAGCCTGCAGGCATTCCATCTGCAGCATATCGACCGCCTGCTCGGCAAGGTGCTGCTGTTCGCGCGACCTTCCGATGCGGTGGTGAGCCACTACTTCCGTGAAAATAGCAAACTTGGTCATCGTGACCGCGGAATCATTGCTGAAGCAGTTTTCGCAGTGTTGCGCCGGCGCGTCGAATTTGGTCAATTTGCCGAGAGCGGCACCGGTTCCGCAACGCGCCGCCTGGGTTTGCTGGGTCTGGCGGCGACGCTGGGCCGCGACACGCTGACGCCGTTCCTCTATCCCGACGAAGCGGAGTGGCTGGACCGCCTGACGACGATCGAGCGCTCGAGCCTGGCCCCGCGCGTACGTGCCAATTTGCCCGAGTGGCTTTATGACGAGCTCGTCGCCCATCATGGCGATGCCTTCACGGCGGCGATGGGCGATGCGTGGCTGCGCCCCGCGCCGCTGGATCTGCGCGTCAATACCGCCAAGCTGTCGCGCGAAGAGGCCCTGGCCGAACTGCAGACCGCCGGCATCGCGGCTGAGGCGGCACCGATGGCGCCCGCGGGCATTCGCCTGAAGGGCAAGCCGGCGCTGAACCAGTTGCCGCTGTTCATCAACGGTGGCGTGGAAGTGCAGGACGAAGGCAGCCAGTTGCTGTGCCACCTGCTGGCGCCGCGCCGTGGCGAGATGGTGGTGGACTTCTGCGCCGGCGCGGGCGGCAAGACGCTGGCGTTGGGTGTGGCAATGCGATCCACCGGCCGCCTCTATGCGTTCGATGTATCGGAAAAACGCCTGGCTAACCTGAAGCCGCGCCTGGCGCGCAGTGGGTTGTCCAACGTCCATCCGGTGCTGATCGACTCGGAGCGCGATGCCAAGGTCAAGCGCCTGGCAGGCAAGATCGATCGAGTGCTGGTCGATGCGCCCTGCAGCGGACTGGGCACGCTGCGTCGCAATCCTGATCTGAAGTGGCGTCAGACGCCGGAGTCGGTGCTCGAGCTGACTGCCAAGCAGGGGGCAATCCTTGAGGCGGCGGCAAAGCTGGTCAAGGGTGGCGGTCGTGTCGTGTACGCCACTTGCAGCGTGCTGGAGGCCGAAAACGAAGCGATCGTCCGCGATTTCCTGGCCAAGAACGATAACTTCCGCCTCGTGCCTGTAGCCGAAGTGCTGGCCGAGCAGAAGATCGAGGTGCCTGATTTGCCGGCGGAAGGCGGCATGTTGGCGCTATATCCGCACGTCCATCAGACCGACGGGTTCTTTGCAGCCGTGCTGGAACGTACGCGTTAAATGCCAGACATGCGCGCATATCTGCAGAAGGCAGTGCGATGAACCCCGATACCCTCGTTGCTCTCACCCGGTCACATTCCGTGATGGGCAAGATGCTCGAAGACCTGATTCACGATGCTGGCGGGCAGGGGTTCTTCTGGCAGATCGGCATCCTGGCCGGCTGCCTGCTGGTGGCCTGGCCGCTGGCGCGCCTGGTGGTCAAGCGGTTGGAAGCGCGGCATGAGACGTCGAGTTTCGCGCTGCGCTTGGCCGCGGTCAGCCTGGAGCGGGCGATGTTCCCGCTGTTTGCCTGGCTGCTGGTGCTGGTGGCGCGCTTCGCGCTCGCGCCGTTTGCTTCGATCAGCGTGCTGCGGCTTGCATTGGTGCCGCTATTCGGCATTACGTCGCTTTACATCGCGTTTTATGTCCTGCGCCGCGTGATGTCCGCCAGCGGACAACTGCACGGCATGCTGGTGCTGGTCGAGAAGGTGTTGACCACGCTGGTATGGGTCGGCATGGCGTTGTACGTGGTCGGCCTGCTGCCCGACGTCATTCACTGGATGGAGTCGGTGCGGTTTCCGGTGGGCGGCAAGCATCCGATCAGCATCGCCGATGCGCTGATGGGCGTGGTGTGGATTCTGCTGACGGTGCTGGTGGCCATGTGGTTTGGGTCCTGGCTCGAAGAGCGCCTGATGCGGGCCCAGACGCTGGATGCCAACCTCAAGGTTGTACTGACACGCATTGCCAAGGCACTGCTGCTGCTGGTGTCGTTGTTGTTGAGCCTGTCGCTGGTCGGCATCGACCTGACGGTGCTGTCCGTGTTTGGCGGCGCGCTCGGCGTGGGTCTCGGCCTTGGTCTGCAGAAGATTGCGAGCAACTACATCTCTGGCTTCATCATCCTGCTGGACCGCTCCGTCAAGCTGGGAGACCAGATCACGGTGGACAAGTACACCGGCATCGTGTCGCAGATCCGCACCCGTTACACGGTGGTGCGCAACGGCGATGGCGAGACGCTGGTGCCGAACGAGCAGTTGGTGGCGCAGTCCGTCCAGAATCATTCGTTCTCGGGTACCAATGTCCGCGTGGCGGTGCGGGTGCAGGCCGACTACGGGACCGATCCAGAAACCGTGATCGCGTTGCTGCAGGATTGTGTGCGCGATATTCCACGTGTCCTGCCCGAGCCCGCGGCTGCGGCGTTTCTGGTGGCGTTCGCGGACAGCGGTATCGAGTACGAAGCCGCGGTCTACATCGCCGATCCTCAGAACGGAAAACTGGGCGTCCAGTCGGCGATGAACCGCGCAATCTGGCGTGTGTTCCAGGAACATGGGGTATCGATACCGTATCCGCAGCGAGAAATACGGCTGCTGAACCCGGCTTCGGGTGCACTACCAGGCACTGTCGCGGCGCAGGACTAGGTTGCTTGCAAGGCACCTGCGGAACGAAAGTCAACAGACTGTATCAAAGTCGGGGAAAAAGCGGATGTCCCACCCGCCGCGATCCGGTAGAATTACAGGTTGTCGCGGGTATACGGATGACCCGCAGTCCCACACCAGACAACCGCCAGATTGCAGCGGTTCGTGCCTCGGCCAGGCTCCCTCAGGGATACAGCCCGCGCCAGAAAGCTATCGCAATCGATAAATTTGCAGTCTTTTTTCTGCGCGACAGGTGCGCCGCACGGTGGTGCCGCGCTGCAAACACTCGTTTTACGACGGAGAACATAGTTTGTTCGACACTATTCTTGACTGGGCCGCCAACGGCCTTGCCAACTGGTCCTGGTGGGAGATCGTGATCTACACGCTCGTGGTGACGCACATCACGATCGCCGGCGTCACCATCTTCCTGCACCGCTGCATGGCGCACCGGTCGCTGGACCTGCACCCGATTGCCCAGCATTTCTTCCGCTTCTGGCTTTGGCTGACCACGGGCATGGTGACCAAGGAATGGACCGCCATTCACCGCAAGCACCACGCCAAGTGCGAGACCGAGGACGATCCTCACAGCCCGCAGACGCGCGGCATCCGCAAGGTGCTGCTGGAAGGGGCCGAGCTGTATCGCGCCGAGGCCAAGAACAAGGAAACCATCGCCAAGTTCGGTCACGGCACCCCCGATGACTGGGTCGAGCGCAATGTGTATTCGCGCTTTGGCTGGCAGGGCGTGGGCCTGATGCTGATCATCGACCTGGCGCTGTTCGGCCTGGTCGGCATGAGCGTGTGGGCGGTTCAGATGCTGTGGATTCCGATCCATGCCGCCGGCATCATCAACGGCCTGGGCCACTTCTGGGGCTACCGCAACTACGACTGCGAAGATGCGTCGACCAACGTGTCGCCGTGGGGCTTCATCATCGGTGGTGAGGAACTGCACAACAACCACCATACGTACCCGACGTCGGCCAAGTTCTCGATCAAGTGGTATGAGATCGACGTGGGCTGGTGGTACATCCGTGCCATGCAGTCGGTCGGCCTGGCCAAGGTCAAGAAGACCCCGCCCAAGGCGCGACTGGTTGAGGCACGTCCGGTGGACCACAACACGCTGGAAGCGATCATCGCCAACCGCTACGACGTGATGGCCCGCTATGCCAAGGCGCTGAAGAGTGCGTACAAGGCCGAGCTGCGCAAGCACAAGGAAGGCAACTCGCCCGAGTACCGGAGCTACAAGCCGGCACGCAAGTGGTTCCACCGTGAAGAAGTGAAGCTGGCCGCGCCGCAGCGCCAGCAACTGGCCAGCATCACCGAGCAGAACAAGATGCTGCACACGTACGTGGAAATGCGCCGCGAGCTGGCCGTGATCTGGGGCCGCTCGAATATGACGCGCGAGCAACTGCTGGCCCAGCTGCAGGCTTGGTGCCATCGCGCCGAAGCCAGCGGCATCCAGGCACTGCAGGAGTTTTCGCTGCGCCTGCGCCGGTACGCCTGATACAATCGCCGACGCGCCCGTCATGGCTACAAAGCCCCGCCCCAAGGCGGGGCTTTTCTTTTGGCTACACTCCCCCATGTTTCCGGCACAGATCGCGCGTCCGAGCGCGGCGGCCAACGGGTGCCCCGAGGAGTACTGCAGAGATGACCCCACAATCGATCAAGACCGTCGAGTTCGAAAAACCGAACCTCGCGGACGCCGACAATGCCACCGGCGGTAGCTGCGTGGCCCACGCCTGGGCCAAGGTGCCTCCGGCGCTGACCCCCGACGAACGCAGCGCGTTGAAAGACCGTATCCGCGGGTTGCTCAAGGAGCGCAACGCGGTACTCGTGGCGCACTACTACGTTGACGCGGATCTGCAGGATCTGGCCGAGGAAACCGGCGGCTGCGTGTCCGATTCCCTGGAGATGGCGCGCTTCGGCCGCGATCACGAAGCACAGACGCTGGTGGTGGCCGGCGTGCGCTTCATGGGTGAGACGGCCAAGATCCTGAGCCCGGAAAAGACCATCCTGATGCCGGATCTCGATGCGACATGTTCGCTCGACCTCGGTTGCCCGGCCGACGAATTCACCGCGTTCTGCGATGCCCATCCGGACCGCACCGTGGTGGTCTATGCCAATACCAGTGCCGCCGTGAAGGCGCGCGCGGACTGGATGGTGACTTCCAGCATCGGCCTGAAGATCGTCGAGCACCTGCACGCTCGCGGCGAGAAAATTCTCTGGGCGCCCGACAAGCATCTGGGCAGCTACATCCAGAAGCAAACGGGCGCGGACATGCTGTTGTGGCAGGGCTCGTGCCTGGTGCATGACGAGTTCAAGGGTATCGAACTGGACCTCCTGCGCCGCGAGCATCCGAAGGCCAAGATTCTGGTGCATCCGGAATCGCCGGCCAACGTTGTGGAGCAGGCCGACGTGGTGGGTTCCACGAGCCAGCTGATCGCAGCCGCGCAGCAGCTCGACGCCAACGAATTCATCGTGGCGACCGACAACGGCATCCTGCACAAGATGCGCATGGCCGCGCCGGGCAAGATGTTCATCGAGGCCCCGACGGCCGGCAACAGCGCCACCTGCAAGAGCTGCGCGCATTGCCCGTGGATGGCCATGAACGCGCTGACCAACCTGGCCGAAGTCCTGGAGACCGGCCGCAACGAAATCCACGTCGATCCCGATATCGGCCGGCGTGCAGTCACCTGTATCGATCGCATGCTCGATTTTGCCGCGCAGCAGAAGGCCAATGTGCGTCCCGCCGCCGACCTGGCCAAGGAAGCCGCACTGTTCCAGGGAGTTGGTCCGGCATGAGCGTGAATCCGGTATTCGACAACTATGGCGCGGCGCTCAAGGCGGCGCTGGAAGCCAATGTGCGTGCCGCAATCGCCGAGGACGTCGGCAGCGGCGACCTGACCGGCCTGCTGGTGCCTGCTGACAAGGCTGTGCAAGCGCGCGTGATCGTGCGTGAGACGGCAGTGTTATGCGGCCGTCCGTGGTTCGAGGCCTGCATGAGGGCCGTCGACGAGCGGTTGCAAGTGAAGTGGCTCAAGGAAGAGGGCGCACGGATGGCGCCCGATGACGTGGTGTGCGAAATCACGGGTCCGGCCCGCGCGTTGCTGACCGCCGAGCGCCCGTCGCTGAACTTCCTGCAGTTGCTGTCCGGCGTGGCCACCGCTACGCGCCGCTACGCCGACCTGATTGCCGACACGCGTGCGCGCGTGCTCGATACACGCAAGACGTTGCCGGGTCTGCGGCTTGCGCAGAAGTATGCGGTAAAGGTTGGCGGTGGCGAGAACCAGCGCCTAGCCCTGTACGACGGCATCCTGATCAAGGAAAACCACATCGCCGCGGCGGGCAGCATCACGGCCGCGATGCAGGCGGCGCTGGCACTGGGTACCGATGCGTCGATCCAGATCGAGGTGGAGTCGATCGCGGAACTCGAAGAGGCGCTGGCGGCAGGTGCGAAGTCGGTGCTGATCGACAACTTCACACTCGAGATGATGCGTGAGGCCGTGGCGCTCAACCACGAGCGCGCACTGCTGGAAGTTTCGGGTGGCGTGAACTACGAAACGATCCGCAAGTTCGCCGAGACCGGCGTTGACCGTATCTCGGTGGGCGCGCTCACCAAGGATGTGCGGGCGACCGACTACTCGCTGCGCATCATCGGCTGACGTTCAGCCGGCCTTGTGCTGCCTGTGACGGGCCGCGCGGCCCGTCACAGGCTGCTGCACCGTCGGCAGCGCCTTGGGCAGGGTCTCCGGATAGTCGCGGCTGTAATGCAGCCCGCGACTTTCGTGGCGCGAGTACGCGCTATCAACGATCAGCGACGCCACTTCCACAAGATTGCGCAGTTCCAGCAGGTCGCGCGTGACGCGGAAGTTCGCGTAGTACTCGGCGATCTCCTCGCGCAGCAGGCCAATGCGATGCTGCGCGCGCTCCAGGCGCTTGTCCGTGCGCACGATGCCCACGTAGTTCCACATCATGCGGCGCAGCTCATCCCAGTTGTGCGACACCACCACTTCCTCGTCGGCGTCCGACACCCGGCTTTCGTCCCAGGCCGGCAGCGCGATGTCCGGCGCGCCGGACTTGCCTTGCGAGGCGATGTCGGTGGCGGCCGCCTGGCCGATGACCATGCATTCGAGCAGCGAGTTGGATGCCAGGCGGTTTGCGCCGTGCAGGCCCGTGCAGCCCGTCTCACCCACGGCGTACAGGTTGCCGATGTCGGTGCGTCCGGCGGTGTCTGTGACCACGCCGCCGCAGGTGTAGTGCGCGGCGGGCACGACCGGAATCGGCTCGCGGGCGATATCGATGCCAAGCTCCAGGCAGCGTGCGTGGATCGTGGGGAAGTGTTCCTTCAGGAACGACTCGGGCTGATGCGTGATATCGAGGTAGACGCAGTCGAGGCCGCGCTTTTTCATTTCGAAGTCGATCGCTCGGGCCACCACATCACGCGGTGCCAGCTCGGCGCGTTCGTCATGGTCGAGCATGAAGCGGGTGCCGTCCGGCAGCCTCAGCAGGCCGCCTTCGCCACGCACCGCCTCCGAAATCAGGAAGGATTTTGCGTACGGGTGGTACAGGCAGGTCGGGTGGAACTGGATGAATTCCATGTTCGCCACGCGGCATCCCGCGCGCCAGGCCATTGCAATGCCGTCACCGGTAGCTGTATCGGGATTGGTCGTATAGAGGTAGACCTTGCCGGCGCCCCCGGCGGCCAGCACCGTATGTGTGGCCGTGATAGTGCGCACTTCGTCGGTGGCCACATCAAGAACGTACAGGCCGTAGCAACGGTTGCCCGCCAGTCCCAGCTTGGCCGATGTGATCAGGTCGATGGCGAACTGGTCTTCCAGGATCGTGATGTTCGGATGGTTGCGCGCCTGCTCGGCCAGCGTGGTCACCACGGCGTGGCCCGTGGCATCGGCCGCGTGGATGATGCGCCGGCGGCTATGGCCACCCTCGCGCGTCAGATGGAAACCCAGTTCGGCCTGATCGTCGCGCGTGAACGGCACGCCGCGGTCAATCAGCCATTGGATCGCTTCCCGCCCATGCTCGACGATGAAGCGCGTCGCGTCCTCGTCGCAAAGCCCCGCGCCGGCTATGAGCGTGTCCTGAGTGTGCTCGTCATGACTGTCGCCGGAGTCGAGCACCGCCGCGATGCCGCCCTGTGCCCAGTCGCTGGCTCCCGTCGTCATGGCGCGTTTGCTGAGGATGACAACCCGGTGGGTATCGGCCAGCTGCAGCGCGACGGTAAGGCCGGCCAGACCGCTGCCGACAATCGCGACATCGAAGTTCATGGTGCAGGGGATCGCTTTTGGGGCGAAAGCGTGAGGGGGAAAGCTGGGAAGTCTACACCGGCTTGCCATAAATCTGACATCTCTCCCTTGTCAGACAAGGGTTGGCGGGCACAGGGGCAGCAGCGCCCACCACCATCCGTGCGCCCAAATGCAAAAAGCCCCGCAATTGCGGGGCTTTCGGCTGAAGACCAACGATCAATTACTTGATCTTGGTTTCCTTGTAAGGCACGTGCTTACGGGCGATGGGATCGAACTTCGAGATCTCCATCTTTTCCGGCATGGTGCGCTTGTTCTTGGTGGTCGTGTAGAAATGACCGGTACCCGCGGTCGATTCCAGCTTGATCTTGTCGCGTCCGCCTTTGCTGGCCATGATTTACTCCTTATTAGACTTCGCCGCGTGCGCGCAGGTCTGCGAGCACGGCGTCGATGCCTTTCTTGTCGATCAGGCGCAGACCGGCGTTCGAGACGCGCAGGCTCACCCAGCGGTTTTCCGATTCAACGAAGAAGCGGCGGTTCTGCAGATTGGGCAGAAAACGGCGCTTGGTCTTGTTGTTTGCGTGGGAAACGTTGTTGCCGACCATCGGCGCTTTCCCGGTCACTTGACAGACGCGTGCCATGAAGCACTCCTAAATCTTATTCGTGGACAATGTTCGCAACAGATCAACAAAAGGCGCGCGGGCCCGGACTGCAGCGGATTGGTACTTCAGCGAAACGAACATTATAGACCGGAAACGAGCGGCGAATCAATGCCTTCCGATAGATTCGGAAGCGGGCTGTTGCGCCGTGCCGCCTGCGTCACGTGGCGTGACGCCCGGAAGCCGGTCCTGCTCTGTGCGCCCCGCGCACTAACGCGGAGCGGGCCACACTTTAATAGCGGCGCCGGCGCCTGTCCAGTCCGGCGTGGGCGGCCGACTTTGACGATTTCCCGCACGCGGGCACGGGCGTACCCGGCGCCGGACGGTCCAGTCGCATACAATGGCGGCTGTTGACCGGTTGACTCCCATGACTTTGCAAACTACTTCGGCGCAGGCCGGCGCCGCTGGCGCGTCCGCGCGCAAGACCGTTCAGGTCGATTCCTTCCTGACGCTTCACTACAGTATCGCCCTCGAGAACGGCACCGAAGTGGTGAGCACGTTCGAGGAAAAGCCGGCCACGTTGCTGCTGGGCCAGGGCCAACTGGCGCCCACGCTGGAGCAGGCGCTGCTGGGCATGCCCGAAGGCGACCGCACCACGTACCGCCTGGATGCCGATCACGCATTCGGCCCGCGCAATCCTGAATTGTTGCAGTGGGTCTCGCTGGCCACGCTGCGCGAGAACAGCGAAGAGGAATACACGCCTGGCGATCTCGTCGAATTCAACGCGCCTGGCGGCGGCAAGTACGCCGGTGTGCTGAAGGAATACGGCGATACGGCGGCGCTCTTCGATTTCAACCACCCGCTGGCCGGACAGACGATCCTGTTCGACGTCCAGCTGATCGGAATTCTCTGATGTCTGCCGTGGCGATGGAACGCAGCATGACCGAACTCACTACCTCTGCCGAAGCCGAGATCCTGATGGCGCAGCCGCGTGGCTTCTGCGCCGGCGTGGACCGTGCAATCGAAATCGTCGAACGCGCGCTGTCGCTGTTTGGTGCGCCGATCTACGTGCGCCACGAGATCGTGCACAACGCCTACGTTGTGGCCGACCTGCGCAAGAAGGGCGCGATCTTCATCGATGAACTCGAAGAAGTGCCGGCCGGCTCGACGGTCATTTTCAGCGCGCACGGCGTGTCGAAGGAAGTGCGGGCGGATGCCACGCGCCGCGGCCTGACCGTGTTCGATGCCACCTGCCCGCTGGTGACCAAGGTCCACGTCGAAGTGAGCAAGATGCGCGCCGAAGGCTGCGAAATCATCATGATCGGCCACAAGGGGCACCCCGAAGTGGAAGGCACGATGGGCCAGTCCGAGCGGGGCATGCTGCTGGTGGAGTCGGTCGAGGACGTCAACCGCCTCGCGGTTGCCGACCCGGCGCAACTGGCCTACGTCACGCAGACCACGCTGTCGGTGGACGAGACCGCCGAAATCGTGGCCGCGCTCAAGGCTCGCTTTCCGCAGATCCGCGAGCCGAAGAAGCAGGACATCTGCTATGCCACGCAGAACCGCCAGGACGCCGTGAAGTTCATGGTGCCGCAGGTGGAGGTCGTGATCGTGGTGGGCAGCCCGAACAGCTCGAACTCGAACCGCCTGCGCGAACTGGCTGACCGCCTGGGCGTGCCGGCCTACATGGTTGACGATCCCGAGCAGCTCAAGCCCGAGTGGGTTGCCGGTAAGCGCCGCATCGGCCTGACCGCCGGGGCTTCGGCGCCCGAGGCCCTGGCCCAGGCTATCGTCGAGCGCCTGCGTACGTTCGGCGTCAAGAGCGTGCGCGCGCTGGAAGGTGTGGAAGAAAACATGTCGTTCCCGCTGCCGCGCGGCCTGGCCAGCGTATCGGTCCAGTCCTGACGCCTCCCTCCTCGCATCCCGTCTTTTCCGAACGCCGCTGGCATCCCGCCAGCGGCGTTCGCGTCTGAAGCCCTCCCGCACTTCCGCCCGCCGTGGCTGACCGCCGGTTGCACCGCAGTGGTGCCTCGGGTTTTACCCTGACCGCATACATTTCAAAGCGTCCACGCACGGGGTAATGCACGGTACAAAGCCCATTTGAGCCGATTATCCGATTGGTGGCTGTATGAACACGCAGACAATATCAGGGTAATCCCGCAGAGTGGGGTTTTCCCTATTATGGTGCGGCGCTACATTCTGCACATTAGAGTAGGTGCCAGTTATTTCGAATGAAATACCTAATTAATAGGAAAGTATTATAGGTGGCGCCGGGAAGGCTTAAATCATGGCGTAAGCGCCTCTACAGGCGCAGCAGGCATGATTCTTGAAAGCGTTGAAGACGGGTCTGCCAAGTGGGCGGAGATTGCCCCAATCTGTGCATTGGGGAAATTCCCTAGCTCATTTGGCGGGTAAATGGTTCAGGTTGTTGCGTCGCGTATTGCATCCGTAAAGAAAGGGGATACAATGCGCGCGTTTCAAATTGAAACTAAACAAAGGCGGTCCAGGGAATACGTCCGGGAGGCGTAGTTATTTCCCTGTTTTTGTGAATCCTAGGAGATCACTCATGCAATTCACGTTTGCCAAGATTCTGCCGATCGCGGCCGCTGTGGCGCTGGTCGCTGCATGTGGCAAGAAGGAAGAAAAGCCGGCTGATGCGGCAGCATCTGCACCGGCAGCCGCCGCGGCGCCCGCCGCTGCAGGTGGTGGTGAAACCGTCATCAAGATCGGCCACGCTGCGCCGCTGACCGGCGGTATCGCGCACCTTGGCAAGGACAACGAAAACGGCGCTCGCCTGGCCGTCGAGGAAGTGAACAAGACCGGTCTGGAGATCGGCGGCAAGAAGATCAAGCTGGAACTGGTGGGCGAAGACGACGCAGCCGATCCGAAGACCGGTACCGCCGTGGCGCAGAAGCTGGTCGACGCCAAGGTCGTGGCCGTCGTGGGTCACCTGAACTCGGGCGTCTCGATCCCGGCTTCGAAGATCTACAGCGATGCTGGCATCGTGCAGATCTCGCCGTCGTCGACCAACCCTGACTACACGAAGCAAGGCTTCAAGACCACGTATCGCGTGGTGGCCACCGACGCCCAGCAGGGTCCGGCCCTGGCCAACTACGCCGCCAAGAGCCTGCACGCCAAGAGCGTGGCCATCGTTGACGATGCCACCGCCTACGGCAAGGGTCTGGCCGACGAGTTCGAGAAGACCGCGAAGGCTGCTGGCGTGAACGTTGTGGCACGTGAAGCCACCAACGACAAGGCCACCGACTTCAAGGCCATTCTGACCAAGATCAAGGGCAAGAAGCCGGACGTGATCATGTACGGCGGCATGGACGCCACCGGCGGTCCGTTCGCCAAGCAGGCCAAGGAACTGGGCATCTCGTCGAAGATCGTCGGCGGTGACGGCGTCTGTACCGACAAGGTGGCCGAACTGGCTGGCGATGCGGTGAGCAACATCATCTGCTCGGAAGCTGGCCTGGCCCTGTCCAAGATGGAAACCGGCGCTGACTTCGAGAAGCGCTATCAGGCACGTTTCAACTCGCCGGTGCAGATCTATGCACCGTTCACCTATGACGCCGTCATGGTGATCGTCGATGCCATGAAGCGCGCCGGCTCGACCGAACCGGCTGCCATCCTGGCCGAAATGCCCAAGACGAACTACAAGGGCGTGATCGGCAACATCGCCTTCGATGAGAAGGGCGACATGAAGGAAGGCACCATCACGCTGTACGAGTACAAGGACAAGAAGAAGTCCGTCCTCGACGTCGTGAAGATGTAATCTGGGCTTACCGGCCCGATCGAACGGCACCGTGAGTACCTTGCGGTGCCGTTCTTTTTAGTCTCGCCAACGTGTTATCAGCATCCTTATCATGGATGGAACAGGGCGGGCAGCACACCAGCAACCTGACTACAAACCTACCCGACCTATCCAACATTACCGTCCCTTCCGCGGCATCCACACCATGCCAACCGGAGCGGGGCTGAAGCAGGAGTTTTCATGGATATCTTTATCCAGCAGATCGTGAACGGTCTGGTGCTCGGCAGCATCTACGCGCTGATCGCACTGGGCTACACCATGGTCTACGGCATTCTGGGCATCATCAACTTCGCTCACGGCGACGTCCTGATGATTGGCGCGCTGACCGCTTTGTCGGCAATCATGGGGCTGCAGAAATTTGCCCCCGGCCTGCCCGAATGGCTGACGCTGGTGATCGCAACGCTGATCGCCATGCCCGTCTGCGCAGTGCTTGCCTATACGATTGAACGCGTGGCCTACCGGCCGTTGCGCAATGCGCCGCGTCTCGCTCCGCTGATTACCGCGATCGGTGTATCGATCATCCTCCAGACGATGGGGATGCTGATCTGGTCGCGCAACCCGCTGACGTTCCCGCAGCTGCTGCCTTCGGAACCGATCGACATCGGCTCCACCGGCGCCACCATCACCGGCAAGGAAATGGTCATCATCGGCCTGGCCGTGATGGTCATGGCAGGCCTGCTGGCCCTGGTGAACCGCACCAAGCTCGGCCGCGCGATGCGCGCCACCGCCGAGAACCAGAAGGTCGCGGGCCTGATGGGCGTGAACCCCAACTTCGTGATTTCGGCCACGTTCATGATCGGCGCCACGCTGGCGGCGCTGGCTGGCGTGATGATGGCCACCAACTACGGTAACGCCCACTTCTACATGGGCTTCATCCCCGGCCTGAAGGCGTTCACCGCCGCGGTGCTGGGTGGCATCGGCAACCTGGCCGGCGCTATGGTCGGCGGCATGCTGCTGGGCCTGATCGAAGCACTGGGCGCCGGCTACATCGGCGACCTGACCAATGGTGTGTTCGGTTCGAACTACCAGGACGTGTTTGCGTTCATCGTGCTGATTACCGTACTTGTGTTCCGTCCGTCCGGCATCATGGGCGAACGTGTTGCCGACCGCGCCTGAGGGGAGAGAATCCATGAATACTCCGATTCCATCCACGGCCGTCGCGGCACCGTCGCGTGTCCCGGCCAAGACCCTGGCGGCCTTGCTGGCCTTCCTGGTCGTGGCGCTGTGCGCGCCGTTCTTCGTCCAGACCTTCGGCGGCAACTACTGGGTGCGCGTGCTGGACTTCGCGCTGCTCTACATCATGCTGGCGCTGGGCCTGAACATCGTGGTCGGCTTTGCGGGCCTGCTTGACCTGGGCTACATCGCGTTCTACGCGGTGGGCGCCTACAGCATGGCGCTGCTCGGTTCGCCGCACCTGGCCAACCAGTTCGAGTGGATCCACCAGCTCTTTCCGAACGGCCTGCATCTGACGATGTGGCTGGTGCTGCCCTGCGCGGTGCTGATCGCGGCCACGTTCGGTGTGCTGCTGGGAGCGCCGACGCTGAAGCTGCGCGGCGACTACCTGGCCATCGTGACTCTGGGCTTCGGCGAGATCATCCGGATCTTCATGAACAACCTGGATCGTCCGCTGAACATCACCAACGGCCCCAAGGGGATCACGGCGGTGGACCCGGTGCACATCTTCGGCTTCGACTTCTCGAAATCGCACGAGATCTTCGGGATGAAGTTCACGCCGGTGTTCATGTACTACTACCTGCTGGTGTTCCTGGTCATCGTGATCGTGTTCATCTGCCTGCGACTGCAGAACTCGCGTATCGGCCGCGCCTGGGTTGCCATCCGTGAAGACGAAATCGCGGCCAAGGCGATGGGCATCAACACCCGCAACATGAAGCTGCTGGCCTTCGCGATGGGTGCATCGTTCGGCGGCGCCTCGGGTGCGGTGTTCGGCGCGTTCCAGGGCTTTGTGTCGCCGGAATCGTTCACGCTGTGGGAATCGATCTACATCCTGGCCATCGTGGTGCTGGGCGGTATGGGCCACATCCCGGGCGTGATCCTGGGCGGCATCCTGCTGGTGGGTTTCCAGGAACTGCTGCGCGTGGTGGCGGAACCGATGCAGACCGGCCTGTTCGGCCACGTCATCATCGACGCCGAAGTGCTGCGCCAACTGCTGTTCGGTCTGGCTCTGGTGGGCGTGATGCTGTATCGCCCGGCCGGTATCTGGCCGTCGCCTCGCAAGGAAGACCGCCCGGTGGTGCGTCGTCCCGGCAGCGTGGGCCGTTTCTGAACAGGAGGACAACATGAGCAATTCCGATTTCCTTCTGTCCGTACAGGGGGTCAACAAGCGATTCGGCGGCCTGCAGGCGCTGTCCGAAGTGGGTCTGCAGATCAAGCCCGGTGAAATCTATGGCCTGATCGGCCCGAACGGCGCCGGCAAGACCACGTTCTTCAACGTGATCACGGGCCTGTACACGCCGGATTCCGGCGAGTTCGTGCTCGGTGGCAAGCCGTACCAGCCCACCGCCGTGCACGAGGTGGCCAAGACCGGCATCGCGCGTACGTTCCAGAACATCCGCCTGTTCGGCGAGATGACCGCGCTGGAGAACGTGATGGTGGGCCGCCATGTGCGGACCAAGGCCGGCCTGTTCGGCGCCGTGTTCCGCCCGCCTTCGGTGCGCCGCGAGGAAGAGGGCATCGAGGACATGGCCCACGACCTGCTCGACTACGTGGGCATTGGCAAGTACGCCAACTTCACGTCGCGCAACCTGTCGTACGGTCACCAACGCCGTCTTGAAATCGCCCGCGCACTGGCCACCGAGCCGAAGCTGCTGGCGCTGGACGAACCGGCGGCCGGCATGAACGCCACCGAAAAGGTGGAGTTGCGCGGCCTGTTGGAAAAGATCAAGAACGATGGCAAGACCATCCTGCTGATCGAACACGATGTGAAGCTGGTGATGGGCCTGTGCAACCGTCTGACGGTGCTGGACTACGGCAAGGTCATCGCGCAGGGCCTGCCGCATGAAGTCCAGAGCAATCCTGCCGTGATCGAGGCTTACCTCGGCGCATCGGCGCACTGAGGCGGGAGAGAAGCAACATGACACAGACGATTCTTAAGATTGCCGGCCTGAAGGTGGCCTACGGCGGCATCCAGGCCGTCAAGGGCGTGGATCTGGAGATCCAGGACGGCGAACTCGTGACGCTGATCGGTGCCAACGGTGCCGGCAAGACCACGACCATGAAGGCCATCACCGGCCTGCAGGGCTGGGCCGGTGGCGACGTGCAGTACATGGGCAAGTCCATCAAGGGCGTGCCCAGCTACACGCTGCTCAAGCAGGGCCTGGCGATGGTGCCGGAAGGCCGCGGCGTGTTCGCGCGCATGACGATCACCGAGAACCTGCAGATGGGTGCGTACACGCGCAACGACGAGGCCGGTATCAAGGCTGACATCGATCGCATGTTCGAAACCTTCCCGCGCCTGAAGGAGCGTGCCAACCAGCTGGCCGGCACGATGTCGGGTGGCGAGCAGCAGATGCTGGCGATGGCGCGTGCGCTGATGAGCCAGCCGAAGCTGCTGTTGCTGGACGAGCCGTCGATGGGTCTCTCGCCGATCATGGTCGAGAAGATCTTCGAAGTGGTGCGTACCGTGTCGTCACAGGGCGTGACCGTGCTGCTCGTGGAGCAGAATGCGCGCCTGGCGCTGCAGGCCGCTCACCGCGGCTACGTGATGGAGTCTGGCCTGATCACGATGAGCGGCGACGCCAAGCAGATGCTGGACGACCCGAAGGTGCGGGCAGCCTATCTGGGCGAGTAATCGCCCGGAGGATGTTCTCGCCTCTGCCGCACGGCGGGGGAGGCGAGCAGACAGCCAGTGCTTCAAAAGAAAAACGCCTCGCAACCGCGAGGCGTTTTTTATTGTGCCGCCGGAAATCAGGCCAGCTTCTTCAGCAGTTCGCGCAGCATGCCGATCATCTGGTCGATCTCTTCGCGCGTCACGTTCAGTGCCGGCATGAAGCGCAGCAGGCTCGGGCGCGGTGCGTTCAGCAGCAGGCCGGTCGGGTTCATTTCGCGGGCTTCTTCCACGATCTGCGGGCCGATATCCTTGTTCAGCACCAGCGCGCGCAGCAGGCCTTCGCCACGCTCGCCGCCCAGGCCGAATTCGGCGGACAGCGCCAGCAGTTGCTCGCGCAGGTACTCGCCCTTGGCCTTCACGTCGTCCAGAAAGCCCGGCGCGGTCAGCTGCGACATCACCGAGCTGCCCACGGCGGTCATCAGCGGGTTGCCGTTGTACGTGCCGCCTTGGTCGCCGGCCTCGAAGCTGGCCACGTCCGCCTTGCACAGCAGCGCGGACAGCGGCACGCCGCCGCCGATGCCCTTGCCCAGCGTCATGATGTCCGGCTCCACGCCCGACAGTTCGTACGCGAACAGCGTGCCGCAGCGGCCGCAGCCGGTTTGCACTTCATCGACGATGAACAGCAGCTTGTGCTTGTCGGCCAGTGCGCGCAGGCCCTGCATGAATTCGCGGCTGGCGGGAATCACGCCGCCTTCGCCCTGAACCGGCTCCAGCATGATGCCGACGGTCTTGTCGGTGATCAGCTTTTCCACCGATTCCAGATTGTTCAGTTCGGCCTTCGGAAAGCCCGGTACCTGCGGCGCGAAGATCGTGTCCCAGCCGGCCTTGCCCGACGCGCTCATGGTCGCCAGCGTGCGGCCGTGGAAGCTGTGGTCCATCGTGATGATCTCGTAGGCGCCGTTCTTGTGCTTGCGGCCCCATTTGCGCGCCAGCTTGATCGCGCCTTCGTTGGCTTCCGCGCCGCTGTTGGCGAAGAACACCTTGTCGAAGCAGCTATTGTCGGTGAGCTGTTGCGCCAGCTTCAGCATCGGCTCGTTGTAGAAGGCCGGGCTGGGGTTCAGCAGCTTGCGCGCTTGCTTCTCCAGCGCCTCGATCATGCCTTCGTTCGAGTGACCCAGTGCGTTGACGGCCCAGCCTTGCACGAAGTCCAGGTAGCGCTTGCCGTTATGGTCCGTCAGCCACGAACCCTTGCCTTCGGTGAAGACCAGTTCGGGGCGGTTGGTGATGTACATCAGCGATTGGACGGGATACTCAGCAAATGCCATGGCGGACTCCTGGGGTCGGCATGAAACGATGGACGGACAAAAGCAAAAAGCCACGGGGGTTGCCCGTGGCTTGTTGACCTGAACAGACGCTGTCTACGGTCAGCCGCGCGGCACCCCGGAGGGGAGCAACGTACGAGCGCGGCGTCGGATCAAGGCGGTGTTCATGGCGGCCAATATAAGACGCATGCGTCCGGGTGTCAAAGCGAAATTTGGCAGACCCGGGTGGCATTGTTGTGTCGGCGGAACGGCAGCGCGGCGCGATCAGGCCGCGCCGGCCGGGTGCAGATCGGCCTCGGACGTGAACGAATCGGCAAAGAACGCGTCCTCGTGCAGCTTGCACTGGGCCGAGAAATCGGTGCGCGCGGCGTTGACCATGACCGGTGCGCCGCAGGCATAGACCTCGTGGTCCGACAGGTCCGGATGGTCGGCCATCACGGCCTGGTGGACAAAGCCGGTGCGGCCCGCCCAGTTGTCCTCGGCGCGGGCGTCGGACACCACCGGCACGTACTTGAAGTTCGGCAGGTCGCGTGCCCATTGCTCGCACAGCGCGTGCATGTACAGGTCGGCCGGACGGCGGCCGCCCCAGTACAGCGTCATCGGGCGCGTGATACCGGTGTAGGCGGCATGCTCGACGATGGCCTTGATCGGCGCGAAGCCGGTACCGGAGGCCAGCAGGATGATCGGCTTGTCCGATTCCTCGCGCAGGAAGAAGCTGCCCAGCGGACCCTCGAAGCGCAGGATGTCGCGCTCCTTCATGGCCGGCATGCCTTCCTTGGCGCCAAACACGTAGTCGGTGAATGCGCCGCCGGGCATGTGGCGGATGTGCAGTTCGATCGGGCCTTCCTCATGCGGCGGCGTGGCGATCGAGTAGCTGCGGCGCTTGCCGTCGCGCAGCAGGAATTCCACGTACTGGCCGGCCAGGAACTGCATGCGCTCGGTGGCGGGCAGTTGCAGCTTGACCGAGATGACGTCGTCGGCCAGCCGTTCCATCGTGCTCACGCGGCACGGAATCTTCTTGATGGGGATGTCGCCGGCGCCATGCACCTCGCGGCATTCGATCGTGATGTCCGAGGTGGCATTGGCGCAGCAGAACAGGGCGCGGCCCTCGGTCTTTTCCTGCGCTGTCAGCGCGGACGCGGCGTGGTCGCCCTGTTGGATCGTGCCTTCGACGACGCGGCCCTTGCAGGACCCGCAGGCGCCGTTCTTGCAGCCGTAGGGCAGGCCGATGCTATGGCGCAGCGCGGCGCCCAGGATGGTTTCGTCGGCAGCCACTTCGAACTTGTGGCCACTCGGCATGACGGTAACTTGATAAGCCATAATCGGGTCTATGAACCAAATTCTGTCGCCGCAAGCGGCGTTGTCTTCCCCACGGGGCGTTCGGCATCGGCGGCTGGGCCGTCCGCGCCTGCTGATCGTCGGCTGCGGCGATGTTGGCACCCGCATCCTGCGCGAGCTGGCCACGCGCATGCGCGTGTTCGCCGTCACTTCGCAACCCGCTCGCAAGGCCGAGTTGCGCGCGGCCGGCGCGGTGCCGCTGGTGGCCGACCTGGACCGGCCCGCCACACTGGCGCGGCTGTCACGGCTGGCGGACCGGGTCATCGACCTGGCGCCGCCGCCCGGGCTGGGCAACGGCGATCCGCGCACACGTGCCTTGCTCGGCGCCTTGCGGCGCACGGCCTGGCGCCGGACGCGCGCCGCGCGTTCTGGCACCGGTTCCGGCGAGGCCGCCATTCTACCCGAGCGGGGCTGGCACCGCGCGTTTGCGGTGCCCGGCCGTGCCCCGGCCGCGGGCGCCTTTGTCTATGCCAGCACCACCGGCGTCTACGGCGACCGCGGCGGCGCGCGCGTGCAGGAATTCCACGCGGTACGTCCCCAGACTGCGCGCGCCCGCCGGCGCGTGGCGGCGGAATCGGCGGTGCGTGCCTTTGGCCGCGACGCCGGCTGGCGGGCCAGCATCGTGCGGATTCCCGGCATCTATGCCGAAGACCGGCTGCCGGTGGCACGTCTGAACAAGGGCACGCCGGCGCTGGCGCCGCAGGACGATGTTTATACCAGCCATATCCATGCCGACGACCTGGCGCGCGCCATGATCGCGGCGCTCTGGCGCGGCCGTCCGCAGCGCGTGGTGCATGCCAGCGACGACACCGAACTGCGCATGGCCGACTACTTCGACCTCGTGGCAGACCGCAAGGGGCTGCCGCGCCCGCCGCGCATCACCCGGCAGCAGGCGCGCGACACCATCGACCCCACGCTCCTGAGCTTCATGAGCGAGTCCCGCCGGCTGGACAACCGCCGGCTCAAGCGCGAACTGCGGCTGCGTTTGCGTTACCCCACCGTCACTTCCTTCTTCGATCGCTGATTGCTGCCCTCGGGCGGGGGCGATGCGAGGCGCGCCCCCGCCAACCATCCCCGCTGGCACACCGATTGCGTCACAGTCCGGCCAAGCTTCCTGTATAGACAAGATGGTGCGCGCGACATCACCGGCGTCGACCGGTAAATGCGCTTTAGTGCATCGTGGTATCGCGCTGCACTAAAAATGCGCGTCATGCGGGGGATTCCGGATGCCGCACATGTACGATCCCTCAGGTAAACCCCGGATTTGACTTGTATATACAGGATTGCTAGATTGCCCGTCAGGCCGAGCGCGGTACAGCGCCGCCCTGGTCCAGGAGACGGGACCGACATCCAAGAACGACCCCATCGGGAGCCGACAGCATGAAGCTGCACCGCCGCGCCGCATTGACCTTTTCCGCTTTTGCCCTTGCCACGGTGGCCGCCACCACGGCCCACGCCCAGAACACGCCGGTCGCCATTGGCATGAGCGGCTGGACCGGCTTCGCGCCGCTTTCGCTGGCCGACAAGGCCGGCATCTTCAAGAAGCATGGCGTGGACGTGGAAATCAAGATGATTCCGCAGAAGGACCGGCACCTCGCGCTGGCTTCGGGCGCGATCCAGTGCGCGGCCACGACGGTGGAAACCCATGTGGCATGGAATGCCAACGGCGTGCCGATCACGCAGATCGTGCAGCTCGACAAATCCTACGGCGCGGACGGCCTGGCCGTGCGCGGTGACGTAAAAACCTTTGCCGACCTGAAGGGCAAGACCATCGGTGTCGATGCACCAGGCACGGCGCCGTACTTCGGGCTGGCCTGGATGCTGAAGAAAAACGGCATGACCCTGAAAGACGTCAAGCTGACCACACTGTCGCCGCAAGCGGCGGCGCAGGCTTTTGTGGCCGGTCAGAACGACGGCGCGATGACCTACGAGCCGTACCTGTCGACGGTGCGCGCGAATCCGGACAAGGGCAAGATCCTGGCCACCACGCTCGATTACCCGATGGTGACCGATACGCTCGGCTGCGCGCCGAAATGGCTCAAGGACAATCCCAAGGCCGCGCAGGCGCTGGTCGACAGCTACTTCGAAGCGCTTGAGATGATCCGCAAGGAACCCGAGAAGTCCAACGAGCTGATGGGGTCGGCGGTCAAGCAGACCGGCGAGCAGTTTGCCAAGTCGTCGGCGTACCTGCGCTGGCAGGACAAGTCGGCAAACCAGAAATTCTTCTCGGGCGAGCTGGCCAGCTTCAGCAAGGAGGCGGCCGACGTGCTCAAGGAGATCGGCGTGATCCGCCAGGTGCCCGATGTGACGGCGATCTATGACGCCCGATACCTCAAGTAAGCGGGAGGCATCCATGTCGCAAGCCTCTACCACCACGCGCGCGCCAGCGCCGATCGTCGCCGCGGCGGCGGATCGTGCGCCGCGTGCCCGCCATCCGTGGCTCTCGCCACTGGTGCCGGTGTCTTCGCAAATCCGCTGGATGCTGGGCCTGTCGTTCTTTGCCTTGTTCTTTGGCATCTGGGCCATCGCCACGCTGGGCGGGTTCGTGCCGCGCACGTTCCTGGCCGATCCGCTGACGATGGCCAACGAAGGCTGGCTGCTGTTCACGCAGTACGGCTTCATTGGCGATATCGGCATGACCGTGTGGCGCGTGGTCGGTGGCTTCGTGCTGGCCGCGGTGCTGGCAGTGCCGCTGGGCATCTTCATGGGCGCGTACAAGGCGGCGGAGGCGTTCTTCGAGCCGTTCGTGTCGTTCTGCCGCTACCTGCCCGCGTCCGCGTTCATTCCGCTGCTGATCCTGTGGGCCGGTATCGGCGAAACGCAGAAGCTGCTGGTGATCTTCATCGGCTCGTTCTTCCAGATCGTGCTGATGGTGGCGGTCACGGTGGGCGGCGCACGCAAGGACCTGGTCGAGGCCGCCTACACGCTGGGCGCCACGCCGCGCGGCATCGTGCGCCGCGTGCTGATTCCGGGTGCCGCGCCCGAGATTGCCGAGACACTGCGGCTGGTATTGGGCTGGGCCTGGACCTACGTGATCGTGGCCGAGCTGATCGGTTCGTCGTCGGGCATCGGGCACATGATCACCGACAGCCAGGCGCTGCTGAACACCGGGCAGATCATCTTCGGCATCATCGTCATCGGCTGCATTGGGCTGGTGTCCGATCTGGTCTTCAAGCTGGCCAACCAGCGCCTGTTTCCGTGGAGTTCGATCAAATGAGCGCGCTGTCGATCCAGCAGGTCTCCCGTACGTTCGAGAATCCGCGCGGCGGCAGCACGCAAGCGTTGCTGCCGGTCGATTTCGAAGTGCGCGACAACGATTTCGTGACGATCCTCGGGCCGTCGGGCTGTGGCAAATCCACGCTGCTGCGCATCGTGGCCGGGCTGGATACGCCCAGCGGCGGTCGCGTGCTGCTCGATGGCCAGCCCGTGGCCGGGCCGGGCGCCGATCGCGGCATGGTGTTCCAGTCCTACACGTTGTTCCCGTGGCTGACGATCGAGCAGAACGTGCGCTTTGGCCTGCGCGAGCGCGGCATGAGCGTGGCGGAACAGAAGGAGCGTAGCGACTTCTTTATTGCCCGCGTGGGTTTGCGGGGCTTCGAGCAGCACTATCCGAAGCAGCTTTCCGGCGGCATGCAGCAGCGCACGGCGATTGCGCGCGCGCTGGCCAACGATCCGAAGATCCTGCTGCTCGACGAGCCGTTCGGCGCGCTGGACAACCAGACGCGCGTGCTGATGCAGGAGCTGCTGCTCGGGATCTGGGAGTCGCACCGCAAGACGGTATTATTCGTGACGCACGATATCGACGAGGCCATTTTCATGGCCAACCGCGTGGCGGTGTTTTCCGCGCGGCCCGGTCGGATCAAGAGCGAAATCGCGGTGGACTTTGCCCATCCGCGCCACTACACGATCAAGACATCGCCTGAGTTCTCCGCGCTCAAGGCCCGGCTCACCGAGGAGATTCGCGCCGAGGCCCTGGCTTCGGCCGAGCATTGAACGGGCGACCCGCAACAGGCCATGAATCAGTCCGCCAACCCGGCACCTTCCTCATCCAACGCACCGGCTGCGCTGTACCAGCAGGTCAAGGAATACATCGCGCGCCAGATCCAGAGCGGCGCGTGGCAGCCCGGCGACCGCGTGCCGTCCGAGCAGGAACTGGTGAACCGCTTCTCGGTGTCGCGCATGACGGTCAACCGTGCATTGCGCGAGCTGTCGGAGCAGGGCCGGGTGGTGCGCGTGGCCGGCGTGGGCACGTTCGTGGCCGAGCACAAGCCGCAGTCGACGCTGCTGTCCGTGGTCAACCTGCAGGACGAGATTCGCATGCGCGGCCACGACTATGCGTGCGACGTGATCCTGGTGGAGCGGGTTTCCGCATCGATCGAAGTGGCGGCCGCGCTGGAGCTGCGCACGGGCGAATCGGTGTTCCACTCGATCTGCATCCACCGCGAGGACGGCGTGCCGGTACAGCTTGAGGATCGCTATGTGAACCCGCGCGTGGCGCCCGATTTCATCACGCAGGATTTTGCCGATACGCAGCCGGGCGAGTACCTGCTGCGCAACGTGCCTTATGACCAGGTGGAGCATGTTGTCGATGCCATCGCCGCGACGGCCGAGCAGGCCGTGCAGCTGGAGATGCCGCCGACGCAACCCTGCCTGCTGCTGACACGCCGCACCTGGACCAACGGCGTGCCCGTAACGTTCGTGCGCTGCCTGCATCCGGGCAACCGGTACCGGCTGGGCAGCCGTTTTCGCGCCGACGGCAATCCCGCCTTCGGCTAGAACAGTTACCTGAGGCCAGTCAAAAGCTGGCCATCAGGTTTATTTTTCGACTAACCTGTATAGACAGGAACATACAAGATTGAAGATGACCCAAGATTCCCGCTCCCTCCTGACCCTGAACCCCGGCCACGTATCGCTCGACGACCTGCGCCGCATCTATCGCGGTGAAGTTAGCCTGAACATGGCGGACTCCGCCTGGGCCGGCGTACGTGCCGCCCAGGCCACCGTGCAGGACATCATCGATGCGGATGCCGTGGTCTACGGCATCAATACCGGCTTCGGCAAGCTGGCGCAGTCGCGCATCGCCCACGACAAGCTGGCCGAGCTGCAACGCAACCTGGTGCTGTCGCACAGCGTGGGCACCGGTGCCGATCTGCCGGCCGATACGGTGCGCCTGATTCTGGCGATCAAGGCCGTCAGCCTGGCGCGCGGCCATTCGGGCGTGCGGCCCGAACTGATCGACGCGCTGCTGGCGCTGGCCAACAACGGTGTGACGCCGTGCATCCCGGCCAAGGGCTCGGTCGGTGCATCGGGCGATCTCGCGCCGCTGGCCCATATGTCGTGCACGCTGATCGGCGTGGGCGACGTGATGATCGATGGCCGCCGTGTACCGGCCGCGCAGGGTCTGGCCCATGCGGGACTCGACGCCTTCACGCTGGGACCGAAGGAAGGGCTGGCGCTGCTCAACGGCACGCAGGTATCGACGGCGCTGGCGCTGGCCGGTCTCTTCGCCGCCGAGGATGCCTTCGCGGCCGGCCTTGTGGCGGGCGCCCTGTCGCTCGAAGCGATCAAGGGTTCGGTGAAGCCGTTCGATGCGCGCATCCATGAAGCGCGCGGGCAGGTCGGCCAGATCGCCGTGGCCGGCGCGGTGCGCGCAATGCTCGATGGCAGCGAGATCGTCGACTCGCACAAGACCTGCGGCCGGGTGCAGGACCCGTACTCGATCCGCTGCCAGCCGCAGGTGATGGGCGCCTGCCTGGACAACCTCAGCCACGCCGCGCGCGTGCTGCGTATCGAAGCCAACGCGGCATCGGACAACCCGCTCGTGTTCTCCGAACAGGGCGATGTGGTGTCCGGCGGTAACTTCCACGCCGAACCGGTGGCCTTTGCCGCCGACATCATCGCGCTGGCCATCGCCGAGATCGGCGCCATTTCCGAGCGCCGCCTGGCGCTGCTGCTCGATACGGGCCTGTCCGGCCTGCCGCCGTTCCTGGTGCGCGATGGCGGCCTGAACTCGGGCTTCATGATTGCCCAGGTCACCGCGGCGGCGTTGGCATCGGAGAACAAGTCGCTGGCGCATCCGTCCAGCGTGGACAGCCTGCCGACCTCCGCCAATCAGGAAGATCACGTGTCGATGGCCACCTACGGCGCGCGCCGCCTTGGCGATATGGCCGCCAACACGGCGGTGATCGTCGGCATCGAGGCAATGGCCGCCGCGCAGGGCATTGAATTCCACCGTCCGCTGAAGTCCTCGCCGCTGGTGGAGCAGGAACTGGCCCGCATTCGCGGCCGCGTGGACTTTGTGGAATCGGACCGCTATCTCGCGCCCGATATCGAAGCGATGAAGCAATGGGTGGTGCAGGGCGATGCCGGCGCCGGCTGGCCCGACGCGGTCAGGAGCATCCTGCCGACGAACGTAGCGGTCTGACGCGCCAGCGGCGCCAGACCGAAACCGTATTGAACACACGAACAGACGCGAGACACACCATGAACGCCAACGAACACCAATTCACCGACACCCAGCGCGGCCAGCGCGAGATCCGCGCCCCGCGCGGCAACCAGCTGCACTGCAAGAACTGGCTGATCGAAGCCGCCTACCGCATGATCCAGAACAACCTCGATCCCGAGGTGGCGGAGCGCCCGCAGGACCTCGTGGTCTACGGCGGCATCGGCAAGGCCGCGCGCAACTGGGAATGCTTCGACGCCATCCTGGACAGCCTGCGCCGCCTGGGCGAGGACGAATCGCTGCTGGTGCAGTCGGGCAAGCCGGTGGGCGTGTTCCGCACCCATGCCGATGCGCCGCGCGTGCTGATCGCCAACTCCAACCTGGTGCCGCACTGGGCCACCTGGGACAAGTTCAATGAACTCGATCGCGCCGGCCTGATGATGTACGGCCAGATGACGGCGGGTTCGTGGATCTACATCGGCACGCAGGGCATCGTGCAGGGCACGTTCGAAACCTTCGTGGAAGCTGGCAACCAGCACTACAACGGCGACCTCACCGGCCAGTGGATTCTGACGGCGGGTCTGGGCGGCATGGGCGGCGCGCAACCGCTGGCCGGTGTGCTGGCGGGTGCCTGCGTACTGGCGATCGAATGCCAGGAATCGCGTATCGACTTCCGCATCCGCACGCGCTATCTGGACAAGAAAGCGACCACGCTCGACGAAGCGCTGGCGATGATCGAAGACGCGACGAAGAAGGGCGAGGCGATTTCGGTGGGCCTGCTCGGCAACGCCGCCGAAATCGTGCCCGAACTCGCGCGCCGTGCGAAGGCCGGTGGCATGCGTCCGGACATCGTGACCGACCAGACCTCGGCGCACGATGTGATCAACGGCTATCTGCCCGAGGGCTGGACGGTCGAACAGTGGGAAGACCTGCGCGTGCGCGACCCCAAGGCGGTGGAAGCGGCGGCGCGCCAATCGATTGTCAAGCACGTGCAGGCCATGCTGGCCTTCCAGCAGATGGGCGTGCCGACGGTGGACTACGGCAACAACATCCGCCAGGTGGCCTTCGAGGAAGGCGTCAAGAATGCGTTCGACTTCCCGGGCTTCGTGCCGGCCTATATCCGTCCGCTGTTCTGCCGCGGCAAGGGGCCGTTCCGCTGGGTGGCGCTGTCGGGCGACCCGGAGGACATCTACAAGACCGATGCCAAGATGAAGGAGCTGTTCCCGGACGACAAGCCGTTGCACCGCTGGCTGGACATGGCGCGTGACCGCATCGCGTTCCAGGGCCTGCCGTCCCGCATCTGCTGGGTTGGTCTCGACGAACGCCATCGCGCTGGCCTGGCTTTCAACGAGATGGTGAAGAGTGGCGAGCTCAAGGCGCCGGTGGTGATCGGGCGCGATCACCTCGACTGCGGCTCGGTGGCATCGCCGAACCGTGAAACCGAAGCCATGCGCGACGGTTCCGATGCTGTGTCCGACTGGCCGCTGCTCAACGCGCTGCTGAACACCGCCGGTGGAGCCACGTGGGTGAGCCTGCATCATGGTGGCGGCGTGGGCATGGGCTTCTCGCAGCATTCGGGCGTGGTGATCGTCTGCGACGGCACCGACGCGGCGGCCAAGCGCGTCGAGCGCGTGCTTTGGAATGATCCGGCAACGGGCGTGATGCGCCATGCCGATGCGGGCTACGACATTGCCATCGATTGCGCGAAGGAGAAGGGTCTGGACCTGCCGATGGTGAACCGCTGATGACGCTCACGAAGTTCGCGCTGGACGCGATCACGCCCACGCCGTGGAAGAACGGCGGCGGCACCACGCGCGAGATCGCCGTGTGGCCGCCGGGCGCCGGCATGGACACGTTCGTCTGGCGCATCAGCGTGGCCGATATCGCCACGGACGGACCATTTTCGGCATTCCCGGGCATCGACCGGCAGATCGTGCTGATCGATGGCGCGGGCGTCCACCTGCAGGCCCATGACGATTCGTTCGGCCACCGGCTGGTGCGCGTGGGCGAGCCGTTCCCGTTTTCCGGCGACACCGCCGTGCATGCCACGCTGGTGGATGGCCCGACGCGTGACTTCAATGTGATGACGCGCCGCGACCGCTGCCGCGCGGAAGTCCGACTGATGCGGCAGCCCTTCACCGCGGTGCCCGCCGACGCCACCGAGCTGTTGCTGGCATTGCGCGGTAGCTGGGACACCAGCGCCGGGCAGCATCTGTCGGCCGGGGAGGGCATACTGATGCCCGCCGGCACGGCGGCCGTCACGTTGTATCACTCCGAACTTTCCGCGCTGTGCCTGCGCGTGATTTTGCATATGGAGCGGGATCGATGAACATCCACGACGCGCCATCCGCCGACGGCGTCTGGCATCACTGCCATCTGCTGCCCGATGGCGACCCTGAGCGCGCCATCCGCGACGGTGCGCTGGTGATCGAACATGGCCGCATTGCATGGCTCGGCGCGATGGCCGATCTGCCGGGCAACTTTGCCCACCTTGACCGGCACACCTGCGACGGTGCGTGGATCACTCCCGGCCTGGTCGATTGCCATACCCACCTGGTCTATGGCGGCCAGCGTGCCGACGAATTTGCGATGCGGCTGGCGGGTGCCAGCTACGAGGAGATCGCGCGGGCCGGCGGCGGCATCGTGTCGACCGTGCGCGCCACGCGCGAGGCCGACGAAGCCACGCTGTTCGCGCAGTCCGCCGTGCGGCTGCAGGCGTTGCTTGCGGAAGGCGTGACTGCCATCGAGATCAAGTCTGGCTATGGGTTGTCGCTCGAAGCCGAGCGCAAGCAACTGCGCGTGGCATGTCAGCTCGGCGAGGTCTACGGTGTGACCGTGCACACGACATTCCTTGGCGCACATGCGTTGCCGCCGGAATACGCGGGCCGCGCCGACGACTACATCGACCTGGTCTGCAACACGATGCTGCCGGCGCTGGCCGAGGAAAAACTCGTCGACGCGGTGGATGCGTTCTGCGAAGGCATCGGCTTTTCGCCCGCGCAGACCGGGCGGGTGTTCGACGCCGCCGCGCGTCACGGCCTGCCCGTCAAGCTCCACGCCGAGCAGCTGAGCAACCTGGGCGGCGCGGCGCTGGCGGCGCGGCATCGCGCACTGTCGGCCGATCATCTCGAACATCTGGACGAAGCCGGTGTGGCGGCGATGGCCGAAGCCGGCACGGTGGCGGTATTGCTGCCGGGTGCCTACTATTTCCTGCGGGATACCCATCTGCCCCCGTTGGCGCTGCTGCGCCAGTACGGCGTGCCGGTGGCGATCTCCACCGATCACAATCCGGGCACGTCGCCCACTACATCGCTGCTGCTGATGATGAACATGGCCTGTACGTTGTTCCGCATGACGGTGCCTGAGGTGCTGGCAGGCGTGACCACGCATGCGGCGCGCGCGCTCGGGGCCGCGGATCGGCACGGACGCCTTGCCGTGGGCCGTGCCGCCGATTTCGCGCTCTGGCGCGTGGCGTCGCCTGCCGAGCTGGCGTACTGGTTCGGCCGCAACCCGTGTGCTGGCGTGGTACGGCAGGGGAGGGTGTTCCGATGAGTGGCGGCCAACTGTTCGCGGCCCACGCGCTGCTGCCGCAAGGCTGGGTGCGCGATGTGCTGCTGGCCTGGGATGCGGATGGCGTGTTCACGACGATCCAGCCAGGTGCCGTGCCGGACGCGGCGACGCCGCAAGCGGCTGGGCCCGTGTTGCCGGGTATGCCGAATCTTCATTCGCATGCATTCCAGCGTGGCTTTGCGGGGCTGACCGAATACCGCAGCGTGTCGCCCGACGACGATCCTGCCGGTGGCGACTCGTTCTGGAGCTGGCGCACGCTGATGTATCGCTTCGCGCTGCGCCTGAACCCCGATGCGCTCGAAGCCATCGCCACGCAGCTCTATATCGAGATGCTGCGCGCCGGGTACACCAGCGTGTGCGAGTTCCACTACGTCCATCATGACCCGGACGGCAAGCCGTACGCCGATCGCGCCGAGATGTCACTGCGCCTGTTGCGCGCCGCGCAGCAGGCCGGTATCGGCATGACGCTGCTGCCCGTGCTGTACCAGACGGCCGGATTCGGCGGAAAGCCCGCTCAGCACGACCAGCGCCGTTTCCTGAACGACACCGATGCCATGCAGGCCTTGCTGGAAAAGCTGGCGCCGCACTGCGCCGCCTATGGAGCACGGCTGGGCCTGGCACCGCATTCGCTGCGCGCGGTGCCGCCCCGCAGCCTTACGCATGCCGTTGCCGCGCTACACGCGATGGATGCCACCGCGCCAGTGCATATCCATATCGCCGAGCAGCAAAAGGAAATCGACGATTGCCTGGCATCGACGGGCGTACGCCCCGTGGAATGGCTGCTCGACCATGTCCCCGTCGATGCGCGCTGGTGCCTGGTACATGCCACGCACATGGACTGGGATGAACGGCGCCGGCTGGCCCATAGCGGCGCCGTGGCCGGCATCTGTCCGACCACCGAAGCCAATCTTGGCGACGGCGTATTCGACGCCGCGCCTTATATGGCGCAGCACGGATGGTGGGGTATCGGATCGGACAGCCATGCCAGCGTCAGCGTGGCCGAGGAACTGCGCACGTTCGAATACGGACAGCGCCTGGGTTTGCAGCGCCGCAACGTGCTGGCGTCGCAAGCGCACCCGCAGGTGGCCGACCGGCTCTGGCTCGATGCCGTGGCGGGCGGTGCGCGCGCGGCGGCGCGGCCCGTGGCGGGACTGGCCGCCGGCCAGCGCGCCGACTTCCTGGTGCTGGATGGCCAGCATCCGACCCTGGCCGGGCTGGACGGCGCCCACGCGCTGGCTACTTACGTGTTCGCCAGCCACGGACATGAGACACTAGCGGAAGTTCGTACGGGCGGCACGTGCCGCGTGCAGCACGGCGTGCATCCCCAGCAGGCGGATGCCGGCCGGTTGTTTGCCGAGGCGCGTGCGCGTCTGCTGGCGGACTGAAGGGTCCCGCACCCGCCATAATCAAGCAGCCCCGAGACAAGATGTCCTCCTCCTTTACCACCGATATTCCCGCTTTCACGCTGCATCGCGGCACCCGCCCGTTGCTGGTGTCGATGCCGCACGTCGGCACTTATGTACCGGCCGGTCTGGCCGCGCGCCTGACATCCGAGGCCCGCACCGTGCCTGATACCGACTGGCACATGGACCGCCTGTACAACTTCGCGCGCGAGCTGGGCGCGTCGATCCTGATGGCCACGCATTCGCGCTACGTGATCGACCTGAACCGTCCGCCCGATAACGCGAACCTGTATCCCGGCCAGGACACCACCGGCCTATGCCCGGTCGATACGTTCGACAAGACGCCGGTGTACGCCGATGGTACGTCCGGTCCGGACGATGCCGAAATCGCCCTGCGTCGCGGCGCGGTCTGGCATCCGTACCACAACGCGCTGCAGGAAGAGATCAAGCGCCTGCGCGCCGAGCACGGCACGATCGGGCTGTGGGACGCCCACTCGATCCGCTCGGTGTTGCCGCGCTTCTTCGAAGGCAAGCTGACCGATTTCAACCTCGGGTCGGCCGATGGCAAGAGCTGCGACGCGGCGCTAGCCGCCGATGTGGTCGACATCGCCAAGGCGGTGCCGAACCATACGGCCGTGCTCAATGGCCGCTTCAAGGGCGGCTATATCACGCGCCAGTACGGTAATCCGTCCGATGGCGTGCACGCGATCCAGCTGGAGCTGACGCAATCGTCGTATATGGAAGAGGTCTATCCGTTCGCGTATGACCCCGCAAAGGCCGCCAACGTGCAACCGGCCATCCGCAAGATGCTGGAAACGGTGCTGACCTTCGTCGAGGCGCGCTGAGTCGCCGAGGCATTGATGGTTTCTCCCCACTCCCGTGCGGGAGAGGGGAGCCGGAACCGGCAGCCCGCAGCCAAAAAAACGGCCCGTGGCGGCGAGACATGCCGCAGACGGGCCGATTTGCTGCGCTGACGCTCCCCCTACTTCTTCGTGACGTTCTTGTTCGCCTTGCTACCGGTAGCCTGGTTGTAGCGCTCCACATATTCCTCGAACAACTTGCGGATCGACTTGCCGATCTTCGCGTAGTCCGATTCATTGAGGTTGGCCAGTGACACGCGGCCCGATGGATGGCGCGTGCCGAAGCCGCGGCCCGGCAGCAGCACCACGCCTGCGTCCTCGGCCAGCCGGAACAGCAGCTCGGTGGGTTCGGTCGACGCCAGTACCCATTTCACGAACTCCGGCCCCAGTGCCCTGCCACCGAGCTGCTCGATATCGAGCAGCGTGTAGTAGTCCACCACATTCGGGTCTCCCGTTTCCTCCGGTGCGATGCCGATCTCGCGGAACAGCGCGGCCTTGCGCTTGCGAATCAGGCGCTTCATCGCCTGCTTGTACGCGTCCGGCGTGTCCATGAGCGAGAACAGCGAGAACAGCACCATCTGCACCTGCTGCGGCGTGGACAGGCCGGCCGTATGGTTCAGGGCCACGGTGCGGCTGTCGGCCACGATGCGGTCGATGAACTTGAGCGAGTCCGGCGTGGTGGTGATCGAGTTGTAGCGCTTGTGCAATTGCTTGCGCTGATCCGCGGGCAGCTTGGCCAGCTTCTCGTCGAAGATGTTGTCGCGATGCGTGGCGATGACGCCAAGCCGCCAGCCCGTGGCCCCGAAATACTTCGAGAACGAATACACCAGGATCGTGTTGCGCGGGCAGAGCGCGAACAGCGACACGAAGTCGTCGGCAAACGTACCGTAGACATCGTCCGTCAGGATGATCAGGTCGGGCCGCTCCTCGATGATCGAGGCCAGGTATTCCAGGCTTTCATCGCTCATCCGCACCGACGGCGGATTGCTCGGGTTGACCAGGAAGAAGGCCTTGACGCTGGGGTCGCGCAGCTTGTCGAGTTCCTTGTTCGAGTATTGCCAGCGCGAATCCGGATCGGCGTCGATCGATAGTTCAACGAGCTGGTAGTCGTTCAGCTCGGGAATCTCGATGTACGGCGTGAAGATCGGCATGCCCAGCGCGATCTTGTCGCCGGCCTTGAGCAGGTGGTTCTCGCGCATCGAGTTGAACAGGTAGGTCATCGCGGCCGTGCCGCCCTCCACGGCGAACAGGTCGAATTCGCCGATGAACGGATGCTTGCCGATCATCTCCTTGCGGATGTACTGGCCGACGATGATCTCGCTCAGCTTGAGCATGCGGTCCGGCACCGGGTAGTTGCAGGCCAGGATGCCTTCGCACATCTCATAGAGAAAATCGGCCGCGCTGAGACCGAGCTGGTCGCGCACGTAGGACACGGCGCCGGCCAGGAACTTCACGCCCGGAACTTCGCCGTTTTCCCGGGCGAACAGGTCGAAGCGTTCCTCGATGCCTTCGCGGCGCGGGAAGCCACCCACGCCCTCGGGCATGTACTGGAACGAGCGCTCCGATTCGCGCATTGCAAAAAGGCCGAGTTGCCAAAAACCGTGGCGTGGCACCGTGGCCAGGAAGTTAGGGTTGCCGCGGCCGGCGTTCAGCATCAGGCGGTTGGCATCGCTGCTGGCAAGCTTGATCAGTTCGTCCTTGAGTTCGAACGGCGAGAGGCTCGACAGCTTGGACAGGTCCGGTTTGCTCATGGCGTTGCTCCTTTCGGGTATCCGATTCGATTGCGGTATCGATGGGGTGTCAGACTATGCCGACGACAAGTGGGCCAAGCAGGGTCAGCAACACGTTGGCCAGGGCATAGGTGATAGCGAACGGCACGGTCGGCACGGGGCTTTCGGCCTTGTCGAGAATGCCGCCGAACGCGGGGTTGGCGCTGCGCGAACCGGCCAATGCACCGGCGAGGATCGCGGCGTTGTCGTACTTGAGCACGTAGCGGCCGAACAGCATCGTCAGGAACAGTGGCAGCAACGTGACCACGGCGCCGAGCAGGAAGATCGTCAGGCCGCTCTGGCGCAGCGTGTCCACGGCCTGCAAGCCCGAGTTGATGCCGACGATGGCCACGAACGCAGCCAGGCCGAAGTCTTTCAGCAACTGGCAGGCCGCTGTCGGCATGGCGCCGTACATCGGATGCTTGGACCGTGCCCAGCCGAACACCAGGCCGGAGAGCAGCGCGCCGCCGCCGGCGCCGAGTGTCAGCGGAATCGAGCCGACACGCACCACCAGCAGGCCGATCAGCAGGCCCACCAGCACACCGGCGCCGAAGTAGACGAAGTCGGTCTTCTCGCTCGGTACCAGTTCATAACCGGCGCGCTCGACGGCGCGCTTGGTATCGGCGGGCGTGCCGTAGAACGTGATGATGTCGCCGTGCTGCAGCTTCAGGTCGGGCAGGATCGGCAGCGGGTGGTCGTAGCGCTCGATGCGTTCCAGATACACGCCGTGACGCATCTCGCGGCTCATGTTGGCGACGATTTCTCCGAGCGGCTGGTTGTTCAGGCCCTTGCGTGTGAACACGGCACGGCGCGTCTGCATGACCATGCCCATGCCTTCGGCGTCGGCCACTTCATCGCCAATCACCAGAGCGGTCGGCACCATTGCGTCGCGCCGGCCTACCAGCAGCACGATGTCGTCGGCCTGAAGCACGGTGTCCTGATTGAATTCCAAGGGCTTGCCGCCGCGGTGAAGCTTTTCCACGGTGATCAAGTCCTCGCCGCCGACCTCGATATCCTTGACGGTCTTGCCCGCGGCATTGGTCACTCGGAACAGTCGTCCCACCAGTCGCGGCAGCGCGCCGAACTGGCCCGGGCCGAATTGCGGCAGCCCGCCGTGCATGGCCGCTTCCATCTTCTTCGCGTCGGTCTTGAGATCCGCCCCCATCAGGCGCGGCAGGATGTTCACGCAGACGATGATCGCGCCGAGCGACCCGAACACATAGGTCACCGCATAGCCAATGGCCACGTTAGCCTGCAGGATTTTCACCTGGTCAGGTGGCAGTCCGAGCTTGGTGATGGCGTCACCGGCCGTGCCGATGATGGCCGACTGCGTCATGCCGCCGGCGGCCAGGCCCGCCGCGATGCCTTTGTCGAGATGGAATATCTTGGCCAGCACCACGACCGTGACAAGCCCGGCTACGGCCATGAACACGGCCATCGCGATCTCGCGCAGCGAACTGCGGTTCAGCGAGTTGAAGAACTGCGGGCCGCTTTCATAGCCCACCGCGTAGATGAAGACCGCGAACATCACGGCCTTCACACCATTGTCGATCTCCACGCCAACCTGGCTGATGATGACCGCGGCCAGCAGCGATCCGGCAACGCCGCCAAGCTGGAACTTGCCGAACGTGATCTTGCCGATGGCGTAGCCGATGGCCAGCGACAGGAATAGCGCTGACTCTGGCGATTTCTGAAAGATGGTGTGCAACCAATCCATAAAACCTCCTGTAACGCGTGACAAGGCTGAAGGGGGCGCGTGCGGCGGGCACTTGTGATGCCCGGCACGCCTGGCACAGCTACTTCGGCACCGTGGCTAGGGCGCCGGCCATTGCTACGGCGATCGGGCCGAGCAGTGGCAGCAGGACATTGGAGATGGCGTAAGTAATCGTGTAGCCGATCACCGGCGTGCCGTTGCCCGCCGCGTTGGTCAGCGCCATGATGGTTGGCGTGCTGCAGTGCTGGCCAGCTACCGCGCCCAGCAGAATCGGCATGTCGAGCCTGAGCCAGCGATGGCCGATGAACAGCGAGACGGCGGCGGGAATCACCGAGATCAGCACGCCGGCGATGGGCAGGATCAGGCCGTACTTCTTGATCAGGTGCAGCGCATCGGGGCCGGCGGACAGGCCCACGGCGGCAATGAAGGTGGCCAGCCCGAAATCCTTGAGGATTTCTGCGGCGGGCGCTGGCAGTGATCCCATCACGGGCAGCCGCGCGCGCAGCCAGCCACAGGCCAGGCCAGATACCAGACAGCCGCCGCCCACGCCGAGCGTCAGGTCGACCTGGCCCACCTTGATGCTCCACGAGCCGATCACCATGCCGAGCAACACGCCGATGCCAAGGAAGACGAAGTCCGTGCGGATCGTCGGTGTGACCGGATAGCCGAGTTCGGGCACGACGCGCCGCAGGGCTTCCTCGGGGCCCGACAATGTCACGACGTCGGCGCGTTGGAGCACGGTCTGCGGCAGGACGGGCAAGGCGTGCTGCATGCGCGTGATACGCGAGACAAACACGCCGCGGCCCATCCCCACATCCACGCTTTGGCGTAGTCGTGCCAGGGACAGGCCGATGATCTCGCGGCGCGTCAGCAGCACCGATTGCTCGGCCTGCACCACGGCATCCATGCCAGGCTCTTCCGGCATTTCCGGCCCGACCCGGGCGGCAAACGGCACCATCGCATCGCGCCGGCCCACGGCCAGCACGACGTCGCCTGTCCGCAGCACTTCTTCGGGTGTGGGGCGGAAGGTATTGCCGTCGCGCCGGATGCGCCGGATCGTCACGCCAAGCGCAACTTCCTGCTCGGCCTCGATGACCTGCTTGCCGGCCATGCCCTCGACCCGCAGCACGCGCGCCACGATCAATGGCAGCGCGGCCATCTGGCCCTCCACCATGTCGTTCCGGCCGCCCAGCTTCTGCCAGAGCTGTTTGGCCGATTCACGCAGGTCCTGGCGCAGCAGCCACGGTGCCAACTGACTTGTAAACAAGACAATCGCAATCAGACCGAACAGATAGGTCACGCTGTACGCGGTGACGATGTTGGTCTGCAGCACGCGGATGGCGTCGGCCGGCAGTGCGAGCCGCGCAATGGCTTCGGAGGCCGTGCCGATGACGGCCGATTCGGTGGCCGCGCCTGCCAGCAGGCCCGATGCGGTGCCGGGGTCCAGATGGAGCAGGGGCACCGCAATCGCCAGCAATGCCAGCAATACGAATACTTCGACCAGTGACAGCACGCCGATCCGCCATTCACGCGCGACATTGGCAAAGAACTGCGGGCCGCCGGTAAAGCCGAGCGCGAAGATAAAAACCGCGAAGGCGACGTTCTTGACGTCGTTATCGAGCCGGACGCCGGTCTGCCCGATGATCAGGGACGCAATGAGCGTGCCGCAGATGCCGCCAAGCTGGAACGGGCCGAAGCGGATGGCGCCCACCGCATGGCCCACGGCCAGTGCCAGGAACAGCGCAATCTCCGGTTGTCCAGCAAGCAGGGCGAAAGCGGAATCCATGACGCGGCGCGGGCCTCCCTTGGCTCATGGCAAGCCGTACGGGAGTTCCGCAGGCGTGAGCCATTATCGGGACACAAGGAGCGCGCGCGTACTGAAAGCTTTTTAAGGCGTATTAAACGCAATCAAACAAACGGCTATGCCTTGGAGGTGGGAGGAATTGCGCCGCTTCCATTGCATTGCGCAAGAAGGGCTTGGGGAAGGAGGGGGGGCGCCGGCTGCGCGATGCAGCCGGGATCGTGCTGGGCGGTATTACTTTCCGCTGTTGAGGCGGTCCTGAATATGCTTGGCGCGCGCGTCCGAGCCAGGGTGCGAGCTCAGCAGGCTGGACTGACCGCCATCAAGCTTGGCCAGCTTCTGGAACGCCGTGACCAGCGCCTGGCGGTTGGCATTGTTCTTTGTCAGCAGGTCGAACGAGTAGTCGTCGGCCTCGCTTTCCTGGCGTTGCGAGAACTGCGCATTGATGAAAGTCTCGCCGAGTGCGCCGATCTGGGACGCCGACAGCGCGGTCATCGTGACATTGCCGGTGGATCCGAGCAGGCCGCGCGCGGCGGCCGTCGTGTACGCCACCTGCATCGCCCGCTTGGTATGCCCCAGTGCCACGTGGCCGATTTCATGGCCAAGCACGCCGCGCACTTCGTCGTCGCTCATCATGTCCATCAGCCCGCTATAGACCCGGACGCAGCCGTTGGCCATCGCCCAGGCATTGACGTCCTTGGTCATATAGACCTTGGCATCGAGCGGCAGGCCGGTGTTCTGCAAGCCGCTCATGATGTTCACGAGCCGTTTGGCATAGGTACTGTTCGCAGCGGCGACCGTGTTCTTCTTGTCCATCTCCGCGCAGGACTGGTCTGACAGCTGCTTGACGTTGGCGTCAGTCAACGAGGCCGCGGAGAACAGGCTGCCGCCGGCCTGCGTGAGGCTGTCCATATTGGCGCCGGCGCAGCCGGCCAGCAGGGCCGCGCAGCCAAAGGCCGCGGCGGTAGCAGTAAGGCGATTCATTCTTTCTTTTCCCTGTATCGATATGTTGAGACGGAGGCGCAGGGGAAAGGATAAGCACGCGGCGGCGCAACGACCAGTGGTTTGTGTCTGACAAAGCAGGTTCTGCCGCAGGGTGGGGGAGGGCCGGAGAGCAGGTTGGTGGGCGTTACGCTGACAAGCTATGGGGTGGGGGGCTGAAGCGAGAGCAAGGCCGAGAGGCCGAAAGCTTCGGAGTAGTTCGGAATGGAACCGAGGGAATGGTGCCCGGGGTCGGACTCGAACCGACACGCCTTGCGGCGGGGGATTTTGAGTCCCCTGCGTCTACCTGTTTCACCACCCGGGCATGGGCTTGGCGATGGACTGAAATGCACATCGCGCGATGATGAGTCGCGGATTATGCCGCAATTCCACACCTCGGACAACCAGCCGGTACCCCGGCGGGGGCTAGCGTCCGCGTCGATCGTTGGTGGCGCGGCTGCGGTCGTAGTAGCCGGGCGGCTTGCGGGCGATCCAGCGGATGAAGTCGGTCATGGCCGGGTGGGCGCGCAGCGCGTCCCAGTCGTGATAGGTCGTGGCCAGCTCGGCTTCGGTGAAGACCGAGTGAATCTTCTGGTGGCAGACGCGGTGCATGGGGACGACGTCGCGCCCGCCATGACTGCGGGGTACCGGGTGGTGCAGGTCGGTACTGGCGTCGTCGAGCAGCGACCGGCCGCAGAGCGGACAGCGCGCGTGAGTCGAAACGCTTGCAGTCTCGGGCGGGCCGAGCTGCGGGGCCTTGCCGGCTCGCAGCCGGCGCTTGACGACCATGTGGGGTCCGGTGAAATCAGGGGGGGGCTGGCAGTTGCGGTAGGATAGCGCGCAACCGCCCGATGCGGTGCCGCAGCGACCTCACCCGGAGCCGAGAGCCATGTCCGCCCAGCCGACCCTCGATGCCACGCCCACCGCCAGCCTGGCCAGCCTGGCAGCCTTGCCTTCCCAGGACCCCGCGTTTTATGCGAAGGCGTACAACAATCGCGCCAATGTGCCGGACAATGCCGTGCACATGGCGCGCTGGGCGGCCGATTCGGCACTGGCGCGGGCCGGCATGGTGACGTATTTCGAGAATCTGGCCTACGGCGATGCCGATTCGCCACTTTCCGAGACCGAAACCCTCGACTACTTTCCCGCCACATTGCGCGACGACGACGCGCCGCCGCTGCTGGTCTTCCTGCACGGCGGCTACTACCGCGCGCTGGACAAGCATGACCACAGCTTCGTGGCCAACGTGCCCACGCGCCGTGGCGTGTCGGTGGCCGTGGTCAACTACGCGCTGTGTCCCGCCGTGACCGTCGAAACGATCGTGTGGCAGGTCATGCAATCCGTGGCGTGGCTGTATCGGGAGGCCGACCGGCTGGGCCACGATCGCAACCGTATTTTTCTGGCCGGACACTCGGTGGGGGGGCATCTGGTCACGATGCTGATGGCGGCGCTGTGGCCGCAGTTCGGCGATGACCTGCCCATTGACCTGATCAAGGGCGGGCTGTCGATCAGCGGCCTCTACGACCTTGAGCCGCTGCGCCGCGCCGACTTCCTTCAGACCGACCTGCAATTGAGCGAAGCCGATGTGGCGCGCCTGTCGCCGGCATTCATGGTGCCGGCCACCGGTGCGCCGCTGATCACCGCGGTCGGCGAGCTCGAATCGAGCGAGTACCATCGCCAGCACGCGCTGATCCGCGCCGCGTGGCCGGGCAATGTGCGCGAGGATGTCGCGCTGCCGGGCCGCCATCACTTCAATGCGATGGACGACCTGATGCGCGACGACAGCCAGTTGTCGCGCGCGCTGCTGGGGATGATCGCGGGAGTCTGAGCCTTACGGCTTCTTCAGCTCCAACACCTTCAGCAGCGACGACGTATCGTCCTTGCCCCAACCCTGCTCCATCAGCTCGTCGAGCTGGACCGCCGTGGCGCGCATGGCGGGCAGGTCCAGGCCGATTTCGCCGGCGATGTCGGCGGCCAGCCCAAAGTCCTTTGCATGCAGGCGCGATTCGATACCGGCGCTGAAGTCGCGGGCCACCATCTTCGGTCCCAACATGTCGAGCATGCGGCTTCCGGCGAAACCGGTCGACAGTGCCTGGAACACCTTGCCGGTATCCACGCCCTGCGCGCCGGCAAAGCGCATCGCCTCGGCAATGCCTTCGATATTGACCACTTGCGCGATCTGGTTGCAGAGCTTGGCTACCTGGCCGGCGCCGTTGTCACCGATATGAGTGATGGTCTTGCCCAGGCATTCCAGCAGCGGACGCACTTTTTCCAGGTTCTCGGCCTTGCCGCCCACCATGATCGTCAGCGTGCCGGCCTGCGCACCGATCGTGCCGCCCGACACCGGGCAATCGAGCGACTCGATGCCTTGCGCGGCCAGGGCCTGCGCAATCTCGCGTGTGACGATCGGCGAGATCGTGCTGTGGTCCACGCAGATCGTGCCCGGTGCGGCGCCTTCGATCACGCCGTCCTTGCCCAGCAGCACCGCGCGCACGTCTTCCGACGACGTGACGTTGGTGAACACCACGGCCGCGCCACGTGCCGCTTCGGCGGGCGTGAAGAACGGTTCGGCGCCCAGCTCGCGCGCCGCGTCGGCGGCCTCGGGGCGACGGACGAACGCGCGCACGGCGTGTCCGGCGCGGATCAGGTGACCGACCATCGGGGCGCCCATTGCGCCCAGGCCGATAAATGCCACGGTAGTCATGAATGCTTCCTTGTTGATTACTTGTCGCCTGCGTAGGCGAACTTGCCGTTGCGGACCGTACCCATCACGCGGGCGCGCTGGTCGAAGCCCTGGTGATCCTGCGCGCTCAGGTTCAGCACGCCATTCGGCACGGTCAGATTCTTCGTTGATTCGATTGCGTCGCGCAGCGCGCGGCGGAATGCCGGGGTGCCCGGCTGCGCGCCGGTCTTCAGCGCACGGCGGCTGGCATCGTCCAGCAGTTGCCATGCGCCCCATGCATCGCCGGCAAACTGCGTGACCGAGTCGGCGCCGTACTTGGCTTCATAGCGCCGGACGAAATCGAGTGCCACCTTTTTTGCCGGGTGGGTGTCGGGCAGTTCACGGGCCACGACGACCGGCCCGGTTGGAAACAGCGTGCCTTCCACATCCTTGCCGCCGATGCGCAGGAAGTCCCACGATGCAATGCCGTGCGTCTGGTAGATGCGTCCCTTGTAGCCGCGTTCGTTGAGCGTCTTCTGCGGCAGCACGGGCGGCGTGCCGGAGCCGGCGATCAGGATGGCATCGGGATGGGCGGCAATCAGCTTGAGCACCTGGCCTGTGACCGAAGTATCCATGCGGCCAAAGCGCTCCTGCGCGACGACGCGCAACTTGCGGACCTCGGCCATCTTCGAGAACTCGCGCCACCAGCTTTCGCCATAGGCATCGTTGAAGCCGATGAAGCCGACGGTCTTCACCCCCTGGTCGGCCATGTGCTGCGCCAGCAGCGACGCCATCAAGGCATCGTTCTGCGGCATCTTGAAGGCCCAGCGGCGGCGGGCCTCGGTCGCCGGCTCGACGATCGATGCCGAGGCGGCCAATGCCACCATCGGCGTTTCATTCTCGGCAATCGCGTCCAGCGCCGCGATGGCGTTCGGTGTGATGTTCGGGCCGACGATCACATCGACCTTATCCTCGGCGATGAACTTGCGCACGTTGCGCACCGCCGCGGCCGGGTCGGTGCCGTCGTCCAGGACGATGTACTGCGCGCGCTGGCCACCCAGCGTCTGCGGCCACAACTGCACCGTGTTGCGCGACGGGATGCCGATGGCCGCCGCCGGGCCGGTCGTCGACAGATCGATCCCGACGCGGATATCGGCATGGGCCGCGGTGGCAACGCACATCGAAACCAGCGGCAACAGCAATCTGCGCAGGCGCATGTACAGGCTCCCGGACGTGACAGCGGATCGGCGAAAAGGGCGCTACGCGCGGCTCGCCTTCGGATTTACTTGGCGGCCAGGCGCCACAACGACGTGACCTCGGCCTTGCGGGCGGCGTAAAGCGGGTCTTCGGCGTCGGCCGCCTTGGGGTGCTTCGGGCGGATGTCGGAGCGGCCCAGAACCTTGAGGCCGGCAGCATCGATCCAGCCCAGCAGTTCGTCGCGCGAACGCAGGCCCAGGTGCTCGGCAAAGTCGGACAGGATCAGCCAGCCCTGGCCGCCTGGTTCAAGGTGCGCGGCGAGGCCGTCGAGAAAGCCGCGCAACATGCGGCTATCCGGATCGAAAACGGCGTGCTCGATCGGTGAACTCGGCCGTCCCGGCACCCACGGAGGGTTGCAGACGACCAGCGGCGCACGGCCTTCGGGAAACAGGTTGGCGTCGACGATCTTGACCTGATCCGTCAGACCGAGCCGGCCGATGTTGTCACGCGCGCAACCCAGCGCGCGCGGGTCCTGGTCGGTGCCGGTCACGCGCTTGACGCCACGTTGCGCCAGCAGCGCGGCCAGCACACCGGTGCCCGTGCCGATATCGAAGGCGAGGGCGGTGGTGGGCAGCGGCTCCTTGGCCACGAGCTCGACGTATTCGCCGCGCACTGGCGAGAACACGCCATACCAGGGGTGGATGCGCTCGCCAAGCACCGGGATTTCCACGCCTTTCTTGCGCCACTCGTAGGCGCCGATCAGGCCCAGCAGCTCGCGCATCGACGCAACGTAGGGGGCGTTCGCGTTGCCGTAAACCAGCTCGCACGCCTCGTGCACGTCGGGCGCGCGGCGCAGCGGCACCACGTGGCCAGCATCGAACGGCAGCAGCAGCATGCCCAGCGTGCGGGCGCGCTGCGACTGGGCCAGCCGGTGCTTGTGAAAGGCTTCGGTCAGCGTCGCCGGTGCCTTGGCCGCACCGCGCTGCTTGCGCTGGGGTTTGCGATCCACGCGGCGTGCCACGGCCTGCAGCAATTGGCGTGCGTTCTGGAAGTCGCCGCGCCAGAGCAGAGCGGTGCCTTCGCTGGCCAGACGGTAGGCGGTATCGGCCGCCATTTCATCGTCGGCCACGACCACGCGCTTGGGCGGCGGCAGGCCGGCCTCGGAGCGCCAGAGCGCGCTGCGCTCGACGCCGTCCTCGGTCCAGTGGATGGTAGGGAGGGATTCGGATACGGATACGGACATATATATAGAGAGCGGGCTTAAAGCTCGTAAGCCTCGTGGTCGCCGGACATGGCCTGTTCCACAAGTTTGCGGTTCAGCGTCGGCGAGAACAGTTCGATGAAGGTATAGACAAAGCTGCGCAGGTAGGCGCCCTGCTTGACGGCCAGATGCGTCACATTCGTGCCGAACAGATGGCCGGCCGGAATGCCGCGCAGGTTGCGGTCGCGCTCGGGGTCGAAGGCCAGGCCGGCCACGATGCCGATGCCCAGGCCAATTTCCACATAGGTCTTGATTACGTCGGCATCGATGGCTTCGAGCACGATATCCGCTTCCAGATGGCGAAGCTCGAACGCCTTGTCGATCTTGGGCCGGCCCGCGAAATTCACGTCGTACGTAATCAGCGGGTAGGTGGCCAGATCCTCCAGCGTCAGGTGCTTCTTTTCCAGCAGCGGATGGTCGGGTGGCGTAATCACCATATGCTGCCACTGATAGCCGGGCAGCGAGATCAGGCTCTTGTCGCTGGTGATGCCCTCGGTGGCGATGCCGATGTCGGCCTGGTCGTGCAGGATCATGTCGGCGATCTGCGCGGGCGTGCCCTGCTGAATCGACAGCCGCACCTTCGGGTAACGCTTGGTGAACTCGGCGATCACACGCGGCAGCGCGTAACGGGCCTGGGTATGGGTCGTGGCGATCGTGAAGTTGCCCTGGTCCTGTGCCGCATAGTCCTTGCCCACGCGCTTCAGGCTTTCCACTTCCTGCAGGATCTTTTCCACGGATACCAGGATGCGACGGCCTGGCTCGGTCAAGCTGCGGATGCGCTTGCCATGCCGGGTGAAGATATCGACACCCAACTCTTCCTCAAGCTCGATAATCGCCTTGGAAACGCCTGGTTGTGATGTATAGAGCGCTTTTGCGGCCTCGGTCAGGTTGAAATTCTGGCGGACCGCCTCACGCACGAAGCGAAACTGGTGGAGATTCATATAACTTCGCTCGTATAAACAAACAACTTCTTATTAGTTTGAGATATGAGGCGAGTTTATTACGATTCTCGAACTTTGTTAAACGTTCGCCTGCCCGAATTGCGTCCGCGTTCCGCCTGAAAAGGTGGAGCCGGCACCACCAGAGGCAAGGCGCAAGTCGAGAAGCGTCCCCGATGTCCCTTGCCTTCACCGTTTCCGGTTTGCTGGTAGGTATCCTGGTTGGTCTGACCGGGGTAGGTGGCGGCTCGCTCATGACGCCGCTGCTGACCCTGCTGTTCGGCTTTTCGCCGGCCACGGCGGTAGGTACCGATCTGGCGTTTGCCGCCATCACCAAGGGTTTCGGCACCATCGCGCATCGCGCGCACGGCCATGTGCAATGGCAAGTGGTGCGCCGCCTGTGCCTGGGCAGCCTGCCCGCCGCGCTGGCCGCCATCCTCGTGCTCAAGAGCGCCGGTGAACTCAATGCCCAGTGGCTTCATGCCATCCGCCTGACGATCGGTGTCTCGGTGCTGCTGACCGTGCTGTCGCTGCTGTTCCGCAAGCAGATGCTGGCGTGGCTGGAACGCAACCCGCGCTTCCAGCTCGAAGGCCGCGCACAGGTTGTGGCCACGGTGATCGTCGGCGCCGTGATCGGCGTGCTGGTTACCGTGTCGTCGATTGGCGCGGGTGCCGTCGGCGCCACGCTGATCCTGCTGCTCTATCCCCATATGAAGCCGGCCGAAGTGGCTGGCACCGATATCGCCTACGCCGTGCCGCTCACGGCCGTGGCCGGGCTGGGCCACGTGTGGCTTGGCACCGTCGACTGGAATTTGCTGCTGGCGCTGCTGGTGGGTTCGATCCCCGGCATCTGGCTCGGTGCGCAACTGTCGCGGGCGCTGCCCGAACGGCTGGTGCGCGCCGCACTTGCCACCACGCTGACGCTGGTGGCCATCAAGCTCGTTTCCTAAGCATTCACGAATACTGAACGGACCCACACCATGTATCAGTACGATCAATACGACCAGCGCCTCGTCCAAGAACGTGTCGCGCAATTCCGCGACCAGGTTCGCCGCCGCCTGTCGGATGAACTGACCGAGGAAGAATTCCTGCCGCTGCGCCTGCAGAACGGCCTGTACATGCAGCGCCATGCCTACATGCTGCGCGTGGCCATTCCTTACGGCCTGCTGGCCTCGAAGCAGCTGCGCATGCTGGGCCATATCGCCCGCGAGTATGACCGCGGCTACGGCCACTTCTCCACTCGCCAGAACATCCAGTACAACTGGATGGACCTGGAGCGCGTGCCCGACGTGCTGGCGGACCTGGCCAGCGTGGAAATGCACGGCATCCAGACCTCGGGCAACTGCGTGCGCAATATCACGACCGACCAATTCGCCGGCGTGGCGCCGGATGAATCGGTGGACCCGCGCGTGCTGGCCGAACTGCTGCGCCAGTGGAGCACGTTCCAGCCGGAATTCGCGTTCCTGCCGCGCAAGTTCAAGATCGCCATCTCGGCCACCAAGGACGACCGCGCCGTGGTGCAGATGCACGACATCGGCATCTATGCATACCGGAACGAGCAAGGCGAAACGCGCCTGCGCATCCTGGCCGGTGGCGGCCTGGGCCGCACGCCGATCCTGGGCACGATCATCAAGGACGACCTGCCGTGGCAGCACCTGCTGACCTACGTGGAGTCGGCGATTCGCGTGTACAACCGCTACGGCCGCCGCGACAATAAGTACAAGGCCCGCATCAAGATCCTGGTGAAGGCCATCGGCGCCGAGAAGTTCGCCGCCGAAGTGGAAGACGAATGGAAGTTCAGCAAGGACGGCCCCGGCACGCTGACGCAGGCCGAGTTCGACCGCGTGGCGCAGTACTTCCAGCCGCCCGCCTATGAAAAGCTGGCCGACACCGATGCCTCGTTCGAGAATCATCTGCTCGAAAGCAAAGCCTTTGCTCGCTGGGTGAGCCGCAACGTGCGCGCGCACCGCGTGCCGGGCTATGCATCGGTGACGCTGTCGACCAAGCCTGGCCCCGTGTCGCCTCCGGGCGATGCCACGGCCGACCAGATGGAAGCGGTGGCCGACTTTGCCGACCGCTACGGCTTTGGTGAACTGCGCGTGGCCCACGAGCAGAACCTGGTGCTGCCGGACGTCAAGAAGAAGGACCTGTTCGCGCTGTGGGAAGAAGCCAGGAAGGCCGGTCTGGCCACGGCCAATATCGGCCTGCTGACCGACATCATCGCGTGCCCGGGCGGCGATTTCTGCTCGCTGGCCAATGCCAAGTCGATTCCGATCGCACTGGCCATTCAGGAACGCTTCGACGACCTCGACTACGTCTATGACCTGGGCGAAGTCTCGCTGAACATCTCTGGTTGCATCAACGCCTGCGGCCATCACCACGTCGGCAACATCGGCGTGCTCGGCGTCGACAAGGACGGCTCCGAGTGGTACCAGGTGACGCTGGGCGGCGCACAGGGCAACGACTCGGCGATCGGCAAGGTCATTGGCCCGTCGTTCAGCGCCGAGGAAATGCCCGAAGTCGTGAGCCGCATCATCGATACGTTCGTGGCCAACCGCGCCGGCGACGAGCGCTTCATCGACACGTTCGCACGTATCGGCATTGCTCCGTTCAAGGAGCGTGTGTACGCCGACAAGCAACGTGAAGAACGCGCCGAAGCCTGACGAACGAGAGAGATTGAACATGGCAAAGATCATTCAACTGCAAAGCGACGACGCAGGCCAATTCCGCCCCGTCATCGTGGAAGACAACTGGACCGTGCTGCGCGCGACCGAAGAACAGCCGCTGGACGAAGCCCGCATTGCCGCCGTGGCGCAAGGCGCGGATGCCGTGCTGTTCCCGCTGTCGGTGTGGAAGGCCAATGAGGCACTGCTGGGCGGCCGCGACAAGGCCATCACCGGCGTGTGGCTGGCCCCCGAAGACGAGCCGGGCGACGTCGAAGCGCTGCTCGACCGCGTGTCGGTCGTCGCGGTGGACTTCCCGGTGTTCCGCGATGGCCGCGGCTTCTCGTCGGCCTACCTGCTGCGCACCCGCTATCACTGGGCGGGCCAGCTGCGCGCGATTGGCGACGTGCTGCGCGATCAGCTGAACTTCATGAAGCGCTGCGGCTTCGATACGTTCGCCGTGCGCGCGGACAAGAACATCGAGGACGCGATCAAGGGCTTCACCGAATTCACCGTGGCTTACCAGGCATCGGTGGACGAGCCGCTGCCGCTGTTCCGTCGCGCACGTGCCGATGTGACGGCCCGAGGCGCGGCATGAGCGCCGTGATTTCCGACATTTCCGTGGTCGATGCGTCGGCATCGGTCTCGTCGCTGCGCCCCCCAGCGCTGTGGACGAAGCCGGAATACACGGGTTCGATCGAGGCGCTCGAAGCCAAGGAACGCGAGCTGGCCGAACGCCTGTCGGGCATCGCCGCGCGTTTCTTCCGCGCGCGCTTTGCCACGAGCCTGGCCGCCGAAGACATGGTGCTGACCGACGCGATCCTGCGCGGTAGCGATGCGGTGCGCGCCGGCATCCGCGTGTTCACGCTGAACACGGGACGCCTGCACGCCGAGACGCTGGCCGTGCTGGACCAGGTGAAGGATCACTACGGCTACACGGTCGAGCAGTTCACGCCCGACCAGGAAGCCGTGGATAACTACCTGCGCAACCACGGGCTGAACGCGTTCTACGACAGCGTGGACCTGCGCAAGAGCTGCTGCGGTATCCGCAAGGTGGAACCGCTGAACCGCGCGCTGTCGCATGCCGACGCGTGGATGACGGGCCAGCGCCGTGAACAGGCCGTGACGCGCGCCGAGCTGCCTTTCGAGGAGCTGGACGATGCGCGCGGCATTCCGAAGTTCAATCCGCTGGCGGACTGGACCGAGGCCGAGGTGTGGGCCTACCTGTCGCGCCACAACGTGCCGGTCAACGCGCTGCATGCCAAGGGCTACCCCAGCATTGGCTGCGAGCCATGTACCCGGGCCGTGAAGGCCGGCGAGGACGTACGCGCGGGCCGGTGGTGGTGGGAGAGCAAGGACTCGAAAGAGTGCGGCCTCCACGAGCAGAACATCAAGCACTGAACAGAATTATTCGAGGCCAGAACGACATGGGCATCATGAACGACATCGCAGACGCAGGGGTGGCCGCCAACGTGGAACACCTGCTGCAGGTCCAGAACGACCACCTCGACCGGCTCGAAGCCGAGTCGATCTACATCATCCGCGAGGTGGTGGCCGAGTGCCGCAACCCGGCGCTGCTGTTTTCCGGCGGCAAGGACTCGATCGTCATGCTGCACCTGGCGCTGAAGGCATTCCGCCTGGGCGACCGCAAGGTGGAACTGCCGTTCCCGCTGGTCCACATCGACACCGGCCACAACTATCCGGAAGTGATCGAATTCCGCGATCAACGCGTGGCCGAACTGGGCGCGCGCCTGGTGGTGGGTCATGTGGAAGATTCGATCAAGCGCGGCACCGTGCGCCTGCGCAAGGAAACCGACTCGCGCAATGCCGCGCAGGCCGTGACGCTGCTGGAGACCATCGAGGCGCACAAGTTCGACGCGCTGATGGGCGGTGCCCGCCGCGACGAAGAGAAGGCCCGCGCCAAGGAGCGCATCTTCTCGTTCCGCGACGAATTCGGCCAATGGGACCCCAAGGCCCAGCGCCCAGAACTGTGGAGCCTCTATAACGCCCGCATGGCGCAGGGCGAGCAGATGCGCGTGTTCCCGATCTCGAACTGGACCGAACTCGACGTGTGGCAGTACATCGCCCGCGAGAACCTGGCCCTGCCGCCGATCTACTACGCGCACCAGCGCGAAGTGGTGCGCAAGAACGGCCTGCTGGTGCCGGTGACGCCGATCACGCCGAAGCAGGATGGCGATGTCAGCGAAGTGCTGTCGGTCCGCTTCCGTACCGTGGGCGATATCAGCTGCACGTGCCCCGTGGCCAGCGTTGCCGCGTCGCCGGTGGAGATCATCGCCGAGACGGCGGTGACCGAGATCACCGAGCGCGGCGCCACCCGCATGGACGACCAGACGAGCGAAGCGTCGATGGAACGCCGGAAAAAAGAAGGCTATTTCTGATCGACGCAGCAGAGGAATACGACAATGTCTCACCAATCCCAACATCAAGGCCTGCTGCGTTTCATCACCGCGGGTTCCGTCGATGACGGCAAGAGCACGCTTATCGGCCGTCTGCTGTTCGACAGCAAGGCCGTGCTGTCCGACCAGCTGACCGCGCTGGCGAATGCCAAGAACAAGCGCACCGCCGGCGAGGAAATCGATTTCTCGCTGCTGACCGACGGCCTGGAAGCCGAGCGCGAGCAGGGCATCACGATCGACGTGGCCTACCGCTACTTCTCGACCGCGCGCCGCAAGTTCATCATCGCCGATACGCCGGGTCACGAGCAGTACACGCGCAACATGGTCACCGGCGCTTCGACCGCCCATGCGGCGATCGTGCTGGTCGATGCCACGCGCGTCACGGTTACCAATGGCCGTGCCGAGCTGCTGGCGCAGACCAAGCGTCATTCGGCGATCCTGAAGCTGCTGGAACTGCAGCACGTGATCGTTGCCGTGAACAAGATGGACCTGGTCGACTACAGCGAGCAGCGCTTCAACGAGATCCGCGCGGCCTACACCGAGCTGGCCACGCAACTGGGCCTGAAGGACGTGACGTACGTGCCGGTATCGGCGCTGCGCGGCGACAACATCGTGCACGAGAGCGATTCCATGCCCTGGTATCAGGGCGAGTCGCTGCTGCCGCTGCTGGAAGCACTGCCCGTGGAAGACCCGGCACCGGAAGGCGATGCCGCGCTGCGTTTCCCGGTGCAGCTCGTGGTGCGTCAGGATGGCGCCGCCGCCGACGATTTCCGTGGCTACGCTGGCCGCGTGGAAGCCGGTACCGTGCGCGTGGGCCAGAAGCTGCGCGTGCTGCCGGCCAACCGCGATGCCGTGGTAGCCGAGGTGCTGACGCCGAACGGTTCGGCCGACTCGGCCAACGCTGGTGATACGGTGACCGTACGCCTGGCCGAAGACGTCGATGTGTCACGCGGTGACATGTTCGTGGCGGCGGATGCAACGGCCGCGTCGGCCAAGAAGCTGACCGCCGACCTGTGCTGGTTCGATGACGAGTCACTGAACCCTTCGCGCAAGTACGTGCTCAAGCACACCACGGCGAGCGTATTCGCCCGTGTGTCGGCCGTGGATCGCGTGCTGGACGTGCACACGTTGTCGCACGAGACGGGTCGTCACGAGATCAACCTGAACGACATCGGCTCGGTGCAGATCTCGCTGCAGAAGCCTATCGTCTGCGATACCTACGGCGACAACCCGGCCACGGGTGCCTTCGTGCTGATCGACGAAGCCACCAACCATACGGTGGCGGCGGGCATGATCCGTGCGTATGCCTGATATCGTCCAGCCTGGACAGATCGGATAACGGTGGCACAGATGAACGCGCAGAAGGCAACGTCGACCGGCAAGGTGTACCTGATTGGTGCAGGCCCTGGTGCGGCTGACCTCATTACGGTGCGTGGCGCACGGCTGTTGGGCGAAGCCCAGGTCGTGCTGCACGACGCCCTGGTGTCGCCCGAGATGCTGGCCTGGTGTCCGCAGGCCGAGCTGGTCGAGGTGGGCAAGCGCTGCGGGCAGCGCTCCACCGCGCAGCTATTCATCAATCGCCAGATCGTCGACCTGGCCACCAAGTACGAGCGCGTGGTGCGCCTCAAGGGCGGCGACCCGATGCTGTTCGGCCGGGCCGACGAGGAATTGCAGGCGCTGGAAGCGGCTGGTATCGCGTATGAAGTGGTGCCGGGCATCACGGCGGCGCTGGCCGCCGCCAGTGCCATCGCACGGCCGCTGACCAAGCGCGGTGTATCGCGCAGCGTCGCGTTTGCCACGCAGGCCAAGGCGGCTGACGCTGTCGACGTCGAAGCCGATGTGAAGGCCGACACCATCGTCTATTACATGGGCCGCGATCAGGCGGCCAATATTGCCGCGCAACTGATCGCGCGCGGCAAGCCGGCATCCACGCCTGCCTGGGTCGTTGAATCGGCGACCACGCCAAATCAGCGCAGCCAGCAATTCACGCTCCGCCAGATGGCGGCTGGCGAGGCGTCGCGCTGGATGGACCCGGTGCAGCCGAGCCTGCTGATGATTGGAGAGGCGTTGGGCACCCGCACAACCGAGCGTGTGGAATCGCACGAGGTGGGCGAGCGGGCGGCTTGAGCCGGTAAGCTACAAGAATGAAAAAAAGGCCAGAGTTTTGCTCTGGCCTTTTTTTCATTTTGAACCGCTGGCCCTCTCCCTAACCCTCTCCCGCGAGCGGGGACAGGGTTGCGGCAGTTCGAGCGCTATCGGTTTGCTCCCCTCGCAGGGGGAGGGGGACAGGCTCGCGGCATTTCAAACGCTATCGGTTTGCCCTTCTCGCAGGCGGGAGAGGAACAGGCTCGCGGTATTTCAAACGCTATCGGTTTGCTCCCCTCGCCCGCTTGCGGGAGAGGGGCCGGGGGAGAGGGTCAGCGCGCAATATGCTGCAATCGCGTCGAGCACGCCATCCACCTCGCCAACCGCCGTCGCGGCACGAATCTCCACACCCGGATACTTCGCCCGGCATTCCTCGATCAGCACCGGAAAATCACGCCGTAGATGGCCGCCCTGGCCAAAAAACACAGGCACCACCGTGATTGCCTTCACGCCAGCGCCTGCCACCTCGTCGATGGCCTCCGCCAGCGACGGTGCCATCAGCTCAAGAAAGGCCAGCCGGACCGCGCAATCGGGCAGGAGCACCGACAGCTTGGCATGCAGGCGGTCGAACGGCTCGCGCCAACGCGCATCGCGCGCGCCGTGACCAAAGAGGACGATGGCTTGCCGGGAGGCCATGATCAGTGCCGGTCGACCCAGCGCAACGATGTCAGCGCAACGGTCAGATAGAGCGTGCCTGGCACCAGCGCCGATACGATCGGCGGCCAGGTATGCAGCAGCCCGACGTGCGAGAACAGCGTATTGGCCAGGTGGAACGACAGGCCCAGCATGATGCCGCCGAACACCTTCACGCCCACCGCGCCGGCACGGGCGTGCAGGTAGGCGAAGGGCAGGGCAAGCGCCACCATCACGAACAGCGTCAGCGGATACACCACCTTCTTCCAGAACGCGATCTCGTAACGCTGGGTGTCCTGCTTGTTATCGCGCAGGTGACGGATATAGCGGAACAAGTCCAGCGTCGACATCCGCTCCGGCGTGACCAGCAGCACCGACAGGATCTGCGGCGTCAGCTCGGAGTGCATCACCATGTTCGGGAACAACGCCTGCTCGGCACGGAAGTCAGGCGCCAGCGCGTCGCGCTGTGGCGCGCTCTGCGGCGTGGCCTGGCCATCGCGCAACTCCACGAAACGGATTTCGTTGACGTCGTTGAGCTGCCACTGCTGGCCGCCCTGGTAACGGCCTTCCTTGGCCACACGAATCACGCGCAGGCGGTAGTCCTTGTCGAATTCATAGATCGTGATGCCGTTGATGGTCTGGTCGGCTTTCAGGCCCTGGACGTTGACGAAGCGCGTGATCTCACCGCCGCCGGCCGCCGTGTCGCGGTCGCGGTCCTTGACCCAGACGCCGGAGCGGAAGCCCGACGACACCGTGGCGCCGATCGCCTCGAGCTTGATCTTCTGCGCGTATTGCTCGGCCGCCGGGCCGATGAATTCGCCAAAAATGAACGTGACCAGTGCCAGCGGAACGGCGAGCTTGAACAGCGAAAACAACGCCTGGCGCGTGTTCAGGCCGGCCACGCGGAAGATCGTGTACTCGGACTGGCTGGCCAGCTGCGAGAACACGTAAATGGCGCTGATCAGCACCGCAATCGGCAGCACCTCGTAGATCCGCGTCGGTGCCTGCAGCATGACGTGGAAGAACGCCACCAGCGACGTGTAGCCGCCCTGCACGCTCTCCAGCTCGTTGAGCATGTCGAAGAACACGAACAGCGCCAGCACCGCGAACAGGATGAATGCGAAGACCCCGTAGATCAACCGCGCGAAATAGCGCTCATAGACGGCAAGTACCCTCATGCCTGGCCTCCGGCCTTGCCGTTGGCCTTGCGTTTCAAGCCGAATACCGCGCGCCACCCGCCGAGACTGCGGTTCTGACGGTAGCGGAACATCATCAGCGCGCACAGGAACACGATCAGGTGGATCGGCCACAACGCCATCCAGAACGAGAGCGAGCCGGAGCGCACCCAGGCCTGGGACAGATTGATCAGGTTGCTATAGGTCAGATAGATCAGCACGGCAAACACCAGCGGCGTATAGCGGCCCAGACGCGGGTTCACATAGGCCAGGGGAATCGCGATCATCACGAAGTTGAAGGCCAGGATCGGCAGCGATATCCGCCACAGCAACTCGCCCAGGTTCTCGCGCGTGGGATTCCGGATCAGATCGATCGTGTCGCGGCTCTTGGCCGGCAGATCGGCTTCGGTCTCCGGCGGCTTGTTGTCTACCTTGACGGCGTATTTATCGAATTCGAGGATCCGATAGTTAAGCTGGCCCGGGATGCCGGCGTAGCGGCGGCCATGCTCCATCACTACCAGACGGTCGCCGTTGGGCTGGGTCTCGAACTGGCCCTGATGCGACAGCGCCACCCCGATCTTGCCCGCCTCGGAATTTGCAACAAAAACGTTACGAGCGTGCTTCATGTCGGAGTCGATGCCCTCGATGAACAGCACGTAGTTGCCGTTTGCAGGTTCGATGAAGCGCCCGGAGGCGATCATCGACAGCACGCCGCGTTGCTCGAACCGGTCCCGGAACAGTGCGCTCTGCTGGTTGGCCCACGGCCAGGCAAACATACCCAGCAGCAGCGCCATGACGAAGAACGGCGCGGCAAACTGCAGCACCGGCTTGACCAGGTCGCGCAGGGAGATGCCGGCCGAGAACCACACCACCATCTCGGAATCCTTGTACCACCGGGTCAGGACGATCAGGGTCGAGATGAACAGCGTGGCCGACAGCAGGATCGACAGATAGCCAATGGTGGCCAGGCCGATCAGCATCAGCACATCGTTGGGGCTGGCCTTACCGCTGGCGGCCATGCCCAGGATGCGGATCACGAGCGACGTAAGCATGAACGTCAGCATTACCAGAAACACCGCACCGGCGGTGTAGGCAAGCTCGCGTCGCAGGGCTTGTTGAAAAATCATGCGCCAATCGCTTCCGGCTTCCGGCCGGAGCGGGCGATATGCCGGGGGCCGAGGGACTGGCAGGACCGCGGGCTGTCAGCTTGAAGGATCGGCGGCGGCAGATCGCGGATGAAAATCGCGGATAATGGGGGCTTTCTTTTCGACGAGCCCCTGGAAGGAAGCGCGATGGAATTTAGCACAAAAGCCCTGGATCTGAGCAAAGCCGGCCAAAATGGTTTCCTGGCCACCAAGTCTGACTGCCTGGTGGTGGGCCTGTTCGAGGGCCAGAATCTGGCCGGCGTGGGGAAGGCGCTTGACGTGGCCACCAAGGGGCTGGTGGCGCGCCTGGTGAAGCAGGGTGACTTCGAGGGCAAGCGCGGCACCCACCTGATGCTGCACGAAGTAGCCGGTATCGGCGCCGCCCGTGTGCTGCTGGTGGGCCTGGGCAAGGAAGTCGAATTTACCGACAAGGCCTTTGCCGAAGCCGTGCGCACGGCCATGCGTGCGCTGGGCGGCACGCGCGCCGCGTCGGCGCTGTGGTGCCTGGCGCAACAGCTGCCGCCGCAGCGCGACGTGGCCTGGGCCGTCATCACGACGATCACGATCGTGCGCGACGCCGGCTACCGCCTGCTGGAGCGTCACCCCGAACTCAAGCGCCCCGCCAAGGGAGCTGGCGCGGCCGACAAGCCGACGCTGCGCAAAATCGTGCTGGCCGTGGACTCGGCCGACGCCAAGGCGGCCACCCAGGCCGTGGTGCGCGGCACCGCCATTGCCAATGGCATGGAACTGACGCGCGACCTCGGCAACCTGCCGTCGAACATCTGCACCCCGACCTACCTGGCCAACGCCGCGCGCGGCATCGCCAAGCGCCACAAGCTCAAGGCCGAGATCCTGGGCCGCAAGCAGATCGAGGCGCTGAACATGGGCGCCTTCCTGGCCGTGACCAAGGGTAGCGTGGAGCCGCCGCAGTTCATCGTGCTGCGCTATGACGGCGCCAGCGCCAAGGCCGCGCCGGTCGTGCTGGTGGGCAAGGGCATCACGTTCGACACCGGCGGCATCTCGCTGAAGCCGGGCGAGGGCATGGACGAGATGAAGTACGACATGTGCGGCGCCGCTTCGGTGCTGGGCACCATCCAGGCCGTGGCCGAAATGGGCCTGAAGCTGAACGTGATCGCCGTGGTACCCACCTGCGAGAACATGCCGGCCGGCAACGCCACCAAGCCGGGTGACGTGGTGGTCAGCATGTCGGGCCAGACCATCGAGATCCTGAACACGGACGCCGAAGGCCGCCTGATCCTGTGCGATGCGCTGACGTACGTGGAGCGCTTCAAGCCGGCTGCCGTGGTCGACGTGGCCACGCTGACCGGCGCCTGCATCATCGCTCTGGGCCACGTGAACAGCGGCCTGTACGCGCGCAGCGACCTGCTGGCCGACCAGCTGCTCAACGCCGGCCGCAAGGCGATGGACACCGCCTGGCGACTGCCGCTGGACGACGAGTACCAGGACCAGCTCAAGTCGAATTTTGCCGACATGGCCAATATCGGCGGCCGTCCAGCCGGCAGCGTGACGGCGGCCTGCTTCCTGGCGCGCTACACCGAGAAGTACGACTGGGCTCACCTGGACATCGCCGGTACCGCCTGGAAGAGCGGCGCGGCCAAGGGCGCCACGGGCCGCCCGGTGCCGCTGCTGGCACAGTTCCTGATGGACCGCGCGTCGTAATCGGCGAAACGAAGGCAGCCACGGATGACGCGCATCGACTTCCACAGCAACGTGCCGGATACGCTGGCCTATGTCTGCCGCCTGGTCCGCAAAGCCTATGGGGCAGGGCAGAAGGTGATCGTTTATGGCGCGCCACAGCAGCTGGCGCAACTTGACGCGCGGCTGTGGTCGTTTTCGCCGCTCGACTTTCTGCCGCATTGCGGGCTCGACAGCCCCAATGCGGCGGTGACGCCGATCATCCTGGCGGCTACGCTGGAACAGGTGCCGCACCACCAGCTGCTGGTGAATATCGCGCCGGAGGCTCCGGCGCAGTTCGCCAGCTTCGAGCGCCTGATCGAGGTGGTGGGCGCCACCCAGGACGCCCGCGACGCGGGCCGCGAACGCTATCGTTTCTATCGTGAGCGCGGCTACCCGCTCACGCACCATGACATCGGGCAGGGCAAAGGAGAATCGGCATGAGCGAACGCACGACTTCGCGGGTGATTCCGCGGTTAGGCCCCAACGACAGCGTGCCGCTGCTGACCGAAATCGTCGAGCTGCCCGACGCCGTATTCGATACCCCGACCCAGCCGCTGAGCCAGCCGCAGCCCGCCGCGCGGCAGGCGGCCACGGTCATCGATACTGCCGATATGCCCGATTCGGGCGTGGTAACGGCGGTTGGCGACACCGAATCCACCATCCAGGCCGCTCCCGCTTCCGCCCCGGACACGCAGCCGCCGATGGTCGACGCCGCCGCATTCATGCCCGGCGAGGATGACCTGCGCGCCGTGCGCACCGAGCTGCTGACGCGCGTAATGATGCGTTTCCGCACCGAGTGGCCGCAGGTGGTTGAGGCGCATACCGAAGCGACGCTGCAGTCGCGCCTGGCCCCGCTGACCGCCCAATTGGCAAGCGAGTTGACCCAGGCGCTGGAGGCGCGGCTGGTGGAGTGGCTCGACGCCACGCTGGAAGAGATCGAGCGGGACCCAGGCGGGGATTGACGCTCGTTGTGAGAGTTTTCACTTCCCTTTCCCGCGGGAGGGAAAGGGAAGCTGGTCAGCGGGACTTCTGCAGCTTCGACCGTTTCAACCGCGGCCTCAATCCGTCACCGCTCCCTTGCTGGCCGTCGATGCCAGCTTCGCGAACTTCGCCAGCACGCCACGGGTATAACGCGGCGCCGGCTGCTTCCAGTTGGCGCGCCGTTTTGCCAGTTCGTCGTCCGCTACATTCAACTGCAGCAGCAACTGGTGCGCATCGATCGTAATCGAATCGCCTTCCTGCACCAGCGCAATGGTGCCGCCGACGTGGGCTTCGGGTGCCACGTGGCCAACCACCATGCCCCAGGTACCGCCAGAGAAGCGGCCGTCGGTGATAAAGCCGACTGATTCGCCCAGGCCCTTGCCGATGATCGCCGATGTAGGCGCCAGCATCTCCGGCATGCCCGGCCCGCCCTTGGGCCCCAGATAGCGAAGCACGAGGATGTCGCCGGCGTTGATCTTGTCGGCGAGGATCGCTTCCATCGCGCTCTGCTCGTCCTCGAACACACGTGCCGGCCCGGTGATGACCGGATTCTTGAGACCGGTAATCTTGGCCACGGCGCCTTCTTCGGCCAGATTCCCCTTCAGGATCGCCAGGTGCCCCTGTTTGTAGAGCGCCTTGTCGAGCGGCATGATCACGTCCTGGTCCGCGCGTGGCTGATCGGCGACGTGCTCCAGTTCCTCGGCCAGCGTGCGGCCCGTGATGGTCAGGCAGTCGCCATGCAGCAGGCCCGCGTTCAGCAGGATTTTCATGACCTGCGGAATGCCGCCGGCGCGGTGCAGGTCGGTGGCAACGTAGTCGCCCGACGGCTTCAGGTTGCAGATCACCGGCACGCGGCGGCGAATGCGCTCGAAATCGTCGATGGTCCATTCCACCTCGGCCGAATGGGCAATGGCCAGGTAATGCAACACCGCGTTGGTGGACCCGCCCGTGGCCATGATCAGCGTCACGGCGTTCTCGATCGATTTGCGCGTGATGATGTCGCGCGGCTTGAGGTCTTTCTTGACGGCTTCCACCAGTACGCGGGCGGACTCCGCGGCGCTGTCGACCTTTTCCTGGTCCGGGTTGGCCATCGTCGACGAATACAGCAGCGACATGCCCAGCGCCTCGAACGACGAACTCATCGTGTTGGCCGTGTACATGCCACCGCAGGAGCCCGTGGAAGGGCAGGCGTTCTTCTCCACGCCCTCGAAATCTTCCTGGCTCATGCGGCCCGCCGTGAATTCGCCCACGGCCTCGAACGACGACACGATGGTCAGGTCCTTGCCCTTCCAGTTGCCGGGCCTGATCGTGCCGCCATAGACGTAGATGCCGGGCACGTTGGTGCGCGCCAGCGCGATCATGCCGCCCGGCATGTTCTTGTCGCAGCCCCCGATGACGACCACGCCGTCCATCCACTGGCCCTGTGCCGCTGTCTCGATACAGTCAGCGATCACTTCGCGCGAGATCAGCGAGTACTTCATGCCTTCCGTGCCCATCGACATGCCATCCGAAATCGTCGGCGTGCCGAAGATCTGGGGGTTGGCGCCCGATGCCCGGATGGCCTCCACGGCCGCGTCGGCCAGGCGCTGCAGGCCGGCGTTGCATGGGGTGATCGTCGAGTGGCCATTGGCGATGCCTACCATCGGCTTGTCGAAGTCTTCCTTCTTGTAGCCAAGCGCGTAGTACATCGAACGATTCGGGGAGCGCGCCACGCCTTGCGTGATGTGCTGGGAGCGTTTGTTGAATGCCATGAAGTCTCTCCGGGGGATGTCGTTGTTGTGCCGGAGAGCATGCGCCTTGCGATTTTGCGTGTCCAATATATTATTCGACCGTTATTGAGTCGAAAAACATATCAAACACCGGAGGGCATCGCGTTTGGACCTGCGCCAGTTGCGCTACTTCGTTACCGTGGCCGAGGAACTACATTTCGGACGTGCCGCACGCCGCCTCGCCATGACCCAGCCGCCGCTGTCGCAGCAGATCCAGGCGCTGGAAGAGGAGATCGGCGTGCAGCTGTTCGTGCGCACGCGCCGTTCGGTGATGCTGACGCCCGCGGGCCAGCAGTGGCTGCCGGAAGTGCGCCGTGTGCTGGCCGATGCGGCAGCGTTGCCCGGGTTGGCGCAGCGGCTGGCGCGCGGCGAGGTCGGGTCCCTGGCGCTGGCCTTCGTCAGCACAGCCGACTACGGCATCCTGCCCGAGCTGCTGCGGCATTTCCGCGCGCGGCATCCGGACGTCCAGTTGCAATTGCGCGAGGCCACCAGCGACGTCCAGCTGGAGGCGCTGGCCGATGGTGCCATCGACGCCGGGCTGGTCATTCGCCCGCAACTGGCCGTGATGCCGCACGGGCTGTCATATCTGCCATTGGTGCGCGAGCCGCTGGTGCTGGCCGTGCCGGATGGCTGGCGCCCGCCCGGCAGCGTGGCCGCGCCCGCGGAGGTATCGCTACGCGACGCCGCGCGCGAACCGTTGATCATCTTCCCGCGCCGAAGTGCGCCAGCGTTTTATGACATCATTACGGGCTACTATGCGCGCGACGGCTTGACGCCGGTGATTGCGCAGGAGGCCATCCAGATGCAGACGATCGTGAGCCTGGTCTCCGCGGGCATGGGCGTGGCGCTGGTGCCCGCGTCGCTGTGCAACCTGCGGCGGACCGGCGTGTCGTACCTGACATTGCGCGATGCCGGCCCGGAAATCGAGACCGGCCTGGCCTGGCGTGAAGGCGCCGCCGGCGTGGCGCCGGTGCTGCGTTCGTTCATCGATATCGCCACTGGTTTGGCCGGCGCCATCGGGCTGACGCACGATCGTGACATAAATACATAGCGCAGCAGGCCGCGCACTCAACTTACCGCTACTCTCCCGCTTTCACCATGCTCGTTCATCCGCAATTCGATCCGGTTGCCATCCACCTGGGACCGCTGGCCATCCGCTGGTACGGACTGATGTACCTGGCCGGCTTCATCATGTTCCTGTGGTTTGGCCGGCTCCGCATCAAGCAGCCCCATATCGCGGCGCGCGGCTGGGTGACACGCGACCTCGACGACATGCTGTTCTACGGCGTGCTGGGCGTGATCCTTGGCGGCCGGCTGGGCTATGTGCTGTTCTACAAGCCGAGCTACTACCTGACGCATCCGCTGGAAATCTTCAAGGTATGGGAAGGCGGCATGGCCTTCCACGGTGGTTTCCTGGGCGTGCTGGTGGCGATGTGGGTGTTTGCCAAGGTGCGCCGGCGCCATTGGATGGAAGTGACCGATTTCATCGCGCCAATGATTCCGTGCGGCCTGGCCGCTGGCCGCATCGGCAACTTCATCAATGGCGAGCTGTGGGGGCGTCCGACCGACCTGCCGTGGGGGATGATCTTCCCGCAGGCTGGCGACAACATTCCGCGTCATCCGTCGCAGCTGTACCAGTTTGCTGGCGAAGGTGTGGCGCTGTTCATCATCCTGTGGCTGTTCTCACGCAAGCCGAGGCCAATGGGCGCGGTGTCGGGCGTGTTCCTGATCGGTTACGGCGCATTCCGCTTCCTGGCCGAATTCGCGCGCGAGCCTGACAACTTCCTGGGGCTGCTGGCGCTCAAGTTGTCGATGGGCCAATGGCTAAGCCTGCCGATGATCCTGGTTGGCGTGCTGATACTGGTGTGGTCCTATCGCCGCCAGGCCAACGGCGCGGCCGCGGGCGCGGCGCGGTAAGGCATCCCGGCAGGTCTCCCATCCCCGGTGAAACGGGGTGGGAGCAATCGGAGCAGTCACTCGCTACCGAGCGTTGCGAATCGCGTCGATCCGCTCTCTGGTGAGCGGATGCGTCGAGAAGAATCCTTCCTCGTCTTCGTCCCGGTCGGACCGCTTGCGGCGCGCGCCGTGGGCGTCCTCCAGCTGCTGTAGTGCGTCGGCCAGCGCCGCTGGCGGCAGCCGGTTATCCCGCAGCACCTCCACCGCAAATGCATCGGCCTCACGCTCGTGATCGCGCGAATAGCGCATCGCCAGCATCGCCGTGGGCACCGTTGCCAGCAGCGACGAGACATCTCCGAGGAAGTAGGCCATCAGCGCACCCACGGCCGAGGCCTGGAACACCTGCTGCAGCCCATGCCGCTGCGTGACGTGGCCCGCCTCGTGCGCCAGTACGCCCATCATGGGTGTGCCGGTGCCGAGCAGCTTTACGAGTTCGTCCGTGACGACGATGGTGCCGCCGGGCAGGGCCAGCGCATTGGCGCCCAGGCTGCCGCCGCGGCGGAACAGGATCTGGTAGTCATGGCCGGAATCGGCGGGCCGGCGCAGCGCGGCGAAGTTGTCGCGGATGCGTTGCTGATCCGCCGCGGCCAACGTGCTTGGCTTGACCAGGCCCTTGTCCAGACTGTCGAGCGTGGCACGCCCCAGCCGCGCTTCGAGCGATGCCGGTATCGTGCGTGCAACCAGTGCCGCGGTCCACGGCAGCAGGTAGAAGTAGGACATCACCACGAACAGCGCGAGCCCAAGCATCGACAACCCGACCAGCCGCCAGCTGTTCTGCGCGCGCGATACCCAGCCTTCCTGATATCCGGTGGCGGCCAGCATCGCGTCGAACGTGTCGTGGTCCGTGATCTCGCAGTACGCGCCGTCGTCGAACGTCACCAGGCGCGGGCCACGGCGGATGCGCTCCGACACGCGCAGCGATGCCAGCGGCGCGCGGCGCAGTTCCTCTCCGTCCGGATCGTGCAACACGGCCTGAGCGTCGTGCACCAGTAGCACCACCGGATGCGCTCGCGACGAGCGGCCATCGAAGTATTGCGCAGCGACCATGACAATCCAGTCCTCCGCCTACAGGGCAATATCGATGTCGTACCAGTCGACCGCGGCGTCGCCGAGCGCGTCTACCTGTTGCTGCTGGCCGGCCACGAATGCGTCGAGCTGGCCCACGGCTACCATCGTCATCGATTCCACGCGGTAACGCACGGAGCGCACGCGCGCGAACGGATAGAACAATCCCATCGTCAATGCCGTGAGAATCAGGTTGGTGACGGTGATCAGGAGCAGCGTGCCGGCCTTGACGTCGCTACGGAAGCTGTGCGGCGCCAGGGTCGTGTGGTTCCACACGGCATTCTGCATCTTGGCCTGGAAGTACGGGCCAACCAGCAGAAAGCCGGCGTACATGCCCAGCACCATCAGGATGACAACGAGGAACGTGCCGGCCTTCGTGCCATTGGCCGTCGTGGCAAGCGCGCCGCCGATCACGCCGCCCGCAATCAGGAACAGCAGCACCACGCCGGCCGTCAGCAGATAGACGCGGTAGAACGCGCCGGCCGTGGCGTGGAAGCCGAACGGCGCCGTGCCAAAGCGGGTGTTGTCGTGCTGATAGCGCTTGAAGCGCTGGTGAGCCATCGGCGCCAGCAGATAGAGCGACAGCAAGGCCAGCACGGGCCACAGCAGGAAGACCTTGTAGCCACCACGGTCGCTTCCGGTAAATGCGAAGCGCAGGCCGCGATAGCTGGAGTTGGCCATACGGAAGCGCAGCGAGCGCACCAGCAGGAACGGAAACACGACGGCCAGCGCAAGCGCCAGCAACAGGCTCAGTGCCGGCGAAAAATGCGAGGTTGCCTGGTACACCGCAATCAGCACAAAGACGATGACACGTCCCTTGAGGATTGCCATCGGATTGCCGTGATAATCGAACGTAGCGTTATCGAGCTGGGTGCTGCGATAGAAATACTGCAGCGTGCGAACTTTGGCCCAGGCGGAATAGATGCCCAGCGTCACGATGGTCAGCAGCGTGTTGACGATCCAGATCCGGAAATACTCGGACCCCGATCCCGTAAAGACGAATTTCAGATGACGCGGCACATCGCTGTCCCGCGTGACAGGGTTGTCCTGCAACCCGGCTTGATCTTCCCAGTTCATCGAACGACCTCTCCAGTTGTTACGGGGCGCCTTTTCGTGGCTCGATCGGTGGCCCGGCGCTGTTTCAGTTTTGCAACCAGTTGGCACGCGGCTTTCGTGCGCTGGCCAACACATTCTCGCATTGCCGGGTATCACACCGGTCACAAATCCCGCTGGGGATCGCCTGCGATACAAAAGCGAGGGTAACCGAGGTCGTAACGAGGGAGAAACATTCTGTTACATCACCGCTCACGTGTCACAAGTTGCGCTTCGTCCGCCTCAATAAAATCAACGACTTAAGTGCGATGGCACGGTCCTCGCTATTAAGGCTGTTACAAGATCGGTCGGGGCGGGCAGAGACCCACCCAACATGGCATCACCGGGAGGGTGCGCACAACGATGCGCCGATGCCGTGCCAACGACAAAAAGCCGAACGGGAAAAGGCACGGGAAAATCCGCACTGAAGAGTGCTTGAACGGGGCAGGCGCGGGGCCAGCGCCAGTTAAGTGAATCTGACCCGCAAGCGTCCGGCACATCATGCCCGACGCCTATGACAAGACCTACAGCGGTTATTTCACGCGCGGGCAATCTTTCTGCAGGGAGGCAGGAGGGTTGCCCGCCGCACCTATTTTTATTCCCCGGATTTCCACTCGCCCGCCTTCACACCGTCTCATGGATTTCCCTCAGAGCGACGCTCTGCTGCAACGCCGCGCGCACACCTGCGGCAATGCAGCATAAAAACCGCTTGCGATTGGGCGCACTTCCCGTAATTATGAATTATTGCGGCTTAATCGACTCTCCGAAGGTGCCATTTCTGGCATGCGATTCCCCCGTTAAAACTGCGGCAGGCAGGAGGCACGATGCGTATCGTCAGGCAGGCGCTGTATCTGGAGGTGGCCGATCGACTGCGAAGGATGATCGACGATCGCACGCTGCAGCCTGGCGCATGGATCGACGAGGTGGCGCTGGCCGCGTCGCTGGGCACGTCGCGCACGCCAATGCGCGAGGCGCTCAAGGTGCTGGCGGCCGAGGGGCTGGTGCGGCTGGAGCCGCGGCGGGGCTGCTTCGTCAACGCGCTGACCGAGCAGGACCTGGACGAGATCTTTCCGCTGATGGCACTGCTGGAAGGCCGCTGCGCGTACGAGGCCGCGCGTAACGCCACGCAGGCGGACCTGGACGCGCTGGAGGGCCTGCACGCCGATCTGTCGCGCTACGCCCAGGCCGGTGACATCGACGCGTACTACGAAACGAACTACCAGATTCACGAGGCGATCCAGCAGCTGGCCGGCAATCGCTGGCTTTCCGGTGTGGTCAGCGATCTGCGCAAGGTGCTGCGGCTGTCGCGCCACAAAAGCCTGAAGCTGCCGGGCCGAATTCAAGAGTCGTGTGCCGAACACCTGTCGGTGTTTTCTGCCCTGAAGGCCCACGATTCGGAGGGGGCCGAGGCGCTGATGAAGACCCACGTGCTGCGACAGCGAGGCGCCTTGCGCATGCTCGACGCGGCCGAGCACGACGACGAAGCGGGGAGCGCGGCGGCGTCCAGTCATCTGCGCCTGGCCGGACAAGCCTGAACGCTGATTTCCCCGTCACCGTTACAAACTGACAGACCCCATCGCCAACCGACTCCGCAGGACACGAACATGACTGCCCTCGATCCCGCAGACCAACAGAAAGTCAGTGCGCCGCTGGAAGCCGGCGAGCCAGTCAGCGACTCACTGTTCTCGCGTTTTGGCCGGTGGTGGGGCCGCAAGGGCGATGACGCCCGCAAGCCCGCCGCGCCGGATGCGGCGGAGCAGACGCTGTCGACGCGCGCGATCAAGCGTCAGCGCGAGCAACTGCGCCAGTGCTTCGACGCACGGCTGACCGATGGCGCCGCCAACGCGGCTGCGCTGGCCTGGCAGGACGAATACCAGGCCGCGCCGGAGCCACTGCGCCAGGCCATGCTCGGCGTGCTGGCCGAAGTGGCGGCCGGGCGCGATGTGCCAGGCAGCACGGCTGGCGGTGCATCGGGTCTGTCCCAGGCGCTGTCGAATGCGCGCATCCGCTTCTTCAAGCGCTTTGCCGCGCAGCACGGCCAGCGGGGCGACAGTGCCTGCGGCCTGCATTTCCTGATCCAGCTGCGGGCGGACATGCTGCGCTGGCAAAAGCGTATCGCCGGCCTGCGCGATCTCGACGAAGACCTGGAAGCGCTGTTCTCGAACTGGTTCGATGTGGGGCTGCTCGAATTGCAGCCGATTACGTGGGATTCGCCGGCCTCGCTGCTTGAGAAGTTGATCCGGTACGAGGCCGTGCACGAAATTTCGTCGTGGAACGATCTGCGTAACCGGCTCGATTCCGACCGCCGGTGCTATGCGTTCTTTCATCCGCGCATTCCGCGCGAGCCGCTGATTTTCGTGGAAGTGGCGTTCGTGCCCGAGATGGCCGCCAATGTGCAGGCGCTACTCGACGAAGCCGCGCCCCTGGAAGACTTGCGCCGCGTGAAATGGGCCATCTTCTATTCGATCTCGAATACCCAGGCGGGCCTGCGCGGCGTGAGCTTCGGCAACTTCCTGCTCAAGCGCGTGATCGAGGAACTGCAGCGCGAATTCCCCAAGCTCAAGCAGTTCGCCACGCTGTCGCCGATTCCGGGCTTTGCCGACTGGCTGCGCAAGCAGGATGGCGAATCGGTTGCACGCATCCTGGGTGACAAGCGGTTGTCCCGCTGGCGTGAGCGGCATGGCGATGCCCCCGCCGACGGGGCAGCGTGGTTCGGCGCCTTGCCGGCCGATGCGCAGGACCCGGTGATCCAAGATACCGTGCTGACGCTGGTGGCGCATTACCTGGTACGCGAGGGTGCCAAGGGTGTGCCTGCCGATCCGGTTGCGCGCTTCCACCTTGGTAACGGGGCATGTGTCGAGCGCGTGAACTGGGGCGCCGATCTGTCGCGAAAAGGCCGCGCACAGTCGTGCGGGGTGATGGTGAATTATCTTTACGTGCCCGACGCGCTAGATGAAAATCTGGCTCGTCTTGGCGACGGCAATCCCCGCATCAGCCGTGCGGTGGCAAAGCTGCTGTAGCCCTTGGGTCGGGCGCGGACGCCGGGCAATTTTTGTCGGGTGGGTTTGCAGTAGGCAGTACTTCGATTGACTTTCCACGCATTGAGTAGAGAGAGGAGACAGTACATGAGTCGTCAGCGTAGCCTGACCGCGTTCGCGCGCGTCTTTGCAATAGCCGGCCTAGTCGCCGGTGCCGGGGTCGGCCTTTATGCGCCTGCCGCACAGGCGGCCGATCCGTGGCCCAGCAAGCCCGTGACCGTGATCGTGCCGTTCCCGGCCGGCGGCGGTACCGACGCCTTCGCGCGCCCGTTGACGGCGCAGCTTTCCAAGCAGCTTGGCAAGCAGTTCGTGATCGATAACCGTGGCGGCGCCGGCGGTACCGTGGGCGCCAGCCTGGCCGCCAAGGCCGCCCCCGATGGTTACACGATCTTCATCGGCGGCGCGCACCATGCCATCGCGCCGTCGTTCTACAAGAAGCTCGACTACGACATCGAGAAGGACTTCGTACCCATCACAGTGATCGCGCAGCCGCCGCAGGTCATCGTCGTCAATCCGTCGAAGGTGCAGGCCAACACGCTCAAGGAACTGATCGCCTATGCCAAGGCGAATCCGGGCAAGCTCAATTACGCATCGGCCGGCAATGGATCGGCACACCATCTGGCGGGTGAACTGTTCAAGCTGCAGACCCAGACCGACCTCGCGCACGTGCCGTACAAGGGTGCCGGCCCGGCGCTGTCGGACCTGATCGCCGGCCAGGTGGACCTGATGTTCGATGGCCTCGGTTCATCGGCGCAACATATTCGCGCGGGTCGCATCAAGGCGCTGGCCGTGGCATCGAAGACGCGCTCGGCGGCATTCCCGAACGTGCCGACCGCGGCCGAGGCAGGCGTTCCGAACTATGAAGTATCGACCTGGTACGCACTGTGGGCGCCCAAGGGCACGCCGAAGGACATCGTCGACAAGCTCTATGCCGAGACCACCAAGGCACTGAACAGTCCCGAGATGAAGGCCATCTGGCTGCAGAACGGCTCGGAGATTCCGCAGTTCACGCAGGAACAGTTCGCGCAGTTCCAGCGCACCGAGATCAAGCGCTGGGCCGAGGTGGTGCAGCGCTCTGGCGCGAAGATCGACTGATGGGCGGCACGGTCACGTTCGCACGCGCCGGGCAGGTGGTGACGGTCACGCTGTCGCATCCGGGCAAGCTCAACGCCATCTCGACGTCCATGTGGCAGGCACTGGCCACGGGCTTTGCCGCACTGTCCGCCGATGTGGCGGCGGCGACCGATTCAGCATCGCGGGCGCTGCGTTGCGTGGTGGTGCGCGGCGCCGACGGCAATTTTGCCGCCGGGGCCGACATCGCCGAGTTTCCCGAGGTGCGTGGCGATGAAGCCGCGGTCCGCCGCTACCACACCGGAATCATCGCGCCCGCGCTGCAGGCCATTGCCGAATGCCCGCTGCCCACTCTGGCGGCAATCGAGGGCGTGTGCGTGGGTGGTGGCCTCGAAATCGCGTGCAACTGTGACCTGCGCATCGCCGCGGCCGGCAGCCGTTTTGGCGTGCCGATCAACCGGCTTGGTTTTCCGATGGCGCCCGGCGAGCTTCAGGGCCTGCTGGCCCTGACTGGCCGCGCCGTCACACTGGAAATCCTGCTCGAAGGCCGCGTGTTCGACGCCGCCGAGGCCGTCGGCAAGGGCCTGCTGACGCGCGTGGTGCCCGAGGCCGCCCTGCATGACGAGGTGGCCGCGACGGTTCAGCGCCTTTGCGCGGGTGCGCCGCTGGCCGCGCGCATCAATAAGGCGACCATCCGCCGCCTGTCGCCGGCGCCCGCGCCGCTGACCGCGGCGGAGCTGGACGCACACTTCGCCTATGCCGGCAGCCGCGACCATGCCGAGGGCGTGGCCGCATTCCTGGCGCACCGGCCTCCGGATTTCACCGGGGAGTAATATGTCGGCCGGCCAGCTATCATGGCCGGCTGCCCGGGCCTTTCGCCTGCCACCCCCTGGGCATGCCATTCCCTTTCGCTCCGTACCATGAACGCCAATCTGTTCGCCCTGTTCGAATCCCGTTTTCCCGAAGATCGCAGCGCCTGCTGCATCGAGACGCATGACGGCCTGTACTACACGTGGGACGACCTGGACCGCGCCACGGCCAAGATCGCCAATCTGCTGACCGCGCTGAAGCTGCCGGCCGGCGCACGGGTGGCCGTGCAGGTCGAGAAATCCCCGGAGGCGCTGTTCCTGTACCTGGCCACGCTGCGTGCGGGCTATGTGTACCTGCCGTTGAACACCGCGTATCAGGAAGCCGAGATCGACTATTTCATCGGCAATGCGGAGCCGTCGGTGGTGGTCTGCAGCAGCGGCAATTTCGGCTGGGTGTCGAAGGTGGCCTTCGCGCACAACACGGCGCACGTATTCACGCTTGATGAGAACCGCTCGGGGTCGCTGCTGCAACGCGCGGCCGTGCAGCCGGACACGTTCGAGACCGTGCAGCGCGCCGATGACGACCTGGCTGCCATTCTCTACACATCGGGCACCACGGGCCGCAGCAAGGGCGCGATGCTGACCCATCGCAACCTTGCGTCGAACGCGCTCACACTGCATGAATACTGGGGCTGGCGCAGCGACGATGTACTGCTGCACATGCTGCCGATCTTCCACGTGCATGGTCTGTTCGTGGCATCGCATGGCGCGTTGCTGGCCGGTGCCAAGATGATCTGGGCGCCGAAGCTGGATATGGGCCAGATCCTGAAATTCATCCCGCGTTGCACGGTGATGATGGGCGTGCCGACGTACTACGTGCGCATGGTGCAGGAGCCGCGCTTCGACAAGGACCTCTGCAAGAACATGCGTCTGTTCGTATCGGGCTCGGCGCCGCTGCTGCTGGAGACGTTCGACGCCTTCCGCGAGCGCACCGGCCATACGATTCTGGAACGCTACGGCATGAGCGAGACCGTGATGCTGGTGTCGAACCCGTACGACGCGGCGCTGGGCGACCGCATCGGCGGCACCGTGGGCATGCCGCTGCCGGGCGTATCGGTACGCGTGATGAATGCCGAAGGCAATGCCTGCGAGCCGGGCGTGATCGGCAACGTCGAGGTCAAGGGTCCGAACGTGTTCAAGGGCTACTGGCGCATGCCCGAGAAGACGGCTGAGGAATTCACCGCCGATGGCTGGTTCAAGACCGGTGACGTGGGCCGTTTCGGTGGCGCCATCGTCAGCCAGGCCGGCGAGCGTAAGGTGCCGGACGATTACCTGACTATCGTGGGCCGCAGCAAGGACCTGATCATTTCGGGCGGCTACAACGTCTACCCGAAGGAGATCGAGAGCTTTATCGACGAGATGCCCGGTGTGGTGGAATCGGCCGTGATCGGCGTGCCCCATGCCGATTTCGGCGAGGCCGTGGTCGCCGTGGTGGTGCGCAAGCCCGGCGCGGATATCGATGAAGCTGGAATGATCGGCACGCTCAAGGGCCGCATCGCCAACTTCAAGGTGCCCAAGCGCGTGCATGTGGTGGACGAACTGCCGCGCAATACGATGGGCAAGGTGCAGAAGAACGTGCTGCGTCAGCAGTTTGCAGGACTGTGATCGCGGTGTTCGCCTGATCTGCTCCGGTCCCCCGTACCCGGGGGATGGGAGCAAACCAGGAATTACTTCGTCATTTGCACCGACCCATTGACCGACACGGTCACCTGGGTCTTGCCGCCTTCCACCGGAATCGGCGCGCCGGCATCGGCCGACATCGCTTTGGCCGCATACATGCGCGGCATCGGCGGCATCACGCCGCCCGATTCATTGAGCGAAACTTCACGGATCGTATAGCTGCTGTAGCCAAACAGTTTCGTGCTGGCTTGCGCCTTGTCGCGGAACGCGGCCACGGCCTGGCTGGCCAGCTTCTGCTCGGCTGCCTCGTGCGCTTCACGCGACAGCGAGAACGAGATGTGCTGCACCTGCATCTGGTTGGCCAGTTCGCCGGCCAGCTTCGACACTGCCGCGAAGTCCTTTGACTTGAGGATGATTTCCGAGCGACCGCGCCACGTGCTGATCTTGCCGTTGCGGTCCGTGTTCGGATGAATCGTGAAGCCGCCCGACTGTGCTTCCACGCCCGATACGCGCTTGGCCTGGGCCAGCGCCGCCTGCGTGCGTGACGACAGTGCATTGGAAATGGCCGACGGCTCGGGACCTTCCTGCTCGGCTGCCAGCGTCAGTTGCACGACATCGGTTGCCACTTCGGTCACGGCCTGTGCCGACAACGACAGCACGCCCGAGGGCTGCGGCATGGTGACGGTCTGGGCAGCGGCAACGGTAGCGACGGTGCCAAGCAGCGAGGCGGCCAACAGTTTCTTCATATTGTTCTCCGATCAAAGTGATGGCTATCAGATGCCAGGCCGCACATTTCGTTCCATGCGGGCCTGCATGAAGGATCTAACGGGCGAGCGGCTTGATCGGGGTTAAAGCTGGTCTGCGATGGCAGAAACTATTTCATCAGCTTTTCGGTGATGTAGCGCCATTCGGCCGGCGTGACCGGCGTGATCGACAGCCGGTTGCCACGACGCAGCACCACCATGTCGGCCAGGGCATCGTGCTCGCGCAGCGCAGGCAACGGGACCAACGCGCTTTTTTTGATGAAGCGCACGTCCACCAGCGACCAGCGCGGCTCGTCCTGCTTCGAAGCCTTGTCGTAGTAGTCGCTCTTGGGGTCGAACTGCGTGGGGTCGGGGTAGGGCTGCGAGCTGACCTCGGCGAGACCTGCAATGCCCGGCTCGGGGCACGACGAGTGGTAGAACAGCACGCCATCGCCAATGCGCATCTGATCGCGCATGAAATTGCGGGCCTGATAGTTGCGCACGCCGGTCCAGGGCAGCGTGCCCTCACGGGCAAGATCGTCGATGCTGGCTTCGTCCGGCTCGGACTTCATCAGCCAGTACTGGCGCGCGCGCTGTTCAGGCATGAATCGATGACAGGTCAGGAGTTGAAATGAAAAAGGCGGTGGTTCATTGAAACCACCGCCTCTTCATCACTTGAAGGGGGTCCCCGCCTCGGCCGCTGGGTCGGCATCCTGAACCCAAGTGAGGTTCAGAGTGGCTGCGGAAGTCGTATTTCGGGTACATCGCCCACTCAGGGAGTCCAAGCTTGGCCCAGACTATGAATGCGGTAACGCGCTCGCCCATACGACATGATCCCGCACCATGCAATGCATATCGGTTCAAGGAGTTTATGACCCTCACGAACCAGGCAGGGAAACTGTCAAACGTCTGACTTTGGCTCCTGTGCGTGCAACACGCTTGGGATGTCAGACGTTTGCCGTTTCAAACTAGGATGGGATGGAAACGGCGGCCAGGCACGATAACCCGACCATCCAACTGCGTCGGTCGCTCGCGCCGCGCAGTGGCTCCACTATACACCGCGACGTGAGTCATACCAAGCCGGACGTGTCGCGTCGTTACATTTTCCACAACACCCCTCACAATGCTGGCCTGTGCGCGGCACCGGCTTCACATGCACGTGATATGTGGCCATCGCCGCGCAATTCAAGTGCCGCCAGCAGGGTCTTTTTTACGGTTCAGCGTGTACCCACGTGCGCGTACTGGCGCAAGGCCTCGTCGGCGCGCTCGTTGAGTTCGCGGATACGCGCTCGGACAGCGTCCACGGGAATCGTGCCATCCTCTTCCTGTTTGCGGCGGATCGCCAGCAGATCGGAGGCAATGCTGATGGCCGCCATCACGGCCACGCGCTCCACGCCCTTGGCCGCCACGCTGCCCTTGAGCTTGTTCATCTTGTCGTCGACCAGTGCCACTGCCTCCAGCAGCGCGGCCTCGTTATCCGGCGAGATCGCAAAGCGATAGGGCTGGCCGGCGATGTTCACTTCCACTTGCTTGTTGCTCATGCATGTTCTCCGGGGGCTTGCTGCGAACCTTCCGACGTGGCGCGCGCACCTTCGCCAAGCAGGTCGAGCTGACGCGCATCGCTGGCCGTGGGCAGCTTGTCCAGGATGGACTGGATGCGCAACTGGGCTTCCTCGATCTTGATATTGAGCAGCTCGCGGTCGGCCGCCATAGCTTCGCGGTCCGCGCGCAACTGGCCCGCCTCGGCCTGCAGGCGGTCGATCTCCGCGCGCAGCCGCTGGTTTTCCGCCGCCAGGGTGTCCGCGTGATGCAGCACGCGTCCAATCTTGGCGGCCAGTTGTTCGAGTTCGTTGAGCATAGTGCCTGTCGTGTCCGGTAGGAGTAAGGGTCAGGTTTCGGGATTCTAGCCGATGCACGCGCCGGGGCTACCGCCAACGCGCCCGGTGAGACTTGTGTGTCGCACGGAAGTTGCACCGATCTGCGGTGAACGGCGCGATTTCGCGTGTCAACCACGGATATCGGCAACTTGATGCGTCGCATTGACGTCAACTTTGAAACTCCCTACACTCGCGCACGTTCCAGGTGCTCGCGGCCCCCTTACGCAGGGGCCGCAGTTCAACGGGAAACAGGGAGCCGGGGTGCCGTTGCCATATTGGAAGTTGGAAGTGACCAATCTGGAGACAAGCGGAGCAGGCCAACCTGTGCTGCCCCCGCAACGGTAAGCGACCGCGAACATGCTTTGAGAAAGCGTGGCTCGCAGGGCTGGCCCAGCGCCACTGATCCGGATCCGTCAGTCATCTGGCGATCCGATCGGGAAGGCGGCCTGCCTGATGTCGTCAGCCCGGATACCGGCCTGAAGAACGCGGGCGTCCGCTCCAACGCGGCACGCCAATTCGCCATATGGTCCGCGGGGGAACGGACCCGGCCGTTCTCATCCATCCTGCTCATGCGTTCCACGCTATCCAGGTCGACTGTCGCGGCAAGGCCGCCGGTTCGGCTATCCGCGCCCGCCATCATGGCGGCCGTCACCGTATTTTCCGCATCCCATGCTCCGGCCTTCGCGCAATCGGCGCCGGCCGAAGACGCGTCCCAGCCACAGTCGCTGGCGCCAGTGGTGGTTACCGCATCGCGCACCGCGCAACGCGTGACCGAGGCGCTGCCGCACACTACCGTGGTGACTCAGGAGGACATCGTCAATTCCCAGGCGCCGGATCTGCGCTCGCTGCTGCGCGGCCAGGCCGGGGTCGAGTTCGCCGTCAACGGCGGCATGGGGGCCAACACGTCGCTGTTCATGCGCGGCGCCAACTCGAACCAGGTGCTGATCCTGATCGATGGCGTGCGCGTTGCCGGTGTGAGCGGCGGCACGGCACAGATTGCCAACATCCTGCCCGATCAGATCGACCATATCGAGGTGGTGCGCGGCAACGTGTCGGCGTTGTACGGTTCGGATGCGATTGGCGGCGTGGTGCAGATCTTCACCAAGAACGGCGTGGGGCAGGCCCCGGCGGCCAATGCGCAGGTCGAGTACGGCAGTAACAACACACGCCAGGGCACGGTGGGCTACGGCGGCCAGATCGGCGATACGTCGTTCAATATCACCGGCTCGATGTTCAAGACCGATGGCTTTTCGTCGATCAACTATAACCAGTGGGCCGCCGCGAACGCCGCCGCGGTCCGGCGTGGCAATGGTCCGAACCCGAACGACAATCCCTACGAGAACAAGAGTGTTTCGGGCCAGGTGCGGCACAAGCTCACGCAGGACTGGGACGCCGGTTTTGCGGCGTACTACTCGAACAGCCAGCTGTCGTATGACAGCACCAGCGGCAAGCCGACTGACAATTTCACGATGGACAGCGAGCTCTACACGCTGTCGGCGTTCGTCAACGGCAAGGTGACATCGGCCTGGACCACGCACTTCAAGATTTCGCAGAGCGAAGACCGCAGCGAGGGCCGCAAGAACGGTCTGTTCGACAGCCTGTTCAGCACGCGCAACCGCCAGTTCAACTGGCAGAACGAATACGCGCTGACGCCCGACCACAAGCTGCTGTTCGGCACCGACTGGCTGCAGCAGACGCTGGCGTCCAGTTCGTACAACGCCCCGTCGCGCAATGTGTTCTCGGTCTATGGCGGCTATGAAGGCCGCATCGGCCAGCACCAGTTGCAGTTGAACGGACGCAACGACCACTATTCCGATTTCGGCAACCAGGGCAGTTTCTTTGCCGGCTACGGCTTCAACGTGACCGAGCAGGTCAAGCTGATCGCCAACGTCAGCAACGCCTTCCGCGCGCCGACGTTCAACGAACTCTATTTCCCCGGCTTCGGCCAGCCGAACCTGCAGCCCGAGCGTGCCAAGTCTGCCGAGGCGGGCGTGCAGGTCGATACCGCCAGTGCCGGCCTGCTGCGCGTGACGGCATTCGAAACGCGCTATGACGATCTGATCGTATCCACGGCGGTGGGCAGTGGCGTGTTTCTGGCGCAGAACGTGAACAAGGCCAAGGTGCAGGGTATCGAGGCATCGTGGCGTGCCACCGTCTGGGGCACCGATCTTGGCGCCAACGTGACCTTCCAGAATCCCGTCGATGAGTCCAGCAACACGCAACTGCTGCGCCGTGCGCGGCGCCATGCGTCGTTCGATGTCGGCCGCAACTTCGGCAACTGGCGTTTCGGCGGGGAATGGTTGATCTCGTCGTCGCGCCTGGACAACAGTGGCCGCACGCTGGGCGGATACGGTATCTTGAACCTCAACGCCCGTTACAACATCGACAAGCAATGGTTCGTGGCCGCCCGGGTGGAAAACTTGTTCGATAAGAACTACATGCTCGCCTTCCCGTACAACACGCAGGGTCGGGCCGGGTTCATCACGTTGGGATGGAGGCAGAAATAACCCATGACTGAGCTGCGGCGCGCGCTGGCCGTATGGACTGTCCTGGCTCTGGCCGGGGTGGCCGTGTTCGCGCTGTCGCTGGCCGCCGGCAGCGTGTCGCTGGACGCCGCGCAGCTCTGGCAGGCGCTGACCGGCGCGGATACGGGCACGGCCGGCGCCATCGTGCGCGAACTGCGCCTGCCGCGCGCGGCGGCGGCGTTCGCATGCGGCGGACTGCTGGCCTTGTCGGGCGCGCTGATGCAGGTGCTGCTGCGCAATCCGCTTGCCGAACCGTACGTGCTGGGTGTGTCCGGTGGCGCGTCCACGGGCGCGCTTCTGGCGATGCTGATGTCGCTGCCGGTGTGGATGGTGCAGACCGGCGCGGCCGGTGGCGCGCTCTGTTCGATGCTGCTGGTGGCCACGCTGGCGCGGCGCGATCTGCTGCATCCGCAGGTCCAGGGCGGGCATCACGAAGCCGGCGCGCGACTGCTGCTCACGGGTGTGATCCTGGCCGCGGGTTGGGGCGCGCTGATCATGTTGATCCTTGCCATCGCCCCGGAGTCGCGCCTGCGCGGCATGCTGTTCTGGCTCACCGGAGACCTTGGTGGCACGGCCAGCTATGGCTGGGCACTGGCGACGCTGATCGCGGCGCTGCTGCTGGCGATGCCGATGGCACGCTCGCTGAACGTGATGCTGCTTGGCGAGACCGTGGCGCAATCGCTGGGCGTGCGCGTGGGCCGCGTGCGGCTGGCCACTTTCCTGATTGCCTCGTTTTCGATTGCCGCCGCGATCACCACAGCCGGTTCGATCGGTTTCGTCGGCCTGGTGGTGCCGCATATGGTGCGGCTGGCGTGGGGCAACGATCAGCGCCAGTTGCTGCCGGCGGCGGTGCTGCTGGGCGGAACGCTGCTGATGGCGGCGGACCTGATCGCGCGAACGGTGATCGCCCCGGCGCAATTGCCGGTGGGTGTCATCACGGCCTTGCTCGGCGTGCCGACCTTTCTTTACCTGCTGCTGCGGAGGCCGCGATGAGCGCCTGGTTCGAACCGCTGGCCACGTGTCCGCTGCTCGCCTTGCGCGATGTCCGGCTGCAAGCGGGCCGTCGCGTGTTGCTCGACGGGCTGTCGCTGTCGATCGAGGCCGGTCAGCTCTGGTGCATCGTCGGACCGAACGGCGTGGGCAAGTCGACGCTGATGGGCGTGCTGACCGGCCTGCGCGCGTCCGATGGCGGCATGGTCGAGGTCGGCGGCACGGCCATCGGACAAATTGCCCCGGCTACGCTGGCCCGGCAGCGTGCCTATCTGCCACAGGCCGTGCATGACACGTTCTCGATGATGGTCGAGGATGCCGTGCGCATCGGCCGTCATCCGCATATGAGCGGCTGGGGCTGGGGGCAGCGCGACGACGATCGCATCGTGCGCGATGTGATGGCCGAACTTGACCTCGATGGACTTGCCGCACGCGACGTCCTGACGCTATCCGGCGGCGAACGCCAGCGCGTATCGCTGGCCGCCGTGCTGGCGCAGCAGGCGCCGCTGCTGATGCTGGACGAACCGGTCTCGCACCTGGACATGCGACACCAGATCATGGTGCTCGACGTGCTGCGCCGCCTGACCGGTGCGGGACGCCACGCCGCGGTGGTGATCCTGCATGACCTGACCCTCGCGCGCCGCTATGCCAGCCATGCGCTGCTGATGGCCGAAGACGGCCACGCGCTGCATGGTCCGGCGCACGAGGTATTGACTCCCGCGCAGTGCTCGCGAGCGCTGCGCACGCCGATTATCAGCATCAGCGACGGCACGCATACCGCGCTGATCCCGGACGGAAATCCCCATGAGCAACGTTGAACACACAGATAATCCCGACGATGGGCGCGACGAACGCCACAAGGCGCGCATGGCGCGCAAGAAGGAAGTCGTCGATGCGAAGATCGCGGCCGCGCAGACCGAACGCGGCGTGATCGTGATCACCACGGGCAATGGCAAGGGCAAGTCCAGCTCGGGCTTTGGCATGGTGGTGCGATCGATGGGGCATGGCATGCGCACGGGCGTGGTTCAGTTCATCAAGGGCGCCATCCCCAGCGGCGAGGAAATGTTCCTGCAGCGCTTTCCCGATCAATGCGAATTCCACGTGATGGGCGAGGGCTATACCTGGGAAACCCAGGACCGCTCGCGCGACGTGGCCAAGGCCGAAGCCGCGTGGGAAGTGGCGCGCCGCATGCTGCGCGATCCGTCGATTGGCCTGGTCCTGCTCGACGAGCTGAACATCGCGCTGAAACTGCACTATCTTGATGTCGACACCGTGATCGCGGATCTGCGTGCGCGCCCCGCGATGCAGCATGTGGTCATCACCGGACGCGGCGCGCCGCCCGCGCTGGTGGAGGCGGCCGACACGGTCACCGACATGACGCCGGTTAAACACGCGTTCCAACAGGGCATCAAGGCCCAGCGTGGTGTAGAGATGTAGGAATTCGCAGAAGACTCATGACCCATATTTCCGAATTTGCCCTGACCCTGCCGCCGGTCGCGCCGCTCGACGAATCGCTGCGCGCGGTGCTGCAGGCCGCCATCGATGACAAGACCAAGCCACCCGGTTCGCTGGGCCGGCTGGAGTCGCTGGCCATGCAGATCGGCCTCATCCGGGGTGAACCCGTGCCCGATCTCAACCGCCCGGCCATCATCGTGTTTGCGGGCGACCACGGCGTGGCCGACGCGGGCGTCAGCGCGTTTCCGGCCGAAGTGACCGCGCAGATGGTGCTGAACTTCCTCAACGGCGGGGCAGCCATCAACGTGTTCACGCGGCTGCATGGGCTGGCGCTTGAAGTGGTCGACGTGGGCGTGCGCGCGCCGTTGCCCGCATCGCCGGCCCTGGTGAATTGCCGTGTGGCCAATGGCACGCGCAATTTTGTCGAACAGCCAGCCATGACGCCGCAAGAGGCAGGGGCGGCGATCAATGCGGGTATTGCCCGGGTGCTGCGGCACGCGCAGCAGGGCACCAACGTGATCGGCTTTGGCGAAATGGGCATCGCCAATACGTCGGCGGCCGCGTGTGTGATGAGCCGGCTGACCGGTTTGCCGCTGGAAGCCTGCACCGGGCGCGGCACCGGCCTGGATGACGCCGGCGTGGCCCGCAAGCGCGAGATTCTGGCGCGGGCGCTGGCTAGGCATCCCGACGTGACGGCTCCGCTCGACGTGCTGGCCACGTTCGGCGGTTTCGAGATCGCGGCCATGACCGGTGCCTATCTGGCGGCAGCGGCCAGCCGTATGGTGATCCTGGTCGATGGTTTCATTGCATCCGCGGCGCTGCTGGTTGCCGCGCGCATCGATCCGAACGTGTTGCAGTACTGCGTGTTCTCGCATTGCTCGCACGAGCAGGGCCACCGTGCGTTGCTGGCCGAGTTCAAGGCCGAGCCGCTGCTGGCGCTGGACCTGCGCCTGGGCGAGGGCACCGGCGCCGCGCTGGCGTGGCCGCTGGTGGCATCCGCCGCCGCCTTCCTGCGTGAAATGGCGACGTTCAGCGGTGCGGGCGTCAGCAACACATCGGCATAGCATCGGGCATGGGCAGCGTGGCTGACGAACTTCGTTTCTTCCTGACCGCCGTGGGCTATTTCACGCGCGTGCCCATGCCGCAGCGGCTGGCGAACTGGGTGGGATTCGCGCCGCACTATCTGAATGCCGCTGCGCGCTACTTTCCGCTGGTGGGCCTGCTGGTGGGCCTGGCTGGCGCCGTGGTGACCGGGCTGGCCTGGCAGTTCTGGTCGCTGTCGGTGTCCATCGTGCTGGGCATGGCGGCCACCCTGATGCTGACGGGCGCGTTCCACGAAGACGGGCTGGCGGACTGCGTGGATGCGTTTGGCGGCGGCTATCGGCCCGAAGACGTGCTGGCGATCATGCACGATTCGCGCGTCGGCGCATTCGGTGCCATCGCGATCGTCGTGGCGCTGCTGCTGAAATGGCAGTTGCTGGTATCGGTGGAAGATCGCGGCGGTGCCGAGATGCTGCTTGCGATACTGATCGCCGCGCATGGCGCCAGCCGCGCGATGGCCATCACGTTCCTGGCCACGCATGACTATGTACGCGCCGAAGGCAAGGCCAAGCCCGTGGCGCAGCGGCTGGAAACAAAGAGCCTGCTGTTTGCGCTGGCATGTGGCGTCCTGCCGCTGCTGTGGATCTCGCCGCTGTTCGCGGTGATCGTGGTCCTGGTGCTGGCAGGCGTGCGTGCCGCGCTGGGCGCCTACTTCGTCCGCCGTATCGGCGGCTATACCGGCGACTGCCTGGGCATGGCGCAGCAGCTTGCGGAACTGTCGATCTACCTCGTGGCGGCCGCATGGAAGTGGTACTGATCCGCCACGCCAAGCCCGAGGTGGCAGCGGGCGTCTGCTATGGCAGTCTCGATCTGGCGCTGGCTCAACCCGTGACGCCGGTGCCTGCGCAAATCGCAGCGGCGCTGCCGCTGCCGCACCGAATCGTGATCAGTCCGGCGCAGCGCGCACGGGACACCGCGGCACGGCTACGGGCGTGCATGCCCGATCCACCCGCTTGCGAAGTGGAACCACGCCTGCGCGAGATGGACTTCGGTGCATGGGAGGGGCAGCGCTGGGATGCGATTCCGCGCGATGCGCTGGACCTCTGGGCGGCCGACCTGATGGGGGCACGGCCGCATGGCGGCGAGAGTCCGGCGCAGGTCATGGCGCGTGTCGGCGAGTGGGCCGATGCGCTCGACGTCAACGCTGATGAACGGCTATGGGTCGTCACGCACGCAGGGCCAATGCGCATGCTGGCCGCGCACTGGCTGGGGCTGACGCTGGCGCAGACGCTGCAGTGGTCACTGGAGTTTGGCGCGACGTGCAGGTTCCGGCTGGGCGACGGACCGGCGCGGATGAGCTGGTGGAATCGCGTGGCGGACTAGTTCTTGCGCCGCGATCGCGCGATCTCCAGATCCTTGCAGATCTCGGTCGCGCCTTGCACCACGCGCGGTCCGGCGCGGTTGACGAGGTCGCCGTCGATGATGAACAGGTTGTTGCGCGCCACGGCGGTGACCTGCTTCCATTTTTCCCACATCGAAAAATCGGCCAATGGCTTGTCCGGGCGCGTGGCGCCCATGCCGGCGGTCAGCATGGCTTCAGGATTGCCGGCGATCACGGCTTCCACCGACACCGTCGGCACCAGCGGTGCTTCTTTCGCGAACAGGTTGCGGCCGCCGCACAGCGTCAGCAGATCGCTGACCAGGTGTTGCCCGTTCAGCGTCATCAGCGGTTGCTGCCAGACCTGGTAGAACACCGTCACGGGCGGACGGCTGGCGTAGGTCTTGCGCAGCGTTTCCACCTGCTGGCGGAAATCGCTGGCGGCCCGGTTGGCCACGGTCTCCGTGCCCATCAACGCGCCAAGCTTTTCCAGATTCTCGGGAATCGCTTCGAGCTTGCGCGGCTCGCTGTAGAACAGCGGCATGCCCAGCGCGCGCAGCCGGTCCGTCTGTTTCTGGGCGTTGCCGTGGCGCCAGACGACGATCAGGTCGGGCTTCAGTGCCGCAATGCGTTCCAGATCCAGCGCCTTGTTGTCGCCCACACGCGGGATGTCGCGCGCCTGCGGCGGATAGTCGCTGTAGCTCACCGTGCCGACGATGCGCTCGCCGCCGCCCGCCGCGTAGATCATCTCGGTCACATGCGGCGCCAGCGAGACAATGCGCCGCGCGGGCTGGTTCAGCGTGACGGTCTGGCCCGCATCGTCGACAACGGAGACAGCGGCGTGGACACAGGGGCTGGCAAGCAGCGCCGCGGCGAGCAGAAGATTGGCCTTCATCGGATTCAGGAGAGGATGGTTTTCAGTGCGGCCGCCAGGGCCGCATCGAGCCGCTGCCACGCCGTTTCGTCGTCGGGAGGCAGGCCAAGGCGCAGGCTGGCCGGACAGGCGCCAGCGGCTTCGAACAACCGCGTCCAGATGCCTTGCCGCGCCAGCGCTTCATGCAGCGCTGGCGCGCGCTTGTCCGGTATCCAGCTGAACAGCGGTTGCGAGACGGACGGCAGGCCGTGATCGCGCAGCAGCGTTGCCAGGCGCTGGCCTTGCCGGGTCAGCGATTCTCTTGTCCGTGCCTGCCAGGCCGTATCGCAGAGGGCGTGCCGGGCCACGGCACGCGCGGGTCCGGATACGGTCCAGTGGCCCAGCCGGTGTGACAGGGTATCCAGCAGAGCGGGTGCGGCCAGCACGAAACCGCAGCGGATACCCGCCAGCCCGTAGAACTTGCCGATCGAACGCAGCACCACCAGCCCTGGGCGCCCGGCATGCGCGGCCAGCGATGGGGCGGCGGTGGCGTCGATGAATGCTTCGTCGACGATCAGCGTGCTCAGCCGCGCGTGCCAGCGCAGCAGCGTCTCGGCTGGAATCAGCCGCGCCGTTGGATTGTTCGGATTGACCACGACAAGGTGATCGAGGCCATCGGGCAGGTCGTCGCGCGAGAAGTCCGCCTCATCGAGTGGCACGACCGTATGACCCGCGAGCGCGAACGCAGGCGCATATTCGCTGTAACCGAGCGCGGCAATGCCCACGCGCCCCGGTTGCAGCAATGTGGGCAGCGTGCGGATGGCGGCCTGCGATCCGGCTACCGGCAGCGCGTGCGGTGCGCCATAGGCGCGCGCGGCGATTTCCGCCAGGCCGTCGTCGTCCTGCGGTAGCCGCTGCCAAACATCCGCGGGTAGCGCCGGCACGGGATAGCCCGCGGGATTGATGCCGGTCGACAGGTCGAGCCAGTCTTCCACCGGGCGCTCATAGCGCCTCACGGCGGCCAGCAGGTTGCCGCCATGCCGGATCGGTGCGACGTCGCTCATGCCGGCCACACCAACGACGCCATCGAAACCAGCGGCACGCTCAGCATTGCCACGCCGAGCCACAGCCACAATGTTCGTTGCACGAGCCGCAAGCAGGCTCGCACGTGCGCGGCGCGCGGCGCGTCGCCCGTGCCCAGCGGCGGGCGTTCTTCCCATTCGCCGTGGTAGCGCGCGCCGCCCCCAAGTGCCACACCAACCGCGCCGGCGCCAGCCGCCATCACGGGGCCAGCATTCGGGCTCGACCACGCGGCGGCCTGCATCCGCCAGCAGCGCAGCGCCTGGGCGGTAGCGCCGAGCAGCGCATAGGAGAGGGCGGTGAGCCGTGCCGGCACAAGGTTGAGCACATCGTCGATGCGCGCCGCCGCCCAGCCGAACATTTCCCAGCGCGGCGTGCGGTAGCCCCACATCGCGTCAAGCGTATTGGCCAGCCTGAATACGATCACGGCTGGCGCGCCGCCGATCAGAAACCAGAACAGCGCGCCGAAGATCGCATCGTTGCCGTTTTCGAGTGCCGATTCGCAGGCGGCGCGTGCCAGGGCCTCGGCATCGGCATCGGCCGTGTCACGCGAAACGATGCGGGCGGTCAGCGTGCGAGCGGCGGGCAGGTCGTTGCGCGCCAGCGCGTCGGCAATCGGCGCGATATGTTGGGTCAGGCTGCACGCGCCCAGCGCGAAGTAGAGCGCCGCCGCATGCATCGCCCAGGCCAGCGCCGGATGCACCGCGCCGGCCAGGGTGACCAGCCACGCCGCCAGGGCGGCAGGTCCGAGCACGGCGACCGACCACGCCAGCAGACCCGCCAGGCGCTGGCGGCGTGCATCGCGTTCGGGACGATTGAGGGCGTTGGCCACGGCCGAGGCGATGCGGCCGAACCCGACCAGCGGATGCCAGCGGCGCGGCTCGCCAAGCCAGCGGTCCAGCAGCACGCCGGCAAGTGCTGCCGCCACGCAGGCCGGCCAGGACAACATGATCATCGCGTGTGGTTCGGTCGGGGAGGGGACGGGTCCTTGATCGCCACCGGGATGCCGGCTACCAGGAGCCGCACGCGGTCTGCGGCGGCGGCCAGCTTCTGATTCAGGCGGCCGAGTTCGTCGACGTAGAACCGTGTGATGGCACCCATCGGCACCACGCCGAAGCCGATTTCATTCGACACAAGGATGACTTGGCCCGGCAACATCGGCAGCGCGGTCATCAGTGCATCGATTTCCTCGGTAAAGGCGGGCGGCGGCGTGATGACGCCGTGCTCGGGGTAGCTGCGATGTTCGCCGAAGATCAGGTTGTTGAGCCACAGCGTCACGCAGTCCACCAGGATGCAGCCATCATGGCGGGCGTGCGCGTAAAGGGCGTCGGCCAGGTGAACCGGCTCTTCCACCAGCGCCCAGTCCGCCGGACGGCGGGCCCGATGCAGCGCGATGCGGACTTCCATTTCCTCGTCGGCGGGCTCGGCATCGTGGCGCGCCGTGGCGATGTAGGTGACCGGGCCGCGCGTCAGGGCGGCGTGATCGCTGGCCAGTTGTTCGGCGAAATGGCTCTTGCCCGAGCGCGCGCCGCCAAGCACCAGTGTCAGCTCGCGCGGCACGGCTGTGCTGGCCTGCGGTTGCGCGGTGGTCTCGGTCGCCGGATCGGCGTCCGTGGCCGCGCCTGCCGAAGCCGGCTCGGAGGTGGCCGAGAGATTGAGCGCCCGAGGCGTGGCGTGGGTCTTCATCCGGCGTATTGTAGCCGTGGCATCCGGTGCCCGCATGCATGGTTTTTGCAGAACGGCGCCGCCCGTGCGGTACCTGCTGCGATAATCGCGCGATGCGAAACGATCCCCCACCCTTTCCGTTTGCGGCGCGTGCCCTGCGCGGCACCCTGATGGTCCAGGGCACCACCTCCGATGCGGGCAAGAGCACCGTGGTGGCCGGCCTGTGCCGCGTGCTGGCTCGCGCTGGCGTGCCGGTGGCACCGTTCAAGCCGCAGAACATGGCGCTGAACAGCGCGGTCACCGTCGACGGTGGCGAAATCGGACGCGCGCAGGCGCTGCAGGCCCAGGCGGCCGGGCTGCAGCCCCACACGGACATGAATCCCGTGCTGCTCAAGCCCAGCAGCGATATTGGCGCGCAGGTCATCATCCACGGCCGCGCGCGCATGGACCTCGATGCGCGCGCCTATCACGCCTACAAGCCGCAGGCGATGGCCGCCGTGCTGGAAAGCCACGACCGCCTCAAACAGGCGTACGGCGTGGTGCTGGTGGAAGGCGCGGGCAGCCCCGCCGAAGTGAACCTGCGGGACCGCGATATTGCGAACATGGGTTTTGCCGAGCGGGTCGATTGTCCTGTCGTGCTGGTGGCCGATATCGATCGCGGCGGTGTGTTCGCGCATCTGGTCGGCACGCTCGACTGCCTGTCCGAAAGCGAGCGTGCACGCATAAAAGGTTTCATCATCAACCGGTTTCGCGGTGATATCGCGCTGCTGCAACCGGGGCTGGACTGGCTGACCGAACGCACCGGCAAGCCGGTGTTTGGCGTGCTGCCCTACCTGCACGGCCTTCATCTCGATGCCGAGGATGCCATCGCGAGCGCGCAGGTAGCCAGCCGCGAAGGTGAGGCGCTGCGCGTGATCGTACCGGTGCTGCCGCGGATTTCGAACCACACCGATTTCGATGCGCTGCGCGCGCATCCGGACGTCGATCTGCAGTTCATCGGCCCGGGCATGCCGATACCGCCCGCGGACCTCGTGATCTTGCCGGGCAGCAAGAGCGTGCGTGCCGATCTGGCGTTCCTGCGCGCCAATGGCTGGGACCGCGCGCTGCTGCGGCATCTGCGCTATGGCGGCAAGCTGATGGGTATCTGCGGCGGTATGCAGATGCTGGGGCGATGCATTCATGATCCCGACGGCCGGGAAGGACCGGCCGGGACCAGCGAGGGGCTGGGCCTGCTCGATTTCGAAACCACGCTGGCACCCGAGAAACAGCTGCGGCGCGTGACCGGGCAACTGGCGGCCAATGGGGCGGCCGACGGCGCGACTGTCGAGGGTTACGAGATCCACCTTGGTGTCACACAAGGGCCGGCGCTCGCGCGTCCGGCGCTGTGGCTCGCCGACAACGGCAGCGGCCAGCGCCCCGATGGTGCCGTATCGGATGACAACCAGGTGCTGGCCACCTACGTGCATGGCCTGTTCGACCAGCCCGCGGCCTGCGGCGCGCTGCTGCGCTGGGCCGGACTCGCCCAGGCCAACGGGGTGGACCTCGACGCGCTGCGAGAGGCGTCGATCGACCGGCTGGCCGGCAGCATGGCGGAGCACCTGGACCTCAGGGCGATGTTCGCGCCGCTGGAGGTTCGCTAGAATCGACCATCCGCTGGATATCGGAGCACTTTCATGCCGGTAGTCGTGATCGCCAACCCCAAGGGCGGCGTGGGCAAGACCACGCTGGCCACCAACCTGGCCGGATATTTCGCCAGCCGCGGCCATGCCGTGATGCTCGGCGACACCGACCGCCAGCAGTCGTCGCGCGCGTGGCTGGGCCTGCGCCCGGCTTCCGCCGCGCCGATCCGCACCTGGGATATCGACGCCGGCAACATTGCCCGTCCGCCAAAGGGCACCACGCACGTGGTGCTCGACACGCCAGCCGGCCTGCACGGCAAGCGTCACGCCGAGGTCATGAAGCTGGCGCACCGCGTGGTGGTGCCGCTGCAACCGTCGATGTTCGACATCCTGGCCACGCAGGACTTTCTGGCGAACCTGGCTGACGACAAGCAAGTGCGGCACGGCGAGGTCACCGTCGGGGTGATCGGCATGCGCGTGGACATGCGCACGCGCGCCGCCGAACAACTGCAACGTTTCGTAGAGGGCCTGGGGCTACCTGTGCTGGGCTACCTGCGCGATACGCAGAACTACGTCCAGCTGGCCGCTCACGGCCTGACGCTGTGGGATGTGGCGCCGTCACGCGTGGCGCGCGACTGGGAGCAATGGCAGCCGATCCTGCACTGGCTTGACGGCCGGCATGCCAGCCACGGACCTAAGGACCCGGCGCCAGCCGGCTGACCAGCGCATCGACGTCTTCCCAGGTGATGCGCCGCACGGCCACCATCAGGTCGGTGCCCGGAAACGGGTCGTTGAAGCTGTCCGATTCCGTGCCGCCCAGGCGCCGGTAAAACTCGCGCGCCTGCGAATTTCCGTCCAGCACGTACAGAAATAGCGGCTTCCCCGGCCACTGGCTGGCCACGCGCGTGGCGCAGTACGCCATCAGCGTCTTGCCGTAGCCACGGCCGTGGTATTCCTGCATCACATGAAGGTTGTCCAGGTAGATGCCGTAGCCGGGTTCGGCCAACGGCATCAGGCATGCAAAGCCGGCCGGCTGCCCGTTGACGCGCAGGATCATGGCTTCCAGCGGCGCCTCGGCGCCTTCAAGCATGCGCGCGCGCCAGGTGGTCAGCCGTTCGGCCGGTGCGTGGGTGTCCAGGTATTCGGCGGGAATCAGTCCGGCATAGGCATGGCGCCAGCTGTCCGCATGCATGGCGGCAAGCAGGTCGGCATCGCCCGGCGAGGCGGGAACCAGTTCAATCAAAGGCATGGCAGGGGGCACCAGACGAGGGGATTGGATGGGTGCGTCTCCGATCTTAACTTCACGCTGCTAGAATTGCGAATTCCTCGCATTTGCATTTGCGCGTTGCCGCACAGATGCGATGCCGAGTGCCCCTGAAGCATGCGGCAAGTGCCACATCCTCTATAAGAAAGACTCACATGGTCTCCGGTCGTATCCGCACCGTTCTAGTCAAACTGCATCTCTATATCGGCCTGGTCTTTGGCTTGCTGTTCATCATGATGGGCCTGACCGGCACACTGATTTCATGGCGCGATGACATCGACAAGTGGCTGAATCCAGACCTGCTGGTCAGTGTGTCGGCCACCCGCATCCCGGTGGGCGCGGCCACGGTGGAATCGGTGACGGCCAAACTGATGGTAGATCCGAACTACGGCAAGCCCAACCTGCTCATGCTGCCAATCGACGAGCATGACGTGTTCATCGCCTACTACCCGATCAAGGGCGACCAGGCCGCGCCCGGCCGCTCGCGCCAGGTCATGATCGATCCGATCACGCTGGCCGTGAAGGGCGAGCGCCTGTTTGGCGTGCCAGGGATGTCGCGCCAGCAGATCATGCCCACGCTGTTCCACCTGCACCGCTATCTGTGGTCGGGCGACACGGGCAAGACCATCATCGGCATCACCGGGATGGTGCTGTTCTTCACGGTGCTGATGGGCGTGGCCCTGTGGTGGCCCAAGATGCGGCTGCGCGCGTGGAAGCAGTCGATCCGCATCACGCACGGCGGATCATGGTCGCGCTTCGTCTATACGTTCCATCGCGCAGGCGGGATTTTCGTGGCGCCGGTGCTGGCCACCATCGCGTTTTCGGGCTGGTACCTGAACCTGCCGAAGTGGGTGACGCCGATCATCAGCACGGTCATGACCGTCAGCCCGCCGGCCAAGCACCAGTCCGACACGCCGCCGGCCGGCGCCCACGCCATCACGCCTGCCCAGGCCATGACGGCGGCGCAGCAGCAGTTTCCCGGTGCGCAGGTCACCCGTATCAGCCTGCCACGCAAGCCGGGCGATGCCTATGAGATCCGTTTGCGTCAGGAGGGTGAGCTGCAGGAAGGCAGCGGCGCCACGCGGCTCTGGCTCGATGCCTATACCGGCCGTCCGCTCGGCGCGCGCGATCCGCGCGACGCCCAGTCTGGCGATGCGTTCATCCTCTGGCTGTTTCCGCTTCATACCGGCGAGGCGTTCGGTACCTACGGCCGCGTGTTTATCACGGCGTTCGGCCTGATGCCGCTGGCGTTCGCGGTGACCGGTGTGCTGATCTGGTGGAAGCGCCGCAGCGGCCACAAGCGGCACCTGGAGCGGGAGCGGGCGCGGCTGAAGCGGGCGTGATACGAGACGGGGCGGGGCAGGTATTTCCAGACGCGACAGTCTGAATTTGTACCGCCCGGCCCTCTGCCCCAACCCCTCTCCCGCGTGGCGGGCGAGGGGAGGCGGCAAGGGGGATGCTCAGATTTCGAGGTTGTCGATCAGGCGGGTATTGCCGAGCTTGGCGGCCGACAGCACCACCAGCGGCTCGCCAGCGGCGAATTCCTCGCGCGTGGGCGCCTGGAGGTTGTCGCGCTTGCGGATCGATACATAGTCGGGCTTCCAGCCCCGCGCCTGCAATCGGCCCAGCGCATCGGCCTCGACCTTCAGCAGATCCACGTTGCCATTGGCCAGCACGGAGTCTCGCACCTCGTGCAGCGTCTTGTAGAGGATCGGCGCTTCCTTGCGCTCCGCCTCGGCGAGATAGCGATTGCGCGACGACAGCGCCAGGCCGTCCTCGGCTCGCACGGTTTCGGCCGGGATGATATCGACGGGCAGTGCGAACTGCTGGGCCATGCGGCGCACGATCATCAGCTGCTGGTAATCCTTCTTGCCGAACACGGCCACGCGCGGCTGCACGCAGCAGAACAGCTTCATGACCACGGTGCAGACGCCCTTGAAGAAGCCCGGGCGGAACTCGCCTTCGAGGATGTCACCCAGGTCGTGCGGCGGGTCCACGCGATATTCCTGCGGCACGGGATACATGTCCGACTCGGTCGGGGCAAACAGCACGTACACGCCTTCACTCTGCAGTTTCTCGATATCGTCCTGCAGCGTGCGCGGGTACTTGTCGAAATCCTCGTTCGGGCCGAACTGCAGTCGATTGACGAAGATCGACGCCACCACCGGGTCGCCATGCTGGCGCGCCAGCCGCATCAGCGACAGGTGGCCTTCATGCAGGTTTCCCATAGTGGGGACAAAGGCCACGCGATTCTGGCCGCGCAACTGGTCCCGCAACGCCTGGATGGAAGAAATGACTTTCATGAATGTGGTGTGCCGTCGTGGTTGGAGCGTGCCGCTGGCTGGCAGCTGGCGTACCGGACTCTAGGGGGAAGACATTGGCCGGCTGTCGGCGGATTGTAGAGCATCCGTGCCGGTTCAGGCCCGGCGCGCGCCGGGAATCGTTCCGCGAGGTGGAAGGATCAGGCCGGCGTGTACGCCAATCGCACATAAATCGGTGCGAATGGCTCTGCCTGGGTGATTTCAACCAGCGCTTCGCGCGACAGCTCGAGCATGGCGATGAAGTTCACCACCACCACGGGCACGCCCTTGCCAGAACGGATCGCGTCTTCGAACAGCTCGCTGAATTCCATGAACCGGGCGTGCTGCAGGCGGCGCAGGATCTGGCTCATGTGTTCCCGCACGGAGAGTTCCTCGCGGGAGATCTTGTGGTGCTGGTTGAGCTTGGCACGCTTGAGCACGTCGGCCCAGGCCGATTGCAGGTCGATCGTTTCCACGTCCGGGAAACGCGGTGCCATGCTCTGCTCGATATAGACCTGCGAGCGCAGGAAATCGCGGCCCAGCTGCGGCACGGTGTCCAGGCGCTGGGCGGCCAGTTTCATCTGCTCGTATTCGAGCAGGCGACGTACCAGTTCGGCACGCGGGTCTTCGGCTTCTTCGTCGCTGTCGGCCTTCTTGACCGGCAACAACATCCGCGACTTGATCTCGATAAGCATCGCGGCCATCAGCAGGTACTCGGCAGCGAGTTCCAGATTGCGCTGGCGGATCTGGTCGACGTACGAAAGATACTGGCGGGTCACCTGGGCCATCGGAATGTCCAGGACGTTGAAGTTCTGCTTGCGGATCAGGTACAGCAGCAGATCGAGCGGGCCTTCGAACGCTTCGAGGAAGATTTCGAGTGCATCGGGCGGGATGTACAGGTCCTGCGGCAGCTTGAACAGCGGCTCGCCGTACAGGCGGGCGAAGGCCATGCCGTCGACCATGTCGGCGGGATTGGCGCTGCCGGCGCCAGGCTGGGGCACGCTGGGCAGCTCGACGGGCAGGGTCAGCTTTTCCTGCGCGCCGGTGTCCAGCGGATCGCTCGGATGCATCGGGGACGGGTCTGGAACTGACTTGGCCGGATGACCGATCAGTTGTCGGACGAGTAAACGTACGGCTTCTGGGCCACGCGCGAGGCGTCGGCGCGGGCGCTCTCGTCCAGGTCGATCGGGGCCTTGTCCCACAGCAGGCCGCGGCCTTCACGCTGTTCCGTCTCCAGCGACGGGCGCTCCTGCTTCAGAGTCTTCAGGAACTGGGTGATATCCGATTCGTACATGGCCATAGCGAAACCTGTGCCCTCAGGGGCGGTGTAAGGGGTAACGGGGCAGGATTTTACCGTATCGGCGCGCGCTACCGCCGCCCGGCGCTGCCGAATCCTGAATTTTGGCTGCCGGATGGCCTTGCGGCGCCGGTGGTGTGGTCAAATAGCGACTTGTTCCGAGAGCCACAAGGACGGATGACGATTGATGTGAGCCGCATGGCCGGCCCGACCGCCGCAGCACCGGCGCATCGCATCCAGGGCGGTGCCCGCCGGTTCGCGCACGCGGCAACGCTGGCCGCCCTGTTCCTGCTGCTGATCCTGCTGGCTGCCCTGCCGGCACCCGCCAGCGCGGCCAAGGCGGTCTACAAGGTGGAGATCGACGCGCCCAAGGCACTCAAGGACATCCTTGAGGAACATCTCGACCTGGCGCGCTACAACACGCGCACCGATATTTCCGAAGACCAGTTCCAGTACATGGTGGAGACCGTGGGCGACCAGGTGCGCCAGTTCGCATCCACCGAGGGCTGGTTCGACCCCGTCACCAAGGCCACCGTCGAAGGCGAGGGCGATTCTCGCGTGGTCCATATCACGGTCGATCCCGGCGCGCGCACGCTGATCCGGCGCGCCGATGTTGACGTGAGCGGCCCCGCGGCCACCCAGTCGCCCGAGCAGGTGGCCGAGATGCGCAAGAAGTGGGGGCTGCCCGTGGGCAACCCTTTCCGCCAGGCCGATTGGGACAAAGCCAAGGAAGACGCGCTGGTACAGCTGCAGAGCAAGAGTTATTACGGCGCAAAGCTGGCGTCGTCGCAGGCACGCATCGAACCGGACGAGCAGGCGGCCGACCTGACCGCCAAATACGAAAGCGGGCCGGCCTATGTGCTGGGTCCGCTTGAGATCGAGGGCACGCGCCGCTATCCGCCGCAGATCATCCGCAACGTCAATCCGCTGAACGAGGGTGAGCCTTATCGGGTGGAGCGGCTGCTGGAATTTCAGCGCGCGATCCAGAACCAGCCCTACTTCTCAAACGTGCAGGTGGAGCTGCAGACGCCGCCAGCCGCCACCTCGGAGGAGGCCGCGGCGCAGCAGCAGACCGTGACGACGCCAGTGCGCGTCAAGGTGCGCGAATATCCCACGCACCGGCTCAGTTCCGGTGTTGGTTACACCACCGATACCGGCGCCCAGGTGGAAGGCCGCTATTCCTACTACAACCTGTTCAACCGCGCCTGGGTGCTGGATTCGCAGGCACGGATCGAACAGAAGCGGCAGTACGGTTTCGTGGAAATGGCGATGCCGCCGGACCCGCACACCTATCGGAACAGCATCTATACCAGCTACGAGCGCCTGATCGACGTCGAGAGCACCGACACGAAGAGCTGGCGCGCCGGCCTGAAGCGCTCGCGTTCGCGCGAAAAGTACGACACCACGGTATCGCTCGATTTCTACTACGACGTGCTGACGCCGTACGGCCAGCCCGCGCAGTATTCGAAGGCGCTGGTGCCGGCATTCGCATGGACCCGCCGCGATGTGGACAACCCCGTGTTCCCGCGCCGGGGCAACGTCATCAACACCCAGATCGGCGTGGCCGCCCGGAACGTGCTCAGCGACGCGACGTTCCTGCGTCTGTACGGCCGCATTCGGCAGTACGTGCCGGTGGGCAACCGGGACTTGTTCGTCGCCCGGCTGGAGCTGGGTGCGAACCTGACCTCGAACGATCCGGCGCTGATTCCGGCGACGCTGCGGTTCCGCGCGGGCGGCACCGATTCGATCCGCGGCTACAGCTATCAGTCGATCGGCACACCGAATGGCCAGAGCGTGCTGCCGGCGCGCTACCTCGGCACGGGCAGTCTCGAATACCAGTACTGGTTCAAACCGGACTGGGGTGCGGCCGTGTTCTGGGATATGGGTACGGCCACCAATAACCTCGACGGCATCAAGATTTACCACGGCGTGGGTGTCGGCGCGCGCTGGCGCAGCCCGGTAGGGCCGGTGCAGCTCGATATCGGCTATGGCATCCAGCAGAAACAGTTCCGTCCGCATATCTCGCTCGGGGTGGCGTTCTGATGAGCATGCCCGATATGCCGCCCGTGCCGCGCGAAGATCGAGATTCGCCGCGCAAGCCTCGTAAGCCTCGCCGCCGTATCTGGAAGGTGCTGGGATGGACCTTCGCCATCGTGCTGGTGCTGCTGGTCGCGGTGGTCGTGACGGCCGTGCAGGCGCTACGCACGGAGGCCGGCACGCGCCAGCTCTGGAACGTGGCCACGCGGTTGTCCTCCGGCGTGCTCGCCGGCCAGTTCGCTGGCGGCACCGTGGCAAGCGGGCTGCGCCTGAACGACGTGGTCTTCGCCAGCGGCGATACGCGCGTGGCGATCGACCGGATCGACACCAGATGGCAGATCACGTGGTCGCCCGCGCGGCTGCATGTGGAATGGCTCAGGCTTGGCAAGATCGATGCGCGGCTGCCGGCGTCGGAGCCGAGCACGGAGCCGGAAAAGATGCCGCAGTCGCTGGAGCTGCCGCTTGCCGTCGATGTCGATACGCTGACGATTGCCGAACTGTCCCTGCTGCAGGGGCCGGCCACGACGTCCAGCCCGCTGGTGCTGTCGGACCTGTCCGGTGCGCTGCATAGCGATGGCCAGCGGCACCGCGTGGTGGTGGACAAGCTCGTCACGCCCTACGGCAAGCTGCAGGCCAATGCGCAGATCGGCGGCAAGACGCCGTTCCCGCTGTCGGCCGAGGCGCTGCTGGAAGGCCGCTGGAAGGACGAGGCGTACGCCGTTTCCGCCACGGCCAACGGATCGCTGGAAAGCCTGCGTGCGGAACTGGAAGCCAATGGCGATCGCATTCGGGCGCGTGGCAACGCGGACGTGACACCGTTCGGCAAGGTGCCCTTTTCACACCTGATGGTCGATGGCGAACGCATCAACCCGCGTCTGTTCAGCCCGACCGCGCCGCAAGCCAACCTGACCGTGCACGCGGAGCTGCGCCCGGTGGAATCGGTGCCGCCGCCGCCCCAGGTTGCGCAACCCAAGCCCGGCGAGTCGACCGCTAGCGCAGTGGCCGCCGCCTCGGCTGCGTCGGCATCGGCGCCAGTCCCCACGCCTGCCGCACCCGCCAGAAATCCGCTGGCCGTTGCGGGCGAAGTCTCGGTGCGCAACCTCGATCCCGGCCCGATCGACAAGGAGCGGCTGCCGGTGCACAGCGTGCAGACGCGCGTGGAACTGAGCGAGATGACGCAGACGCTGCGCGACCTGCGTATCGCGCTGCCGGGCCGTGCCGAGATCGTCGGCCAGGGCACCTTGCATGAGGGGCGCGGCGGTTTCGATCTCGATGTCCGCCGTCTCGATGCCGCCGCGTTGCACACGGGGATGGTGGCCACGAACCTGTCGGGTCCGGTGATCGTTCGGCTGGAGCCGGGCCGTCAGAGCGTCGCGCTGGATGTGTCGGGCGGCGAAATCAAGCTGTTTGCCGATGCGCGGATCGACGAGGACGCGGTCACGCTGACGGCGCTGCGCGCGGGCCTTGGCGGCGGCACGCTGACCGCCGACGGCAAGCTCGGCCTGAAGGACGAGCAGGCGTTCGAGTTCAAGGGCAAGCTGGCCAACTTCGATCCTGCGCGGCTGGCCAAGGTGGCGCCGGGCCGCATCAATGCCGACTTCTCAACCAAAGGCTCGCTGGAGAAAGTGCTGCGCGTGGCCTTGGACTTCGCGCTCGGCGAAAGCGAGTATGCAGGCCTGCCGATGACCGGCAACGGCAAGGTGCGTCTGGAGGGCGAGCGGCTGCTGCCGAGCCAGGCATCGCTGCTGATGGCCGGCAACCAGGTGAACCTGAATGGCAGCTTTGGCGCACGCGGCGACAGTCTCAAGGTCAACATCGACGCGCCACAACTGGATCGCCTGAAGTTTGGCGTGGGCGGCCGCGCCAAGGTCGATGCCGTGGTCACCGGCACGCTGAAGAAGCCAGAAGTGGTGGGCGACTACAGCGCGCAATCGCTGGTGGTGGGGCCGCACAAGGTGGCCAGCGCCAGCGGCCATGTGGAACTGCGCGGCGGGCTGGACGGCACGCTGTCCGCGCAACTGGCCGCGCGCGATTATCAGGGCCCGCAGGCGTCGATCCGTACGCTCGATGCAACCCTGGCTGGCACGCAGGGCAACCACACGTTCGATGCCAAGGCGGCTGGCTCGATGCACGACCGGCCGGTGCAACTGGCGCTGTCGGGGCAAGGGGCGTGGCGTGGTGCCAAGGGATGGGAGGGCACGATCCGCACGCTCGAAGAGCGCAGCGCTGTCAGCGTCAGGCTGGTGGCGCCGACGCAGCTTTTGGTGGCCGATCAGCATATCCGGCTGGGTCAGACGCAATTGCAGTTCGAGCGCGCGACGATGCGAATCGATGGTTTCGAATTCGATCGTGGCCGCATCCGCACGCAGGGCAACTTCAATGGCGTGGAAGTGGCCAACATCATCAAGTTGCTGGAAACGGTCACTGGCGAATCGCAGCCGGTGCGTTCCGATCTGGTGCTCGATGCCAACTGGAACCTGAACCTGGCGGAGACTGCTACCGGGTTTGCCGAAATCCGGCGGCGCGGCGGCGATGCGTCGGTGAACGCGGGTCGTGGCTGGACCACGCTCGGCCTTGGCGAGACAGCGCTGCGCGCCGATTTCAGCGGTAATCGCGTGACGCTGCGCGGTGGGTCCACGTCGCAACGGATTGGCAAGGTGGCCGTCGATGCATCGGCGGGACTGATCAGCGAGCAGGGCCTGCTGACGGTGGGGCCCGCGTCGACGCTCGGCGGCACGATCAGCGCCGACATACCGAGGCTGAAGTCGCTGGAGGCACTGACCGGGCCGCAATACGCGCTGGAAGGCAAGCTGGCGGCCGCGTTGCAGTTGGCGGGCACGGTGGGCAAGCCGCTGCTGACCGGCGCCATCGATGGTAGCGACATCGGCATCACGCTCTATGACCTGGGCATCCGGCTGACCGACGGCGAAGTGCACGTGGTGCTGGACCAGAACACGGTGGAACTGAAGCAGGTGCGTTTCAGGGGCGGTGACGGCACGCTGACGGCCACTGGCGCGGTCAAGCTCGGCGAGACCGATCCGAACCTGACCGGCAAGATCGTGGCGGACAAGCTGCAGTTGTTTGCCAGCCCCGAGCGCACGTTGATCGTGTCAGGCGAGGCGGGCATCGCCAATGAGAACAAGCAGATCGCCATTCGCGGCAAATTCCGCGTCGATCGTGGGCTGTTCGACCTGCCCAAGGCCAGCGCGCCGGTGTTGGGCGACGATGTCGTGGTCGTGCGCCGCAAGGACGAGCGCGCACTCAAGACCGCCGCCACGCCGGTGGTGCCGGAGGCCAAGCCGGCCAGCCGCTTCAGTCCGCTGATCGACGTGACGATCGACCTGGGCGACAACTTCCGCTTCCGTGGAGCCGGTGCGGACATCCTGCTGGCGGGCCAGCTCGGCATCAAGAGCGAGCCGCTTTCGCCGATGCGCGCGACCGGCACGGTCCGTGTGGTGGATGGCACCTACGAGGCTTTTGGGCGCAAGCTCGACATCGAACGTGGCACGATCAACTTCAACGGCCCGGTCGATAACCCGAACATGTACATCCGCGCGCTGCGCCGCAACCAGGAGGTGGAAGCCGGCGTCGAGGTCACGGGCACGGTGCGTCTGCCGCGCGTGCGGCTGGTATCGGAGCCGAACGTGCCCGATGAAGACAAGCTGTCGTGGCTGATGTTCGGCTACGGAGCCGAAAGCGCCGGTTCGAGTCAGCAGCGCCAGTTGAGCGGTGGCGCGCTAGGCGGGGCGGCGCTGGGCATGATCGGAGGCAAGGCGGGCAAGAGCGTCGTGTCTCACTTCGGCATCGACGAATTCTCGATCGGACCCAGCACGGCCGGCCTGAATGACCAGCAGGTGGTGAGCATCGGCAAGGCGGTGTCCGATCAGATTTCGGTCGGTTACGAGCAGAGCCTGACGTCGGCGTCGAACGTGGTCAAGCTGACCTGGGCGTTCTCGCGCCGCTGGTCGCTGATTGCCAAGGGCGGGTCGATCAACGGCCTGTCCGTGCTGTTCAACCGCCGCTTCAACAACTGGAGTACGCTGTTCTCCGGCGACTCGAACCGGCGCTCCGGCGCCGCGGCCGATGCCGCCGTGGAAGGCGCCAGCGCCCCCGTTGGGGACCCCGTCGAAGCGATCAAACGATGAAACCGATGCTTGCGATGAAACCACTCAATCATGCGTCGCGCAGACGCCTTGCCGTCATGGGACTGATTGCCAGCCTGCTTGCCCTGTTCGGTTGCGACCAGCAGAAGGTCGACGAAGCGATGAAGAAAGCGAAATCGGTGGCCACCGATACCTGGAACAGCGTGAAGCCCGACAGTCAGCTGTTCAAGGGCATCGAGATTGGCAAATCCACCGAGGACGACGTGCGGCGCCAGGCCGGCAAGCCGGAGATCGTCTGGGAAGAACCCGACGGAGGCCGGCGGCTTGAGTATCCGCGTGGCCCGGAGGGCGCCACTACGTGGATGGTGGTGACCAATGCCGATGGCACCGTACGGTCGATCGAGCAGGTGCTGACCGCCGGGAACTTCCAGAAGGTGCGACCCGGCATGAACAAGGATCAGATCCGCCGGATGCTGGGCAAGCCGACGAAGGTGGAGGCGTTCCGGCTCAAGCAGGAGGAGGTCTGGGGCTACCGCTGGTTCGAAAGCCCGACCGATCGGGCCTTCTTCAACGTGCATTTCAACAACGACGGGACGGTCACCACGACGTCGCGCAGCGACGATCCGTCGAAGCAGCAGGGCGGTTGAGGATGGGTTTCTCCTTTCTCCCGGAGGACGGGAGAAAGGAGCAGGGACGCCGCGGGCGTCTTACCGAATCCGCATGCCCGGCACGGCGCCGCTGTGCGGCTCAAGGATGTACAGGCCGGGGTTGGCCTTCTCATCCGCGGCCGAGGCGGCCAGCACCATGCCTTCGGACATGCCGAACTTCATCTTGCGCGGCGCCAGGTTGGCCACCACCACGGTCAGCTTGCCCACCAGTTGCTCGGGCGTGTAGGCCGACTGGATGCCCGAGAACACATTGCGTGTCTTGCCTTCGCCCAGATCCAGCGTCAGTTGCAGCAGCTTGTTCGAGCCTTCCACCTTCTGGCATTCGACGATCTTGGCCACGCGCAGGTCGATCTTTGCGAAATCGTCGATCGTGATCGTATCGGCGATCGGCTCGATCGATGCGGATGCGGCGGCGTCGGCAGCCGGAGCTGCGCCCGAAGCCAGCAGCGATTCCTTGTTGGCGGCCAGCAGCGCGTCGATCTGCTTGGTGTCCACGCGCGTCATCAGGTGCTGGTAGGCCTGGACCGGACGATCGGCCGACAGTTGTTTGTCGATCGCGCGCCAGTCGAGCGGCTCCACATTCAGGAAGCGCTCCACACCGGCGGCCATGTTCGGCACCACCGGCTTCAGGAAGACCGTCAGCAGGCGGAACGCTTCGAGCGAAACCGAGCAGGCGGCGTGCAGTGCATCGACCTTGCTTTCGTCCTTGGCCAGTTCCCACGGCTTGTTGGTGTCGACGAACGCGTTCACCGCATCGGTCAGCTCCATCACCAGGCGCAGCGCCTTGCTGTACTCGCGGCCTTCGTAGAACGCGGCCACCTGCGGCGCGGCCTGGCGCAGCTGCACCAGCAGCGGGTTGGCCAGGGCAGCCTCACTGACCTTGCCGTCGAAGCGCTTCACCAGGAAGCCGGCCGCGCGGCTGGCGATGTTCACGTACTTGCCGATCAGGTCGCTGTTCACGCGGGCGACAAAGTCGTCCAGGTTCAGGTCCAGATCTTCCATGCTCGCATTGAGCTTGGCGGCAAAGTAGTAGCGCAGCCATTCCGGGTTCATGCCGGTGTCGATGTAGCTCTGCGCCGTGATGAACGTGCCGCGCGACTTGCTCATCTTGGCGCCGTCCACGGTCAGGAAGCCGTGCGCGAACACGTTGGTCGGCGTGCGGTAGCCGGAGAACTTCAGCATCGCGGGCCAGAACAGCGTGTGGAAGTACAGGATGTCCTTGCCGATGAAGTGGTACTGCTCGGCCGTCGAATGCGGGCCCACCCAGGCGTCGAAGTCGATGCCGCGCTTGGCCGCCAGGTTCTTGAAGCTGGCGTAGTAGCCGATCGGGGCATCCAGCCAGACGTAGAAGTACTTGCCCGGGGCGCCGGGGATCTCGAAGCCGAAGTAGGGCGCGTCGCGCGAGATGTCCCAGTCGGACAGCGTCGAGGCCTCGCCTTCGGCGCCGAGCCATTCCTGCATCTTGTTGCTGGCCTCGGGCTGCGCCAGATCGGCCACCCATTCGCGCAGGAACGTCTCGCAGCGCGGATCGGACAGCTTGAAGAAGAAGTGCGTCGACGACTTGCGCACCGGCGTGGCGCCCGATACGACCGAGTACGGATTCTTCAGGTCGGTCGGCACGTAGGTGGTGCCGCAAACTTCACACGAATCGCCGTATTGATCCTTGGCGCCGCACTTGGGGCACTCGCCCTTGATGAAGCGGTCCGGCAGGAACATGTTCTTGACCGGGTCGAAGAACTGTTCGACGTCGCGCTCGGCGATCAGGTCCTGCGCCTTCAGCGACAGATAGATCTTCTCGCAGAGCTGGCGGTTTTCTTCGGCGTCGGTGCTGTAGTAGTTGTCGAAGGACACCAGGAAGCTGTCGAAGTCGCGCTTGTGCTCGGTCCAGACGCGGTCGATCAGCTGCTTGGGCGTGATGCCTTCTTTTTCCGCACGCAGCATGACCGGCGTGCCGTGGGTGTCGTCGGCGCCGACGTAGTACACCTCGTTGCCCATCATGCGCTGGAAGCGCACCCAGATGTCGGTCTGGATGTACTCCACCAGGTGGCCGATGTGGATCTGGCCGTTGGCGTACGGCAGGGCAGAGGTAACGAGAATGCGGCGTGCGGTCATGAAAGAGCCGTTCAGTGGGGGTCAATGCAAGTCCGGCGGCGGCTGCCGGACGGAGGAACCGGCTATTTTAGCAACTGCTACGCCAGATTGCTCGGATTGGCGGCCAACGCGGCACAATCGGACCACAATCCCGCCGAAATCGGGCGGGATACGTGCGCATCAAACTGAACAGGGCAAAAAAAAGCGCCGGTTAGGTACCGGCGCAGCTTTCCACAACGGAAAAGGAGGAGAAATCAGGTACCGCCCGGGAGGTCAGCCACCCATCGCGAGCCAGCAACGGTGGCAAGCGGTACCTGAACTCTATGACTGGTCACCCCGAAATTGGTTTCAAGAAAATTTCGACGCGACGATTTTGAGCCCGGCCAGCCTCGGTGGCGTTGTCCGCGACGGGCTGGGTTTGCCCCCGGCCTTCGGCCGCCAGACGGGTGCGGGCCACGCCGTGGTCACCCAGGTAAGCAGCCACGCTCTGGGCGCGACGTTGCGACAACTGCATGTTGTAGCTCGGGTTGCCGGTGCTGTCGGTATGGCCCACGACATTGGCTGCCACGTCCTGATGCTGGGTCAGCGTCTGCGAAACCTGGTCCAGCACGTTGCGGAACGACGGCTTGATCGTGGCGCTGTCGGTATCGAACGTCACCTGGCTCGGGATATTGACCTTCAGCGAACCGTCCGGCTGTTCCGTGATCTGCGTGCCCGTGCCGGCGGTGTCCTTGTTCAGCTTGCCGCGGATGGCGTTCCAGTTGTAACCGGTGGCGCCGCCCAGCGCGCCGCCCACGGCCGCGCCGACCAGCGTGCCCGTGGTGTTGCCGCCGATCAGATTGCCCAGCCCTGCGCCAACCGCAGCGCCGACCCCGGTACCCACCGCGGTGTTGGTCTGCTGTTCAGTGGCACACCCCGCCAAGGCTGCTGCCGCAACGATCGAGACGGTGACGAGCTTGAAGTTCATGCTTTCTCCTTCTGTGTATACCCGTAAATGTTTGGTCAACGACCTGCCGCATGGTAACGCCTGCCGTCCATCGGAGGCGATCCTGCGACAAGTTTCATCAATACGTATGAAAACGCTCAAGGCATTCTGCCCGATGACGCACACCAGCGCAGTGCCAGTGAGGCTGGCGCACTACAATAGGCACATGGCGGCCGACGCACAAGCCGAAGAGTGTGAGAGATGTAAATGTCTGTAATCCCACACTTAACCAAAGGTTAAATCAGGCTGCCGTACCACCCGCGCGCCGGACCTGCTACCTTGGCCCCTGTCCGGTGCCTGGCGGCTTCTTTTGCTAGCATTACGCGCCTCTTAATCCCCACTATTCCTATTTCCAGAGCGGAGTCTGTCTTGAGCCTCACCATTGAACAGGTAACCGAAGTCCTGCGTACCGTTATCGATCCCAATACAGGCAAGGACCTCGTCTCCACGCGCTCGGCGCGCAACGTGCGGGTCGACGGCGGCAATGTGTCGCTGGAAGTGGAACTCGGATATCCGGGCAAGAGCCAGTTCGACCTGATCCGCAACCTCGTCACCGATGCCGTGCGCAAGCTCGAAGGCGTGACCAATGTCAGCGTGGCGGTATCGATGAAGATCGTGGCCCATGCGGTGCAGCGCGGCGTGAAGCTGCTGCCCGGCGTGCGCAATGTCATCGCCGTGGCGTCCGGCAAGGGTGGCGTCGGCAAGTCCACCACGGCTGTGAACCTGGCGCTGGCGTTGGCCGCCGAAGGCGCGCGCGTGGGCATGCTCGACGCCGATATTTATGGCCCCAGCCTGCCGATGATGCTTGGCATCAGCGGCCGCCCGGAGTCGACCGACGGCCAGACCATGATGCCGCTCCAGGGCCACGGCCTGCAGGCCAACTCGATCGGCTTCCTGATCGAGCAGGACAACCCGATGGTCTGGCGCGGACCGATGGTGACCTCGGCGCTGGAACAACTGCTGCGCCAGACCAACTGGAGCGACCTGGACTACCTGATCGTCGACATGCCGCCGGGTACCGGTGACATCCAGCTGACGCTGTCCCAGAAGGTGCCGGTTACCGGTGCGGTGATCGTGACCACGCCCCAGGACATCGCGCTGCTGGACGCTCGCAAGGGCCTCAAGATGTTCGAAAAGGTCGGCATCCCGATCCTCGGCATCGTCGAAAACATGGCGGTCTACTGCTGCCCGAACTGCGGCCATACCGAACATATTTTCGGTTCCGGCGGTGCTGAAAAAATGAGCAAGGACTACGACGTGGATGTGCTGGGCAGCTTGCCGCTGAACCTGTCGATCCGCGAGCAGGCCGATTCGGGCCGGCCCACCGTGGTAGCCGAGCCGGACGGCCAGATTGCCGCGATCTACCGCGAAATGGCGCGTAAGGTGGCCATCAAGGTGGCCGACAAGGCACGCGACATGAGCAACAAGTTCCCGAGCATCGTCGTCCAGAACACCTGACGGCCCGGCCCGCCGCGCAAAAAATGGGACGCCGTCCGACATTGTCGTGCCGGACGACTGTCCTACAATCCACACGGCAGGCGTTGCGTTCACGCGCGCGTTCATCGCGCTCACAAGCAAGAAGAGGAGGAACGGCATGAAGCGGGTACTTTTCGGATTGACCCTGGGTGCTGCCGCAGTGCTGGCAGCGGGATGCGCGCAACCGGGCGGTAGCCCCTCGGCCGCGCCGCCGACCAGCGCCGCCGCTATGGCAGCCCCCGGTGCCACGCGTGCCGCGGCGCCGTTGACCGCCAAGAGCGGCACCAATACCGGCGGCCGTGTCACGTTCGACCAGCAGCAGGGCGGCGTGATGGTGGTGGTGGCGGTCACCGGCCTGCCGCCGGGCACCACGCACGGATTCCATATCCATGAGAAGGGCGACTGCTCCGCGCCTGATGCGATGAGCGCGGGCGGCCACTTCAATCCGGGTGGAAAGCCGCATGGCCAGATATCGATGCCCGATCACCATGCCGGTGACATGAACAACCTGACGGCCGATTCGGCCGGCAACGCCCGTGCCCAGTTCCTGATGTCCGACGTCACCGTGGCACCCGGCCCGAGCAGCGTTATCGGCAGGGCGGTAGTCGTCCACAAGGACCCGGACGATTACCGTACCCAGCCCACCGGCAACGCCGGCGGCCGCATCGCATGTGGGGTCATCGCAGCCTCGTAAGCGCCGATTGGCTCCCCTTTGCCGCCTTGGTCAAAGGGGAGTCGTCCCAGCAGCGGGTCCCGCCGCGAATGGTTGTACAATGCGCCCCATTCCAGCGGCGCCGGGTTTGGCCGGCCAGCCGTCCGTCCATCCTGCCACTTCTATATGAGCATCAAATCCGACAAGTGGATCCGCCGCATGGCGGAGCAGCACGGCATGATCGAACCGTTCGAGCCCGGCCAGGTACGGGAGTCGGAGGGTCGCAAGATCGTTTCCTATGGCACGTCCAGCTACGGCTACGACATCCGGTGCGCCAACGAATTCAAGATCTTCACGAACATCAACAGCACGATCGTCGATCCAAAGAATTTCGACGAGAAGTCGTTCGTGGACTTCAAGGGCGATGTCTGCATCATCCCGCCGAACTCGTTCGCGCTGGCCCGCACGATGGAGTACTTCCGGATTCCGCGCAGCGTGTTGACGATCTGCCTGGGCAAGAGCACCTATGCCCGTTGCGGCATCATCGTCAACGTGACGCCGTTCGAACCCGAATGGGAAGGCTACGTGACGCTGGAGTTCTCGAACACCACGCCGCTGCCCGCCAAGATCTACGCGGGCGAGGGTTGCGCGCAGGTGCTGTTCTTCGAATCGGACGAGGTCTGCGAGACCTCGTATGCGGACCGCGGCGGCAAGTATCAGGGCCAGCACGGGGTCACGCTGCCGAAGACCTGACGACCTGTCATTTTTCCGAATCAGAATACCGTCGTCACGTGACGCCGGGGGCGCCATCAGCCGCGATGCGGCCGGCCGCCAGACCTGACGAACGAGCCACATGCCGCCGCTGCGAGAACCTCTCGCCGGCCATGTGGCTCAAGTCTTTACAAGCACGCTCATCAAGGATTTCCCGATGAAATTCCGCTTCCCCGTCATCATCATCGATGAAGACTTCCGTTCCGAGAACATTTCCGGCTCGGGTATTCGCGCGCTGGCCGAAGCCATCGAACGCGAGGGCATGGAAGTGATGGGTCTGACCAGCTATGGCGACCTGACTTCGTTCGCTCAGCAGGCCAGCCGGGCTTCCACCTTCATCGTGTCGATCGACGACGACGAGTTCGTGCGCGCCGACGATCAGCCCGAGGCCGCCGCCATCGAAAAGCTGCGCGCGTTCGTGAACGAAGTGCGCCGCCGCAACACGGACTTGCCGATCTTCCTGTACGGCGAGACCCGCACCTCGCGCCATATCCCGAACGACATCCTGCGCGAGCTGCACGGCTTCATCCACATGTTCGAGGACACCCCCGAATTCGTGGCGCGTCACATCATCCGCGAAGCCAAGGTCTACCTGGACACGCTCGCTCCGCCGTTCTTCAAGGCGCTGATCGATTACGCGCAGGACAGTTCGTACTCGTGGCATTGCCCGGGTCACTCGGGCGGCGTGGCGTTTCTGAAGAGCCCGGTGGGCCAGGTGTTCCACCAGTTCTTCGGCGAGAACATGCTGCGCGCCGACGTCTGCAACGCCGTCGAGGAACTGGGCCAGCTGCTGGACCACACCGGTCCGGTGGCCGCATCGGAGCGCAACGCCGCGCGCATCTTCAATTCGGACCACATGTTCTTCGTGACGAACGGTACGTCGACGTCGAACAAGATGGTCTGGCACGCCAACGTGGCGCCGGGCGATATCGTCGTGGTGGACCGCAACTGTCACAAGTCGATCCTGCACGCGATCATGATGACGGGCGCGATTCCGGTGTTCCTGATGCCCACGCGCAATCACTACGGCATCATCGGCCCGATTCCGAAGAGCGAGTTCGATCCGGAGACCATCCGCAGGAAGATCGCCAACCATCCGTTCGCCAGCAAGGCAAAGAACCAGAAGCCGCGCATCCTGACGATCACGCAGGGCACGTATGACGGCGTGCTGTACAACGCCGAGCAGATCAAGGAAATGCTGACGTCGGAAATCGACACGCTGCACTTTGACGAAGCCTGGCTGCCGCACGCCGCGTTTCACGAGTTCTACCACGACATGCACGCGATCGGCCGCAACCGCCCGCGCAGCAAGGACGCGCTGGTGTTTGCAACGCAGTCCACGCACAAGCTGCTGGCCGGCTTGTCGCAGGCATCGCAAATCCTGGTGCAGGATTCCGAGACGCGCAAGCTGGACCGCTACCGTTTCAACGAGGCGTACCTGATGCACACCTCGACGAGCCCGCAATACTCGATCATTGCTTCGTGCGACGTGGCCGCGGCAATGATGGAAGCGCCGGGCGGTACCGCGCTGGTCGAGGAAAGCATTGCCGAAGCGCTGGACTTCCGTCGCGCGGTGCGCAAGGTTGAGGCCGACTACGACGTCGTCAACAACGGCGACTGGTGGTTCAAGGTCTGGGGTCCCGACACGCTGGCCGAAGAAGGCGTGCCCGACCGCGAGGAGTGGATGCTCAAGGCCAACGAGCGCTGGCACGGCTTTGGCGATCTGGCCGACGGCTTCAACCTGCTGGACCCGATCAAGGCCACGATCATCACCCCGGGCCTGGACGTGGACGGCGAGTTCAGCGAGCGTGGCATCCCGGCCGCCATCGTCACCAAGTACCTGGCCGAGCACGGCATCATTATCGAGAAGACGGGCCTGTACTCGTTCTTCATCATGTTCACGATCGGCATCACCAAGGGCCGGTGGAACTCGCTGGTCACCGAGTTGCAGCAGTTCAAGGACGACTACGACCAGAACCAGCCGCTGTGGCGCGTGCTGCCGGAATTCGTCGGCAAGTACCCGCAGTACGAGCGGATGGGCCTGCGCGACCTGTGCGACGCGATCCACAGCGTCTACAAAGCCAACGACGTGGCGCGCGTGACCACCGAGATGTACCTGTCGGACATGGAACCGGCGATGAAGCCGTCGGACGCCTGGGCGATGATGGCGCACCGCGAAATCGAGCGCGTGCCCGTGGATGAGCTGGAAGGCCGCGTGACCGCCATCCTGCTGACGCCGTACCCGCCGGGTATTCCGCTGCTGATTCCGGGCGAACGCTTCAACCGCACCATCGTGCAGTACCTGAAGTTCGCGCGCGAGTTCAACAAGCTGTTCCCGGGCTTCGAGACCGACATCCACGGCCTGGTGGAAGACGAGATCGACGGCCAGACCGCGTACTTCGTGGATTGCGTGAAGCAGTAAGGCTTCCGCTCATCCAACAAAAAACCCCCGTGCCGCGAGGCCGGGGGTTTTTTGTTTCCCTGCGTATGGAATGGGCATATCCGGGACTGCCGGTTTTGCTTTTGCTCGCCCTCTCCCGCAAGGTGGGAGAGGGCCGGAGGAGCGGGTCAGTGTATCGCCCGCCCCCGCCCGAACCCAGCTTACTTGCTCTTTTCGAACTGGAACTGCGGCGCGGCCGGTTCGCTGTCGCTGCTGCTGCCCGGCAGCTCCAGCGTGCCCGGCGACGATGCTCCCCCGCCCGGTTTGCTCTCGCTTTCCTGTCCGCCTAACGGAATACTGACTTCGGCCGAATTGCTGTGTTTGAGCGACCCCTTATCGAGCAATCCGGTCACCATGCCCGGCCAGAACATCACCAGCAGCACCATGATGAGCTGCAGGCCCACCCAGGGCAGCGCACCCCAGTAGATGTCCGAACTCTTGACTTCCTTTGGCGCGATGCCGCGCAGGTAGAACAGCGCGAAGCCGAATGGCGGGTGCATGAACGAGGTCTGCATGTTCACGCACAGCATCACGCCGAACCACACCAGCGCGGCCGTGGCCGCTGCCTCGGGGTTGCCGCCCATCGAGTCCGCCACCACCGGCGCCAGGATCTTGACGGCCACCGGTGCCAGCATCGGCACCACGATGAACGCGATTTCAAAGAAGTCCAGGAAGAACGCCAGGAAGAAGATGAACAGGTTCACCACGATCAGGAACCCGATCCAGCCGCCCGGCAACGAGGTGAACAGGTGTTCCACCCACGCGCCGCCGTCCACGCCCTGGAATACCACCGAGAAGCAGGTGGAGCCGATCAGGATGAATACGACCATCGCCGTGATACGTGCCGTCGACTGGTAGGCCTCGACGATCAGCAGACGCAGATCGGTCAACTGGCCGGCGCGAATCAGCAGCCAGAGCACGACCAGGTAGGCCACGGCCAGCGGAATCCGGAACGCATGGGTGCCAAAGGCGAAGAAGCCAACCGCTGCCGCGACCACCGTTGCGCCGATGCCGACGCGATAGACGCTGCGGTCGATCTTGTTGAATCCCTTGTCGCGGATCACGGCCAGCACCAGCGCGCCGACGGCGCCCATCGCTCCCGATTCGGTCGGCGTTGCGATGCCGAGCATGATCGTGCCAAGTACCAGGAAGATCAGCACCGCGCAGGGGATGATGCCGCGAAAGCATTTGGCCCAGAGCGCCCAGCCGCGCAGCGTGCGCGCCTCGGCCGGCACCGGCGGCAGCCAGTCGGGCTTGATGCGGGTCAGGACGAACGTATAGAGCGCGAACAGCAGGATCTGCACCACCGACGGACCCCATGCACCGAGGTACATGCTGCCCACGTCGGCGCTGCCTGCGGGCGTCTTGAGCTGATCGGCCAGCACCACCAGCACCAGCGACGGCGGCACCAGCTGGGTGATCGTGCCCGATGCGGCCAGCACGCCCGTGGCGTACTTCATGTTGTAGCGGTAGCGCATCATCACGGGCAGCGAGATCATCGCCATCGCAATCACCTGCGCGGCCACCGTGCCGGTGATGGCGCCCAGGATGAAGCCGACGATGATCACCGAGTAGCCCAGACCGCCGCGCACGGGGCCGAACAACTGGCCCATCGAGTCGAGCATGTCTTCGGCGAGCCCGCATTTCTCCAGGATCGCACCCATGAAGGTAAAGAACGGGATCGCCAGCAGCAGTTCGTTGGCCAGCACGCTGCCAAATACGCGGCTTGGCACGGCCTGCAGGAATTGCAGCGGAAAGTAGCCCCATTCGATGGCCAGGAAGCCAAAGGCCAGGCCCACGGCCGAGAGCGAGAATGCGACCGGGAACCCGATCAGCATGAATACCACCAGGCCGCCGAACATCAGCGGCGGCATATATTCCAATGGAATCATTATTGCACCGGCCTTTCGTATTTCGATTCGATGCGCACCAGGCCCTTGAGGGCGGCAAAGCGCTTGATCAGTTCGGAAATCCCCTGCAGCGTCAGCAGGGCAAAGCCGATGGGCACCACGAGCTTGATCGGATAACGGAGCAGGCCGCCCGAGTTGCCCGACTGCTCAAGAATGCGCCACGAAGGCAGGAACAACGATTCCCACGACAGCCATGTGAACAGGATCGTGGACGGCAGCAGGAATACCACGATGCCGAAAATGTCGATCCAGTGCTGGGCGCGCTCGGACACGTTGCCGTAAATCAGGTCCACGCGCACGTGCTCGTTGCGCTGGAATGTGTACGACGCGCCGAACATCACCGCGATGGCAAACATGTACCACTGGAGTTCCAGCGGCCAGTTGTCACTCAAGTTGAAGCCGTAACGGAGCAGGGCGTTCCCTGCGCTGATCAGGCACGACAGCAGGATCATGATGTTTGCAAGCCTGCCCGTGTGCTGATTCAACCTGTCGATCTGCCGTGACAGACCAAGCAAGTAATTCATGGGTTGTCTCCCCCTTGTTCTAATGCGCCGGTTAGTTTATCTGTAACAAATTGTGGGAGGGCTAGGGGATTGTCCTAGCGAGCTGACATTAGCGATGGTTTTCTCCCCTCTCCCACGCGTGGGAAAGGAGCGGGGAGAGGGCAAAGCCATTCAAAATCGTACGCGCTGGCAAGCAGAACCGCCTGCGCTCTCCCCCAACCCCTCTTCCGCATGCGGGAGGGGGGGCAACTCTGAAAACTGGCAATCAGAAACAAAAAAGCCGCTGGCCTGTCGGCGCAGCGGCTTTTTTGCCACGAAGACTTACGCGAAACTTACAGCGCCTTGCGTGCGGCGGCGATGGCGGCGCGTACCTGGTCGGGCGCGGTGCCACCGATATGGTTGCGCGACGCGACCGAGCCTTCCAGCGTCAGCACCGAATGGACGTCGTCACCGATCAGCGATGCCTTGTCGCCCAGGCCGGAAGCCTGGCGCAGTTCCTCTACCGTCAGGTCGGCCAGGTCGCAGCGGCGGTCGTCGCAGGCGCGCACGGCGTGGGCCACGGCCTCGTGGGCGTCGCGGAACGGCAGGCCGCGCTTGACCAGATAGTCGGCCAGGTCGGTGGCGGTGGCGTAGCCCTGCAGCGCGGCGGCGCGCATGTTGTCCGGCTTGACGCTGATGCCCGGCACCATGTCGGCGAAGATGCGCAGCGTGTCCACCACGGTGTCAACCGTGTCGAACAGCGGTTCCTTGTCTTCCTGGTTGTCCTTGTTGTAAGCCAGCGGCTGGCCCTTCATCAGCACCAGCAGGCCGTTCAGGTGGCCGTACACGCGGCCGGTCTTGCCACGGGCCAGTTCGGGCACGTCCGGGTTCTTCTTCTGCGGCATGATCGAGCTGCCGGTGCAGAAGCGGTCGGCGATGTCGATGAAACCAACGCGCGGGCTCATCCAGATCACCAGTTCTTCGCTGAAGCGCGACACGTGCGTCATCACCAGCGACGCGGCGGCCAGGAATTCAATGGCGAAATCGCGGTCGGACACGGCGTCCAGCGAGTTGCGGCACACGCCGTCGAAACCCAGTTGCTGAGCCACGAATTCGCGGTCGATCGGGTAGCTCGTGCCGGCCAGCGCGGCGGCGCCCAGCGGCAGGCGGTTGACGCGGCGGCGGCAGTCGGCCATGCGCTCGGCATCGCGCGTGAACATTTCCACGTAGGCCATGAGGTGGTGGCCAAACGTTACCGGCTGGGCCACCTGCAGGTGGGTGAAGCCGGGCAGGATCGTGTCCGCGTTCTTTTCGGCCAGGTCCAGCAGCGCGCCGCGCAGGTCACCCAGCAGGCCAATGATGTTGTCGATCTCGTGGCGCAGCCACAGGCGGATATCGGTGGCCACCTGGTCGTTACGCGAACGGCCCGTATGCAGGCGCTTGCCGGCATCGCCGACCAGCGCGGTCAGGCGCGCTTCGATATTGAGGTGGACGTCTTCCAGGTCGAGCTTCCACTCGAACGAGCCGGCTTCGATCTCGCTGCGGATCTGCGTCATGCCGCGCTCGATCTCGGCGCGGTCGGCGTCGGCGATGATGCCCTGCTTTGCCAGCATGGCCGCATGAGCCAGCGAGCCCTGGATATCGAACAGCGCCAGGCGCTTGTCGAAGAAGACCGACGCGGTGTAACGCTTCACCAGGTCGGACATCGGTTCGGAGAAGCGGGCGGACCAGGCTTCGCCTTTCTTGGCAAGTTGGGAGGTCATGTCAGGGGCAGGGCGGAAAATCGGAAACGGCGATTATATCGCCTGAGGGCAGGGCAATTGCGGGTGGTTGGCTCCCCTCTCGCGCATTGCGGGGCAGGGGCTGGGGGAGAGGCCCTGCATCTCAAGATACAAGAAGCGCATGGAGAACCGCCGTACTCCCCTCTCCCGCAAGCGGAAGAGGGGATAAAACAGACTGAAAGATCACATTCGATCAGCCGCTATTACGCAGCCCGGCCGCAACCCCGTTGATCGTCAAGTGAATTCCGCGCCGCACGCGCACGTCGTCGGCGTCCTTGCCGGCCCGGTAGCGCTTGAGCAATTCCACCTGCAAGTGGTTCAGCGGGTCCAGATAGGCAAAGCGGTTCTTGATCGAGCGGGCGAGCAGCGGGTTCTCGGCCAGACGCTCCGTACGGCCCGTGATCAGCGACAGCATGTCGCAGGTCAGGTGCCACTCGGCGCTGATGCGCGAAAAGACCGATTTGCGCAGCGCCGGGTCGTCGCACAGCGCGGCGTAGCGCGAAGCCACGGCCAGGTCGGTCTTGGCCAGCACCATGTCCATGTTCGACATCAGCGTGCGGAAGAACGGCCAGGTCTTGATCATGCGCTTCAGCGTGGCAACGCAGGCCTTGCGGGATTTTTCGTCCGGGGCGTCGTCAAGCATCGCCTTGACCGCGCTGCCGAAGCCGTACCATCCCGGCAGCAGCAGCCGGCACTGACCCCACGAAAATCCCCACGGAATCGCGCGCAAATCCTCGATCTTGCGGTTTTTCTTGTCCATCAGCTTGCGCGAAGCGGGACGCGAACCCAGGTTCAGGTCGGCGATCTCGGTGATCGGCGTGGTGGCGAAGAAGTAATCCTTGAAGCCCGGCGTCTCGTAGACCAGATCCCGATAGGCGCGGAACGCCCGGTCCGACAACTGCTGCATGACGCCTTCGAACGTTGCCAGCCCGGCCGGCGCGTTCTGCGTGGGCAGCAGCGACGCTTCCAGCGTGGCGGCGATCACCGTTTCCAGGTTGCGCCGGCCGATCTCGGAATTGGCGAACTTGCTGTTGATGATTTCGCCCTGTTCCGTCAGACGGATCTGGCCGTTCACGGTACCCGGCGGCTGCGACAGGATGGCCTCGTAGGTCGGGCCGCCGCCACGGCCCACGGTGCCGCCGCGGCCGTGGAACAGGCGCAGCTTCACGCGGCGTTCCTCGAACAGCTTCACCAGCGCCAGTTCGGCCTTGTACAGCTCCCAGTTCGACGTCAGAAAGCCACCGTCCTTGTTCGAATCCGAATAGCCGAGCATCACTTCCTGCTCGACGCCGTGGTGCTTGATCACCGAATCGAAGCCGGGCAGGTCCAGCAACGACTGCATGATGCCGGCCGCGTTGCGCAAATCCTCGATGGTTTCGAACAGCGGAATGACCATCAGCTCCATGTGGGCCGGATCGGTCTTGCTGCCCAGCGTGCCACGCAGCATGCCGGTTTCCTTCTGCAGCAGCATCACTTCCACCAGATCCGACAACGTTTCGGTGTGGGAAATGATGTAGTTGCGGGCCACGCGGTTACCGTAGCGGGCGCGCAGGTCGCGCGCCATCGCAAAGATCGCCAGCTCGTTGCGGGTCTGTTCGGAGTAGCCGTGCCACGGCAGCGTCAGCAATCGCGGCTGGCGCAGTTCGGCCAGCAGCAGCTCCAGCTTGCGTTCCTCGGGCAGTGCCGCGTAATCGGCGGCGATACCGGCGGCCTTGAACAGCTCGGCGATCACTGCCTCGTGCACGTCCGATACCTGACGCATGTCCACTGAAGCCAGGTGGAAGCCGAAGATGGCAATCGCGCGCACCAGCGCATCGATGCGGCCACGCGAGAGCGCTTCGCCATGATGCTGGCGCAGCGAATCGAGCACGATCTGGATATCGGCCGCAAACGCTTCGGCATTGTCATAGGGCGCCACATCGGCCACCGGATGGCGCTGTGCCACATGGCCGGTCAGGCGTGCCGTGGTGGCGGCCAGGCGGGCATAGATGCCGATCAGCGCGCGGCGGTATGGCTCATCGGCGCGGTGTTCGGAATGGTCGGGCGACGCCTCGGCCAGCGCCAGCAGTTCGGGGCTCGCGTCGACCATCAGCGACGACAGCGGCAGCTCGGCGCCCAGCGCGTGCACTTCATCCAGATACCACTGCATGATCAGCGTGGACTGCTGCTGCGCGGCATGCTCCAGTGTTTCGGCGGTGACGTTCGGATTGCCGTCGCGGTCGCCGCCGATCCACGAACCCATCTGCAGGAACGGCGCCAGCGGCGCGGGCGCGGCACCGGCCTTGCTCTTGCGCGGGAAGACCTCGGCAATGTCTTCTTCCATGTCGGCCATCAGCCGTGGAATGCCCTGCAGGAACGTGGTGCGGTAGTAGGAGAGCGCGTTCTCGATCTCGTCCACCACCATCAGCCGCGTGTTGCGCAGCATGCGGGTCTGCCACAGCGTGGTCACGCGGGCGCGCAGTTGCGCGGTGTTGTGGTCCCGTTCGCGCGCCGTCATCGGCAGGTCGCGCTCGGCCAGCAGGCGGGCGATCTCGCGCTCGGCGTCGAGGATCGATTTGCGCTGCACTTCGGTCGGGTGCGCGGTCAGCACGGGCATGATCAGCGCGTTGTCCAGGAATTCACGCAGCTGCTTGCCAGTGACACCGGCGGCGTCGATGGCCTGCAGCGCCCGGGCCAGGCTGCCCGGCTGCGGCGGCGATCCGGCCAGCGCGTGCACGCGGCGGCGGCGGTTGTGGTGCTGATCCTCGGCGATATTGGCCAGGTGCGAGAAATAGCTGAAGGCGCGCACCACGGAATTGGTCTGGTCGCGCGACAGGCGCTTGAGCAGGCGGTCCAGCTCCGTGCCCGCGGCACGGTCGTTTTCGCGGCGGAATCGCACGGCGGTCTGGCGGATCGTTTCCACCAGATCGAAGGCGGCATCGCCTTCCTGCTCGCGCACGCAGTCGCCCAGCAGCCGGCCCAGGAAACGGATGTCCTCGCGCAGCGGCAAATCCTTGTCGGCGGTACGGCGGGCCGGGGTGACGGTATTGCCTTCCGGGGTCACTACCGACAACGCGGGCTTGGCCCGAGTCTTGGCGCTGCGGGAGGGGGATTTCTTTGGGGTGGCGCCCTGGGTGGAACCATTCGCGTCATGCTGGCCTGAGGCTGGCGTAACTGACTTTCGGCCGGCGGAACGGGCACGGCCGTTGGGGCGCGCAGCAGGCTGCGTCATCGACTATCTCCTCTTGTCACTGCGTTGCTTATATGTATCGAACCCCATACACGTAACAGTGGGGTCGACCGGCATCAATACCGTGCCGGAAAGTCACTTCAGGTCTGGCAATCTGGCGGTTTTGCGAGGGGGTGCGTGCTAACATGCGCGCATGCAAGCACCCGCCCAAACGTCGTCTTTGTCCGCTGCAGCGTCACGCAGCATGCCACACAAGCTCGTCATCGCCTCGCGCGAAAGCCGGCTGGCGATGTGGCAGGCTGAACATGTGCGTGCTGCGTTGCAACAATACTATCCCCAGTGCGATGTGTCCATTCTCGGCATGACGACAAGGGGTGATCAAATTCTCGATAAGACCCTGTCCAAAGTAGGCGGCAAGGGCCTGTTCGTGAAGGAGCTGGAGGTGGCGATGGCCGAGGGCCGCGCCGACCTGGCCGTGCATTCGCTCAAGGATGTGCCAATGGAACTGCCCGATGGCTTTGCGCTGACGGCGGTGATGGAACGCGAGGACCCGCGCGATGCGCTGGTATCCACGCAATTCGCTTCGCTCGACGAGATGCCGGCCGGCACCGTGGTGGGCACATCGAGCCTGCGCCGCGAAGCCGCACTGCGCAGCCGCTATCCGCATCTGACGATCAAGCCGTTGCGCGGCAACCTCGACACGCGACTGGGCAAGCTCGACCGTGGTGAATACGGCGCCATCATTCTGGCGGCAGCCGGCCTGAAGCGGCTGGGTATGGGCGATCGTATCCGCGCGCTGATCGAGCCGGACAGCTCGCTGCCAGCCGCGGGCCAGGGCGCACTCGGTATCGAAATCCGTTCCGACCGCCCTGAACTGGCCCAGTGGCTGGCGCCGCTCAATGACGTGCCGACGCTGCTGGCCGTATCGGCCGAGCGCGCGGTATCGCGCCGCCTGGGTGGGTCCTGCCAGGTGCCGCTGGCCGCCCACGCGCGCTGGCATGGCAACACACTGCAACTCGATGCATTCGTTGCGTTGCCCGACGGCACGCGCAACGTGCGCGCCCACGCTACCGCGCAGGTCGATTCGCTGCAGGCTGCCGAGCAGCTCGGTGCCGCTGTGGCCGGTGATCTGCTGGGGCAGGGTGCCGACGCCGTACTGGCAGCGCTGTCGACCGCCGGACCTGCCTGAGGATCGCCCGATGCCCCGCCCGACCGTCGTAGTCACGCGACCCGCCGGGCAGTCCCGGCAACTGACCGAGGCGCTTCACGCCGCCGGTCTGGATGTGCTCGGCTTTCCGCTGCTGGCCATCGGTCCCGCTGCCGACGACACGCAACTGCGCGCCGCGCTGGCGCGTCTGAGCGACTATGCGCTGGTGGTGTTCGTCAGCCCGAACGCCGTGTCGTTCGCGCTCGATACCCTGGCTCAGGTCCAGAACACCGCGGGCCAGGCGCAATGGCCGGCTGAAGTGCCTGTCGCAGTGGTCGGGCCGTCGAGCGTGACGGCGTTGGCCGAGCGAGGCATCGCGCCGCCGACGCATCGCGTCATCGCGCCGGCTGGAGCGCAGGGCGAGGGCGATAGCGGCGACTCCCCGCGCTTCGATTCAGAGGCACTCTGGTCCGAACTCGATACCACGCCCGGTGCATTTACCGGGCGCAGCGTGCTGATCATCCGCGGCAACGGCGGACGCGACTGGCTGGGCGACCGCCTGCGCGAAGCCGGTGCCGCCGTCGGCGCCGTGGAGGCCTACAGCCGCACACTGCCCGAACCGACGACGATGCAATGGCAGGCCGTGCGCGACAGCCTCAAGCCTGGGGCGCCACCCTACGCCTGGCTGCTGACCAGTTCGGAGGCCGTGCGCAACCTCGATGCGTTGGCGCGGTTGCACCTGTCGCCTCAGGAACACGAACGTCTTAAGCAGATGCAGTGCATTGCGCCGCATGCGAGAATTGCCGCGCAGGCCCAGGCGCTCGGTTTCGCGCACGTGCTGCCAGCCGCGCCTGGTGATGCCGGCCTGCTGGCCGCGTGCACGCAATGGGGTAATGCCCATGCCGGGCCGGCGGCGCCGTCGGTGACGGAGCCGGCTCCCGTGCCTGCGCCGGTTGTGCCGGCGCCGTCCAGTGTCGATCCGGCACCGGCGCCTGCGCCAGCCGCTACAGAATCAACAGGGTCCACAGGACCCACGACAACGAAGGTCGAACGCGTGACGCCAGACACTACGTCCCCCTCGTCGAGCCATGCCGCTCCGTCCGGTGCTTCCGGCACGTCTTTCACCACGCACGCGCCAGCGTCGCAGTCGGCCAACCGCCGCTACATGACGGCCTGGTGGGCGATTGCCATCGTGCTGGTGCTGGCCATTGCCGGTGGCTTCTTCTGGTTGCAGATGCGGGTGGAACACCTGACCCAGGAACTCGCGCGGCGCCAGCAGAGCAACGACGCCCTGGTGCAGGAAACCCGCGTGCTGTCGAAGAACGCGCAGGACACCGTCAAGGAACTGCAGTCCAAGGTCGGCGCGCTCGACGGCCAGGTGGTGGAGGCGCGAGACAAGCAGGCCGCGCTGGAGCAGGTCTATCAGGACCTGATGCGCAACCGCGATGACTGGGAGATCGCCGAGATCCAGCAGTTGCTGACCAATGCCGGCCAGCAGCTTCAGTTGACCGGCAACGTGCAGGTGGCGCTCGCCGCGCTGCAAAGTGCCGATGCGCGCCTGGCCCGTTCCGACAAGCCGCAATACAACCAGCTGCGCCGCGCCCTGGCGCGTGACATCGCCCGCATGAAGGCCGTGCCCGATACCGACCTGACCGGGGCGGCCATCAAGCTCGACGAATCGATCAACCAGATCGATGCACTGCCGCTGCTGTCCGGCGAACGCATGCTGGACCGCGTGCCCGGCGAGACCGACAAGCCCGTCAAGCCGGGCGCGAAGGGCGCCTCCGCTCCGGCCGCTGACGACGTTGGCGGCAACGTGCTGACGCGCACGTGGGACTATGTGCTGGCCGAACTGGGCCAGGTGATCCGCGTGCGCAAGGTGGACGACACCAACGCCCTGCTGCTGTCTGGCGACCAGGGCTGGTTCCTGCGCGAAAACGTCAAGCTGCGGCTGCTCAACGCGCGCCTGGCGCTGCTGTCGCGCAACGAACCGGTGTTCCGCAACGACCTGGCTGCCGCGCAGGCGATGATCGGCCGCTATTTCGATACCCGCTCGCGCCGGGTGCAGGGCGTGATGACCCTGCTCAAGCAGGCGCAGGCCAGCGCGGTGAGTGTGTCGCTGCCGACGATGGCCGAGAGCCTTAGCGCGCTGCGCGCGCTCAAGAAGGAGTAGCCGCATGCGACTGCTTTTCTGGGTAGCCGTACTGTTTGGCGGCGCGGTCGGGCTGGCGCTGTTCACACAGTTCAATCACAGCAACGTGGTGCTGTTCTATCCACCGTACCGGGTGGAAATGTCGCTGAACCTGACGCTGGCGCTGCTGTTGCTGCTGTTCTTCGTGGTGTGGACGGTCATGTCCACGTTCCGGCATCTGTCGGAAATGCCGCGCCGGGCCGCCGCGTACCGCGAGCGCAGCCGCATGGGCAAGGCGCAGGCCGCGCTGCGCGAATCGATCGAAAACCTGTTTGCCGGCCGCTTTGCCCGCGCTGAACGCGCCGCCAAGGAGGCCCAGGCATGGCCGGAGCAGGCGCAGACCGCGGCACTGGTCGGCGCGCGCGCAGCGCACCGGATGCAGGAGTCCGAGCGCCGCGACGCCTGGATGGCGCAGGTGACCGACCCCGAGCGCGAACAGGCGCGGCTGGTGTCGATGGCCGAATTGCTGGTCGATGCACGCGATCCGGAAGGGGCGCTGGAAACCATCGCCCAGCTGCAGGAAAAAGGCGGACGCCAGATCCACGTACAGCGGATTGCGCTGCGTGCGCACCAGCATCTGAAGAACTGGACCGAGGTGCTGCGCCTGGCGCGTTCGCTGGAAAAGCGCAACGCACTGCACCCGGTGCTGGCACTGCGGCTCAAACAGATGGCTGTCGAAGCGATGCTGGAGGAGCGCCGCCATGACGCGGAATCGCTTTATCACTTCTGGCGGTCGCTATCGGCGGACGAACGGCACGCCGTGCGCATCGCCGAGCAGGCGGCACGTTATTTCTCGGCGCTGAACCGCCAGAACGAAGCGCGCCGTATTGTCGAGGAAGCGCTCAAGGTGAACTGGGACAGCCGTCTGGTGCAGCGCTACGCCGACTGCGCGGAACCGGGCAAGGCACTGCCGCAAATCCAGCAGGCCGAGAAATGGCTGGTTGATCATCCGAACGATGCCGACCTGTACTACACGCTGGGGGTGCTGTGCCTGGGCGAGCAGCTCTGGGGCAAGGCGCAGTCCAACTTCGAGCGCACGTTGAAGTATGCGGATCGGGAGCGGCAAAGCCGCATCTGCGTGCGCGCGCACCTGGCGCTGGCGCGGCTGTTCGAGGAAACGGACCGGCCCGACGAGGCGCAGAAGCACTACCGCGAAAGCGCCATGCTGGCGGCCTGAACGCGCCGACGGCCGATCAAGAGCGCGAAGCCCGTCAGTCGTCGACGGCCTTCGCCTTCGAACCCTTCACCGCCGCATACCTTTCCAGCGCTTCCATTCGTGCCACTTTGTGCTGCACGACCGGCTGCGGATAGTTATCGCCGAGCTTCACTCCGGCCGCCGCCAGCACATCGTCCGGCGCCGTCCAGGGGGCGTGGATGTACTTGTCCGGCAGGTTTGCCAGTACCGGCAGGTACTTGCGGATGAAGCGCCCCTGCGGGTCAAATTTTTCAGATTGGGTGACCGGATTGAAGATGCGGAAGTAGGGCTGCGCGTCGCAGCCGGTTGACGCTGCCCATTGCCAGCCGCCGTTGTTGGCGGAGAAATCAAAGTCATTGAGCTGGTCGGCGAAATATTGCTCGCCCCGGCGCCAGTCCACGCCCAGGTCCTTGACCAGGAAACTTGCCGTGACCATGCGCAGGCGGTTGTGCATGTAGCCGCTCTGGTTGATCTGCAGCATCGCGGCATCCACCAGCGGATAGCCGGTCCGCGCCTGGCACCATGCGTCGAAGTACTCGTTGCCGGTTCGCGTGTCGACCCAGCGCAGCGCATCGTATTCCGGGTGGTACGACTTGCCGTCGGCGACGCGCGGGTGATGGTGCAGGATCATGAAATAGAAGTCGCGCCAGACCAGTTCGGACAGCCAGACGGCGGCGCCGGTACTGGCGGGGCCGCCTTGCTGCACGATCTCGTGCGCGGCACGCACGAGCGTTCGGATCGATATCGTGCCGAAGCGCAGGTGCACGGACAGGTAACTGGGGCCGCGCAGCGCGGGGTAGTCACGGCGCTGGCCGTACTCCCCAATGCGATTGCGGAATTCGTCGAACAGCGCCTGCGCACCATCGGCGCCCGTGGGCATGGCGATGTCGGGCAGGTTGCTGGGCGCGAAGCCGAGCGATTCGAGGGTGGGCAAGGCCGTACGGTATCGGGCCGGCACCGTTGCCAGGGCCTGCCGGTACTTGTCGACCGGGTAGGGCCGCAGGTCGAACGGCTGCAGCGCCTTCAGCCACGCATTCTTGTACGGCGTGAACACGCTGAATGGCTGGCCCAGGCCAGTCAGGATCTCGTCGGCCTCGAAAACGACCTGGTCCTTGAACGTCAGCAGCACCCGTGAATCGGCGGCCAGCGCCTGGCGCACGGCGGCGTCGCGATCGTTGGCGGCTGGTTCGTAGTCGTGGTTCGTGAACACCGCCTCGGCATTGAGCTCGGCGGCCAGCTTTGGAATGGCATCGCGCGCGCGGTCGTCAAGGACGATCAGCCCGCCGCCAGCGTCGGTCAAGGCCTGCCGCAGCGGCTCCAGCGATTTGTGGATGAACTCCACGCGCCGGTCGGCCTTCAATCCCCGATCGAGCAGCGGATCGAGGATTTCGCGGTCGAACACGAACACGCACCATACCTGCTTGCAGTGCTTGAGGGCATAATGCAGCGCCGCGTGATCTTCGGCGCGCAGGTCGCGCCGGAACCAGACCAGGCCGCGTGCGAATTCCCGGCTGATCCGGTAGGGCATGCGTCCGCCAGGTTCGGCTGCAGGGGAAGGTGATCTCGGCATCGCCATAACCTAACATAGCCACCAGCATTTCCTCGCATTCCCACACTCTCATGGCCACGACTCTCGACCGCATCCTGCAATCCCAAGGCTTCGGCACCCGCCGCTATTGTGGCGACCTGGTGGAAGCCGGACTCGTCGAGGTCAACGGGGTGCTTTGCGAAGATCCGGGTGCACGCTTCGAAGTGGACGGCCTGCGTCTGATGGTCGACGGCGAGGAGTGGCTGGCGTGCACCAAGGCCTACCTGATGCTGAACAAGCCGGCCGGCTACGAATGTTCGCAGCGGCCGCGCCACCATCCCAGTGTCTACAACCTTCTGCCGGTGCCGCTGCGCCAGCGCGAGGTGCAGGCGGTGGGGAGGCTCGACCACGACACCACCGGTCTGCTGTTGCTGACCGACGATGGCCAGTTCATCCATGCCCAGACCTCTCCGAAGAAGCAGGTGCCCAAGGTCTACGAGGTCACCACGTTCGACCCTGTGACGCAGGAGCAGGTGCAGGCGCTGTGCGCCGGCGTGCAGCTGGACGACGAGCCGGCCCCGATTGCGGCACATGCCTGCGAAGCCACCGGCGAGCGCAGCCTGCGCCTGTCGCTGCTGCAGGGCAAATATCACCAGGTCAAGCGCATGGTCGCCGCCGCTGGCAATCATGTGACGGCGCTGCATCGCAGTGCCATCGGCGGATTGCGGCTCGACCCGGCGCTGGAGTTGGGGGAGTGGCGCTGGCTGACACCGGAAGACATGGTTGCGCTGAAGTCGGCGGGGGATTGAGGCCGGTGGCCGGCGTGCCGCAAAGTGCCTTTACGCACAGAAGTTTTCCGCGGCAGCCGGGGTGTGATTTGGTAGAATGCAAGGCATGGCGACGTCCGAAGCTTCCATCAATCTCACCAATCAGTTCCTGATTGCCATGCCGGGCATGGCAGATCCGACGTTTTCGGGTTCCGTTGTCTACCTCTGCGAGCATAACGAGCGTGGCGCGCTCGGTCTGGTGATCAACCGGCCGATCGACATCGACATGGCCACGCTGTTCGACAAGATCGATCTCAAGCTCGAAATCCAGCCTGTTGCCCACCAGCCGGTCTACTTTGGCGGCCCGGTGCAGACCGAGCGCGGCTTTGTGCTGCATGATCCGGTCGGCATCTATGTGTCGTCGCTGGCAGTGCCCGGCGGGCTGGAGATGACCACTTCCAAGGACGTGCTCGAAGCCGTGGCCAACGGCAGCGGCCCGCACCGGTTTCTGCTGACGCTTGGCTATGCAGGCTGGGGCGCCGGCCAGCTCGAGGACGAACTGAGCCGCAACGGCTGGCTGACTGTCCAGGCCGATCCCGAAATCATTTTCAGCGTGCCGCCCGAAGAGCGCTTCGCGGCAGCCGTGCGCCTGCTTGGCATCGATGTGACGATGCTGTCGGGCGAGGCCGGGCATGCCTGAGCAGGCGGGGCGCGAGACGCCCCGCGACGGCACGGTGCTCGCCTTCGACTATGGCGAGAAAAAAATCGGCGTGGCGCTTGGCAATTTCATCACGCGGCAAGCTCGTGCACTGACAATTCTTCCCAATGTGACGGTGGAAGCCCGCTTCCAGGCAATTGGCGCGCTGATCCAGGAGTGGACTCCCGTCCAGCTGGTGGTTGGCATGCCGGTCAACCCGGAGGCAGGCCCCGATGACGAGGAACAAGCCTCGATACGGCTTGCGCGACGCTTTGGCAACCAGTTGAACGGGCGCTACAACTTGCCTGTGGAGTGGGTGGACGAGCGATATTCGTCGCGCGCCGCCTCGATGGCCGGGGCAAAGCGCGGTGCGCTGGACGCCGAGGCCGCACGGATCATCCTGCAACAGTATTTCGACGAAATCCCGCTATGACCCAGACCTCCACTCCCGACGCCGAGGCGCTCTATCACGCGCTGCGCGACCAGGCCCAGGCGCTGATGCCGCCCAATGACCGCGCAAGCTGGTCGGTGGCGGGCATCCACTCGGGCGGCGCCTGGATTGCCGAACGGCTGGCGGCGGACCTGAAGCTGGGCGAGCATGGCGTGATCAACGTGGCCTTTCACCGCGACGACTACGCCAAGAAGGGCCTGCACAGCCAGGCGCAGCCAACCACGCTGCCCTTCTCCGTGCAGGACCGCAACATTCTGCTGATCGACGATGTGTTGGCCACGGGCCGCACTATCCGTGCCGCCGTGAACGAATTGTTCGACTATGGCCGCCCGGCGCGCGTGGCGCTGGCCGTGCTGGCCGACCGTGGTGGCCGCGAACTGCCGTTCGCCGCCGATTACGCTGCGACCTCCATCGAGCTGCCCCAGGACAAGACACTGGTGCTGTCACGCCAGGGCGAAGGCGCGGCAACGCGCTTTGCCTTTGCGACGGAGGCCCGCGCCTGAGAGTGTCAACCCGAGACGCCGCCAGAGTCGTCAAGCCCCCAAGCCGTACCCAGACCGAACCCGCCAGACCGAACCCGCGCCCGACCGACCTGCCATGACCAAGATGTTCCGCAACCCGCAGCTCACCCGAAACGGAGAGCTCAAGCACCTGTTGTCGATCGAGGGGCTGTCGCGTGACATGATCACGCACATCCTCGACACCGCCAGCCAGTTCGTCTCGCTGTCCGACTCCGATCGCGACGTCAAGAAGGTGCCGCTGCTGCGCGGCAAGAGCGTGTTCAACCTGTTCTTCGAGAACTCCACGCGCACACGTACCACGTTCGAGATCGCCGCCAAGCGGCTGTCGGCGGACGTGCTGAATCTGAATATCAATGCATCGTCGACCAGCAAGGGTGAATCGTTGCTGGACACGATCAACAACCTGTCGGCGATGTCGGCCGACATGTTCGTGGTGCGCCACGCCAGCTCCGGTGCCCCGTACCTGATCGCCGAGCACGTGGCACCGCACGTGCACGTGATCAACGCCGGCGACGGCCGCCACGCGCACCCGACGCAGGGCCTGCTGGACATGTACACGATCCGGCATTTCAAGAAGGATTTCACGAACCTGACGGTGGCTATCGTCGGCGACATCCTGCACTCGCGCGTGGCCCGCTCGGACATCCACGCGCTGACCACGCTGGGCGTGCCGGAAGTGCGCGCGATCGGGCCGCGCACGCTGCTGCCGTCTGGCCTGGAGCAGATGGGTGTGCGTGTCTTCCACAACATGGAAGAGGGGCTGAAGGGCGTGGACGTGGTGATCATGCTGCGCCTGCAGAACGAACGGATGAGCGGCGCGCTGCTGCCGTCGGCTCAGGAATATTTCAAGGCCTACGGCCTGACGCCGGAGCGCCTGGCGCTGGCCAAGCCGGACGCCATCGTGATGCACCCGGGCCCGATGAACCGCGGCGTGGAGATTGACTCCGCCGTGGCCGACGGCCCGCAGTCGGTGATCCTGAATCAGGTGACCTTCGGCATCGCGGTACGGATGGCGGTGATGGGCATCGTCGCCGGCAACAACGATTGAGTAGCACCTTGGGTACAACGAACAGCACATCGCAAGAAAACATGAAGATCTGCATCCAGGGTGGCCGCCTGATCGATCCGGCCGCAAACGTCGACGCCGAACAGGACCTGTATATCGCCGCCGGCAAGGTTGTCGGCGTGGGCCAGGCGCCCGCCGATTTCAACCCCAACAAGACCATCGACGCGCGCGGCATGATCGTGTGCCCGGGCCTGGTGGACCTGTCCGCGCGCCTGCGCGAGCCGGGCTATGAATACAAGGCCACGCTCGAATCCGAAGTTGCCGCCGCCACGGCCGGCGGGGTGACCAGCCTGGTCTGCCCGCCCGATACCGACCCCGTGCTCGATGAACCGGGCCTGGTCGAGATGCTGAAGTTCCGTGCGCGCCGGCTGAACCAGACGCACGTCTATCCGCTCGGCGCGCTGACGGTGGGCCTCAAGGGCGAGGCGCTGACCGAGATGGGCCAGCTGACCGAGGCCGGTTGCGTGGGCTTCAGCCAGGCTGAGATGCCGATCCACGACACCAAGGTGCTGCAACGGGCGATGCAGTACGCGCAGACGTTCGGCTTTACGCTGTGGCTGCGCCCCGAGGACCCGTTCCTGGGTGGTGGCGTGGCAGCCAGCGGCGCCGTGGCATCGCGGCTGGGGCTGTCGGGCGTGTCGGTGATTGCCGAAACGGTCCGCTTGCACACGATTTTCGAATTGATGCGCACCACGGGCGCGCGTGTGCACCTCTGCCGTCTGTCCTCGGCCGCCGGGCTGGAACTCGTGCGCCAGGCCCGCAAGGAAGGCCTGCCGGTGACCTGCGACGTCAACATCCACCATGTGTCACTGACCGACATGGACATCGGCTTCTTCAACAGCCAGATGCGCTTCACGCCGCCGCTGCGCAGCGCGCGCGACCGCGATGCCATCGTGGCCGCGCTGGCCGACGGCACCATCGATGCGTTGTGCTCCGACCACACTCCGGTCGACGATGATGAGAAACTGCTGCCGTTCGCGGAAGCCACGCCGGGCGCCACCGGCCTGGAACTGCTGCTGCCGCTGACGCTGCGCTGGGCGGCCGAACACAAGGTGCCGCTGGTCAAGGCGCTGGGGCGCATCACGAGCGATCCCGCGCGCGTGATCGGCCTGCACGCCGGATCGCTGACCACGGGCAGCGCCGCCGACGTCTGCGTGTTCGACCCCAAGCAAGTCTGGAAGGTGGAGCGTGCCGCACTGAAGAGCCAGGGCAAGAATTCGCCGTGGCTGGGCTACGAGATGGAAGGGCGCGTGCGCACGACGCTGGTCGATGGCCAGGTCGTCTACGAGCAGCGCTGACAGCGGACGGCCAGCAAGGCTAACGGAGTTTGACGATGATCTGGCTACGCAAGCTGCGGCTGGGGTGCCATTTGTTGCGCGGGATACTGTTCTGCGCAACGGTCTTCCCGTGGGCAAGCGCTCACCTGCGTGAGCGCTTGATCCGCGAATGGTCGCGCAAGCTGCTGGCGATTTGCGGGATCGAGGTGGAGGTGCAGGGCCTGAAGCCCGGTGAGCCGGCGCCGAAGGGTGCCATGCTGGTGTCCAACCACGTCTCGTGGCTCGATATCTATGTGATCCATAGCTGGCAGCCGGTACGCTTCGTTGCCAAGTCGGAAATCCGCAGCTGGCCCGTGATTGGCTGGTTGTGCGACAAGACGGGCACGATCTTCATCGAGCGTGCCAGCAAGCGCGACGCCCATCGCGTGCTCCATCACATTACCGACGTGATGCGGCAGGGCGACCTGGTGTGCGTGTTCCCCGAGGGCACAACCACCGATGGCAGCAAGGTGTTGCCGTTCCACGCCAACCTGATGCAGGCGCCCGTTTCCGGCGGCCTGCCGGTGCAACCGGTGGGCCTGAGCTACCTGGATGCCGCCACCGGCAAGCCGACGCTGGCACCGGCGTATATCGACGACATCACGTTGATGCAGTGCCTCAATGCCATCCTGAACTCGCCACCAATCAAGGTGCGGCTGACGCTCGGCCCGCAGCTGGTGGCGCATTCGGCCAGCCGGCGGGAGCTGGCGGCGGCGGCCCGCGATGTGGTGGTGCATCTGATAGAAGGCACGCCGGAAGCGGCTGGCGAGGTGGTCGAAAGGCTACATCAGCCGCCGCTGGCGGTGCCGCAGCCTGCGGCTGCCACGCCTTGAAGGCCCAGTCGATCCCCGCTCGCGCGGGGATTCGTTTTTTCAGGCCAGTGGATCAGAATACTGCGGGCACTCGACCTGGACGATAGTTCGTGCGTCCGGATCGCGCGCCAGCCGGGCGGCGGTGAGCTTGCCTCCCCAGACGCAGCCGGTATCCAGCGCCATCAGGTCTGGGCGCACGACGAGGCCGAGCGTCGACCAGTGTCCGCACACCACGGTGACGTCACCGGCGGTGCGTCGACCCGGGACATCGAACCAGGGCATGACACCGGCCGGCGCCTTGCCCAGCCCTTCCTTGGTCTTGAGATCCATGACGCCGTCCGCGGAGCAGAAGCGCAACCGGGTCAGCGCGTTGACGACGACCCGATGCCGCTCGATACCGCGAAGGCTGTCGTCCCAACGGTTCGCCGCGTTGCCGAAGACGTCGGCCAGGAAGCCTTGCCAGTTTGCGCCCTGAAGCTCGGCTTCGACCTCGCGCGCCAGGTCGGCCACCTGGCTGGCTGTCCATTGCGGCAGGACGCCTGCGTGAACGATCAGGAAGTCGTCTTCCCGAATCGCCAGTGGCTGGTGGCGCAGCCATGTGAGTAATTCATCACAATCTGCGGCGTTGAGAATGTCGTCCAGGGTGTCGGATTTGCCCTTCTTACGGACCCCGGCTGCGACCGCGAGCAGATGGATGTCGTGGTTGCCGAGGACGGTCTGGGCACGGGCGGCCATGCCTTTTACCGCGCGGAGCGTCTCCAGCGAGGCCGGACCGCGGTTGACCAGATCGCCGACAAAGCGCAGCGAAGCATGCGCGGGAAGTCGTTCCAGCAGGTCGGAAAGGGACGGGGCGCAGCCCTGCAGATCGCCAATTGCGAATGGGGAGTCTGACAGGGGACGATTAGCGGACATTGGAAATTGCCGATTATAAAAATAGGAAGAAGAGCTAGAAGGTGCGTCTGCACAGTACCCCACAATCGATTTGGCGAATCGTTACAACACGCTACAAAAAGTTAGGGGTCAGGCCCGGGTTAGGGGCTGGGGTCAGATAGAATACCGCCACTTCCAAAAGGACTTAAGGACTCCGCCATCCTCCCACAGGAACAGGCGGGCGGCCGGCTTTTGTCGGCAAATCGAAACATATCGAAGGCAGGGGAGCAAGCATTTTGTCGTACATTTTGGTCACGGGCGGAGCGGGTTTCATCGGCGCGAATTTTGTCCTCGACTGGCTGGCACAGCCGGGCGCGGACAGCGTTGTAAACGTCGACAAGCTGACGTACGCCGGGAATCTCAAGACGCTGGCATCGCTCGATGGCGATGCGAGGCATGTGTTCTCGCAAACCGACATTTGTGACCGCGCCGCACTTGATCAACTGCTGAATACCTACCAGCCTCGCGCTGTTGTGCACTTCGCGGCGGAAAGCCATGTGGATCGCTCCATCCACGGTCCCGCGGACTTCATTCAGACCAACATCGTCGGATCGTTCACGCTGCTGGAAGCTGTCCGTAGCTACTGGGGCAAGCTTGAGGGCGCCGCGAAGGCAGACTTCCGCCTCCTCCACGTCTCCACCGACGAGGTATTCGGATCGCTGGGTCCGCAGGATCCGCAGTTTTCCGAATCCACGGCCTATGCGCCGAATAGCCCGTATTCCGCGTCGAAGGCCGCGTCCGATCATCTGGTCCGCGCCTATCACCACACCTACGGCCTGCCGGTCGTGACGACGAACTGTTCGAACAACTACGGGCCATATCATTTCCCCGAGAAACTGATCCCGCTGATGATTACCAACGCACTGGCGGGCAAGGCGCTGCCCGTGTATGGCGACGGTCATAACGTGCGTGACTGGTTGTATGTGGGCGACCATTGCAGCGCGATCCGCGAGGTACTGGCGCGTGGCCGGCTGGGCGAAACCTATAACGTCGGCGGCTGGAACGAGAAGACCAATCTCGAGGTTGTGCATACCTTGTGCGATCTGCTCGACGAGCTCAAGCCCAAGGCGGCGGGCTCCTATCGCGACCAGATCACGTTCGTGAAGGATCGACCGGGCCACGACCGCCGATATGCCATCGACGCCCGCAAGCTGGAGCGCGAACTGGGCTGGCGGCCTGCCGAAACGTTCGAGACTGGCCTGCGCAAAACAGTCCGCTGGTATCTGGACAATCAGGCGTGGGTCAAGGATGTGGTCTCCGGTGAATACCGGCACTGGGTGGCGAAGCAATATGCAGCATAAGGCGGCCACTCCCACGATTCTTGTAACAGGAAGCAACGGTCAGGTCGGATTCGAACTTCGACGTAGTCTCGCGCCTCTGGGCAACGTTGTCGCGCTCGATAGGGCAGCGTGCGATTTGTCGCGCCCTGCCGTCGTGCGCGATGTGCTGCGTACCCTGCAGCCAACGGTAATTGTCAATGCGGGAGCCTACACGGCCGTAGACCAGGCGGAGACCGATTCTGATCGCGCATTTGCGATTAATGCCGAGGCGCCGCGCGTGCTGGCGGAGGAAGCTCGCGCGCTGGGAGCGCTGCTTGTGCATTACTCCACCGACTACGTGTTCGCAGGCAGTGGCACCACGCCGTATGTGGAATCCGATGCCACGGGTCCGCTCTCGGTGTACGGAAAGAGCAAGCTGGCGGGTGAGGAAGGCATAGCTGCAACCGGCGCCCAGTCGGTTATCCTGCGAACGTCCTGGGTGGCCGGTGCGCACGGCGCGAATTTCTGCAAGACCATGCTGAAGCTGGGCCGCGAGCGTGAGACGCTGCGGGTGATTGCCGATCAGTTTGGTGCACCAACCACGGCGGCCTTGATTGCCGACGTAACAGCCCACATCGTGGACCGGGCATGGCTTCGTGGAGACCGCGAGGCGCTTTTGTCCGGCATTTATCATCTCGCCGCAGCAGGTGAAACGTCGTGGCATGGTTACGCGACGGAAGTGCTTCGCTATGCGGCCAGCAAAGGCGTTGCGCTAAAAGTTGCCGCCGAAGAAATCGAGGCCATTCCTGCGGCAGCCTATCCGTTGCCGGCACCTCGCCCATCCAATTCGAGACTGAACACCGACAAACTGCGCGAGACATTTGCGGTTTATCTTCCGGACTGGCGACAGGGTGTGCACTACCTGCTTGACCAGATTCTTTCCTGATATCGATATCATGCGCAAAGGCATTATCTTGGCCGGGGGCTCCGGTACCAGGCTCTATCCAATTACAAAGTCGGTGTCGAAGCAGCTTATGCCTGTGTACGACAAGCCGATGATCTACTATCCGCTATCCACACTGATGCTGGCTGGGATTCGGGACATCCTGATCATCTCCACGCCCGAGGATACCGGACGCTTCTCTGACATGCTTGGCGATGGCGCGCACTGGGGACTCAATCTCCAATACGCGGTGCAGCCGTCGCCGGACGGCCTTGCGCAGGCATTCATCATCGGCCGCGACTTCATTGGCAATGACCCGTCCACGCTGATCCTCGGTGACAACATTTTTCACGGTCACGATCTCGTGGCGCAGTTGAGCCGTACCGCCGCAAGGCAGGAGGGCGCCACCGTGTTCGCGTATCACGTGCACGATCCCGAGCGCTATGGGGTGGTTGAGTTCGATGAACAATTCCGTGCGCTTTCGCTGGAAGAAAAGCCGATCAAGCCTCGCTCGAATTATGCCGTTACCGGATTGTATTTTTACGACAATCAGGTTTGCGACATCGCCGCCGAGGTTCAACCGTCCGAGCGTGGCGAACTTGAGATTACCGACGTCAACAAGCGCTACCTTGAACTGGGCAAGCTCGATGTTGAGATCATGGGTCGGGGCTATGCATGGCTCGACACCGGTACTCACGAATCGCTGCTGGAAGCCGCAACGTTCATTGCCACGCTGCAGAAGCGTCAAGGGCTCATGGTTGCGTGCCCGGAAGAGATTGCCTACAGGAATCGATGGATCAGCGCGGAGCAGGTTGCCGTGCTGGCGAATCCGCTGTTGAAAAACTGGTATGGCAAATATCTCATGCAGGTGATCTCGGAGTCAGTGAAATGAATCTGACGGTTACTCCGACATCGCTGCCCGAGGTATTGGTGGTCGAGCCAAAGGTTTTTGGCGACGACCGTGGTTTCTTCTTCGAAAGCTTCAACGCGCGCAACTTCGAACAGGCCACGGGTGTGAGCCGGGCGTTTGTCCAGGACAATCATTCCCGGTCCGCCCAGAATGTCCTGCGCGGTTTGCATTATCAGGTACAGCACCCTCAGGGCAAGCTGGTCCGTGTGCTGACGGGCGAGATTTTCGATGTCGCGGTCGACCTGCGGCGCGGATCCCCCCGTTTTGGCAAATGGGTCGGCATGCTGCTATCCGCCGCCAACAAGCGGCAGCTGTGGGTGCCGGAAGGGTTCGCGCATGGCTTCGTGGTGGTTTCCGAGGAGGCCGAGGTTCTCTACAAGACCACGGACTACTGGTATCCCGAACATGAGCGTTCGCTGGCTTGGAACGACCCCACCATTGGCATCGACTGGCCGTTGTCCGGTGCGCCTGTGCTCGCTGCCAAGGATGCGGCCGCTCCAATGCTGGCCGATGCGGACCTTCCAACCATGACGGGTGATCAGGCGGCATGATTTGCTACGTTTGGTCGCGGCCCAATTGCGCCCTCGTGCTGGAGTGAACCGCATGGCTGCGCGAGAGAAAATCCTGTTCTGTGGCAATTCGGCCTGGGGGATGTACCAGTTCCGCCACGGAGTACTCGAGGCGTTGATTGCTGACGGCTACGAGGTGCATGTGGTGGCGCCCGCGGACCATGTTTCAGCGGCGCTGGAAGCGCTCGGCTGTGTGTTCCACCCAGTGCAGATGTCCCCCCAGGGCTACAATCCGCTGGAGGATTTGCGTCTGATATTCGTCCTGAGTTCGCTGTACCGGCGCATCGGGCCGAAAATCATTTTTCATTACACCATCAAGCCGAATATTTACGGATCGGTGGCGGCATGGCTGGCCGGCGCGAAGTCAATCGCCATCACCACCGGGCTTGGTTATGTATTTATCAATGTCGGCCTGGTGTCGTGGGTCAGCAAGTTGCTGTATCGGATTGCATTGCGCTTTCCGCAAGCGGTCTGGTTCCTGAATCATGAAGATCGCGGCGCGTTTGTTACGGGGCGCCTGGTTGATTCGTCCAAATGTGTCGTATTGCCGGGTGAAGGCGTAGACCTGACGTATTTCCGCCACCTTGCCGAGCCGACGGGACATGCCACGGAGGGTTTCACATTCCTGCTGATTGCCCGGCTGCTTCGGGACAAGGGCATTGGTGAGTATGTGGAGGCTGCACGCCAACTGCGGCAGCGCTATCCCAACGTGCGCTTTCAGTTGCTTGGGCCTGATGGTGCTTCCAATCCGAGTGCCATTCCTGTCGAGGAAGCGCTGCAATGGCAGGCGGAGGGTGTCATCGAATACCTTGGCGAAGCCAGCGACGTGCGGCCAGCCATTGTGGCAGCGGACTGCGTGGTGCTGCCTTCCTATCGCGAAGGTGTGCCGCGTGTGCTGCTGGAGGCTGCGGCAATGGAGCGCCCGATCATTGCGACGAATGTCCCGGGGTGCAAGGATATCGTTGAACACGGCGTTAACGGACTCCTGTGCGAAAAGCAGAGCGCCGAAGACCTGGCCAAGCAAATGGAAGCGATGCTCGCGCTCGGTGAGCCGGCACGCCGCGAAATGGGCCGGGCAGGGCGCATGAAGGTGCAGCAAGAATTTGATGTGAAGAAGGTGGTGGCCCACTATCGGAGCGTCATTCAGGCATTTGCTTGAATGGCGCCTTTGCCATCGCACGGACTACAAGATTCGACTACGGAACTGGTGATTTCAATGACGTTCATTCCGGTGATTCTGTCGGGTGGTGCCGGGACAAGGCTGTGGCCGGTGTCCCGGGAATTTCATCCCAAACCGTTCATCCGCCTGCCGGATTCACAGAGCCTGCTGCAGAAGGCTTTCCTGCGCGCGGCGGCATTGCCCGACGTGGCGGAAGTCCTCACTGTTACCAATCGCGAACTATTCTTCAAGACGGAAGATGAGTATCGCGAAATCAATGCGGCACACACGCCTGTTTCCTACATTCTTGAGCCATTTGGCCGTAATACATCGGCGGCCGTAGTTGCCGCCGCACTGCATGCGGCCAAGACGCACGGTGACGATGCGGTTCTGTTGATTCTTGCCGCGGACCACCTGATTTCCGATCAGGCCGCATTCGCCGATGCCGTGGGCAAGGCGCGTGCGCTGGCGCTGGCTGGCCACCTGGTGACGCTGGGCATTCGACCGGATGCCCCCGAGACGGGCTATGGCTATATCGAGGCCGATGGCAACCGTGTGAACCGGTTCGTCGAGAAGCCGAGTGCGGAGAAGGCGGCCGAATATCTTGCGGCGGGCAACTACCTGTGGAACTCGGGGATTTTCTGCTTCACCGCGGGAACGGTTTTGGCCGAGTTTGAGAAGCACGCCAGCGAGGTTCTGGAGTCGATGCGCGACTGCCTGGCCGGATCACGCGTCGTAACGGCAGCGGGTATGTCGCAGACCGAGTTGTTGGCCGCGCAATTTGAAAATGTGCCCAATATCTCGATCGACTATGCGTTGATGGAGAAGTCGGACAAGCTGGCCGTGGTCCCGTGTGAAATTGGCTGGAGTGACGTTGGATCGTGGAATGCCATTGGTGCACTGGCCGGCGCGGATTGCAGCGGCAACTGCATCGAAGGCGAGGCGCTGTTGCACGACACCTCGAATTGCTATGTGCGTGGAGAGGATCGCGTGGTGGGCATGGTTGGCGTCAGTGACCTGGTGGTCATCGATACGGCCGACGCCCTGCTCGTGGCGCACAAGGATCGCACGCAGGAAGTGAAGGAGATCGTCCGCAAGCTCAGCGAGCGTGGCCACGAATCGAGCAAGATTCATCGGACGGTACATCGCCCGTGGGGGACGTACACGGTAGTGGGCGGTGGCGATCGCTTCAAGATCAAGCGGATCGAGGTCAAGCCTGGCGCGTCGTTGTCGCTGCAGATGCATTACCACCGCAGCGAACATTGGATCGTGGTCAATGGCATGGCCAAGGTGATCAACGGCGAGCGAGAGATGCTGATCAACACCAACGAATCGACCTACATCCCGGCCGGCAATCGCCATCGGCTGGAAAACCCCGGCAAGCTTCCGCTGGTAATGATCGAAGTGCAGTGCGGGGACTATCTGGCGGAAGACGACATCGTCCGCTTTGAAGACACGTACGGCCGGATTTGAATAAAGGACACCGAAATTCTATGAGCAAAGTTGCACTGATTACAGGTATCACAGGACAGGATGGTGCCTATCTGGCCGAGTTTCTGCTTGCTAAGGGCTACCACGTCCACGGCATCAAGCGGAGGACGTCGCTGTTCAATACGGATCGTATTGACCATCTGTTCCATGATCCCCACTCCGGTGGCCCGAATATGGAGCTTCACCACGGCGATCTGACAGACTCAAGCAGCCTGCTGCGCATTATCGCCAAGGTGCAGCCGACCGAGATTTACAACCTCGCGGCGCAGAGCCACGTACAGGTTTCGTTCGAGGAGCCGGAGTACACCGCCAACTCGGACGGTATCGGAGCGCTGCGCGTACTGGAGGCAATCCGTATTCTGGGCCTTGAAAAGACCGCGCGTTTCTATCAGGCATCGACCTCGGAACTGTATGGTCTGGTTCAGGAAGTGCCCCAGAAGGAAACCACGCCGTTCTATCCCCGCAGCCCCTACGCTGTGGCCAAGCTGTACGCGTATTGGATTACGGTCAATTATCGCGAATCGTATGGCCTGTACGCGTGCAACGGCATCCTGTTCAACCACGAAAGCCCGATTCGCGGCGAGACTTTCGTGACGCGCAAGATTACGCGCGCGCTGGCCCGCATTGCTTTGGGCATGCAGGACTGCCTGTATCTGGGCAACATGGATGCGCTACGCGACTGGGGTCATGCTCGTGACTACGTCACGATGCAATGGCTCATGCTGCAGCAGGAAAAGCCCGAGGATTTCGTGATTGCCACGGGTGAGCAGCACAGCGTTCGTGAGTTCGTAGACCTCTCCGCTCGTGAACTGGGAATTACGCTGCGCTGGCAGGGCAAGGGCGTGGACGAGGTCGGGATCGTCGAGAAAGTCGAGAACGACACCTATGCGCCGCACGTCAAGGTTGGCTCGACCATAGTCCGTGTGGACCCGCGCTATTTCCGGCCGGCGGAAGTGGAGACGCTGCTTGGTGACGCCACCAAGGCACGTGAAAAGCTCGGCTGGACGCCGGAGACATCGTTCGCCGAGCTGGTCGCAGAGATGGCCAAGTCCGACGCGGTACTGGCGGCGCGCGAGAAGGCCGTGCTGGGTCGCGGCCTGAAGGTGTTCCGTCCGGATCTTGGAGAAAAGTAACGTGGCATCTGGTCCCATCCTGCTGACTGGCGGTACTGGCATGGTCGGGCGCAACCTGCTCGATTTTGCAGCGGAGCGCAATATCGAGATCGTGGCGCCCACCAGCCGCGAGTTCGATCTGCGCAACTTCGATGCGGTGCGCGGTTTCCTGCGCGATCTCCAGCCCTCATGCGTCGTGCATGCCGCCGGCCGTGTTGGCGGTATTCAGGCCAACATTCGCGAACCCGTGGCGTTCCTCGTGGACAACTGGGACATGGGCAAGAATCTGTTGATGGCGGCGCGCGAGACAAACGTGAAGCGGGTGCTGAACCTCGGCAGCTCGTGCATGTATCCGCGTAACAGCCCGGATGCGCTGCGCGAGGAAGAGGTGCTGACCGGACAGCTGGAGCCCACGAACGAAGGCTATGCACTGGCCAAGTGTGCCGTTGCACGACTGGGCGACTACATCAGCCGTGAAACGCCGGACTTCCAGTACAAGACGCTGATTCCCTGCAATCTTTATGGCAGGTACGACAAGTTCGATCCGCAGCACTCGCATCTGGTGCCGGCAATCATCCACAAGCTCCACCAGGCCAAGATCACCGGCAATGACGTAGTGGATATCTGGGGTGACGGCACGGCGCGACGCGAATTCCTGTACGCCGGCGATCTCGCGGATGCCATCCTGACCAGTATCGAACGCTTTGATGCGTTGCCGGGATTGCTGAATATCGGACTCGGCCATGACTATGAAGTCAACGAGTACTACCGCACCGCGGCCGACGTCATCGGTTACAAGGGCCAGTTCGTCCACGATCGTTCGAAGCCGGTCGGAATGAGCCGCAAGCTGGTTGATATCAGCCGGGCCAGCGAACTGGGATGGAACGCGAAGACGTCGCTAGTCGACGGACTTCGCGCGACCTATGACTATTATTTGAATCAATTGGGGTGATGGATGCCGTATTCGCTTGCTAGTACCACGTGGGATCAGGAAGAACTCGATGCGATGCAGAGCGTTATCGCCTCCGGCATGTTTACGATGGGTAAGCATGTGGGCGAGTTCGAAAAAGTGTTTGCCGAAAGCGTCGGCAGCCGCTACTGCGTCATGGTGAATTCGGGTTCGTCGGCCAACCTGGTAATGGTCGGGGCGCTACGTTTTCGCAAGCAGAACCCTCTGAATGCCGGTGATGAAATCATTGTTCCGGCGGTATCGTGGAGCACCACATACCACCCGCTGCAGCAGTATGGCCTGCGGCTCCGGTTTGTCGACGTCGACCGCGAAACGCTGAACTATGACCTCGATGCGCTGGCAGCGGCAATTACGCCCGAGACGCGCGCGATCATGGTGGTCAACCTGCTGGGCAATCCCAACGATTTCGCGCGTCTGCGCAGCATCATTGGCGAGCGCAACATCGATATCATCGAAGATAACTGCGAGTCGATGGGTGCGACCTTCGAAGGCCGCCAGGCTGGCACCTTCGGTTTGATGGGTACGTATTCGTCCTTTTTCAGCCACCATATCTCGACGATGGAAGGCGGAATGGTGGTGACCGATGACGAAGAGCTGTACCACATCCTTCTGTCCCTGCGCGCGCATGGCTGGACGCGTAACTTGCCCAAGCAAAATCACGTCTGCGGTACGAAGAGCGACAACCCGTTCGAGGAGTCGTTCCGGTTTGTGCTGCCGGGCTATAACGTGCGTCCGCTTGAGCTGAGCGGCGCGATTGGCATTCCGCAGGTGCGCAAGCTTCCGGGCATGGTGGCAGAGCGACGCCGCAATGCGGAGAAGTTCCAGGCCCTGATGTCGCGCGTGCGTTATCTGCGCACGCAGCGTGAAATCGGTCAAAGCAGCTGGTTTGGCTTCAGCCTGATCGTGGAACCCGATGCCCCGTTCTCGCGCGCCGATCTGATCAAATCATTTACGAAGCACGAAATCGATGTGCGGCCTATCGTTGCCGGAAACTTTGCGAAAAACGAAGTGCTGAAGTGGTATGACTACAGCATTCATGGAAGCCTGGTTAATGCGGAAGAGATCGATCGTGCCGGCTGCTTCATCGGTAACCATCATTACCCGCTGGACAGCGAGTTCAAACTTCTTGAGAGCGCCCTGGCTGAACTACCGGGCGCAATAGGCTGATGCAGAATACCCTGAACGCCCCCGAGCACAAGATGTCGGCTGAGGCCAAGCCGGAGACGGTAATTTCTCCGCGGCCCGATGCAAGTCACTACTGGCGCGATCTTTGGCGCTTCCGTGAGCTGCTCATGCTTCTTGTGTGGCGGGACGTGCTGGTGCGGTACAAGCAGACCGCGATGGGAATGAGCTGGGCCATTCTCCGTCCGCTGACAACGATGCTGGTGTTCACGCTGGTCTTCGGCAAGCTTGCCAAGTTGCCGTCCAACGACTCGCCGTATGCATTGCTTGTATTCGCCGGCATGCTGCCGTGGCAGTTCTTTTCGGCAACGTTCTCGGATGCGGGTAACAGTGTGGTCGGCAACGGGCACATTATCTCGAAGGTGTATTTCCCGCGGCTGATCGTACCGCTTAGCGCGTTGTTTGTTGGTGTCGTGGATTTCGCCACCGCGGGCGTTGTATATCTGGGTCTGTCGTTGTTCTACCTGCACGTGCCTGGCTGGCAGATCGTGTTTCTGCCGCTGTTCGTGTTGCTGCTGTGCATGTTTGTGCTGGCGTGCAGCCTGTGGGTGGCGTCCCTGAATGTTAGCTACCGGGATTTCCGTTTCCTGGTACCGGTGGCCATCCAGTTGGGTGCCTATCTTTCGCCGGTAGGCTTCGCCAGTTCGATCGTGCCGGAGAAGTGGCGGCTGTTGTATTCGCTCAATCCGATGGTTGGGATTATCGACGGCTTCCGCTGGTGTCTGCTTGGCGGACAGAATCCATTGCACTGGGATGCACTGGCTATCTCCATCACGGTCACGATCGTCTTGCTTGTCCCGGGCATCCGGTTTTTCCGCCGGACTGAAAGTGGTTTCGCGGATCTGATGTAATTATGAGCAAAGCAATCGTTGTAGAAAACCTGTCGAAGAGCTACCTGCTCAAGCATCGTACTCAGGCACCGGCCCAAAAGTCCTTGCGAGAATCCATTGGAAGCGGGCTGGGTTCACTGCTGCGTCCCGGAAGCCGCAAAGGCGCGAGCCAGCAAGAGACCGAGGAAGTGTTCTGGGCACTGCGCGACATCAACTTCGAAGTTGAAGAGGGCGAGCGAGTGGCCATTATTGGCCGCAACGGTGCAGGTAAATCGACGCTGCTCAAGATTCTGTCGCGCGTGGTCAGCCCAACAACCGGCAGCGTGCGGATTCGTGGACGACTAAGCAGTCTGCTGGAAGTGGGCACCGGTTTTCACCCGGAACTGACCGGGCGCGAGAACGTGTATCTGAATGGCGCGCTGCTAGGCATGAGCCAGGCGGAAGTGCGACGCAAGTTTGCCGAGATCGTGGATTTTGCCGAGATCGAGCGCTTCCTCGATACGCCGGTAAAGCGCTATTCCAGCGGCATGTATGTGCGACTGGCATTTGCGGTGTCCGCCTTCCTTGAGCCTGACATCATCGTACTGGACGAGGTACTCGCGGTAGGCGATGCCGCTTTCCAAAAGAAATGCCAGGGCAAGATGCGGCAGCTTGCGGCGGAAGGCCGCACGGTGCTGTTCGTCAGCCACAGCATGGGCGCGGTCAAGGAGATGTGTGATTCAGCGCTGATTCTGGAAGGCGGATGTCTCAATGGCGGCAAGGTTTCGGTCGACGAGGCCGTGCTGTCCTATATGCGCCGGACCGTGAATGCCGAGCATGCTGGTCTGCCGTTCCATACAGACGATGTCGATTGCCTGAATGTGCTGATTCTCCAGAACGGATTCCCGGTGACGGAATGCGATGGCGGCCGGCCCATTGATGTGCGGATCGAGTTCCGTGTGCACAGGCCGATCCAGGCGTTCCGCATGGGCTTCTACCTGAAGACGGTACTGGGCGAGATGATTACGCGCTCGCTGGCTGCGGACTGGAATCCCGAAATGGAATCAGTGATGCCGGGCGAATACGTTCTTCACGCCCAGATTCCGGCTGATTTCCTGGTGGCAGGCAGCTTTGTGCTGGAGGTTCATTCCAGCCAGTTTGGCGTCTGCGACTATTTCGACAACCTGGTGTCCTTCCCGATTTCGGTGCGCCGTTCGTCGAAGTACAACGCGCAGCACCCCATCGAGCAGTCGTTTGGTTATGTGCAGTTGAATCCGGCCTGGCGACTCGAAACCCTGTCCATCGCATGATTGACGTCAAATTGTCGACCTGTGCGCCCGGATGGCCTTGGGCGCGCCAGTTTCCCGGCAATACGCCGACCTGGGGACCTTTCCGCTTTCACATCGATTCCGATATCAAGGATTGCGATGCCTGGGTCGTATTCGAATCGCTCGCAGCTACGGAGCAGGTGAATTGCCCGCCCGATCGGACGATATTCGTTACCGGCGAGCCGGACGAGCTTGGCCACTACGACAGCCAGTTCCTTGCCCAGTTTCACACGGTTCTGACGGGCCGTAAGGACGTAGTGCATCCCCGGATCTTCCGGATGCAGCAGGCACATCCGTGGTTCGTCGAGCGGTCGATGGACGAACTGTTGGCGCTGCCGCCAATGGAGAAAGCCGAGGAAATTTGTGTGATTTCCTCCGACAAGGCTTTCAGCGAAGGTCATCGTGCGCGCCTGCGTTTCGTACAGGCATTGTCCGACGCGCTTGGTCCAAGGCTGCATGTCTACGGACGCGGCATTCGGGACTTCGATTCCAAATGGGATCTCCTGTCACGCTATCGCTATGCCATCGTTCTCGAAAACCAGGAGGGTGATGACTTTCTGACCGAGAAGCTGCCCGATGCCTGGCTCGCGTGGTGCTATCCGTTCTATGCGGGTTGTACGAATGTCGGTCGATATCACGGGGACGATGCGTGGATGCCGATCTCGATGAATGAGCCGGAGCGCGCAGTGCAGGCAATCGTGGATTGCCTGGACAATCCGCAGCATTACTCGGAGCACCTTGCGGCACTGAGTCGTGTTCGACGCCATTACCTCTGGAACACACAGTTCTTCCCGAACCTGGCCATTGTATTGCAGCACGTTTTGGGCACCACGCCGCAATCGTCGCGGGCGCCCACGATAATCAGTCCGATGTCGGAACTGACGAGCAAGGCAACGGAAGAGGCTGCGCGGAAGGCTATGGAGACCGCGCAGACAGAAAGCGGTCCCGAGCTTGGGCGACAAACTGAAAATGCAAACGGAACCAACGTGAAACGCCTGATCGTACGGGCCATGAGATCCGCGGGTTACAGGCTGCAGTACGCAGCAGACCGGGTCGATCCACCGCCGCCGCCGCCGCCCCCACCGCCCCCCGCACCGCCGCCCCTGCCAGCTTCGATAAAAGAGGCTGCCTACCAAAAGTGGGTCGCCGCCGATGGTGATCGAACGCTCCGCGTCGAATATCCATTGTCGAAAGAGTCCATCATATTTGACGTGGGCGGCTTTGAAGGGCAATGGGCAAGCGACATGTACGCGAGGTATCGCTGCCGCATTCATGTTTTCGAGCCGGTTCCCTCATACGCCACGCAGATCGCCGCGCGATTTGCACATAACGATGCGATCCGTCTGCACAGCGTCGGGTTGGGGCGCGCGCCCACGGTGTCACAAATCGCTATCGATGGAGACGCGTCGTCGACGCGGCTGGAAAGCGATGAATCCGTGGAGATTCAGATCGTTACCCCGGAGCAGATCTTTGACGCCGAAGGTGTATCGAACGTTGATCTCATGAAGGTCAATATTGAGGGGGCAGAGTACGACCTGCTCGATCATTTGATCGACACTGGGATGATCAGCCGTATCCGGCGGCTGCAGGTTCATTTTCACGACTTTGTTCCAGATGCGGAGGCGCGTATGCAATCGATTCAGAAGCGCCTGTCGACGACGCATCGAGTGACATATCAGTTCCCGTTCATTTGGGAGAACTGGGTAAGCAAGGAGTTGGCCGAATGATTGTCACTCGAGTGATCGGTGGCCTGGGCAACCAGATGTTTCAGTATGCGGCTGGACGCGCGCTGGCGCATCGCCATGACACGCAACTAAAACTCGACAGCACGGGTTTCGAGACGTATCCCGTGCACAGTTACGGCTTGCATCATTTCGCCTTCAAGGCAGTACCAGCCGGCGAAAAGGAAATTCCAAACGGCCGCGCGGAGACCCGCTGGGCGCGGGCATTGCGCCGTTTTGGCTTTGGTACCGAGCTGAGCGTCTTTCGCGAACGGAGCTTCGCATTCGATCCCGAAGTAATGACCCTGCCCGATGGCATCTACCTGGATGGCTATTGGCAGAGCGAGCGATATTTCGCCGATATCGCGCAGGAGCTGCGTCGTGACTTCGAGATCGTCACCCCGCCGAATGCGGAGAATGCCGCATGGCTTGCGCGCATCCGGAAAGACGAGGGCGCCATTTCGATACACGTGCGTCGTGGCGACTATGTCACCAATGCGTCGGCGAGCGCGGTGCATGGTACTTGCTCACTCGATTATTACGTGCGTGCCGCGGAGTATGTTGCCGGAAAATGCGGGGCAACGCCGACCTTCTACGTGTTTTCCGATGATCCGGACTGGGTCGCCGAGAATCTTCACCTCGGGTACGAAACGGTCTATGTGCGGCATAACGATGCCTCGCGCAATTACGAAGACCTTCGGCTCATGGCGGCCTGTCAGCACCATGTGATCGCCAACAGTACGTTCAGTTGGTGGGGCGCTTGGCTGAATCCGTCCAACAGGAAAATCGTGGTGGCGCCGGCGGCGTGGTTCCGCGACAGCAAGTTCGACACACGCGATCTGTTGCCGTTATCGTGGGTGAAGTTCTGATGGGTGGAGCATCGATGGTGGGCAAGCCGCTGATCAGCGTCGTGATGCCGGCGTATAACGCGCAGGAACACCTCGCGGAGGCGCTGCAAAGCGTTCTGCAGCAGACCTACGCGCATTTCGAGATCATCCTTATCGACGATGGCTCGTCGGATCACACGCTGGAGATCGCGCGCTCGTTCGACGATCCGCGCATCCGGATTGTCGAGAACGAGTCGAACCTCGGGCTGGTCAATACGCTCAACAAGGCGCTCGGTTATTGCAAGGGCGACTACATTGCCCGCATGGATGCCGACGATATCTGCGTGCCGGAGAGATTCCAGCTGCAGATCGATTTTCTTGCTGAGCATCCCGATGTGGGCGTGGTTGGGGGAGCGATTCGCTTCTTCGATAATATTCCGACGCCTTACACGTTTCAGTTTCCGACTTCGCATGAGGACATCCGCGTGGCGTTGATGTTCTATTGTCCCTTGGCTCATCCTGCGCTGATGTTCCGGCGGTCGGTGTACGACGAAGGCAAGTTGAAGTACACGAGCGAATTCCCTCATGCGGAGGACTATTGGCTGTGGAGCCGGTTTACCGTAGAGGTGCGTAGCGCGAATCTACCGGATTTGCTGCTGCACTATCGCCTGCACAAGAAGCAGGTCAGCACCAGCGAATCCAATCATCAGTACCTGGCCTCCCGTTCCGTGCGAGGCTGGATGTTCAGCCAGGTTGGCATCGATCTCACGCAAAGCGATTCGGAACTGCATGAAAGCCTGATTCTGGAACGGTATGACCCGCGTCCCGAATATCTGAATGCCGTGGCAACGTGGTTTCAGAAGCTGGAATCGGCCAATGCGCGTTCCGCTTTTTGGGATGCCGGCGCACTGAACGGTCTGTTGCGTGAGCGATTCCGCAAGGTGCTGAATGAGACCGGGGTTCGTGCGTATCGCCAGTCGGCATCTCATGACGCGCTGGGCTATATGCCGCCGCCAACCTTGGATCCGAAGCCGACGGTGCTCTCGTCGGCTATGGCGTTCAAGCGACGCTGCCGCGTCGCGGTCAAGCGACTATTGGGGCGTGTATGAGCCAAGTGGTCAATGAAATAGGGCAGGGGGATCGTACGTCGCCACGTGACACCGTGTCGCTGATTGTCCGTGCCGTGACGGGGCGGCCTCGTGAAATTACCCGCGCACTGGAGAGCATAGCGCGAACGAGTTACGCCGCTGTCGAAGTTGTGCTGGTCTACCAGGGAACGGATCTCGAATATCTCGCGTTCCTGAAGGGGCTGGAAACACTGTTGCCCGGGATTTCCTACCGCGTCGAGCACAATCCCACGGACGAAGATGAGCGCGCGCGCAATCTCAATCTGGGGATCGCCGCATCCAGTGGTCGCTATTTTGGTTTTCTCGATGACGACGATGCGCTGGAACCGGAGCACATTGCTTGCCTGGTGGAAGCGCTGGTCGGCAGCGGGCGCGCGTGGGCCTATTCTCAGACGGTACTGAAGAAGGAAAACGAACACTACGAAGTGATTCAGGAGTCGAGGCCTTTCGTGCGTAAGAGCTTCTCGCTGAAATCACTGTGGACCGAGAATTTCATTCCCATACACAGCTTCCTGGTGGATCGTTCGCGTTTGCATGTCGAACTGCGAGAGTGTCCTTTCAATGAGAGATTGACCCGTTCGGAAGACTGGGACTTCCTGATCCGATTGGGATTTCATCACGAGCCTGCTTTCGTCGACCGGTTCACGTGCAGCTACTACGTGAGCACGGCGCCGCGGAACAGCAATCTTTCGCTGACGAAACCCAGTGAGCAGACGGAGCAAAGTCTGCGAAACAAGCGCGAATGGGACCGCTCGAAAGAGATTGTCGAAAGCACCAAGGAAGGATTGATGGGGCGTTTCTACTGGGCGCGCGACTATTTTGCTTCGACAGTCGCACAGCCCGTGGTAGCGATACAACCGGCAAGCGGGAGCGTGGCGGGTAACCGCCTGTACCGCCGCATCGTGCGCGGCATCATTCGACGGCTGGAACGGACAGTCTGACGTGAGCAGGGCGATAACTGTCGCCCGGGCACCGTGCAACACACCCTATTGAATTTGGCTGAGGACCCGATGCCTAAAGTCTCAATCTGTATTCCGGCATACAAGCAGGTGGCGTTCCTGCGCCAAACCCTGAAATCGGTAAGTGAGCAACGTTTTACTGATTACGAGCTGATCATTACCGACGATTCTCCCGACGATTCCGTGGAGACGCTGCTGGCCGAATTCGACTTTGGTGGCCGGATGCGCTACGTGCGTAATGCAACGCAGCTTGGTTCCCCAGAAAACTGGAACGCGGCGTTGCGGCTTGCTTCGGGTGACTATCTGAAGATCCTGCATCACGATGATAATTTCACCGATGCCGACGCGCTCGGTGATTTCGTACGGCTGCTCGACGACAACCCTGAAGCCGGATTCGCATTCTGCGCCACATTGATCGTCAACGTGGCCAATGGCACGGAGCGGGTTCATCGGGCTACCGAGAGCCAGATGAGTACCCTGCGTGCGATGCCCGAAATCCTGTTCGCCGGCAATTTCGTCGGTGCACCGAGCACCACGATCTATCGACGTGAATTCGCGCTGGACTACGACGTCCGCATGAAGTGGCTGGTTGACCTGGATTTCTATATTCGCATCCTGCAGCGCGGTACTGGTTTTGCGTTCAGTGCCCGGCCGCTGATTTGTACGCCTACCAACGCGGCGCATCAGGTGACGGAGGTTTGCCGGGATAGTGGCCAGATCGAGCTGTACGAATACTCGATCCTCTTCGACAAGATCGCCAACGCAGTGGCACAGCGCCCCGAGATCAAGGAGCAGTGGTATCGCCTGTTCGAGAAATATGGCATTCGCTCTCGCCGAAGCTTCTTGAAATTTGATGTGGCCCAGCCTGAGCCTGCCGAGTATTTCGCAAAGCTGATCAAGAGTTATCGCCGCCGCCGGTACCTGACGCTGCATGGTCTGGCACGCGTATTCTTTGCAATCTATCCGAAGATGCCGGCGCCGATTCGTGCGCCGATTCGATGGACGAAGAATGGGCTTCTATTTGTATTGGGCCGGCAACGCAAAGTGGCGCGCGTGACCGAGCTGGATGGCGACAAGTAATGTCTGAGCAGAGCAGTCCAATCACGGTGTTGTTGCCGGTTCGTAATGGGCGTCGAACCATTGCGTCGGCCATTGGTTCCATCCTGGATCAGACCTTCGATAATTTCGAGCTGCTGGTGCTCGACGATGGATCGGATGACGATACCGCCGCGATTGTGCGCGGCATGGGCGACGCGCGTATTCGCCTGGTGTCCGATGGTCGTCAGCTTGGTCTTACCTCTCGGCTGAATCAGGGGGTTGATCTCGCGCGCGGCAGATACGTTGCACGGATGGATGCGGACGACCTGAGTTTCCCGGAGCGCCTGATGCGACAGTTCGAGTTCCTCGAACAACATGCGGAAGTGGATCTGGTAGGTTGTCGCGCGGCCGTCTTCAGAAACGACGGCACCGTGGTTGGCATGCTGCCATTTCGCAAAACCCACGAAGCGATTTGCGCACGTCCGTGGCGGGGTATTCCGCTTCCGCATCCCACGTGGATGGGGCGGACGAGTTGGTTTCGCAAACACCGCTATCTGGTGCCAGAAGTAAGGCGGGCCGAAGACCAGGAACTCCTGCTGCGAAGTTGTATTGACAGCCGTTTCGCTTGCCTGGATGAGACGCTGCTGGCCTACCGTCAAGGCACATATAGCGTCGCGTCGACTTTGGTTGCGCGCCGCCATTTGTTATACGCACAACTGCGCACCTTCATTGGGCGTCAGCAATGGGGCAATATTGCGTTGGCGACAGCGTCCAGCGGCGTGAAGATTTTCGTCGACATTCTTGCCGTACTGCCGGGCATGGATAAAGGGCTGGCCTTCCGTCGAGTGGAAGACCCGGTGCCCGTGGAAACTATCCGACGTATCGAGAAAATGCTGGGCAACGCGTCCCGTCAGTAGCGGATGCGAAGGTATGGGACCCTGGAACGGGTGCCTGTCAGGTCTGCTCGGTACGGCGCGCGATAGCTTTTCCCAGTCGGGAGAATACGGCGCCGACGCGGCCCGTTGTGTACCAGCCGAGCATTAACAGCGGCTTGCAGCGCGAGTCCGCGAGCTTCAACGCACGGCGATTTTTCAGCAGGAAGCGCGCAGTGTTATAGAACGCGTAGCTCTCATAGGACAATCTGCCACGTCCGCGAGCGCCACCCGTGGCCCGCGACGGCGGCAGGTTGATCTGCACCGCACGAGGTTCGTACGAAATCCTTGTTCCGCGTGCACGGCAACGCACGAGAAAGTCGGTCTCTTCGCGATAGCAGTTGCCGATGTAACCGGTATCGAAATCGATGGCTTGGGCGACCGCGGTGCGAATCAGGAATGACGCGTGGCAAACCGGCACTTCCACGGGTTGCCGTGCCACCGCTGCGAAATCGAACTGAAGCCGGCTGAGTTGCACGATGTCATCGGCATTGCGCGCGGCTGTGCGCCGGCCCATAACGGCAGCCTCGGTATCCTTGTCGTCGCGCAGATAGAGAGCCGACGCTCCCACGATGTCACTTGCCGTGTCTTCCGCGGTCTGCAGCAGTACGCGCATGGCACCCGGACTCAGCACGGAATCGTCGTCGCCAAAGTACACGTATTCGGTTTGCGCCAATGCCTTGCCTCGATTTTTCGAGGTGGTCTGCTTGCCATTTACTTCATTGCGCAAATACGTGATCCGCGGGTGGCGTTGCATGAGTTGCTGGACAACCTCCGGCGTATTGTCCGGGGAGCAGTCGTCCACGAGGATGAGTTGCGCAACTTCAGGCTGAAGATATGACGGGATGGTCTCCGCCAACAAATGGGCGCGCTTATAGGTCGGGACCACCACGGTCACCCTAGGCTGGCTGTCTGACATGGAACTTGGCGACAAGGTGGACGATAAAGGCGAACACCGCGGCTTTGAACAGCGGCACGATAAAGAACAGTTGGCTCTCGCGCGGTATCAGCAGGAAGAAGGGAAGTGTCGTGGCGAACACGAACAGCCCGAGCGGCGTGGCCTGGGCCAGCCGATAGAGGAGCCGTAGCACGCCGCCAGTGAACACGCCTGCAACAAGTGGTCCGAATACAGGTGAGTAAAGCATCGCCTCGGCCACTGCGGAACCGCCCATGCCTTTCCCGTTCAGGTACATCTTGCTGTCCACGATGAACGACATTCGGTGAGACAAATTCGCGGTTTGTTGCGCGAATTCCAAAGTTTGTCCCACTGCCAGTTCTCCAAACACGCGGTGATAGCCGTCGACGAACAGCGCAAACGTGGAGCGCAGGCCATCTACCACGGGTACGAATGACGTCAGGTTCTTTAGCGTGGAAACGATAAAGATCAGACTGACACCCTGGCCATAGAAGAAGCCGAATACAGTTTCAAGCGGATCCGACGAAGCGGCCGTGGAAACGGACATGCCGATGCGCACGCGACCGATCAGGTCGGCCGTGAGTGCCAGCACAAATACCGCCAGGCCAGCCTTCCACCAGGACACACGAATCCGCTGCGTGGTCACCAGGAGCCAGGTCAGGCCAATCATCTGGGCCATTGGAATACCGCGCGCGCCCTTGAGCATGTCTAGCACGCATAGCAGCAGGCCCAAGGCGCAGGCGGCGAGTGCCGGACGCAGGCGAGGGCGTGACGCCAGGTAGGCAAACACGCAAAAGATCAACCATCCGCCCAGCGCATACGGCACACCGCCGGGACCACCGTACTTGTAGAGCGCCAGGTAGTCTCCAGTGCGCCAGGTATCGATGTTGATGTAGGTCCGGTAGATTGTGAACGGAAAGATGACCATGCCCGCGCGGAGCGCAAACGTGGCGAGGTTGCCGTCGCGGCGTTGCTGAAGATCGCCAAGCCGGCCAGCCGTCAGCACGATGCCGCATAGAAACAGGCAGACGCCGGACAGCGCTTTTGAAACCAGTACTTCGTCCATCGGCCCTACCAGGAACCAGTCTCCATACCGATAATCGGCCCAGCCGAAGAAGTAGGTGATCAGAAAACGGCTCAGCAAAAACAGGGTCGTGGTAGCGCAGATCAGCAGGGTCGGATTGAACCGGCTGGACGTGGCCTGGCCCGCGCGGTGAATGCACAAGAAGAACGTCAGGACGGTCAGCGGTGCTTGCCAGTTGAGCGCGCCCACGGCAGCGCTGATCAGGTTGGCAATCGCAAGCACGAGAATTGCCAGAAACGACAGATTAGGCATCCCGGGCTCCAAGGAATAAAACAAATGCGACTGTGAGCAGGACGAGATTGGCAACGGCATAGGCCACGGCAGCGCCTGCCAGACCGGCCATGCCGGTCAGGAAGTAGGTGGCCAGTACGAAACAGGCTGAAAACGTCAGTTCGAGCGCCCAGGAAATACGGAGATTCCTCTGGTAAATGAAGAACGCTACAAGGGGCATGGCCAGCGCCTTGAACGCGTCGCCAAGCAATTCGATCCATAGCAGGGGAGCAATCCCGCCATACGCGTCGGAATACAGGAGCTGGACGACCATATCGGCGCCTCGCCACAGGACGGCGACGCCGATGACAAAACCGATCGAGACCAGCAGCCCGTAGGCGGGCAGGCGGGCCTTCAGCACCCGATGTGGCGTGCCACTGCGGAATACCTCGGGCAGCAGCACGAAGCTGACAACTGCCTGAGCCATCGCGACGACTGCGTCCGAGATCCGGAACATCCCCTGCCACAGTCCGGCGGCTTCAGGACCCACCTGTGTCGCCACCAACTGACGGACGGCAATGACGGCGGCGGTACCCACTACGGCGGGAGCCAGCGCGATGACCACATATGGTGCCAGCGCGCGGGCCGCCACCATGCCTTCGGATAGTGATCCCTTGCCGGCATGCCAGCGGGTGCGTGTGAAGGCTGCCACCGCCAGCCAGATGATCAGCGTCGCGCCGAATCCTGCAATCAGCGCGTAAATGGCGCTCTGCACCGAGCCTGGTGTGACGAAGATCCAGTAGCTCAGCAGGGCGGCAATGCCGGAGAGCGCCAGCACCATCGCGTTCAGCCGCGAGCGACCCTGTGCCAGCACGCTTGACTGGATCTGCAATGCAAGGCCGGCGAGCAGCCCCAGAATCAGCACTGCGAATGGCCGCAACGCCGAGGCCCCGCCGACGATATCAAGCTGCCGGAAGCCGGCATGCCAGATGGCGATGATTACTGGCACGCCCAGCGCAAACATCATACCGCCGGTCAGCCACTGGTCCCGCGCACGGGCTTCCTGCGACGGCGTGGACAGTCGCGCTACCAAACCTTGCGCGATGCCGCCGTTCGAAAACGTCGTGTAGAGGGTGGCCAGACTGAACACGTTGCCCCACGCGCCGAACGCGACGGGGCCCAGCTGCGTGGACAGGATTTTGTTGGCGGCAAGGCCGCAGAGCAACTTCAGAAGAACGCCCAGTCCCGATATCAGCGCGTTCAATGCCATGGAGGCGACGCCAATGTCTGTTGGGGACTCGAGAAACGGGCGACCAGCCGCGAAGTCATGGCGGTGAACAGATAGCTGGTCAGGAAGAATGCCGAGGTTACCTTGCCGAAGCCTTCCATCGTCCGCATGATGAACCAGACGGAATGCGCGGAGCGGAACTTGTTCGACGAGAACGATCGCTTGCGGACGCGATACCAGGCAAGCGTCTTCGGCAGGCGCTCGCCACGCAGGCCGCCCTTGATCAGGATGGCCCACGCGGCAAAATCCTCGGCGACATGGCCGGGTGGCATGGCGGGGAAAACGCCATTGCCGGCAATCCTGCGCTTGAGCATCACGGCCAGGCAACCGACACCGCGGCGGGCATTATGCGAAAACAGCGTCAGGCGATTTGGGCCGCATATTTTAGATAATGGGCGGCCGCTGCCATCCTCGAACGGAATATAATCGTGATAGCTGAAATCGAGATTCTGGTCGCGCATAAACCGGACCTGTTGCTCGAGTTTGCGCGCATCCCAAATATCATCGGCATCGAGAAACGCGACAAATTCTCCGGTCGCGGCGGCAATACCGACATTACGTGCGCGGGCAGGACCATATGCGACCGGATTTGTGATAATCCGGATGCGCGCATCGGACGAGGCAAGCCCGGCAAGCACGTTAGCCGTCTCGCCATTGGAGCCATCGTCGACCAGAATCCATTCAAAATCGGTCAGACTTTGCTGCAAAATCGAGCTCGCGGTGGCGCCAATATACTTCCCGTCGTTATGGACGGGCGTAACAACGCTAACAAGTCGTTTCTCGCTCGATGTGGTCATTGTGCACGGAGTAGCAGTTCGAACCGCTTAGTCTGCGATGCCTGCGAGTATAAGGCATCGAATGCTGCGGATGCAGCATGCCGTAGTGGCAGGAGATCCCGTGTTTGTAAAATTCTGTGAAGTATGCTTGCCATCTCCGCGGCATTATCCACGACGGAGATTGCCTGCCGATATTGCGCGTCGGCGAGTGCGGCCTCATAGCCAACCGCGGCGTTCGGCATGCAGATCACGGGCAGGCCGAAAGACAGCGCCTCCGCCACCTTGGTTTTCATGCCGCTGCCCCAACTGACCGGTGCGAGGTAGGTCGTGGCCGCGGCAAAGGTTGCGGACATCAGCGCCGGGGAAGGGCTGTCGACGACCGTGAGCTCCGGATAGGACGCGGCCATCTCGGCGGCACGCGCGCCGGCCACGACGAACTCTGCCTGGATGTCGGACTGTGCCTGGAACAGGCGCGCGACTTCGGCGAAGTCGCGCAGAGCGGTCTGGTTCGGTTCGAAGCCGAAATGGGCGGTGAAGAGAATTTTCGGCACCCGCGTTGCCACATCGCCAGCCTGCATGTCGGGTTCGCCACGGGTCAGGGAAATGGGCAATATGCCCGTGCGCGCGGGCGTCCCATAGTGGCTACCGAACAGAGCGCGGTCCGCTTCGGTGATAAAGGTCATGAAGTCGGCCAGATGTCCCGGCGCCTCGGCGCGGCGAATAAGCCATGTATCCAAGGCATTACTTACCTGCCGTAACACATTTCCTTCTTTGTGCTGCCGCTTCAATTCCGCTTCGACATTGTCGCTGAGAATGCCATATGTCTTACCGGGCATCTGGCGCCGCATGTCCGCCATCAGCCTGCCACAGCGGGAGTTGTGAAAAAGCACCACATCCGCCGTCTGCGCGTGGCTGACCAGCGTCGCGCGATGGGTCGCCAGATAGGTGGGGCAAAGGAGGGCACGCGCGGCAATATCCCTCACCGTGTTCTTTTCCAGATAAACCCGCTCGCAGTTTTCGGGAAACGCGAACATTTCCCCATCGCCCATGTCCTTGCTGATGACCGTCAGCTGGCTCACGCCGCGAGCAGCGCAGAGCGCCTGCGCTAGCGAGCGCAGGTAGAGGCCGCCCCCGGACAGTTCCTGGAGCCCATTTGGTGAAATCAGCAGAACCTTCACGGATTCAAGAATGCGGTAGTTGTGCGCGGATCTGATCGCAGAAACGCTCGATGGAAAAGGAGGTTTCGATAAATGCGTGCATGGCGGCTGGGTCGCTGTCATGCCGCAGGCGCTCAAAAATTGAACGCGCATCTCTGAAAAATTCGGCTGGATCCGCCGGAAGTTCGCAGACCCAAGGCACGCCTTGCCTGAGAAAAACGTCGCAGGCGCCCACGCGCGTGCCAAGCACGCTCACGCCAGAGGCCAATGCCTCGAGCGTGACCAGTTCAAAACCCTCAAACAGCGACGGGAACACCATCACGTCGATCTGGTTATAGAACGTCCCCATCTGGTCCGGCGCCAGGCCGGGAACGATGGTGACGCCAGGCAGGTCGCGCAGCGCGGGAGGCACGTCGCTTGTTGTGGCGATCACCAGGCTGATGTCCTGCTGCGTGCCAACCCATCGCGCGATCTCGATCAGGTAGGGCAATCCCTTGCCATACTCGAGGCGGCCCGCGAAACCCAGCCGCACTACGTTGCCGACGAACTTCTGCTGAGGGATAAATAGTGATGCATCGATGCCGTTATGCGCCACGGCACATTTGTTCGCGGGAACGGCATGCAGACCCACGCACAACTCGCGGACGGCCTCGGAGACGCAGACGACGCGCCGGGCGCAGCGCATGGTCATGGCCTCCAGCCCTGCCAGCAAGCGCATCCCCAGGAAGCGCTTGCCCGATCCGGCGAGCGCCCGAATATACCCCGCCGCGGAGCCGTGCACGATTACCGCTTCGGAGGGGTAGAACGGGGTATAGGACGAGTTGGAAATGGTTTGGAACTTGCCGCCCGATAATCGCCGCGCCCAAAGCCACAGCGATGCGGCTATTGGAAACAAAAACTGTGTGAGCCGCTTGCCCCACAAAAACTGTGGTAAAACCTTGGCTTCGTCGACCAGCGTAACCTGGGCGCCGTGGCGGATCAGGTCATCTTGCAACAACTGCACGACGCGCTCGACCCCGCCGGTATTTTTTACTCCGTTACGCGATACAAGAAAAATAGGCAAGAGCATGGATGATACCGATGCGGCGCGTGTGCCGTTGCACAACGCCGAGGGCAGGCCCCTCTATCGGAGCATCATTATGTGAAGTTTAATAGCGGTTGTCGCTGACCCGCGACGCGAGGCGCGAGACGCCGCACATTCTACGCGATTCCTCGTCCCGGCCCTTGCGCCGCTGCTTTCATCTTGATTTTCCATGTTCGAATTCTTCTGGCTACCAGCGATTTCAGCCATGCTGAGCGCGGGCGTTGTACTGATCCTGCGTCCACTGGCAACACGTGGCGGCCTGCTTGACCATCCAGGTGGCAGGAAGCGACACGAAGGATCCACCCCGCTGGTGGGCGGTATCGCAATTCTGATCGCGCTGTGGATTTCCAGCGCGATGTTTGTGCGTGGCTATGACCACTACACCGCGCTATACATCGGCCTGACGTTGATGACGGTGGTCGGCATGTTCGACGACCTCAACGGCATTTCGCCACTCAGCAAGCTGGCCTTCCAGTTCTTCGCCGCCATCCTGATGACGTCTTGGGGCGAGGTCTACCTGCATTCGCTTGGCGATCTGCTGAACAAGCGTGATGTCGTCCTCTACGCGTGGGGCATTCCGCTGACGTTGCTGGCGACGTTGTCCGTCGTCAACGCGATCAACATGACCGATGGCATGGATGGCCTGGCCGGCGGTCTGTCATTCATTGTGTTCGGATGGTTCGCATGGCTGGCGCAAGACATCGGCAATCCGGGGGCTTTCCGTATTTGCCTGCTGATGTGCGGTGCGATTGCCGGCTTCCTGCTGTTCAACATGCCCAGCCCGTTGCGCCGGCGCCTGGTTTTCCTGGGCGACGCGGGCAGCTTGCTGCTGGGGTACGGCATCAGCTGGTTCTCGGTCGAGTTGTCGCAGAAGGAATATAACGCTGGCGCTCACGTGCCACCGGCCGTGATGCTGTGGGTGGTGGGCCTGATCCTGGCCGACCTGCTGGCCGTCGTCCTGCGCCGGGCCATTCAGGGCCGGAATCCGCTGTCGGCCGACCGCACCCACCTGCATCATCTTCTGCTGCGAATGGGGTTTAGCACCAAGCAGACCGTGTGGTTCCTGCTGCTGGGGAATTTCCTGCTCGGCCTGGCGGGCGTGGTGGCCTGGAAAATGGGCGTGCCGGAATCGATCATGTTTGCTACGTTCCTGCTGCTTACCGGGATTCACCTGCTGGTAATGCAGCGCGCCTGGGTCGTGATCCGCTGGGTGCGGCGCATCCGGTCGAAATAAGCCGCCCGTCGCCAGCCTCACGCTGGCCGCGTCACATCGGCGAACAGCCGCTCCCACTGGATGACGATCCTGTCAGCCGCATGACCCTGCGCAGTCAGCCGCCCGCCTTCGGCCAGGGTGGCCTGCAGGGCATGGTCGGCCATGACGCGCAGCAACCCTTGCGCCAGCGCGTCCGGCGAGTCCGTTGCCACGCCGATGGCATTCACACTATCCTCGATCAGTGCACGTGGTCCGGTATCGCAGACCGTGGAGACCACCGGCAGCCCATGCGACATGGCTTCCAGCAGCACCAGCCCGAATCCTTCGTAGCGCGAGCTCAGGCAGAAGATCCCCGCATTGCTGTACGCGCGTTCGATATCGGCGCGTGTGCCGGGCATCGATATCGAATCGGTAATACCGAGCTGCGCTGACAGCGATTCCAGCGTCGCGCGCTCCGGGCCTTCACCGACGATTTCCAGCCGCCAGCCGGGGGCATGCGGAGCGACCCGGCTCCACGCCTGTAGCAACAGGTCGAATCCCTTGGCAGGAGTCAGGCGTCCCACCGCGAGTACGGTACGTGCCTGGCGTGGGGCGGCCTCGCGCGGAAACTCGAAGGGCAGCGGATTGGGAATGACGCGGATATCGAAAGGGTGCCGTATCGCGGCTTGCCAGAGGGCTTGATCGGCGGCCGTCAGGACGACGACGGCGGCAGCCGTGCGCGCGGCCAGGCGTCGCGCCACGCGTCGCGCGGGCTTGCCCAGATCTTCGCCGAAATGGCAGTGCTCCCACGCAATCCGGCGCACGCGCGTGCCGGCCAACGCGGGTAACGTGAACAACGTCAGCATGGGATCGACTTCCACCAGGATATTGATCCCATGCTGCGCCATGTAGCGCCGAATGCGGCGGATGGTAGTCAGATACTGCCGCCGGAACGATGGCCGCGACTCGAAGAGCGCGTGATGGGTCAGCGACGGATGCAACGCAAAGCACGACTGGCGATCAGCCAGGCTGACGATGTGCACCGGGTAGCCCCGTTCGGCCAGCGCATTGGCAACGACGGCCGTCATGCGCTCCGCCCCGGCAAATGCGTTCATGGTGCCCGTCAGGAAGCAGACGGTGGGCTTCATGGTCATGTCCGTGTCTTGTACGCGTGCCGCCACATGACGATGCCGGCCACCACAGTCAGCGCGCTGGACACGGCATAGCCAAGGATGGCGCCACGCGCGCCCAACTGTGGAATGGCCATGAAGTCTATGGCGGCAGTCACCGCGCAGGCCATCCCCCATTTCACGGCGATCCAGCGGGGTTTGCGCAGATAGGCCGCCAGAATCGTGAATCCCACGTCGGCGAAGACCAGGGGCGAGACAAGAATGCACAACCGCAGCAACGCGATGGCATCCGCAAACGCCGCGCCATACAGGATATGCACGATCCACGGGGCGAGCGCCGCCAGCACCGCGGCCCCGCAGGCCCCCACCACGAACAGAAAGGCAGCCAGCTTCAGCACGTTGCGGATGCCGGTGGCGCGGTCGGCATTCGCGTACACATAGAGCGGGGCGATGCCGCTTGCGAGAATGCCGGCCAGCGCTGTGAAGTTGTCAACGATCTGCACCGTGGCCGCATAGGCCGCGAATTCTTCCGATCCTACGTGGGGGTGCAAGATCAGCTGGTCGATGCGCCGGGCCGCCATCATCAGCATGAAGCTGACCCAGAACAGCGATCCGTCGCGCAACAGCTGGCCAGTCAGCGCGCGTTCATGTCGCACTGGTTGCGTGGGCATGAACCGGCGGTAGAGCAGGCAAAGCAGGACGGCTGCCAGTGCCGGTTCCAGAGCGAACGCGACCGCGTATGGGCCGGCCGACTGCACTCCCCTTACCGCAAGCGTGCCCACCAGGCCCACCTTGAGCGCCAGCGTCACGACGTTGATCAGTACGCCAGGGCGGATCTGGGCGCGTGCCTGCATCCATGCAATGACGACGCCGAACGGCTCGCGCAGCAAGATGGGAAAGCCAAGGACCAGGGCCAGCCACCAGATGTGCATGGGCTGGCCGGTGACCAGCAGGATGCCGGCGACCAGCACGTAGCCGCCCATCGCGGCCGCAAACCGCAGCCGGAATACATGTGACAGCAAACGGTGCTGGGCCACCGCGTCGGGTAGTGCAACGAGACGGGGAACGACTACCTCGCCACCGCAGATCAGTGCCACGGATGCGCAGATGAAAACCAGGGACTGCGCATACTGGAACGCGGCAAAGCCGTCGGTGCCCAGTGCGCGAGCCAGCATGGCCACTACGCCGACGCCCGCAAGTACCTGCGTACATCGGTCCAGCAGCATCCAGCCGACATTGCCCGCTATGCGCCGGCGCATGGATATGCGCGCCCCGGCTGCCCCGCCGTCGAATCGCTGAGCTCGTGGTAGAGGGCCAGCCAGCGATCCGCAGCGGCCGCGATACCGAAATGCGTGATGATCCGTTCGCGGCCGATCCTGCGTTGATCGCTCGCTCGGTCCTCCGTCGTCAGCGCAACGTGCATCGCGCGGGCGAGGGCGCCGATATCGTCGACGGGCACCATCACGCCGAGGTCACCCAACAGCTCCGCCACGCCAGGCGCGGCGGTGGATACCACGGGACATTGGCAGGCCAGCGCCTCGCCAAGCACGAGGGGCATGCCTTCGACGCGCGAGGACAGCACGAAGAGATCCGCCGCGTTCAGCAGTGCCGGAATATCGTGGCGCGTGCCGAGCAGCGCGACCTGGTTACCCAGCTTGTGATGGGCGATCCTGGCTTGCAGTGCCGGCCGCTGCGGGCCGTCGCCGGCGATCAGCAGGCGCGCTGGTGCGGAACGATCCATCTGCTGAAAGGCGTCGATCAGCGCAACCTGCGCCTTTTCCGCCGCCAGACGTCCGATATTGAGGACCAGGCGCGTGTCGGCGCCAATGCCAAGCTGCGCGCGGGTACGCTCGCGGAGATCGGCATCGGGTTGGAATTTGTTCGTATCGATGCCGTTGTACATCACACGCACGCGATCGCTCGTCACCGCGCCGGCACGGATCATCTCGGCGCAGCTGGTCTCGCTGACCTGCGTAGTGACAGTGCACCAGCGATTCGTGAGTCGATACAGCGTCATCCGCAGGCGGCCACCTTCGGAGAAGCTGTGCGCGGCACAGATCAGCGGGGGAAGGCTGGCCACGCGCGAGAGCACGCGCGCAAACATGTTGGCGTGGAACATGTGCGAGTTCACGATGTCCGGCCGCCACTGGCTGGCAACGCGTCGGGCCGCCGCAAGCGCCTGCGCCATCGAGGCCGGGGTCTTGCGCATGTCCAGCATCAGCCGTTCCACGCCATCCGGCATCGGTACTTCGCAATCCGGCGTGAGGCTGATCAAGGCCACGCGGTTGCCGCGCGCGAGGAATTCGCGTGCCAGCGCGGCCACCTGCTGTTCGGCCCCGCCCATGCGCAGACCGGTGGTGATCAGGAGAATACGCAGGGGCCTGTCAGCGCAGGGCAATGCGTGTGTGTTCAACGTGCACCGTAGCCGGTAAGGAGGGTCCGCAGGGTCTTCATCGCGATCAGCAGATCCAGTGCGAACGAGCAGTGCTTCACGTAGTACAGGTCGTAGCTCAGCTTGGTGACGGTTTCCTCATGGGTACCCACGTAGCCCTGCTGAACCTGTGCCCATCCCGACAGGCCGGGACGTACCAGATGCCGATAGGGATAGTAGGGAATACTGTGCGAGAACTGGTCCACCATCGGAACCTGCTCCGGGCGCGGCCCGATCAGACTCATATCACCCTTGAGTACGTTCCAGAGCTGTGGAATTTCATCCAGGCGGTACTTGCGGATGATGCGGCCCACGCGCGTGACACGCGGGTCCTGCTTCGTGGCGAACTGGGCGGGGGCGTCGGCCTCGGTGGTCATACTGCGGAACTTCAGCATCACGAACGGACGACCGAACAGACCCACCCGCGCCTGCCGGAACACGGCCGGCCCGGTGGATTCAATCCGCACCGCCAGCGCAACGAACACGCTCAGCGGCAGGGCCACGGGCGCAAGGCACAGCGCGGCAAGGATATCGAGCAGGCGCTTGAAGTACCCGTAGAAGTAGTGCTTGGCATAGTCGTCCAGGAAGTTTTCGTCGATATGCGCCAGGCCGACGCGGCCAGTCAGCATTTCTCCGATGCGCTCGACCGAGTACATCCGGACATGGGTCAGCTTCAGTTGCGACAGCGAGCGGGTGCGCTCGGGGTCGGCCGTGGCATTGCGGTCCACGATCAGCGCGTCGCAGCCGGTGGCCTCTTTTAGCGAGTGGATCTGCTCGATGTGGTGCGCGCTGGGCGCAGTCGCGCCGGGCATGCTCAGGATGGTCTCGAGCTGGGCAAGCGCGGCCGGGTCGAAGTATCCGAACACCGGCACATAGTTGCGGACAAACAGGCGATATCCGAACCACGCCCAGGCCAGCGTGCCGAAATAGCTCAGCAGCAACGCCACGCGCGAGTATTCCACCCGGAGGATGGCAAACGCCAGCAGCATGGCAACGAACGAAAGGGTGACCGATAGCCCCACCACGCTATTGCCTTCGGCGGCGGGCAGGTGCAACGACCGGAGCGTCAAGGCGAAAGCGCACACGTAGGCGGCGCCGGACCATAGCAGCGTGCCGGTGAACAGCCCCGTGACCAGGCCAGTTTTCTGGCGCAAGACTTCCACGGCAAATGTGAACAGGCCCAGCAAGACCAGGCCGAGCAGCGACCAACCGACCATCCGGCTGGCACGCCGGATGACTTCGGATCCGCGGGCGCGCACGGCTGGTGTCGAGCGGGGAATACTATTGGTTTTCGTCATTCGCGGTTTTAGCCATACGTCCGCCGTCCATCCAGGTTGCCATTGACCAGGGTCACCGATATGCAGGCTGCCAATTAGTTGGCAGGGGGCGCTGTCACGACAGGCCTACAGGTATGATGGCTAAAGGCGGCTGGGCGGCGGTGCATAATTGGGCGCAATTTGGGCGCGGAACATGACCGTGCCGGCCATCGAGGCCGGGAATCGGGCTTTTTGTTGCGGCGCCCGATTATAACTGCGCCACTGGCGGGACATTCCAAGAATGTGCGCCAAAGTGCGGCATGGCGCCAGCAAACGACACGGCTGGGTGGGGCTTGGCCTCGGCTGGTGGTTACCGTGACCTCACAATCCGGCACAATGCTGCCCTGTTATCGAAACTGCACTGGTTCACCGTCCGTGGTGAACCCGCGTTCAATCAACGGAATGCTCATGCAAATTGAACCCTCCATCTTCAAGGCCTATGACATCCGCGGCATCGTCGGCAAGACGCTGACCCCGGAAGTGGCCCGTTACATCGGCCTTTCCTTCGGATCGGCTGCCGTTGAACTTGGCGAGAAAGCCGTTGTGGTGGGCCGCGATGGCCGCCTGTCCGGCCCCGATTTGCTGGGTGGACTGGTCGAAGGCCTGCGGGCCGCCGGCCTCGATGTGATCGATCTCGGCATGGTTGCCACGCCGATGGTGTATTTCGGCACCAATATCGAACTGGACGGCCATCGCGCCACGTCCGGCATCATGGTCACGGGCAGCCACAATCCGCCCGACTACAACGGTTTCAAGATGGTCCTGGCTGGCAAGGCCATCTATGGGGACCAGATTCAGGCCCTGCGCCAACGCATCGACGCCGGCAACTTCACGAAGGGCGGCGGCAGCTACAAGCTCGTGGACGTCCGTCAGCAATACCTCGATCGCATCCTTGGCGACGTCAAGCTGGCGCGCCCGATGAAGATCGCGCTCGACGCCGGCAACGGCGTGGCTGGCGCGTTCGTCGGCGACCTGTTCCGTGGGCTTGGTTGCGAAGTCGTCGAACTGTTCTGCGACGTGGACGGCCATTTCCCGAACCACCATCCGGACCCCGCGCATGTGGAAAACCTGCAGGACCTGATGAAGTGCCTGCGCGAAACCGACTGCGAGCTGGGCCTGGCGTTTGACGGCGATGGCGATCGTCTGGGCGTGGTGACCAAGGATGGCGAGGTCATCTTCCCGGACCGCCAGCTGATGCTGTTTGCCGAAGAAATTCTGTCGCGCAACCCCGGCCAGCAGGTCATCTACGACGTGAAATGCACGGGCAAGCTGGCACCGTGGATCCGCGAGCATGGCGGCGAGCCGCTGATGTGGAAGACCGGCCATTCGCTGGTCAAGGCCAAGCTCAAGGAAACGGGTGCGCCGATCGCCGGCGAGATGAGCGGCCACGTGTTCTTCAAGGACCGCTGGTACGGCTTTGACGATGGCCTGTACACGGGCGCGCGGCTGCTGGAAATCCTCTCGCGCCACGCCGACCCGAGCGCCGTGCTGAACGCGCTGCCGAACTCCACCTGCACGCCCGAGTTGCAGCTGAAGGTGGCTGAAGGCGAAGCATTCACGCTGCTCGACAAGATCCGCGCGAATGCAAAGTTCGAGGGCGCAAGGGAAGTGATCACGATCGATGGCGTGCGTGTCGAGTATCCCGATGGCTTTGGCCTGGCTCGTCCGTCGAACACCACGCCCGTCGTGGTGATGCGCTTCGAGGCCGACAACGATGCCGCACTGGCGCGCATCCAGGCCGAGTTCAAGCGCGTGATCCTCGCAGAAAAGCCGGATGCAAAGCTCCCGTTCTGAAACCGCGCAGCCATCTGCCGTGACACCACCGCAGCCCCAGGCGGCGGTGGCGTCGTTTGCCATGCCGGCGCGGCCGCGCATCCTGATCGTCAAGGTGTCGTCGCTGGGCGATGTCGTGCACAACATGCCGTTGGTGCATGACCTGCGCGCGCGCTGGCCCGATGCCGAGATCGACTGGGTGGTGGAAGAAGGCTACGTCGACCTGGTGAAGCTGCTGCCCGAAGTGCGCCGCGTGATTCCGTTTGCACTGCGCCGCTGGCGCAAACGCTTCTGGCAGGGTGAAACGTGGGCCGAGGTGGGCGCGCTGCGCGCGGCCATCCGGGAACAGGCCTACGATGCCGTGCTGGAAACGCAGGGCCTGCTCAAGACGGCCATCGTCGCGCGCACGGCAGCGCGTACCGTGAATGCACCGGTGATCGGCCTGGGCAATGCCACGCAAGGCTCGGGTTACGAGCCCGCGGCGCGGCTGTTCTATACGAATCCTGTCAAGGTGCCACGCCAGACGCATTCCGTGCAACGCTCGCGGCTGCTGGGCGCGGCGCTGACTGGCATGACGCCACCGGAGCCGCCGCGATTCTTCGGCCCCGCGGCCAACACGTTGCACGTGGACGATCCGCTCTGGGCCGGTCTGCCCGAACGATTTGCGGTGTGCTTCCATGCCACGGCCGGCGCAAAAAAGCGCTGGCCGGTCGAGAGCTGGCATGCACTGGGCCAGAAGCTCCACGCGGAAGGGCTGAGCGTGCTGCTGCCGTGGGGCAGCGAATCCGAAAAGCGCGATGCCCAGGCGCTGGCCGCGGGCATGCCTGGGGCGCAGGTGCTGCCGCGCTTCTCGGTCATGCAGGGTTTCGGACTGATCAACCGGGCCGAGATTGTGATCGGCGTCGATACAGGCCTGGTCCATATCGCGGCCGCGCTGTGCAAGCCGACCGTCGAGATCTATACGGCCACGTGGCGCTGGAAGACCGAGGGCTACTGGTCGGATCGCATCGCCAATGTGGGCGACGACGGCATCGTGCCCAACGTCGATGAAGTCTATGCCGCCGCACGGCGCGTGCGCGGAGTCAGCATCTGATGCTTCGAATCATTTATACCTTGCTGTGGCTGGTGATCCTGCCACTGGCGCTGCTGCGCCTTGCCTGGCGGTCGCGCAAGGAGCCGGGCTACATCCAGCACGTGAGCGAGCGCCTGGGGCAATATGGCGATCTGCCGTCCGATGGCCCCTGGCTGTGGGTGCATGCGGTATCCGTGGGCGAAACGCGCGCCGCGCAACCGTTGATCGACGCCTTGCTGGCCGCCTATCCGCAACATCGGCTGCTGCTCACGCATATGACGCCGACCGGCCGCCAGACCGGCGCGCAACTCTACGGCGCTAATCCGCGCGTGCAGCAGTGCTATCTGCCGTATGACGTGCCGTACATGGTGCGTCGTTTTCTGTCGCACTTCCGCCCCGACGCTGGCTTGATCATGGAAACGGAGGTGTGGCCGAATCTCGTCCATGTGACGCGGCGCGCGGGCGTGCCGCTGTTCCTGGTCAATGCGCGCCTGTCGCCGCGCAGCTATCGGCGTACCGCGCGTTTCGGCGGGGCAGCGGCGGCGCTGTACAACGATTTCACGATGGTGCTTGCACAGACCCCCGGCGATGCGGAGCGCTACCGCGCGCTCGGCGTGAAGGCGGTGCAGATCACCGGCAACCTGAAGTTCGACATGCAGCCGCCGGAAGCGGGCATGGCGCGTGGCGAGCTGCTGCGGCGTGCGTTTGGCGGCGGGCAGGTGCTGGCCGCGGCCAGCACGCGCGAGGGCGAGGAACCGCTGATCCTGGAGGCGTTCTCGCGCTGGCCAGGTGCCGTGCGTCCCGCGTTGCTGCTGGTGCCGCGACATCCGCAACGGTTTGAAGAGGTTGCCGCGATGGCGACGCGTGCCGGATTCACGGTGCAGCGCCGCAGCGCGCTGGACATCGAACAGATGGCTGCACCGATCACCGCCGACATCGTGCTTGGCGATTCGATGGGCGAGATGGCGATGTACTACGCGGCTTCGGACATGGCCTATATCGGCGGGAGCCTGATCCCGCTTGGCGGCCAGAACCTGATCGAAGCCTGCGCGGTGGGCACGCCCGTGCTGATGGGGCTGCATACGTTCAACTTCGCCCAGGCCACGGAAGACGCTATCGCAGCAGGTGCTTGCCTGCGCGTGGCTAATGCCGATGAATTGATGGCGGCGGCGGCGGGCGTGCTGGACGATGAAAAGCGGCTGGCTGAGATGCGCGCCAATGCGCTGACGTTTGCGGGCCTGCATCGCGGTGCGACGGCCCGGACACTCGGCGCGCTCGCGCCAGTGTTGCGCTGACATACAAATCGTTTTCCGGCGGCTAGACTGATGCGGTAGTGGTCTTTGTGCCGCTTGCGCTCCCTTGCCGCCGGTTGCCGTTCTCTCGCGTGCGGGTGGCGGCCGGGGAGAGGGCAGGGCGGCAGGACAACGAAGACGCTTCCAGATAAGCCGAGGAGCCCCCATGCCGAGTCGTCCGTTTTTTCGTGCAGTTGCTACCCTGATGGCCTGTGCGACTGTATCTGTCATATCCGCCTGCGCCACCGGCCCCATGCCCGACAATACTTCGGCCAGCCCCGCCCTCAACGAAACGCGCTCCAGCGGCCCCAGCCGTTGGGAACTGGTGCGCTGGCAGCGCGCCGATGGGACGTTGCGCGATATCCCGCACGGCGACAACGGCGAGCCGATCATCTTCAATTTCAGCGACGGGATCGATTCGTCGCAAGGCACTGTCAGCGGTACCAGCGGCTGCAACCGCTTCACTGGCGGTTATGGCAAGACCACCACGGGTATCCGGTTCGACCGCGTGGCCGGCACGCGCATGGCGTGTCCCGGTACACGCATGGAAGTGGAATCGGCGCTGTTGAAGGCCATGCAGTCGCCGTTCACGACGGTGGGCACGCAACCGTCGGCGGGCACGACAGGCCGGCAGGTCGTCTGGAAGACGGCCGATGGCGAGCTGCTGCAGTTCGTGGAGCGCGAAGGCGTGGGCCAGCGCGGTGACAAGGTCGATCCGGCGACGGGCAGCACCGGTGGTCGGGAAAAAATCGTCTATATCGATTCCCAGCGCGTGGAATGCACGGGCGTCGGCAAGCTGCAGTGCTACCGCTGGCGCGAATCGCCCGACGCACCGTGGCAGCTCTGGTACGGGCCAATCGAGGGCCTGGAATTCGAGTCGGGCGTCAGCTACAAGCTTCGCGTGCGCGAGTATCAGGTGCCGAACCCGCCGGCCGATGCCTCGGCCATTCGGTGGCAGCTTCTGGAAGTCGTGGAGCGCCGCCGCCCCGGCTAGTACCGAGCCCGCGGGGCGCCTCGGCTACGAACGCGGCGCGACGCCCGGGGCCATGCTCTCGCGGCGGCTACCGGTGCCACGCGCCGGCGTCCGTGCGGGTGCCGCGCCAAGGCGGGCTTTTTCCGGGAGTTTGTACATCGCTCCCGGCATCGACGTCAGCAGCGTGTTGATCCGCACCACATCGTCTTCGGCCAGCGTGCCGGTCGATGCCTTCAACCGCATGCCGTTCATGATGGTGTCGTACCGGGCTTTGGCCAGGTCCCGACGTGTGGAGAACAACTGCGCCTCGGCGTTGAGCACGTCGATATTGATTCGCACGCCCACCTCGTAACCGAGCTGGTTCGACTCCACCGCGCTCTGCGCGGAGCGTTCGGCCGCTTCCAGGGCCTTGACCTGGGCCAGGCCGTTGAACACACCGGAGTAGGTCTGTCGCGCCTGTTGCGCGGCGGTGCGGCGCGCGAATTCGAGGTCGCTGGCTGCCTTGTCCGCCAGTGCCAGTGTTTCGCGCACACGGGACTGGGTCAGGCCGCCGGTAAAGATCGGAATATTGAGCTGCACGCCCACCACGCCGGAGTTGTACCGGCTGCCGATGTTGCTGAGCTGCGTGGCCGTGCCCTGTGCATTGGTGTAGCCGTATGACGCGACCAGGTCCACGGAAGGCAGATGCCCAGCCTTGGCCTTGTTGGTTTCGCGCTGCGCCGTTTCGAGGTTGTAGTTGGCCAGGCTGACCTGCGGATTGCTCTGCTCCGCCTGCGAGGCCCAGGCGTTCACGTCGGCCGGCAGCGGACCGGGGATCTGTGCCTCGGGACGCAATCCCATCAGTTCGTCGACGGGTTTGCCGGTGATCTGCTGCAGTGTGGCGCGGGTAACTTCCAACGCGCTTTGCGCGGCGATTTCCGTCGACGTGGCCAAGTCATAGCGGGCCTGCGCATCGTTGGCGTCGGTAATCGTGGCGGTTCCCACCTCGAAATTGCGCTTGGCTTGTTCGAGCTGTTCGCCGATCGCCTTCTTCTGGGCGCCGGCCAGGTAAAGATTGTCCTGCGCGGCCAGCACGTCGAAATAGGCCTGCGACGCGCGCGTAATCAGGTCGAGCTGTGCCTGCTGGAACGAAACCTCACCGGCCATCGCGGCCAGCTCGCCCTGTTTGTATGTTTCCCAGCGATCCCAGCGGAACAGCGGCTGCGTCAGCTGCAAGGCCCAGGTGTTGGCGTTGAAATAGCGGGTGACGTCCACCGGCGAGCTGTAGTCGGCCATCGTCCGCTGCGCTCCGGCCGTGCCAGCGATTTGCGGCAACAACCCCGAGCGGCCCTGCGGCAGCTTCTCGCGCGTGGCCAGCAGTTGCGAGCGTGCACTGGCGAACTGGGCGTCGTTGGCTTGCGCGTCGCGGTACACCTGCAGCAGGTCCGCCGCCAGCGCGGACGGCATGTGCAGCCAGGTGAGCAGGGCAGCCGCGAGCACCAGGGGTTTCCTGGCCGCAACGGACACGGCGGAAAGCGCAAAACTCATGACATCTCCAGCTCGGCCTGCGGTGCGCGCGGCCAACGTTCGGTTCAAGTCGACGGGTGGTACGGCTAGGGGCGAGGTGCTGCGGGTATTGCGGATGCTGCGAGGACTGCGGTACGGCCGGGGTATTGCGCGGAGGAGCGGTCCTGACGCGAGGGTCAGGACCGGGTCCGAATCAGTATTGCGGAACGGACGGATCAACCTGGGTCGACCAGGCATGGATGCCGCCGGTCAGGTTGTAGACCTTGGCATAGCCCTGGCGCTCCAGAAAGCTGGCCACCTGCATGCTGCGCGCACCGTGGTGGCAGATGCAGACGATCTCGGCGTCTTCGTCGATATCGTTCAGGCGGGCCGGAATCTGGCCCATCGGAATATGCGTGATGCCCGGCATCGCGGCCGTGCGGACTTCCAGGTCCTCACGCACGTCCAGCAGCACGGGCTTGGCGCGGCTGGCATCGGCCAGCCACTGCGCCAGTTCGGGGGCGGTAATCACCTGCATGGCTGGCTCCGGATCAGAACTTGAAGCGCGACGGCTGGGTGGCGCCTTGCAGCGGCTTGGCCAGCGTCTCGAACAGGTTGACCACCTGGTACTCGGTCTCGGATACGCGCGTCACGATGCGGGCTTCCATCACGGGTGCCGAACCCACGATGGCGGCGATACGGCCGCCCACCTTGAGTTGCGAAAGGATCGACTGCGGAATCTCCGGCACCGAAGCCGAAATGCAGATCACGTCGTACGGTGCGGCCACGGCCCAGCCGTCGGCGGCATTGCCTTCCGCCACTTCGGCGTTGGTCACGCCGGCGTTGGCCAGGTTCTGGCGGGCCAGCGAGACCAGTTCCGGGCGGATGTCGACGGTCAGCACGTGACGGCCACGGTTGGCCAGCAGCGCGGCCATGTAGCCGGAACCGGCGCCGATTTCCAGCACGTTTTCATGCTTGCGCACGTTCAGGTCCTGCAGGATGCGGGCTTCCACGCGCGGCGGCATCATGTTCTCGCCGCCCGGCAGCGGAATCTCCATGTCGACGAATGCCAGTCCGGCGTACGCCTGCGGCACGAACGCCTCACGCTTGACCACGGCCAGCAGGTCCAGGATTTCCTGGTCCAGCACGTCCCACGGGCGGATTTGCTGTTCGATCATGTTGAATCGGGCTTTTTCGAGATCCATCTTGCCTTTCCTTCCAGAAGCTTGCGGGGTGCGCCGCCGGCCGGGGTATCCACCTTGCCGTCAGCGCTGTTATTTCGGTTGATGCCGGGTATTCCAGGTCCCGACCGGGCTTGTCACCGCCGCGCGTCGGGATGTTACGCAAAAGCCCGCTATTTTACCTCCGCGAATCGGCCTGGCATGTTTACAAACCGTTATCGTTGCGCCGGGGCACGCGGACCGGTACGCGGGGCGGGGTGTCTTCATGTCCGGGTAGCCTGAACGTCGTCTTCCCGGGCCGATTGGTCGGTCTGCTCCGTTGGCTCCGTTTGGTCCGTTTGGTCCGTTTGGTCCGTTTGGGCGGCGGCGCGCTCGGCCATCAACTCGTCGCGGATCCGTTCCCAGACGAACGGACCTTGCGGCGCGGGCAGCGGGGTATCGCGCGCAACGCCGGTGGTCAACCCGAACAGCAGCACCTGCAACAACTGGTCGATAAAGGCATCGGGGTCGACGACCGGCACGTTCACCTGGCTGAAAGCACTGCGCCATAGCATCAGGAACACCAGCGGCGCGCAAAGCAGGGTCGTGGTCGGGTTGGGCGGCGCCTGGCGGAATTCGCCTCGCGCCACACCACGGGCCAGCACACGGGCGAAGAGTTCATCGCCGGGCCCCATGACTTCGTCCTGGTAGAACTGTGCGATATCGGGGAAGTTGCCTGATTCGGCAATGATCAGCTTGGTCAGCCCGGCCACGGGCGTGGCGCCAATCAGGCCCCACCAGCCCAGCAGCAGCTCACGCAGCAGTTCGGGCGTGGAGCCTTCGAAGGTGTCGACGACTTCGGTGCCCTTCGCCAGCGCCGGCACCATGTTCTCGCGGACCACGGTCTTGAACAGCTCTTCCTTGTTGGCGAAGTACAGATAGACAGTACCCTTGGACACGCCCGCCGCCGCGGCGACGTCTTCCAGCCGCGTGGTCGCATAGCCGCGCTCGACGAACAGTGTCAGCGCGGCCGCCACCAGTTCCTGCGGGCGCGCGGCCTTGCGGCGGCTCCAGCGGCGGGTGTCGGGATCTTTCTTGGGCAGGGCAGGAGTCACGGGACAGGCGATCGCATGGACGGTGCGTCGCATATTAATAACTTGTCGGTCAGTAATGTAGAGGACCGGTCTTGCCCGGTCAAGCGGCGTGCGACGAGCTGCAAAAGTGCATCATAACGCTCATGTTGCCCTTTGTTGCAGGTCGAAGGAACAGCGTCAGGCACAATGGCGGCTCGGCAGCGTATATGCCGCCCCCGTGTATTGTCGGCATCTGCCGCTGAACCTTCACCATGTCCTGTCAGTCTGAATCCATCTGCCGTGCCGGCTGCGGCGCCTGCTGTATCGCACCGTCCATCACGTCGGCCTTGCCCGGCATGCCGGATGGCAAGGCGGCCGGGCAGCGATGCGCGCAACTGCTGCCGGATATGCGCTGCGCAGTGTTCGGGCAGCCGGAGCGGCCAGGATTCTGCGGTGGTCTGCGGCCGTCGGCCGAGATGTGCGGGGATTCGCGGGAATCGGCCATGCTTTGGCTGACCCGGCTGGAGCAGGCCACGGCGCCGGATGCGCGGGCGGCCTGACGGTACTGTTTGATGGAGAGCATGCATGATCGCGATGACGCGCCGGCGCTGGCTGGCAGCTACCGGCATGGCCGTGCTGGCCGCCACGGGCTGGCTGGCGGGCTGTAGCGTATTCCGCAGCGAATACACGTTTTCGCAAAGCCAGTTGCAGGACGCACTGGCGCGGAAATTCCCGTTCAACAAGCGCTATATGGAAGTGTTCGACATCCAGCTGGCTAATCCGCAGCTGGCGCTCGACTCGACACGGAACCGCGTGCTCGTGAGTTTTGACGCTACGATCGACAATCGCCTGTTTTTCCGCCAGCCGCTGACGGGACGCTTTGCGCTGGACAGCGCCCTGCGCTACGACCAACCGACCCATTCGCTCGTCCTGCAGGACCCCGAAGTCAAGCAGTTCGACGTGCAGGGTTTGCCGGGACAGTTTGCGCGCCAGTTGAATGCGCTGGGCGGGATTCTGTCCGAACAATTGCTGCAGGACTATCCGCTTTACACGTTCAAGCCGGAACAGTTGCGGCTGGCTGGCACCAGTGTGGAGCCGGGTACAATCACCGTCCTGCCCGACGGTATCAACGTCAAGATTAATCGGCCGTAAATCCAGATCAACAATAATGCCAAGCCACTCGGCATGGCAGGCGGATCAACCGCCTTTGCGCCCACCTTTTTGAGTCCACATGGATATTGCACTTGCTCTCAAAGCCGTCATTCTCGGCATCGTCGAAGGACTGACGGAGTTTCTCCCCATTTCCAGCACCGGCCATCTGATCCTTGCCGGGCAGCTTCTGGATTTCAATGACGAGAAGGGCAAGATCTTCGAGATCGTGATCCAGTTTGGCGCGATCCTCGCGGTCTGCTGGGAGTTTCGTCGGCGCATCGGCGCGGCGCTGGGCGGCCTGGCGTCGGACCCGAAACAGCAACGCTTTGCCATCAACGTGATCGTTGCCACATTGCCGGCCATCGTGCTGGCCCTTGTGTTCGGCAAATGGATCAAGGCCCATCTGTTCAGCCCGATCTCGGTGGCGATGGCCTTTATCGTCGGCGGCGTTGTGATTTTGTGGGCCGAATGGCGCGAGGCTCGTCGGGGTACGGTTTCGCATCCGCAGGGCAATGCGCTGCTGGAAGCCGCCAAGGCTGGCGCGCCGCGTATCGAGTCGATCGACGATCTGACCTGGCGCGATGCCGTAAAGGTGGGACTCGCCCAGTGTTTTGCGCTGGTACCGGGCACCTCGCGCTCGGGCGCCACGATTATCGGCGGCATGCTGTTCGGCCTGTCGCGTCAGGTGGCCACGGAGTTTTCGTTCTTCCTGGCGATTCCGGTGATCTTCGGCGCCACGGTCTACGAACTCTACAAGGCGAGAGCGCTGCTGTCGGCCGATGACCTGGGTATTTTCGCCGTCGGCTTCGTATTTGCGTTCCTGTCGGCCTTCCTGTGCGTTCGCTGGCTGCTGCGCTTCGTGGCCACGCACGATTTCAAACCGTTTGCGTGGTACCGGATTGCCTTCGGGATTATCGTGCTGCTGACGGCGTGGACGGGTATCGTGTCCTGGCACGCCTGATAGTTTTTTGCTCCCCTCTCGCACCGGAGGCGGGGAGCAAAAAACGCAAAAAACAAATCCTACTGCTTCTTCCGAAACACAACGTCCCACACACCGTGACCTAGCCGCAAGCCGCGCTTCTCGAATTTGGTCACGGGGCGGTATTCGGGCCGCTCGGCAAAGCCTCCCGGCGCCTGCGATGTATTTTCCAGTGCCGCTTCACCGGACAGCACCTCCACCATCTGGTGCGCATACTCTTCCCAATCTGTCGCGCAGTGGAAATAGCCACCAGGCTTCAGGCGGCCGGCCAGCACCTTTACCAGCGGGGCTTGCACCAGGCGGCGCTTGTTATGGCGCTTCTTGTGCCACGGATCGGGGAAAAAGATATGCACGCCATCGAGCGAGTTCTCGGTCAGCATGTTCGCAATGACCTCGACCGCATCGTGATTCATGATCCGCACGTTCTGCAGATCATTTTCGCCAATCAGTTTCAGCAACGCGCCGACACCTGGCTCATGCACCTCGCAACCCAGGAAGTTGTCCTCGGGGCGCAGCTTGGCGATGTGCGCGCTGGTCTCGCCCATGCCAAAGCCGATTTCCAGGATCGACGGCGCCTGGCGTCCGAACGTCGCAGCCCAGTCCAACGGTTCGGTCTGGTAGGGCACGATGAAGCGGGGGCCAAGGTCGTCAATGGCGCGCTGCTGCCCCGTGGACGTTCGTCCGGCACGTCGCACGAACGAGCGGATTCGGCGCGGATGCGCAACTTCGTCGCCGGGTTGGGCGTTTGCCTGGTCAGCGTCTGCAGGGTGTGCGCTGGCGCCGTCGGCATCGTCGCCCGGCAGCGTGTCAGTGTTCGTGTCTTGGGGAAGCATGGCAACAAAAAACCGCCGGGCGGACTACCGATCATCCGTCGACCGGGTGCCAGGGCGGCTTGTCAGATATGGGGTGGAGCGGGCGATGGGAATCGAACCCACGTCTTTAGCTTGGGAAGCTAAGGTAATGGCCATTATACGACGCCCGCTACGGCTTACTGGGGGCGGATTGTAGCATGGTGGCCAGCGCCCTCGCTTCCAGGCTTCCGTCAGGGTGCCTTGTCAGGCCTTCTTGCATCGAGCGGCAAGAAACTCGCTATTGCCCTGACTATTTTCTGGTCCAAAATGGCATGCTTGCCATCCCGGCGCCGGGTCGGTGAGTCGAAGTCAGCGGAAGCCTTTGGAGCCATTTCGAAGGTCACAGACTGGATCAACAAAATAGCGGCCCTTGATGCCGAATTGCCCGTGCCCCTCACCACCCACCGCTTCAACACCGAACTCCTGCCCCGCATCGCCGAACGTGTGCAGCAGATATCCCGCGGCACGCTGCATACGGATATCCTGCCGGCGGTGTCGGACCAGCCCGCGCGCCTGCGCGTATGGGCGTCAGCACGGCCGAGCGGCGGCCGGTACTCGCATCCGGTCGATATCACGCTGTCGTGGGACAGCATCGAAGTCGATCGACTGTTCGCGGACGGCGGTGACGCGCGTTTTGCGGAGTATCTTGAAGCGTTGGCCGCCAAACTCGGCGCCTGGCAGGAGCCGCGCAAGATCGATTTCAATTCGCGTACGCAGGCCGACCCCACCGTGCTGATCGGCGGACTCGATTTCGAGCGCCTGCCGAAATAACGCACGCCTCCTGCAGCAGGCGAATGCGCTGCCGCTATCGCTATCGCACAGTCAGCCGGCAAGTCGCCGATTCTTCGGCCCCGCCAGCCAGCCATCGCAAGCCCGCGCCATGATGGATGGCGTTTGGCAGGCCAAGCCACGGTTCGACGCAATAGAAATCCGAATCTTCCCGCTCGGTCCACGTCGTGACCGCATACCAGGGCGTCTCGGGCGTGGCATCGAGTGTGATGTCGATGGTTCGCGCAGGCAGTTCGAGCTGGACAGTTCCGGCGCGGTTGCTCAACACGTGGAAGGTGTCCTGCAAGCGCGGATCGTCAAGGCGGTAGTCGGGTTCGCCCGGCTCGGGGACGGTCAGACTGCCATCGCCATGCTGGCGCACGCGGGCGGCCGCCGGCATGGCAAGGCGAGCCTGTCCGCGCGAGTGGTGCGGCAAGGCGAAGTAGAAATGATGCCCGGCGTAGTAGGGCAGGGGCGCGCTGCCGGTGTTGCGCGTGCGTAGCGTGACCTCGATGCCGTCGGGCTTCACGCAATAGGTGGCGGTGAAGGCGAAGTCGAACGGGTAGCCAGTACGCGTGGCATCGGACGAAGTCAGGCACAGGCTCACGGCGGTATCGGATCGCTCGGCAATATCGAAGGGCAGGTCGCGTGCGAATCCGTGCTGCGGAAAGTCATGAACGGTACCCGCGCGATCGCGCCATTTTCCGGCTTCGCCGTCAACGAAATGCCGGCCGATGAACGGGAACAGCAACGGATTGCCGCCGCGCACCTTGGCGATGCGGGTCCAGTCAGCATCGTCGGGCCAATAGAGAACGTCCTGGTCTCGATACACCCATCGCACGAGCCGCCCGCCATGCTCGGGTGCCAGCAGCAGATAGTTGTCGTCCTGGCCGACGCGAAGCAGGTCTTGGCCCTGGAAGCGCGCTGTCGTGGTCATCGTAGCCGTCTGTTGATCTGAAAGCCGAAGCGTAGCGCATCTTCGGCTATCGTCGGCGGACCTTATCTGTGGATCTCGTCGCTCATGTAGATGGTTTCGCGCACCAGCGGATACACCTGCGTGTCCCAGCGCTTGCCGTTGAACACGCCGTAGTGGCCAACGCCGGTCTGGATATGATGCATGCGCATGTACGGACGCACGCTGCTGCACAGGTCTTGCGCGGCCATCGTCTGTCCGATGGCGCAGATATCGTCGTGCTCGCCCTCGATGGTGAGCAGGGCGCTGCGGCGGATGGCCCGGGCCGAGACGCGGCGGCCGCCAACGTCGAGCAATCCTTGTGCAAGTAGGAATCGCTGGAACACCAGGCTGACCGTTTCGAGGTAGAACTCCGCGGTCAGATCCATCGTGGCGAAGTACTCGGTGTAGAACGCCTGGATGGCATCGGCCTTGTCGTGCTCTCCGCGTGCGCGCAGTTCGTACAGGTCGCGCAGGGCTTGCTCATGCCGCTCGCGGTTCATGCTCATGAACGCGATCAGTTGCACGAAGCCCGGATATACGCGCCGCATGGCACCGGCAAACCGCAGCGGTACAAAACCGATCAGGGTGTCTTCGAACCATTCGATGGGACGGCTCGTGGCCAGCTCGTTGACTCTGGTCGGATTCACGCGCGCGTCGATGGGGCCGGCCATCAGTGTCAGGCTCGGCGGCTGCATCGGGTCGCCATCCTCGGCCATCAACGCCGCGGCGGCCAGCGCCGCCACGGTGGGTTGACACACGGCCACCAAATGCGTGTTGCCACCCAGCGCATGCAGGAACGTGATCAGGTGCTGTACGAATTCATCGAAGCCAAAGCGGCCGCATGCGAGCGGAATGTCGCGCGGGTTGTGCCAGTCCGTAATGTAGACGTCATGGTCGCGGAGCATGGTTTCCACGGTGCCGCGCAACAATGTGGCGAAATGCCCTGACATCGGCGCCACCAGCAGCACACGTGGCTGTTGCGGCACGCCTTCGCGGCGAAAGCGTAGCAGCGTGCAGAACGGCGTGCGGGCGATTACCTCTTCCACAACCGGTACGGATTCTCCGCGGATGCGTACGCTGTGGATGCCGAATGGCGGGCGATAGTGAGTGAGTCGGGCCAGCGCCAATACTTCGCAGGCGGCGCGCGCCGCGCGTAGTGGCTCGCATCGTCCCGCTTGCTGCCATGTGGCCAGCAGCGTGGCCGTGATGTCGGCCAGCGAGCATGCCGGCTGCATCATGTCTGCGTACGTCTGGTAGGCCTGGTAAAGCATGGCTCGGTCCCCTCGCTATTGCGATCTTTTGCGCCGCAATATATGTGCCATCGTCATGTATGTTGGCATGCAGGTTGCGGATCGTGTTGACCGTTGCGTGCGGCGGAACACGCACGGTGCACGAGTGGCGTCGCCATCGCGTGGCGGTCAGGTGGCACGTCACGGGTGGCTTCGGGCTGGTGCCGGCGCGGGCGTTCGCGCACCGCTGGGGTGCACACTGGCGAAACGCGTCCGCGCCGCCGATACTGCAAGCGGACATCACGCCCGGGGGGGCGGAGGAGGCACGATGGCCAAGACAACCCTGACCATCAGCAGCAAGACGTATTCATCGTGGTCGTTGCGCGGCTGGCTGTTGGCGCGCTTTGCCGGGCTGGAGTTCGAAGAGGTATTGGTGCCGCCGGATGATCCGGCGGTGCGCGCGGAAATCCTGCTGCTATCGCCATCGATTCTAGTGCCGTGTCTGCGCCATCAGGGCGCGATCGTATGGGACACGCTGGCGATTGCCGAATATCTCAATGAAATTCGGCCCAAGGCGAAACTGTTGCCCGAGGATCTTGCGGCACGCGCTCATTGCCGGGCCATCTGCGGAGAGATGCATTCCGGCTTTGCCGCGATGCGCGCGGCGCTACCGATGAATCTGAAGGGCCATTTTCCCGGCCTCAAGGTCTGGTCCCGGGCGCAGGCGGATATCGACCGGATCACCGCGATCTGGGACGATTGCCTGGCCCGCTACGGCGGACCCTACCTGTTCGGCGAGCACCGCACCGTGGCCGATGCGATGTATGCGCCAGTGGTCACGCGCTTTGTGACCTATGGCGTGAAGCTTGAGCCGCAACTGGTGGAATTCTGCAAGACGATCCTGGCCATGCCGGAAATGCAGGAATGGATCGCCGCCGCGCGCGAGGAGCCCGACGAGATCAGCGAACTCGACGTGGAGTTCTGACACCCCACGTCGTCATGCGCGCGCCAGTCACGCCACGCGAGGCTGGCGCGCCAGGTAATCCGCCGCATAGGCCACGTACCAGGCCATGCAATCGGGATTGCTCATGGCGTCGGGATTGGCGATCTTGTCCGGCGAGTGGCCCAGCAGCAGCTTCTTGATTGGGACTTCCATCTTCTTGCCCGAGAGCGTGCGCGGGACGCCAGGCACCTGCACGATTTCGTTCGGCACATGGCGCGACGACAATGCCGTGCGGATGCGTGCGCGCATGGTATCGCGCAGTGCTTCGTCCAGCGCGATGCCTTCGCGCAGCACCACGAACAGCGGCATATACGATTCGCGGCCCAGGTATTCGAGGTCGACCACCATGCTGTCGAGCACTTCGGGCAGCTCTTCCACTACGCGATATAGCTCGCTGGTGCCCATACGGATGCCGTGACGGTTGATCGTGGCATCCGAGCGCCCATAGATGATCGCGCCGCCACGCGGCGTGATGCGTATCCAGTCGCCGTGGCGCCAGGCATTCGGGTAGACGTCGAAATAGCTGTCGCGGTAGCGCTTGCCGTCGGTGTCGCCCCACAGGAATAGCGGCATCGATGGCATCGGCTCGGTGCAGACCAGCTCACCCACTTCGTCGATCAATGCGCGGCCGCTATCGTCGAATGCTTCCACCTTCGCACCCAGGCAGCGGCATTGCATCTCGCCGGCATGGACCGGCAGAATCGGGCAGCCCGCCACGAACGATCCGGCAAAGTCGGTGCCGCCCGACATCGGCGCCAGCCATACATCGTCACGCACGTGGCCGTAGATCCAGGCGTAGGCGTCTTCGGATAGCGGCGAGCCGGTCGAGCCGATGCCGCGCAACCGGGACACGTCGGCAATCTGCGCCGGCTCAATCCCGGCCTTCATGCAGTTGGTGAAGAATGCGGCACCGGCCCCGAACATCGTCACCCGTGCGTTGTCGACAAAGCGCCAGAGCACGCCGGCATCGGGCCAGGCCGGGTTGCCGTCATACAGCGCGATGGTGGTGCCAAGCAGCAGGCCGGCCACCTGTGCATTCCACATGATCCAGCCGCTGCTGCTGTACCAGTGGAAGACGTCGTCGGTGTCCAGGTTGTTGTGGAACGCCATGAGCTTAAGTTGCTCGATGACTATGCCGCCGTGACCGTGCACGATCGGCTTCGGCATGCCCGTTGTGCCCGAGGAATAGACGATCCACAGCGGATGATCGAACGGTACCGGTTCCGCCACCAGCGGCACATCGTGGGCGAGCACTTCGGTCCACGCGTGGCGCCGCAGGCGGGCATCCACTTCGACATGGCTGCCGATGGCGGGCACGATCACGATATCGGTCAGCGAGGGCAGGGCGGCCACGAGATCGGCAATCACCGGCGCGCGATCATAGGCCTTACCGCCGTAGTGATACCCGTCGACGGCGACCAGCACCTTGGGCTCGATTTGCCGGAAGCGGTCGATCACGGCCACCTGGCCCATATCTGGCGCGCAGCCCGACCAGATCGCTCCGACGCTGGCGGTGGCCAGGAACGCGACGACGGTGGCGGGAATGTTAGGCAGGTAGCCGGCCACGCGGTCGCCGCGGGTCACGCCCATCTGCCGCAGCGCATGCGCCATCGACGCCACCTGGCTTTCGAGTTCGCCCCAGCTGATATCGGCAAGCGGCTGCGCTTCGCCGGCATGGCGGATGGCTGTGCGGGCGCGGGCCTGACCTGTGCCGGCGTGGCGGAACACCTGCTGGACGTAATTGAGCGTGGCACCTTCGAACCAGCGTGCGCCGGGCATGATGTGCCGGGTCAGCACGGTCTTGGCTGGCGTGTCGAAGCGAACGTCGAAATAATCGACGATGGCCTGCCAGAAAGCTTCGATATCAGCGACCGACCACTGCCAAAGGCTGGCGTAGTCGTCGAAGTCGAGCGCGCGCTCGCGGCGCAGCCAGGTCATGAAGGCAGCCAGCTGGCTGCTCTCGGCGAACGCCGCCGAGGGCGTCCACATCAGCGTCCCTGCAAGGGTCATTTGTCTCCTCCGCGGCCTGTCTGACGCAGGCCATTAGAGTGATTGGCGGTCCGCAAATGATAGCGGACCATCCAATTGCGCGCCCGGGGCTACTTGCCGGATTCGAACAGCGTGCCCCAGATCTCGTCGACGCGCGTCTTCACGGCCGGGTCCATCTTGATTGGCGTGCCCCACTCGCGGGTGGTTTCACCAGGCCACTTGTCGGTGGCGTCGATGCCCATCTTCGACCCCAGGCCCGACACCGGCGAAGCGAAGTCCAGGTAGTCGATCGGTGTGTTGTCGACCATCACGGTGTCCCGGCTCGGGTCCACGCGCGTGGTGATGGCCCAGATCACTTCCTTCCAGTCGCGGGCATCGATGTCGTCGTCCACCACGATGATGAACTTGGTGTACATGAACTGGCGCAGGAAGCTCCAGACGCCGAACATCACGCGCTTGGCGTGGCCGGCGTACTGCTTCTTCATCCGCACGACCGCCATGCGGTAGCTGCAGCCCTCGGGCGGTAGATAGAAGTCAGTGATTTCCGGAAACTGCTTTTGCAGAAGCGGCACGAATACTTCGTTCAACGCCACGCCCAGCACCGCGGGCTCGTCGGGCGGCTTGCCGGTATAGGTCGAGTGATAGATCGGATCGCGCCGCATCGTGATGCGGTCGATCGTAAACACCGGAAACCAGTCCTGCTCGTTGTAGTAGCCGGTGTGGTCGCCATAGGGGCCTTCCAGCGCGTGCTGATAGCCGGAAGGATGGTTCGGGTCCGGCTGGATATGGCCTTCGAGTACGAATTCGGCCGACGCCGGCACCGACAGTTCGGAGAGCGTGGGCGTGATGCAGCTGGCCAGCGCGGTACGACTGCCGCGCAGCAGGCCGGCAAACTGGTATTCGGAAAGCGTATCGGGCACCGGCGTCACCGCGCCCAGGATAGTGGCCGGGTCGGCGCCCAGTGCCACCGCGATCGGGAACGGCTTGCCGGGGTTGGCCAGCGCGTGCTCGCGGAAGTCCAGCGCGCCGCCACGATGGGCGAGCCATCGCATGATCACCTGGTTGCGGCTGATGACCTGCTGACGGTAGATCCCAAGATTCTGTCGTTTCTTGTGCGGGCCCTTGGTCACGACCAGGCCCCAGGTGATGAGCGGCGCGGCGTCGCCGGGCCAGCAGGTCTGGATCGGCAGGCGCGCCAGGTCGACATCGTTACCTTCCCAAACGACTTCCTGGCAGGCCGGGCTGCTGACTCGTTTCGGCGCCATGTCCCATACGGACTTCGCCAACGTAAACAGCTTGCCTGCTTCACGCAGTCCGCGTGGCGGCTCCGGCTCCTTGAGGGCCGAGAGCACGCGGCCGATATCGCGCAGATCCTCCAGCGTTGCCGCACCCATGCCGAGTGCCACTCTTTGTGTCGTCCCGAACAGATTTGCCAGAACAGGCACTTTATAGATACCACCATCGTCACGACGCGGCTGTTCGAAAACGACTGCCGGGCCGTCGGCGCGCAAGAGGCGGTCGCAGATCTCGGTCATTTCCAGGTTTGGCGATACCGGGGTGGTCACGCGTCTGAGGTCGCCGCGCTGCTCCAGCTGGCCGATGAAATCGCGTAAATCTTTGTATTGCATGGTGAATTCGGTTCGGGAATGTGGCGCCGCGCCATTTCGGGGCACGTCGCAGCGATGTGTGTGACGATACACACGCCACCTCAAAGGCGCAAAAAAATCGCACTAGCGTTGTATAGCGAAATTGTAAGTAATTTACGAGCTGCGGCCTTTGTCCAGACAATTGCCAGCCTAGGTAGGGCTTGCGATTGGGGGGGAGTACCCAGTCTGGAGGTGCCGTAAAAGGCCTTGTTACATATTTCTAAAAGTAGGAAGTTTTTGGTTTCTTATTCTTGACGGGTTATAAAAGCGTTCCTACAATCCGGTCTGCTCTATGGGGTGTTGCGTTGCAACATAGCTTTGCGCCTGGTGTCAAGAGGGTGTTAGCGAAAAAAGCAATGTCAATTTGCCCCATCGATTGCCACCAAGCGGCCCCAGGGAGGAGCCCGGTGCGCAGTCCCCTGGCGGGAGGCCGGGGTCGTATTGAGTATTTAGTGGCAGGGTGCGGCTCCCCAAGCTGTACCCTGTTTCTCGTTGGGCGCATGGGGAGCGCCCGCCAACAGATGCTGGACACCCCTGCTAGGTGGCGCAGCATCCTTACTTGAATACGTTGAGATCGGGCAAGCGCAGTTGTCAGGCGCGCGCAGCGGGCGACGGATGGAGGTAAGAATGAGCGGTTGGAAAACCCTTCATCTTCCCGGCATCGGGCGGGCATTGCAGGTCCGCTTCAGACAGCCGGTACCCGGTGTGAGCCGTGCACTGCAAGTGCGCCTGGCCCATCCGGTGGCAGGTCGCGCGTTGCTGCGCGGCGGCCGCACAACTTTGAAGTACACCCTGAACAGTCTCGGGGTGTTGTCGGTGGCCGCTGCGGTCACTCTGACTGTCAGCCAGCAATGGCGGACGTCGCTTGCCGGCGCGCTGGCAGGCAATGAAGCGCCTGCCGTGCTGGTGGACGCCGCCGTGGCCAACGCCGAAGCTGCAAACACGGTGAGTGCCGCGGTACCGGCGATGTCCGCTGATGCGGCCGCGGCGCGTCTGCTGGCTACTGCTCCTGCAAAGAGCAAGGGCCTGCCGACTGTGTCGGGTGTTGACGAATGGAGCCAGACCCCAGCGGGCAAGGTTCCTTCGGTAGCGCACCTGGCCGCCCAGATTCCGGTGCAGCGCGTGGCGCTGGACGCGCGCAACACGAGCGCGCTCGGCTCCGCACGTGAGCAGGCTGCCGTGGCCGACTACATCGCCCGCAAGTACCGCGTGGCGACGCAGGCGACCGCGCAACTGGTCAAGGCAGCCTATATGACGGGCCGCGAGGTCGGCATCGATCCGCTGCTGATTTTGGGCGTGATTGCCATCGAGTCCAGCTTCAATCCGTACGCCGAAAGCGGCGTCGGTGCGCAGGGGCTGATGCAGGTCATGACCAAGGTCCACCAGGACAAGTACGAAGCCGTCGGCGGCGTGACCGCTGCGCTGAATCCGTACGCCAACATCAAGATCGGTGCGCTGGTGCTGAAGGACTGCATCGCCCGTGCCGGTTCGATCGAAGGCGGGCTGAAGTACTACGTCGGCGCCACGACCAATACCGATGGCGGCTACGGCGCCAAGGTGCTGGCCGAGCGGGCGCGTCTGCGTGCGCTGCTGGGTCTGTCCGGCAATGACACCGCGACGGCCAAGGCGGCTGGCGATGCCAAGACGCAGGCCGAGCATCACCAGAACGGCGAAAAGCTGGAAGCGTCGGGCAATACCGCGCAGGCGGCCTGACCTTCCGGTCGGTCTGATCCTGCAAAAAGAAAGGCACCCCTCGGGGTGCCTTTCTTTTTTGTCGCGCCGTGGACGTCGGGTATCGGGCGTCAGGTGTCAGCGCAGGAAATGGTGCATGCGGTCCATTGCTTCCTCGATGTTGGCCATCGACGTCGCGTACGAGATGCGAATGTAATCGCGCGCCGTATGCGGGCCGAAGTCCGTGCCCGGCACCATCACCACGCCGGCATCGTGCAGGATGGCCTGTGTCAGTTTGTCGGCGTCGCCCGCGGCCGGGTGGTTCACGTGGCGGCAATCGGCATAGACATAGAACGCGCCATCGGGTTTGACGGGCACGCGCAGCCCCAGCGCTTCGAGCGCGGGCAGGATCGCATCGCGGCGACGGTGGAATTCGGCCTTGCGCTCGTCGTAAATGGCCAGTGCCTCGGGCGAGAAGCATGCCACGGCCGCATGTTGGGCCACGGCCGACGCGCAGATGAACAGGTTCTGCGCCACCTTCTCGAACGCTGGCACCAGCGCGTCGGGCACCACGAGCCAGCCTAGCCGCCAGCCGGTCATGTTGAAGTACTTTGAGAAACTGTTGACGGTGATCACGTTGTCGTCGAGCGCCAGCGCCGACACGGGCGGGGCGTCGTACGACAGTCCCTGGTAGATCTCGTCGAGGATGGCAAAGCCGCGGCGCTCGCGCACCTCGGCCAGGATCGCCTTCAGTTCATCCGGCAGGATCGACGTGCCAGTCGGATTCGACGGCGAGGCAAGCAGCACGCCGCGCGTCTTCTCCCCCCAATTGGCGGCCACCTGGGCGGCCGTCAGCTGGAAGCGCTCGGCCGGGCCGCTCGGGATCATCTTGGCGTGGCCGTCGAAGGCCGCAACGAAATGCCGGTTGCAGGGATAGCTCGGGTCCGGCATCAGCACTTCGGCGCCGATTTCCACCAGCACCGCGCAGGCTAGCAGCAGCGCGCCGGAGGCGCCGGCCGTGACGATCACGCGGCGCTCGGGAATATCGAGCCCGTACGCGGTCTTGTAGTAGCCGGCAATCGCCTCGCGCAGCGCGTGGATGCCCAGGGCGCCCGTGTATTGCGTGACGCCGCGCCGCATGGCGACTTCGGCCGCGTGGATGACCGGTGCCGCAGCCGTGAAATCAGGCTCCCCGATACCCATGTGGATGATATGCCGGCCGGCACGTTCCAGGTCCGCGGCCTGCTTGGCCAGTTCCATGACGTGGAAGGCTTCGATATTGGCAAGTCGGGATGCGGTGGCGATGCGCTGAAGGTCCATGACAAAGGGTTGAAAGAACAGCGGTTCAAACAAAAACACCCGCCAGGGCGGGTGTCATGCCGGCCATAAGGCATCATGGGATGCCATCGGTCGGAACGCAATAAATATCAAGGCTAACGTTCAGCGGCGGGCCGCCACCTCGGCAGCGCGTACCTGGGCGGCCAGCTTGTCGAGCACGCCATTCACGTACTTGTAGCCTTCCACGCCGCCGAAGGTCTTGGTCAGTTCCACGGCTTCGTTGATCACGACCTTGTACGGAATGTCCAGGCAATGCACCAGCTCATAGCTGCCGACCAGCAGCGCTGCGCGCTCCACGGGCGACAGTTCGTCGACGGTACGGTCCAGGAACGGCTCGAACGCGGCGGTCAGGCGCGATTCCTCGCGCACGGCGCCACCCAGCAGCGCGTCGAAATGTTCACGGTCGGCCTTGTTGAAGCCTTGCGCGTCATGCAGGTGGGCCTGGATCGCACCGATATCGTTGCGATTCAGCAGCCACTGGTACAGGCCCTGCAGGGCCAGTTCCCGGGAGCGGCGGCGGGCGCTTTTGGGCGGCGCTTTGGGTTCGGTGCGTTGCTTCGCGCCGGCCGGCTTGCCGCTAACGTCGTTCGCGTCGCCGTTGTCGGGAGTATTACTCATCATCTTCCTCGTCTTCTTCATCTTCGCCATCGTGCTCGCGCAGCGAATCCAGCGCTACCACGAGGTTGGCCATTTCCACGGCGGTACGGGCGCAGTCGCGGCCCTTCTCGCGGGTGCGGGCATGGGCCTGCGCGTCGGTGTCGACGGTCAGGATGCCGTTGGCGATCGGCACATTGAAATCCAGGCCCACGCGCGTGATGCCGGCGCCCGATTCGTTCGAGACCAGCTCGAAGTGGTAGGTCTCGCCGCGCACCACGGCGCCCAGCGCGATCAGCGCGTCGAACTGGCCGCTTTCGGCCATCTTCTGCAGGGCCAGAGGCACTTCGAGTGCACCAGGCACGGTGACCAGCAGCGTGTCTTCGCCTTCGACGCCCAGCTTTTCCAGCTCGGCCGTGCAGGCTTCGCGCAGTTCGTCGCAGACGGGCTCGTTGAAACGGGCTTGCACAATACCAATGCGCAGGCCTTCACCGTCGAGGTTGCTCTCGTAGAAGCCGTGATCCATTGTCAGTTCTCCATTGTTTCGGTCAGACATCGGCGGAATCGGCCGATGTCACGTAATTCCGTACGGCAGGCGGGTGCTTCGTTCAATCGCAGCTCGGCTCGCCTTGCATGGGCTGGCAGCCGACGATTTCCAGATCGTAACCGGTCATGCTCGGCATCTTGCCCGGCGAGCCCAGCACGCGCATCTTGCCCACGCCCACATCGCGCAGGATCTGGGCGCCCACCCCGTAGGTGCGCAGGTCCGGCTTGCGGCGCGGGCGGTCCTGCGGCGTGTCCAGCGCGGCAAACTGTTCGAACAGCTGCTCGGGAGCATCGCCGCAGTTCAGCAGCACCATCACGCCGTGCTCGGCGCCGTGCAGCACTTCCAGCGCGGCCGGCAGGCTCCAGGAGTGCGTGGTGCGGCTGGCTTCCAGCAGGTCCAGCACCGACAGCGGCTCGTGGACGCGCACCAGCGTTTCCCTCTCCGGATGCGGCTGTCCCTTGACGAAGGCCAGGTGGGCGCGGCCCGATGCCTTGTCGCGGTACATCACGCTGCGGAACTTGCCCCACGGCGTCTGCATGTCGCGCTCGCCCATCCGCTCGATGATGCTTTCGGTGCGGCTGCGATAGTGGATCAGGTCGGCGATGGTGCCAATCTTGAGGTCGTGCTCGCGGGCGAATTCGATCAGGTCCGGCAGACGCGCCATCGTGCCGTCATCCTTCATGATTTCGCAGATCACCGCCGCCGGGGTCAGGCCGGCCAGCGCGCCCAGGTCGCAGCCCGCTTCCGTATGGCCGGCGCGGATCAGCACGCCGCCGGGCTGCGCCGTCAGCGGGAAGATATGGCCGGGCTGCACGAGGTCCGTCGCCTTGGCATCCTTGGCCACGGCGGCCTGCACGGTGCGCGAGCGGTCAGCGGCCGAGATGCCGGTGGTCACGCCCTCGGCGGCCTCGATCGACACCGTGAAGTTCGTGCCGTGCACGGTGCCGTTGCGCGACACCATCGGATACAGCTCCAGCTGGCGGCAGCGTTCCGCCGTCAGCGTCAGGCAGATCAGGCCACGACCGTACTTGGCCATGAAATTGATGGCCTCCGGCGTCACGAAGTCGGCCGCCAGGACCAGGTCGCCTTCGTTCTCGCGATCTTCCTCGTCAACGAGGATGACCATGCGGCCGGCGCGAATGTCGGCAATGATGTCTTCAGTACGGGCGATAGTCATGGCTTGGAACGGCGTTCAGTGGCGGGCGGGGTGCGGATGCGAGCAATCAGGCGGGCAGGGCAGGGCCGGGGCGGATGCCGCGATACCGGCGAAATCAAGGCCGCTATTGTACGCCAAGCCGTCCCTGGGCGCCCCGTTCCGGGGGCTGGCCGATGCGCCCATCCCGGGGATCGGGTTGGTCCGGGTTGCGTGAAAGTGTATGAAGGGGCATATCGTCAGGATCGCACGGCCGTCCGCCGGGAAAGCTGGGAGACATCGCATGAAGCCACCACTGCAGGGTATTCGCATCATCGAGTTCGAAGGCCTCGGCCCGGGGCCGCTTGCCGGCCGGATGCTGGCCGACATGGGCGCGGAGGTGACCGTCGTCGCCCGGCGCCAGCGGGGGGCGGTGGCCGAGCAGCTGGGCGGGGAAAAGCCGAGCCCGCTGCGGCGCGGCAAGCGGATCGTGATGCTGGACCTCAAGCAGCCCGACGACCTGGCCGAGGCGGTTCGCCTGGTTGGCGCGGCCGACGGCCTGATCGAGGGTAACCGGCCGGGTGTGATGGAGCGGCTGAGGCTGGGGCCGGCCGAATGCGCCGCGCACAATCCGAGGCTGGTCTACGGCCGCATGACCGGCTGGGGTCAGACCGGGCCGCTCGCGCAGACGGCCGGCCACGATCTCAACTATGTGGCGCTGACAGGCATGCTGTCGCTCTCGGCGCGGCCTGGGCAGGCGCCAATCACGCCGCCTACGGTGCTGGGCGATGCCGGCGGCGCCCTGGGTCTGGCATTTGGCATGGTCTGCGCGATGCTCGACGCCCGCGCCACGGGTCGCGGGCGCGTGGTGGATGGCGCGATCGTCGACATGGTGGCCATGCTCGGCAGCATCGCGCTATGGGTGCGGAACAACGGCCAGCTCGATGGGGACGAACCGAGTCCGTTCCATCAGTCACCGTTTTACGACGTCTATGCCTGTGCTGACGGCGGTTTCATCACGATTGGCGCACTGGAGCCGCAGTTCTACGCGCTGCTACTGGAAAAGCTTGGCCTGCAAGACGTCGATCCCGGCAGCCAGTACGACCATGCAACGTGGCCAGCCTTGAAGCAACGGTTCACGGACTTGTTCCTTGGCCAGCCGCGCGCACACTGGGACAAGCTGCTGGGTGGCACCGACGTCTGCTATGCGCCGGTGCTCAGCATTGCCGAAGCCGCCAATCATCCGCACAACGTGGCGCGCGGCCTGTTTGTCGAACGTGAAGACGGCACACTCGACGTCACGGGGGCTCCGAGGTTCTCCGCGGCCGATGCCTGAGCCGAAGTGCCGGCTCAAGCTCTTGCCAGTGGCTGCCGACAACATGGATGCGGAGACATGGCATTGAAGTACCTGCCGTGGGGCCGCATTCTTCATCAACTTGTCAGGCAAACCATATGGTGACTTCACTCGTCAGTTCGCTGGGCGTGGCCGATGCTGGCAGCGACCCGGTAGCACTGCTGATGCTGCGCAAGACGCTGAATCTGCAGGCGCAAGGCGTGGCCCAGTTGCTCGAGGCGGCTCCGGCCGTTTCGAGCGGCAGCAACCCGCCGCACCTCGGTAACAACATCGATATCAAGGTGTAAGCCGGGGAAAGCGTTTCCCGGCGCAAACGGCCTCCGGTATTCTCTCCGGAGGCCGTTTGCCTTGTATTGGCCGACGGGAAAACAAGAGGAGGGGATACCATGCCGCGATTCGCACGAATTGCCCTGGCGATTGTCGGGCTCTGTCTGGGCCTGGCGGCTTCCGCGCAGGAGGTCGCGCTGGAGGAAGGCGTCACCACGGTCAGCTTGCCGCGTGGCACGGAACTCAATCTTGTGGTCAGCAAGAAGCCGGGGTCGAAACCCACCACTGCCGTGTTGCTGTTTCCCGGATATCCCGGCGTACTGAGAGTCGAGCAGCAAGCCGGCGGTGCGCCCGAGTACCAGTTGCGTGGCAACTTCCTGGTCCGCGCACGCCGGCATCTGGTGAGCGACAGCGTCATGACAGTCCTGGTCGATTGCCCCAAGGATCGCTGGACGAACTGTGATGACAGCTACCGTACGTCGGACCAGCATGCCGCCGATATCGGTGCGGTCATCGACAAGCTCAAGGCCGACCAGGGCGTCGCCAGAATCTATCTGATCGGTACGAGCTATGGCACGGTGTCGAGCGCATTCCTGGCGCGCAAGCTCGATGGCCGGATCGATGGCGCGATCCACTCCTCAACCTTCACCGATCCCCGCGCTGGCCGGGGCCGGGGTCCGGTGCACGGACTGGCGATGTGGGAATTCGATTGGTCGGCCGCGCGAGTGGACCAACTGTTCGTCCATCATCACGACGATCCGTGTCCGCTTACGCAATATCGCAGTATTGCCGCGCGCCGAGGCAACATTCCGCTGATCACGGTGGAAGGTGCGAAGGGCGTGCGTGGCGAACCGTGCGAGGCGTTCTCGCAGCACGGCTTCGTGGGCCGCGAGCGGCCCGTCATGCTGGCCATCGGCGAATGGATTGCCACGCGCAAGGTCACGGAGACCGTCGGGGCGAAGGGCGACGAGTGATTCGCGCCGCCGAAGCAGGCGATGGCCTAAGCCCCACCGCAAATGCGATGGGGCTTAGGGTGCGACGCGCTTAGCGTGCCGTAGCGTCGCTGGATGCCGACAGCATCCGTTCCACGTACCGCGCGATCAGGTCGATCTCCAGATTCACGCGCTTGCCGGCGGCCAGTTCGTTGAGCGTGGTCACTTCCACCGTGTGCGGAATCAGGTTGATCGAGAATACGCAGCCATCGGCTTCGTCGCTGACGGTGTTCACGGTCAGCGACACGCCGTTGACGACCACCGAACCCTTGTATGCCAGGTAGCGGCCCAGCTCGCGCGGGGCGCGAATGCGCAGCTCGTGCGACTCGCCAACCGGCGCAAAGCGAACCACTTCGCCAAGACCATCGACATGGCCGGAGACCAGGTGGCCGCCCAGGCGGTCAGCCAGTCGCAGGGCCTTTTCCAGGTTGACGCGGCCAGGCTGGTCCAGGCCGACGGTCTTGTCCAGCGATTCGCGCGAGACGTCCACGTCGAAGTGGCCGGCTTCCAGCGTCACCACGGTCATGCAGGCACCCTGGATAGCGATGCTGTCTCCAATGCCGACGTCGGACAGATCCAGGTCACCGGCAGCCACGCGCAGGCGCACACCGGCGTTTGTGTCGCCGAGCGAAGAAATGGTTTCGATGCGGCCCACTGCCGCCACAATGCCTGTAAACATGCTTGCCTCTATCTGAATGCGTATAAATGCGTTGGTTCGTGTCGAGTCCGGATTCGAGTCCCGGCCCCGTGCTCAGTCCTTGCTGTCGGCCCGGCGCGCAATAAGACGCAGGTCGTCTCCGATCTGCCGCACCTCGTGCCAGCGGAACGGCACTGCGTCCTCCAGTTTCGCCAGCGGCGGCAGGTTGAACATGCCCTGAGCATCGCCCAGCAGGCGCGGCGCCATATAGACCAGCAATTCATCGGCACAGCCCTCGCGGATCAGCGATCCATTGAGCTTGTAGCCAGCTTCCACATGCAGTTCATTGATGCCACGCTGGCCCAGCGCTTCGAGCATGCGGCGCAGCTCCACCTTGCCGTGGCGGTTGGGCAGGACCACGACTTCCGCGCCGCGATCTTCCAGTGCGCGTTGGCGGGCCTTGTCCTCGACGGCGCAGAACACCAGCACCGGTTTGGCGAAGTCACCCGTATCCCGATGCAGGATCTGCGCGTCCAGCGATACTTCGAGCCTCGAATCCACCAGTACGCGCTGCGGCTGGCGCGGGGTGGCGACGGCGCGTACGGTCAGCGCAGGGTTGTCGTCACGGACCGTGCCGATGCCGGTCAGGATGGCGCATGCACGGGCGCGCCAGGCGTGGCCATCGTCGCGTGCGGCCTGGCCGGTAATCCACTGGCTCGTGCCATCGTGCAAGGCCGTGCCTCCATCGAGCGACGCGGCCACCTTGACGCGCACCCAGGGCAAGCCGCGTGTCATGCGCGAGATAAAGCCGATGTTGAGGTCACGCGCTTCTTTTTCGAGCAGGCCGCAACGCACGTCGATGCCGGCGTCACGTAGCCGCTGCAGGCCCCGGCCCGACACGCTCGGATTCGGATCTTCCATCGCGGCCACCACGCGCGCGATGCGGGCACGTACCAGCGCGTCGGCGCACGGCGGGGTTCGGCCGAAATGACTGCATGGCTCCAGCGTGACATAGGCCGTGGCGCCAGCGGGATCGTGCCCGTTTGCAATGGCATCCTTCATGGCCTGGATCTCCGCATGATCCTGGCCGGCCGGCTGTGTGTAGCCCTGACCAATGACCTGTCCGTCCTTCATCAGGACACAACCGACGCGCGGGTTTGGCGTGGTGGTGAACATGCCCCGCGCGGCGAGTGCGAGGGCCTGCTCCATTGCGGTGTGGTCGGAATCGGAGAACATGGTATGGCGAGTCGGGCCTGAAAGAGTACGTCCGGTCAAACGTGCGTCCGGTAAGCGGGAAAGCGGGGTGTCGGACAGGGCCTGCCGCATCGTCAGTCGCAATCGGCATCGGCGCCCGGCCGGCAGATCCGGATGCGCCCCTGCGCGCCCAGCCGGACCTGGCGCTGCGCGTTGTGACAGCGCACCTGGAATGTGGCTGCAAGAAAGCCGCCACGCTCAGACCGTGAGTATCCCACAGCTGTCAAACGCAGGCTTTGCCGGGATGCAACGCCGCCCGGCGCGCGCAACACGATGCTCAGGCAGCGCTCTTGTAGCGGGACGACCAGAAAAGGCGGTGCCGTGTCGTCGGAGCCGCCGCTCATGACGGTCAGTTGCCAGCCTCGGTTCAGGGTGTTGGTGCCGTCGATCGGGCCAAGCCGCACTTCCGCGCGCCGGGCGGACGCGGTGGTGCGCGCGAGCGCCAGCGATGCGGCAAGCCGGTCCGAGGCCTGGCCAGCATGATATTCGGCAAGGATCGCGCCGATCGTGGGCCAGGTGACCACGGCCAGCAACGCCGATACCGTCAGGCAGACCAGTAGTTCGGTCAGCGTCAGGCCATGTTGCGAAGGTCGTTTGGGTGGCATGGGCATGTCAGCACTCCGGCGGAAGCGGAATGGCGTCGCCGTCCGGCACGGGCAGAGAGAGCCACTCGCCGGTGCTGCGCAACGCAAGCGTGCCGCATCGGGTGTCGTGTCGCACCGGGGCTGCCCGCACTTCCACGCAGCGGGACAGATCGATGCCTTCGCAACTGGTAGCCGTCAGCCAGTGGTGTGCACGGGCCGGTGGCGGCGGTACCGGTCTCGGCCATTCACCGGCCGGCTCCTTTGCGCCAGGCGTTGCGGCGAATGAGAGCGTGACCAGCGCATGACGTTCAAGCGCGAGCATGGCGGACACCAGCTCGGCGCGCGCCTGCATCCGCCAGCCGCGTTCGGCGTGGCGCTGCCAGGCTGGCACGGCCAGCATCGTCAATATGGCTCCGATGATCAGCACGACCAGCAGTTCCAACAGGCTGAAGCCAATACGGCGCAAGAGGGGCTGCGGAGCACGCGCAATCATTGTGGCGACCTCACCAGTTCACGCCAGCCCAGCCGTCCGCGGCGCTGCTGCCAGCGCACCTGCTGCAACGGCTTGGCCGTGTCGCCCTGTACGTCCCAGAGCCCAAGTTCGAACGTATCGCGCAGCAGTGTCCCTGGTGTCGTAGGTCCGCCGCTGGCTATCGTCGATGTCACCCCGACCGGCGTGCCGGTGCTGCCTTCCCACGGCAGTCCGGTAATTGCGTGCGTGGGCGTGCCATTGGCATCGGACTCGATTGCTGATTCGCCCCGGGCCGCATCGACAAGATAGCTGCGCTGTCGTCCTTGGGCGTCTACGGTTGTAAAGCCGAGATGGGCGGGACTGGCGCTGTAGAGTCTTTCGATGCGCTCGCCGGTATGGGGCAGCGTCAGCGTCCAGCCATTTGCCGCTGCGTCGGCTTCGCCCCGTTCCATGCGGAGCACGACGCCGTCGCCCTTGGGCAGCGACTCGATGCGGACCGGTGTGCCGAGCGGACGCGCACGATCCGGTATCGCGCTCAATTCGTTGCCGGTGCCAAAGACGACAAGCGGCCCGTGGCCCGTTTGCACCACGACCGGCGCCTCGGTGCTCTCCCCTGAAACGCGACGCTGGCGATGCATGCACGTTGCAGGCGTGGCGATGGCACCGGTGGACAAGTGGTCGAGTGCGAATCGCCACAGCCTGCCTTCCCTGTCCGTGGCGTAGGCCGCGCGCGCGACGCCGCTGGCTGCTCTCCCGACGGTTGCCGCCATCAGTTGTGTGGATGTTGTTGGCGCATCGCAACCCGATTCGGGTAGTTGGATGCGTTGGACTGGTGTCGAGGCACCCCAGCTTTGGGGAGGTCGATCAAGCGGCAGCAATACCAGTGATGCGCGTTGGCCGGACGCGGGATCGGGCGAGACGATGGCCACCGCAGCCCAACGGCGCACGCCGCGCTCGATCCACATGGCCGCATCGATCGGCCCGCTTCCCGACAGCCGCAGCGCGTTGCTGGCGGTGACTTCCCAAAGCAGGCCGATTGGTGTTGCCTCGTCGGGCGTGGTGATGTCCAGCGCGAACACCGCGCCGGTCTGACGGAACGTCGGCGTGTCGCGTGCCGGTATGCCGCAGAGCAGCAGCGTGCGCCATGTGCCGGACGGATCGGCATCGACGCTGAGTGGGTGCGGGCATGGTGCAGCGGGCACGGTACCAGCCGATGCGGTGAGCGAGGCGGCGGCCCGCAGCATCGCACGTGGCAGGTAAGCCACGCGTTCTTGACCGCCGACGGCATCGAAGCCATGCAGCAGTCCGTCGCGCGTGCCGAGCCAGACCGTGGTCGATCGCCTGATATGGCGCTGCCGAAAATCCGCATGACCCGGCTGCATCGGCTGCCATGCAGGAGGTGGCACCACATGCACGCGCGCACCGGTGGCATTTCCCAGGCGTGTATCGCGCGGCCTGAGTGTCCGGTCCCGAAGGTCCCCGCGTAGCCAAGCCAATCGCGCCTGGCCAAGGCCGGTTGGTTCGACGTCGTCAAGTTCGGCCCGTGCGTCGTTGTCGATGGCGTCCCAGCGCAGCGGTTCGAGACGGTCGCCTCCAAGGTAAAGACGCCGCGCATGAATGTCCTGCCTGTCGAGCTGATCGCCCGCACTCCATTGTGTCAGCGCGGCCGGCGCCGACAAGGCCGCTGTCCGGAACGCAAGCGCATGGAGTTGCCCCGTCCACGGATATCCGCCGGCCGAGATTCGATACCCCAGTGGCAATTGGCCTGGCGTGGCCGATGCATTCACCAGCGCAATTACCCACAGCGCGATGCCCAGCAGCCAGCGGCTGACAAAATTCTAGGCTCATGGCTGGAACTCCGTCTGTAGCAGCACCCGAACGTCGGCGTCGCGGCCGATGCCGAGCGCCACGATGCGCATGCGCGGCCACATGTCAGGCGCCGGTGTCTCGTCGAGGATTTCGATCAGATAGCGGGGCAGCACCGTGGCGCCGATGGTGCTGGCTGACAGCAAGGGAAGTGCCGCACCGGTGAACGTGCCTAGTGCAACGCCGAGGTCGGTAGCCGTCGCGCCATCGAGCCATGCCCGCCATGCGCTGCGATCACCGTCTGCCATACAGATACCGCGTTGCGCCGCTTCGGCGCATGTGCCCGGCGCCGGCCATGCGGTAAGCCTAGGGCTATCCGTGGCGATGGCGGCGAGCAGATCCGCCTCGGCATCGTGCAGTGCCGCCTCGGCTGCGCGGAAGGCGATCTCGCGGTCCAGCGGCTGGCTGACTAGTTGTCTTCCCGACAGCAGAAAATGCGTCGCGGCTACGCCGATTCCACCCATCAACAGTGCGAGCACCGCGATGAAGGCGAGTAGCGCGGCGCCGGTGCATTGGCGCGGCCTCAGCATATGGCCTCCCGGCATGGGGATGGGTTGCGCAAACGGACGGTGGTGGCGAACACGCGGCGGCGCTGCCGCAGATTTTTGGTCGGCTGGAAGGTGTCGCTGGCGGCCTCCGTATCGTCGGATGGAAATAGCTTGAGTGGCTGCGTGGCGGCTGGCGATACTGTCGGGCGATCTCCACGCACCACCAGCGCTATTTGCACGGCACGCACGCGATGCCAGCCGGCCGCGCCCTGTATGTTCCAGGCGCTTGCAGGCACGAAGCGGTCGACCTTGCCGTCGTCGTCTGTGTCCACGCCATAGCGCAACTGCATCGTCTCTACCCCGCGCACCAACGTGCCGGCGGTATGGCTATCCGGCTGGACCCGGCTTCCCTGCCGACTGGGATAGCGACACAGCAGTTGCGGCACACCATCACTGGCCGTGCCGATATAAAAGAAATTGGCCGACGCATGGTAGGGCAGAGGATCGTCGCCCACCCGTATCGCGCGGCCTGGCAGCGCGTATCCGCCACAGTCGCCCATCGTGCCATCCGGCAAGGTTGGATCGTCAGCGACGCCGCTGCCCGAAACGCGAGTCATCAATGCATCGCTGCCGTTCACGCCGGCGCGTGTGCATTGCATTTGCGTGTGGAACCGTGGCTGCGCGCAATCGTCACGGCCTTCGACGGGCGGAGCTGGCGTCGGATGCGCAGGCGCCAGCGCGACAATGCCCGGAATCCATCCAGCTTGCCGTATCGCGTGGGACAGTATGGCGAGCGCGCGTTGCCCTCGTTCCTCGATCAGCACGCTGTCAACGACGCTGGCATAGGCGTTGCGCATGACCTGGAGACTGGCCAGCGCGGCAAACGTGGCGATCATCCCCAGCGTGACGCCGACCATCATGCCGGCCAGCGTGAAGCCCCGGTTTCGACAGTGTCTTGTCATGGCTGCATCCACAGCGCGATGTGTGCGACGGGCATGGCCCCTGCGACTGACCCGGAGGATGGCAAAGGCGGCAGGCTGGCCAATGCGATGCGTTGACCCGGAACGCAGCCCTGATCGACAGGCACGGCATCGCACAGCGCGACGCGCGCGCCATCGCCGCTGATCAGTGCCCAGTGATCCTGGCCGGCCTCGGCTTGTTCCGTGGCAAGCAACAGCGTGGCGTTCAATCGCTCGTGCTGCCCGCCCCAACGCAGCCAGGCACTGCCGAGCATTGCCAGTGGCAAGGCGCCCAGTCCGACGATGGCGATGCAGATCAGTGCTTCAATGAGGACGTCACCCTCAGCCCGGCGGCGTAGCGCACCACGGGCAAGAGCAGGACGGCAAGACGGCGAAGGGGAAACTGCAGGAGACATGGCTCATCGGTTCGATGGGAACGGATGGCCACGATAGCGGCGGGAAGGAGGTTAAAACGTGTCTGGACGTTGCGGTGTTGCGTCAATGTGTGTCCGAGAGGCGATCGGAATCGTTTGACGCCTCTTCGGATCTTTCAGGGCATGGCGCAGGTCGAGGCATTTACTTCGGGATTGCAGACACGCGAACGGCCCAGCAAACTTATCTCCACCACTCGTTTCGCGGTGCCTATCGTGAACCCCACGGACATCGCCATCTGCTTTTTGTCGCTCGTCTGTGAATAGCCTACGGGCGAGAATGAAATGTAGCCGACATCCTGCGGAGTTGTGGCCGAGGTAATCGTCACGTCGGACGGCAGCTTCTCGTACTCGACAATCAGATTGTCATTGGCCGAGTCGAACTCGCCGTTTGGCGACGCGTGTTCGTTGAAGACCTGCCATCCTTTTTGCCAGTCACCGCCGATCGGCGCCACCGTGACGTAGCTGTTGGTGGCCGCGGCAATGGCTCGCGCCTTCGTGACAGCCGAGTTGAAGCTGTCGGCCGCCGTCATGACGCGGTTGCTACGCATAAATGCGGACATGTTTGGTACGGCAATGCCGACGAGCACGATTCCCACGGCCAGGGTGGTGATCAGCTCAAGCAATGTGAAGCCGCTGGCGTGACGAAGGGGGGATTTCGGCATGTCGATCACCAGCAGTTGGCTGTCTGCGAATAGGTACTGCCGTTGGCCATATTATCCTTCTGGCCATTGGTCCTCAGCACCAGCGTCCCGCACGTGGCATCGGCCCGTCTCGGCAGCGCTTGCAGTTCGATGCATTGTCCGTCAGTAGCGGCGTTCGGGCAGCGCACGGCGCGGATCGTGTAGTTGCTTCCCGAATCATTGTCACCCGAGTAAGTCTTGTAGCCACCCCAGATCGTAGTATCAGCATTCGACGTGTTGTAGGTATTGACTTGCGAGTAGTGCCGCTCGAGCAACTGCATGTTCCCCATCAACGCCGACTTGGCTTCAGTACGTCGCCCTTTGAGAATGAACTCCTGGTAAGACGGGTAGGCGAACGCGCTCAGGATGGCAATGATGGTCACCGTCACCATCAATTCTGCAAGCGTGAAGCCGTGCTGGCGTCGTCGAATGTAATGATTCATGGCAGCCTTTGTGGTCAGTTCGCAAGTTTGAAGTTGCGGATTTCGCGCCAGCTCATGCGGCCCGGCCGGCTGTTCGTATCCGTCGGAGGCATCGTAGTGGCGGCGCCTGACGTGCCGAACGAAATTACCTGGGTCCGGGTTGTCTGCTGTATGCCGCCGACCGAGTCCCGATCGCCGACCGTGACGTTGGTGATGATGATCGATGGCGCACCCAGCATGCCGGTGCTTGACTGGAAGCCGGAGATGCCCGTCGTAGGCGCCCCCGTCAGCGAGTTAAGCGCGTAGCTGCGGCTGCCGCCGGTCGTTCCGCAGGTACCCGTCGCGGTATAGATCGAATTGAAGTACACGAGTCCGTTCGACACGACCGCTGCCGTGATCTGCCGCTCGGATGTATCCAGAAAATCCATGACCCATCCCGGCTTGCGTGGCGACGTGTAGCCCGGTGCCGCCGTGCTGCCCGAGTACTGGATCGACTTGCCACTGTCGATCAAGCTCAGCTTCTGCTGATTGAGCTTGCTGCGGTCCGATACGTAGTTCGTACCGCCACCGTCATAGATGCCGTAAAACGACTGGGTCTGGGATGCAGCGGTATCTGCTAGCTCGTAGTATTTGCCGGTGCCGAAGAGCACCATATATCCGCCGGGGGCATAAACCACTTGCGGCTGCATCGTAATCGGCTGGCGTGGACCATTGCTGGGCGAAGTGGCCACGAACATCGGTTTGCCCGGCGTACCGCCGAAGGCGGGCAGCGCGCCCGATGCGTTCCACGTTTCAGGCAGACCGGAGAAATTGAACTTCCACAGGTTGCCCTGGAGGTCTCCTGCGTACATTGCCAATGCGGCGCCGCTAGCCTGATTAACCAGCGCGGGCGTGCTCATGCCATTGGCAAGCGCGGTGGTGGAAGGGGAGGGCGTGACAATCTTCCAATAGTTGCCGTTTAGCGACCATGCGGCACCGGCAGTCTTGTCCAGCGACAGGATGAAGAGGACGCTCGGTGCGTTGGTATTCGCGGAGCCATCGGCCTGATTGGTGTTCAGACCGTTGCCAACCGCCACGTACCACTTGTAGACCGGGAGCTTCTTGGAGTCATACCCACTCAGTAGCTTGACGATGACCGGCGTTCCCATGACGTTGCCCATGTCGGCATCGTCCTTGTCCGTAAATTCCCACAGGACGTTGGACCCATTGAAGGCGGCTCCACTCTTCTTGCCGTCCGGATCAGTGATGTCCAACGCGTAGATGCCCTGTGCGCCACCACCGAAGCCGCCGGTGAGTACCGTCTTCCAGTTGCCGTTAACCTGCGCCTCTGCAAATACCGGTGTTGCATCCACATAGGCTCGATGGTTGTATGTGGTCGAGGTCAACTGGTTCAGATTGCCTGTCACCGCATTGGGAACGTAGGCGAACACCTCGTCACCGGTGGTGGCATCGAAACCGTGCAGCATCCCGTCGTTGGCTCCCACATAGACCATCGGCGTGCGCAGCAGGTACTTTGTGAGGAAGGTGCTGTAGTCACTGCCGGTCCGCGCTGAAGAAGGGGTGCCGACGTAGACGGGGCCGGAATTGATGATGTCGCCGAACACGCTCTTGCGCCCGCGGAAGATGCCGCCGTTGCTGCCCTGGCTGTCGGCTTCCTGGCTGCGATCGCCGCGCAGGTAGTCCACGCGCAGCTGGCCGCGTCCGTCGCTGGTGCCGGTACCCGGATTCAGGTTCAGTGCGTCCTGCTGGGTTTTGGCCAGCGTGGCCCACGTGAACGTTGCACCTGCACCAGTAGTGGGGTTCAGCGTGAAAATGGAGCGGGTAGCAAATGCACGCGTCGTCAGCTTCGCGCCAGCTTCCCACGCTTGCGTGTTCGAAATCGATACCGAGCCGTCAGATGCCTTGGTCAGCGGATAGGCGGTCAGTTTGCCGTTCCATTGTTGGTCGAAGCCAGGCGTGTACACGTTGCCATTGTCGACAATCCGCGTGCTGCTGAGCGCCACGCCAGATAGCGTGCCGGCAGAGCTCGTAATCTGCGTGAAGATCTGCTTGATCGCGCTGATCATCTGGGCGGGCTGGCTTGCCAGGAACCAGTTCGACGGAAGGTTGGAGCCGGTCGGAGCAGCCTCCCATTCCGTATTGTTGGTTACCACCGTACCACCGGAACCCAGCGTTTTGAACGGGTTGCCGTCCTTGTTGCCGCCGTCGGTCGTTTCTTCCTTGAAGCCACCGTACTTGGCTGCCAGGTAGATCTGGCTTTGGCGCTGTGTGGCACCCACCGTGCCGTTGCCGTTTTCGTTGACGTCGATGCCGAACGTTGTGACGCGTGCATCAGGCATGGTCGGACGGAACGGCGACGTGTGCGCCCAGTAGGCGACGCCTGCCATGTAGTAGGTCGACCAGTTCGATGTCGGGTGGTTTTTGGTACCGAGCGTCGTGAACGACGAGTCAAGCGGATTTGAGTTGCCCGCGGCCGGCGTATTGGTCTCCAGCGCGCCGACCTTGTTGGTCCAGTCGACGACATTGAAGTTGCTCCAGGTGTCGGTGGCGCGCGCCGGGTCACCTTGGTTCGAAACCGAGTTGCCGGGGATATAGTGGTCTTGGTGGGTATTGATATCGCCAATGGTCAGCACATAGTTGCGCTGGCAGCTGTTCAGCAGCGGATCGGTCCACGACGTGTAGTACGCGAAGTTGTCGGCATAGGCTGTCGTGACGTTGTTGATTGCCTCGGCAGTGGGCCCACTCGGATGGTTCTGCAGATAGCGGATGCTCTCGTAGTACAGCTCCCCGAGCGGATCGTACTGCTTATAGTTGCCGACGGGGTTATCCGTGGGCTTGCCCAGGTCAGTCACCAGCGTCCGGCCGAACTTGTTCAGGTAGTTGATCACGCCGCTATTGCCTGAGGCATCATTGAGCGGATTTGCGACCAGTACACCATAGGAATCCCATTCCTTGGTGGGATTGGTGATCGTATTCAGCGAGGTGTTGACCGCGTTGTCGCCCAGATACTTCATTGGCGCACGAAGCACGCCACCGTACCGCTCGTTCTGCGGGTTGCTGGTGTTGTTCGTGGGGTCATTCAGATAGCCGAAGGCCGCGAAGCGGACGCGGTCTGCGTTGCGCTGCATCTGGCCAACAGGCTTGTAGTTCGTACCGTCATAGCTGTAGCAGAGGTCGCTACGGGTGGCGGATTCATTGCTGTCGCAGACCTGAACCTGTACACGGTATCCGCGCCGCTCGGTGACGGCGCCGTTCTTGGTGACGTCCGCATATTTGCCCAGGCTCGAGCAGCTCGCCTTCGAATCGTCGGCATCCGAAAAGAAGATGTGGTTGCCGCAGGACGCCATGTACAGCGTGCCATAGCTGAACGGCGTTACCTTGTTGGGTGCGCTGGTCGTTCCGCTGCCATTGATGCTCTTGAGCGGGAAGTAGCTGCCACTCTTGAAAAAGTCCGAGCGCAGCAGTGCGCGCTGAAGTACGGTCTGCGTACGTGTGTCAATCACGCGGTCGCCGCCAGTCATCGCCAGCCGCAGTTCGTCAATTGCCGACGCCGACGCCCAGTTCATGAAGTTGCCGCTGAACGCGCCCGAGCACTCGTGAGCGCTCGTGGCATCGCCGGAGATGGCGAAGTAGCCGCTGGTGGAATTGTACGTATAGCACTTCGTATTGTTGAAGTAGCCAACGTAGCCTAGCGACTTGTCGTAGGTTCCACGATATGCGGCGCCGGTCGTCGGAAACTCCACCGACAGCGTCAGCATCAGGTTGGGGTGAATGTTCTGCGACTGGCCATAGAGCGGCGTGCTCGAAATGGATACCGTAGGAACGGTCGCAGCGGATAGGAGCGTGCACCAGAGCATGGCGCATGCGGCAAACAGGCGGTGTTGGATCTTCATGAATGCTTTCCCGGATGGAGGGGGGCAGACGAAGGTTCGGAATCAGGAGTCGGCCTTGCGGTAGACCGATTGCACGATCGCACGCGTCGTGTCATTCGGACCGAAGCCGATGGCGGTGATGCGATACTTGTAGCGCGGCGTTGGACTGCTGGCCGAAGAGCCATTCGCGTTGTCCGGCAAGATCTCGATCAGGTACCGGGGCTTGCGCGCAGGTGTCAGCCCGGTGCCGGTCGGAAAAGAGCGGCCCGTGAACGTGCCGTACTCCACGGTCTTGTTACCGCTCGAGGCTGTCCAGTCGATCGTGTTCCAGACGGGTTCTCCGGCGTTACCGCTCGTATCGCACATTCCAAGAAACGCCGAGGGCATGGTGATGCCGGTGTTGCAATCGCCGGATAGAAATCCTGCAGTGCTGGTCGGCAGAAAGATGCTCGACCGCTTGGTTGCCTGCGCGATGTCAATTTCAGCGTCGTACAGTGCCGCCTCGGCTGCCTGATAGGCAATTTCAAAGTCGCGCTGGTTGCGCGTGGATCGCTTCGTGTCCAGCGCAAGGCGTGCGCCGCTTAACGCAAGCAGGGTGATGACGAGCAGCATGATCACCGCGGTGATCAATGCAATACCGCGTGCATGCTGGGTGCGGCGGACCCGGGAAGATTGGGCTGTCATGAGCAAGACGGATCTCCGCAAGTCTGATAGTTCCGGATCTGGATGGTCGCGTAGTACAGTTTGCGAGCCGACTTGACATCAACTGTGGGGGTGTAGGTGCCGTTATCCCCGTTATAGAGGGGCCCAAACAGCGAGATCGTAGGCGGGTCGCCGGCATCCGCGCTGGCGGAATCGGCACGAACAATCAGGGCGATCTTTACGGTCTTGACGTTGCGCCAGTCGTCGGCGTTTATTGCCGACGCAGCGGCGTACTTGTCCGGCACATCGTCGCCATTGGTGCTGATGCCATAGATCAACTGCATGTTCTCCACGCCCGGAACGAGTTCCTGGGTCTGGAAGACGGTGGCGCTTTCCTGGCCACTCGCGGCACGTTCGCGGTACTTGCACATCAGCGATGGCTTGCCATTGGCGCCGTTGCCAATGTAGAGAATCGAGAGGCCCCGCTGCGAGGCGGCGCTGTCGATGTCGGTGTATCCGGCAACGCCCTGACCCGAACAGTCGACGACGGATTCATCCGGCTTGGTGGTGTTGGCCTGCTGACCAACACCGAAATACCTGATGATGACGGCGTCGCTGGCATTGATGCCCGGGCTGGCTCCGCACGCCAGGGTTTCGCTGTCATTCGGATTTGCGCAGTTGTCGAGGCCGACAATCATGGGGTCGGCGACGGACATCATGCCGCCGGTGTCATTGACCACCGGAACATAGGCGGTCTGGCGCATGAGTCGCATCATGACGGACAGGGCAAAATTGCCCCGTTCCTCGAGATTGGCATTGTCGTTGATCGTCTCGTAGCTACTGCGGCTCATCATGTAGAACGAGATGCCGGCCATCAGCACGAGCAGGCTGATCACGAGCGTCACCATCAGTTCGACCAGCGTGAAACCTCCGCTGCGACGGTTTGGCGAGCGATGGGGTGTCGGGCGTGTCTTCAATTGGCGACTCCTGGCGAGACAACCACGACAATCTGTACCGAAGCCGTTCCGTCGGCCTGGTTGCCGTCCGGAGTGCCAGTGTCACTGGAGTCGTTGAAGCGCGAGAGCCAGCCGATCTTGACCACCAGAGGGGTGTCTTTCGTGGACGCGTTTCCGCCAGCCACGGCGTTGCAACTCCAGGTGTACCCAGAACCCGCCGTCCAAGTGTTCGCATCGCGGCAGATGACGGCGCGGCCGCCCGGCAGGCTGCTGGTGACCCTGCGCGACCATTCAGCGATATCGAATGTTGCCGAAATAGGACCGCAGTTTGCCGGCGTATTCGCACACGCGGTCTTATAGAGATTGGTCGCGTCCGAAATCTGCGGAATGCCGAGCTTCGTGTCGAAGTTGTCGAATGTGCCCGCGTTGATCTGCGCACCGTTGGCACGCATACGGTCCGCGATGTCATTGGCCAGTTGCAAGGCCAGGACATCATAGGAAGACTGTTGTGCGAAGCGGAATGACTTGAGCAGCAAGTTGGCCACTGCCAGCACGCCGAATGCGAGCACGACAATGGCTACCAATGCTTCAAGCATGGTGAAGCCAGCTGCCTCCCGGCAGCGAGATTGACCCATTTGTGACTCCCGTCCAAAAAAACGACAGTTCTTTTTTGTTCTTTGCGCGGCGCGCTGGACTTCTTGTGCGTCCGGACCTCTGCTGGGTCCGGTTGACGCGTGGCGGCTGTACTTTGCAGTGCTTCGATGCGATTAAAACGCGTGCTTGCTCGCCGGCCTCCTTACCCGAAGGAGGCTAGTGCAGATTAGACAGCTTTTTTGTGGAAGTAGCTACCCCTTTCGTGGGGTAGGGGTTGAAAATTCGTCGAGTACGTCGCGGAATTCCGACACATCTTCGAAGCTTCGATAAACAGAAGCGAAGCGGATGTAGGCAATTTTGTCGAGTTTGCGCAGCTCGCGCATGACCAGCTCGCCCACCTGGCTGCTCGGGATTTCCTTCTCGCCCAGGGCGAGCAGCTTTTCCTCGATGCGCAGGATGGCCTCGTCGATTGCCTCGGCCGATACCGGCCGCTTGCGCAGGGCCAGACGCATCGAATCCTTGAGCTTGGCGCGGGTGTAGTCCACGCGGGAGCCGTTCTTCTTGACGATGGCCGGGAAGAACAGCTCGATTCGTTCGTAGGTGGTGAAGCGGCGGTCGCAGGCCTCGCAACGCCGGCGGCGACGCACGGTTTCACCGTCTTCGGAGACGCGGCTATCGAGGACCTGGGTATTGGAATGACCGCAGAAGGGGCATTTCATGCCTGACCACCTGAAGAAATATGCCAGCCCGCATTTTGCATCTTTGAGTTCTGCTGCGGGGTTGTGGCGGGTCAACCGGCGCCGCCTGCCGAGGGCAGGCGGCGCCGTTGGTGCGTACTAACTATAGATACGCTTTAGAACGTAGAACGGATCGGCCGATCAGCCGTACACCGGGAAGCGGCGCGTCAGGGCGGAAACCTGTTCGCGCACGCGGGCGATGTTGGCTTCGTCGTGCGGGTTGTCCAGCACGTCGGCGATCAGGTTGGCCACCTGGCGGGCTTCTTCTTCCTTGAAGCCGCGCGTGGTCATGGCCGGCGAGCCCAGGCGGACGCCCGAGGTCACGAACGGCTTTTCCGGATCGTTCGGGATGGCGTTCTTGTTCACGGTGATATGCGCGTCGCCCAGGATCTTCTCGGCTTCCTTGCCGGTGATCTGCTTGGCGCGCAGGTCCACCAGCATCACGTGGCTTTCGGTCTTGCCCGACACGATGCGCAGGCCGCGCGAGATCAGCGTCTCGGCCAGCACGGCGGCGTTCTTCACCACCTGCTGCTGGTATTCCTTGAACTCGGGCTGCAGCGCTTCCTTGAAGGCCACGGCCTTGCCGGCGATTACGTGCATCAGCGGGCCACCCTGGATGCCCGGGAAGATGGCCGAGTTGATGGCCTTCTCGTGCTCGGCTTTCATCAGGATCACGCCACCGCGCGGGCCACGCAGGCTCTTGTGGGTGGTGGTGGTCACGAAGTCGGCGTGCGGCACCGGGTTCGGGTAGACACCGGCGGCGATCAGGCCGGCGTAGTGGGCCATGTCCACCATGAAGTAGGCGCCAACTGCCTTGGCAACCTTGGAGATGCGTTCGAAGTCGATGCGCAGGGCGAAGGCCGAGGCGCCGGCGATGATCAGCTTCGGCTTGGTCTCGTGAGCCTGCTTTTCCAGCGCGTCGTAATCGATGTCTTCCTGTGCGTTCAGGCCGTAGCTCACCACGTTGAACCACTTGCCGCTCATGTTCAGCGCCATGCCGTGGGTCAGGTGACCACCTTCGGCCAGGCTCATGCCCATGATGGTGTCGCCCGGCTTGAGCATGGCGAAGAACACGCCCTGGTTGGCCTGCGAGCCCGAGTTCGGCTGCACGTTGGCGGCTTCGGCGCCAAACAGCTGCTTCACGCGGTCGATGGCCAGTTGCTCCACCACGTCAACGTATTCGCAGCCGCCGTAGTAGCGCTTGCCCGGATAACCTTCGGCGTACTTGTTGGTCAGCTGCGAACCCTGTGCGGCCATCACGGCCGGCGAGGTGTAGTTTTCGGAGGCGATCAGTTCGATATGGTCTTCCTGGCGCTGGTTTTCCTTCTGGATCGCGGCGAAGACTTCGGGGTCGATCTGTTCGATCGTGAAACGGCTGCGTTCAAACATGGCGTGACTCGTCTGTAAAAAAGAAAGCGGACGGCAATGTCGATATGAAGATCGTTTGCGGGTCGGCGTTCCGGGGTGTTGCGGGAATTACTTCGCGGGTAGGGCGCGCGGGGAAGGCACTGGCGTCCAGCACCGGGCTGCCATACAAGGCCGGCCGGTGCAGGGCGCACCCTGCTTCCCATTCGCTGCCCAGGCGAGCGACAGGCGTTTTTGAACATCACGCCCAAAGATCTTGCGCTTCCTCGTGGTAGTACCCACTGACTTCGCCAGTCGCGCAAGGTGGAATGGTTGCGGCAGAGTTTATGCGAACGCGCCGGTTGCCGCAAGCCGGGGCAGGCGCGGCCGTGCCCCGCGCCGCCAGTGCAGTCAAGGGCTTGTGGTCTATGGCTCGCAACTTGCTGTTGCAAAGTCGCATACGGGTTAACCAGTGCGCTCCGTTACAATGCGGCCCATGTCAAATTTCGTGTGGCCGCTTCGCGTGTACTGGGAAGACACCGATGCTGGCGGCGTGGTGTTTTACGCCAACTACCTCAAGTTCTTCGAGCGGGCGCGGACCGAATGGCTGCGCGCGCTCGGCATCGAACAACAGACCCTTGCCGATACATCCGGCGTGGTCTTCGTCGTACGCAGTACCGCCGTGGAATACAATGCGCCCGCCCGGCTGGATGACCAGCTGGAGATCCGTACGTGTATCGAACGGGTCGGGCCTGCGTCTGTCCAATTCGCCCAGGAAGCCTGGCGCGGGGATCTGCTGCTGGCCAGCGGCAATATCCGTGTGGGATGTGTTGATAAAGGCGCATTCCGTCCGGCCCCGATTCCTGCCCCTGTTCTCGCCACTATTAAAAACGCTCGATGAATCCGGTGACCGTCACACAAGACCTGTCGATCATTTCGCTGGTCCTTCACGCCAGCCTGCTGGCACAGGCCGTCATGGCGCTGCTGCTGGTGATGTCCCTGTTCTCGTGGACCTACATCTTCCGCAAGCACCTGGCGCTGCGCTCCGCACGCACCCAGACCGAAGGCTTCGAGCGCGATTTCTGGGCGGGCGGCGACCTGCAGGCGCTCTACAACAGCGCTGTGAACAACCGTCACAACACCGGCGCGCTGGAACGCATCTTTGAATCGGGCATGGGTGAATTCCTGAAGGCCCGCGAGCGCAGCAACGACGCCGGCGCGCTGCTCGACGCAGCCCGCCGTGCCATGCGCGCGGCCTATCAGCGCGAGATGGACGTCCTGGAGTCGCACCTGCCGTTCCTGGCATCGGTTGGCTCGGTCAGCCCGTACATCGGCCTGTTCGGTACGGTGTGGGGGATCATGAACGCGTTCCGCGGGCTGTCGAATGTGCAGCAGGCTACGCTTGCTTCGGTGGCGCCTGGCATCGCCGAAGCGCTGGTCGCCACGGCGATCGGCCTGTTCGCCGCGATTCCGGCCGTGATTGCCTACAACCGCTATGCCACCGAGATCGATCGCCTGGCCATCCGGTTCGAAAGCTTCATGGAAGAATTTCTGAACATCCTGCAACGCCAGACGCGTTAAACAGACAGGGGAGCACAGTCATGGCAGCCATCCAGCGCCGCGGCGGTTCGCGCCGCCGGGCCAGCGCCGAGATCAACGTCGTGCCGTATATCGACGTGATGCTCGTGCTGCTCGTCATCTTCATGGTGGCGGCACCTATCGTGAACCCGGCCGTGGTGGACCTGCCGTCGGTGGCCAACGCCACGCCGCAGCAGCAGACGCCGCCGATCATCGTCACCGTGCATGAAGACGGTCAGCTGACCGCGCGCGGCAAGGACGCGTCGGGCGGGTCGTTCGAGCGCAAGCTCGACAAGCGCGGCCTGATCGATTTCGTGCACCAGCGCCAGAATGAAAATCCGGACCAGCCGGTGGTGATTGCCGCCGCAAAAGCCGTCAAGTACGAAGCGGTGTTGGACGTTATGTCCGTGCTCAAGGCTGACGGCGTCAAGCGCGTCGGCCTGATGGTCAAGTCTAAGTAAGCGTTATCGCGTCCCAAAGTGGCCAGCCTCTCGTCACGTCATCCGCAGCAACGGCCTTCGCGCGCGAAGGCCGCCGCCTATCCGTATCAGCCGGTCAAGGAACGCGGCACGACGCGGTCGTTCCTGCTCGCGCTGCTGATGCACCTGCTGCTCGGCATCGTGCTGTATTACGGTGTTCACTGGCAGAGCAGCACCCCGGTAGGCGCCGAAGCGGAGCTTTGGGAAGAGATTCCCGACGTCACGCCGCCTCCGCCGCCGCGACCGATAGAGCAGCCCGTGCCGACGCCTCCGCAGCCGGCCGTGCGCAGCAAGGTCGAGGAAGAGGCCGACATCGCGCTGGAGCAGAAGAAGCGCAAGCAGGCCGAGGAAGCTGCCGCGCGTGAAGAGGCCGCGCGCCGCGAACGCGACCGCAAGGAGCAGGAACAGAAGGACGCCCAGCGCAAGGAAGACCAGCGCCAGCAACAGCTTGAGGCGCAGCGCAAGGAAGACGCGAAGAAGAAGGCTGACAAGGAAAAGGCTGACAAGGAAAAGGCCGCCGAGATCGCCCGCGAGAAGGAAAAGGAAAAGGCCGACCAGCAGCGCAAGGAAGCCGACGCGAAGGCCAAGGCTGATGCCGACAAGCAGGCCAAGGCCAAGGCGGATGCCGAGAAGCAGGCGAAGGCCAAGGCTGATGCCGATGCCAAGGCCAAGCACGACGCTGCAGCCAACGCGCAGCGCAAGAGCGAACTGGCACGCCTGCAGGCGCTGGCCGGCGGTGGCAATTCGTCGTCGAGCGGTGGTGGCATCGGCAATGCGGCAGGATCGGGTGCGGGATCGGGCGGCAAGGCGTCGCCGGGTTACTCGGACCGCGTGCGCCGCAAGGTGAAGCCGAACATCATCTTCAACGGCGAGGTGCAGGGCAATCCGTCGGCAGTCGTAGCGGTTCGGTTGGCTCCGGACGGGTCGATCCTGTCGAAGCGGCTCTCCAAGTCCAGCGGCGATACCGAATGGGACAATGCCGTGCTGCGCGCCGTGGAGCGCTCGGACCCGCTGCCGCGTGACGAGGACGGCAAGGCGCCGTCGTTCGAATTCACGATCACGTTCCGCCCCAAAGACTGACGAGCGGAGTGTCTAGAGCGCCATGATTTGCAACATAATGCAACCTTCATCGTTGGCCGCCAGTCCCATCGCTACCATGAACGGTTGCCTGACGCGGCCGGCACTGTGCAAGACGTACACGCACGGCGCATGCGCCAAGCTGCATGCCGCCCGTGTGCCTGACTTGCTGTGCCCGCCGTACCGATGAATCCCAAAATCGACTGAGGAGCAGCATGCGAAAGCTTTGGGTCCCTAACTGGCTGTCCCGGCGCCAGTCCACCAAGATCACCCGAGACCAGGGCCGTCATGCGCTGATGGCCTGGCTGGCGGTGGCGCTGATGTCGGCTGGCGCCGCGCACGCGCAACTGAACGTTGAAATCACCGGTGTTGGCTCGAACCAGTTCCCGGTGGCCACGGCCAACTTCCAGGGCGAGGCACAGGCCCCGCAGAACCTGACGGCCATCATCCGTAGCGACCTGACCAATAGCGGCCGATTCCGAAATGTCGATCCGGCCGGCGCCACCGTGGCCGAATCGACCCAGGTGGACCTGGGTAGCTGGAAGGCCAAGGGCGCCGACGCCTTCGTGGCCGGCAGCGTGACCCCGTCCGGCAACGGCCAGTACGAGGTGCGTTTCCGCCTGTACGACACGGTCAAGGGTCAGAGCCTGGGCGGCCTGGCGTTCAACGTCAACCAGAGCCAGCTGCGCGTGACCGCGCACAAGATCGCCGACTACATCTACGAGAAACTGCTGGGCGAGCGCGGCGTGTTTGCCACGCGCCTGTCGTACGTGTCGAAGGTGGGCAACCGCTACCAGCTGCTGATTTCCGATTCGGATGGCCAGAACGCCCAGGTGGCGCTGTCCAGCTCCGAGCCGATCATCTCGCCGTCGTGGTCGCCTGACGGCCGCCGCGTGGCCTATGTCTCGTTCGAAGCCAAGAAGCCGGTGGTGTATGTGCACGACCTGGCCACGGGCAAGCGCACGCTGGTGTCGAACCAGAAGGGCAACAACAGCGCGCCGTCGTGGTCGCCCGATGGCCAGCGTCTGGCCGTGGCGCTCTCGCGTGATGGCAACACCCAGGTGTACCTGGTCAATGCCGACGGCTCCGGCCTGCGTCGCATCACGCGCAGCAGCGCGATCGATACCGAGCCGCAGTTCTCGCCGGACGGCCGCAGCATCTATTTCACCAGCGATCGCGGCGGTGCGCCGCAGATCTACCGTATGCCGGCTTCTGGCGAGGAATCCGGCGCAGCGCAGCGCGTGACCTTCAAGGGCAACTACAACGTCAGTCCGCGCATTTCGCCGGACGGCAAGTACCTGGCCTACATCTCGCGTTCGGGCGGCTTCCGCCTGCAGCTGCAGGACCTGTCCAACGGTGACGTGACTTCTCTCACGGATACGTCGAACGACGAAGCCCCGAGCTTCGCCGCCAACGGTAAATACATCCTGTATGCCACCCGCGTGGGCGGCCGCTCGGTTCTGGCGGCAGTCTCCACGGACGGCCGAACGAAACAGGTTCTGTCACTCCAGTCCGGCGAGGTTCGTGAGCCGTCCTGGGGTCCTTTCATGCAGTAGAAAAAGAGGAGTCTCTCGCCATGTCCCAAATGATGACCAAATCGCTCGCCCTGGCCGCTCTGCTGGCCCTGGGCGCCTGCTCGTCCGGTGTGAAGCTGGATGACGCGTCGAAGGCCGGTACCGGCACGGGCGGCGCCCAGACCGATCCGCGCGCCGTGGCGCCGGTGGTTGCCGCCGACCCGCTGAACGACCCGAACAGCCCGCTGGCCAAGCGCAGCGTGTACTTCGACTTCGACAGCTACTCGGTCAAGTCGGAATACCAGAACGTGCTGCAGTCGCACGCGCAATACCTGGGCACCAACAAGAGCCGCAAGATCCTGATCCAGGGCAACACCGACGAACGCGGTACCTCCGAGTACAACCTGGCCCTGGGCCAGAAGCGTGCCGAGGCCGTGCGTCGCTCGATGTCGTCGCTGGGCGTGCCCGAGTCGCAGATGGAAGCTGTGAGCCTGGGCAAGGAAAAGCCGAAGGCCACCGGCCACGACGAAGCCTCGTGGGCTGAAAACCGTCGCGCCGACATCGTCTACTGATCCACGGAATAATCCTTCATGAATGCTCGCGTTTCCACCCTGCTGTGGCTGGCCGCTGTATCTGGCGGCCTGTTGGCAGCCAGTTCCGCCCACGCCGGCGTCTTTGACGACGACGAGGCGCGCAAGGCGGTGATCCAACTGCGGGACCAGTTCAACGGTTTCCAGGCCACGGCATCGCAGCGTATTGATCAGAACAGCCGTCAGCAACTTGACATGCAGAACCAGCTGGAAGGCCTGCGTCAGGAAGTGGCACGACTGCGCGGTCAGAACGAGGTGTTGCAGAACACGGTGGACACGCTGCAGAAACAGCAGAAGGATTACTACGCCGACCTCGACGCGCGCCTGAAGAAGTTCGAGCCGCAACAGGTGACCGTCGATGGCAAGGAAGGGCTCGCACAGCCGACCGAAAAGCCTGAGTACGACGCGGCGCTGAAGCAGTTCCAGTCGGGCGATTTCAAGGGCGCGGGCAATGCCTTCTCGGCGTTTGCGAAGAAGTATCCGCAAAGCCCGTATCTGCCGCTGGCGCAGTTCTGGCTCGGCAATTCGCTCTACGCGCAGCGTGACTACAAGGGTTCGACCTACGTGCTGCAGAACATGGTGCAACAGTTCCCGCAGCATGCGAAGGTTCCTGACGCCATGATCGCCATCGCGAACAACCAGATGGAGTCGGGCCAGAAGGCACAGGCCAAGAAGACGCTGGAAACCGTGGTGTCGAAGTATCCGGGTACTGAAGGCGCCCAGGCCGCGAGCAACCGGCTGAAGACGCTGAAGTAACCGGCTGAAGTACGGCAGTCAGGAGAGAGCCCGCGTTTCGCGGGCTTTTTCTTTTTGGGCCGACGGACGCCTGCTCCCCTGATTCGCGCGCGGGTGAGGGAGCAAACCCGTGAGCCGAGTGCGCGGCGCGCTAAAATATGCGATTCGCCCACTGAGGCGTGACTACAGCGCGCTTGTTCCGCGCGCAACCGAATCATGACCAAACGCGCAATCGTCCTGTTATCCGGCGGCCTGGACTCCGCCACCGTGCTTGCCCTGGCCAACGCGGCCGGCTTTGAAACCTATGCGCTGTCGATGCGCTACGGCCAGCGTCACTCGTCCGAACTGGACGCGGCCAAGAAGGTGGCGGCCGCGCTCGGCGCGAAGCGCCACGAGATCATCGACCTGGACCTGCGCCGCTTTGGCGGATCGGCACTGACCGACGACACGCTGGATGTGCCGACCGACGGTGCCACCGGCGGTATCCCGATTACCTACGTGCCGGCACGCAATACGATCATGTTGTCGCTGGCGCTCGGCTGGGCCGAGGCCGTCGGTGGCCGCGACCTGTTCTTTGGTGCCAATGCCGTCGACTATTCGGGCTATCCCGATTGCCGCCCCGAGTATGTCGCCGCCTATGAAACGCTGGCCAATCTGGCGACCAAGGCCGGCGTCGAGGGTGACCGCTTCCGCGTGCACGCGCCGATCATCGACATGACCAAGGCCGAGATCATCCGCGCGGGCGTGAAGCTGGGCGTGGACTATGGGCTGACAGTGTCGTGCTACAAGGCGGACGACGAGGGTCGCGCCTGCGGAGTTTGTGATTCCTGCCGCATTCGCAAGGCCGGTTTCGAACAGGCCGGCGTTGCCGATCCGACTCGCTACCAGATGTCCGTCTGAACCATCGCCCCAACAATAGCGGGACGCCAACGAGCGCCCCCGTTCAAGCGCACTACCGAGAAGAAATAGAAATTTCACGAGCCACGCCGAGACATGCCTGATATTGATATCCCCGCGCTCACGCACAGCGTACTGCTGAGTACCTTCGTTCTGACCTTCCTGTTTGGTGCCGTACTTCAGCGCACTCACTTTTGCACGATGGGCGCCATTTCGGACATCGTCAATATCGGCGACTGGAGCCGCATGCGGATGTGGGTCATGGCCATCGGCGTGGCGATGATCGGTACTGGAGTGCTGGCGTGGGCGGGGTTGATCGACCCGACCAAGACCATCTACACGGCGGCGAAACTGGGCTGGCTGTCGGCGGCCGTCGGCGGGCTGATGTTTGGGTTCGGTATGGTGCTGGCGTCGGGCTGCGGCAGCAAGACGCTGGTGCGCATCGGCGCCGGTAACCTGAAGTCGCTGGTGGTGTTCGTGTTCCTCGGTCTGTCTGCGTACATGACGCTACGTGGACTGTTCGGCGTGGTGCGCGTGAACACCGTGGACGCGGTGTCGGTGACGCTGCCGTCGACGCAGGACCTTCCGTCGCTAGTCGCGCAGGCGACCGGAATGGCGCGCGGTACGTTGCAGTTGGTGCTGGGCGTGGCGATCGGTGCGGTGCTCGTGATCTGGTCGCTGATCGGCAACGGCTTCCGTACGTTCGACAATCTGCTGGGTGGCCTGGCCGTCGGGCTGATCATCGTCGGCATGTGGTACGTATCCGGCCATCTCGGCTTTGTTTCCGAGGACCCGAACACGCTGGAAGAACTGTTCGTCGGCACCAACAGCGGCCGCATGGAAAGCCTGAGCTTCGTGGCGCCGTATGCGTACACGCTGGATTGGCTGATGATGTTCAGCGACAAGAGCAAGGTGCTGACCATCGGCATCGTCAGCGTGATCGGCGTGATCGCCGGCGCCGCTGCCTACGCGCTGACGTCGCGCACCTTCCGTTGGGAGGGTTTCGGCAATGCCGAGGACGTGGCCAACCACATGGTCGGCGGCATGCTGATGGGCGCCGGTGGCGTGACGGCGCTGGGCTGCACGATCGGCCAGGGGCTGTCCGGCGTGTCGACGCTGGCCATCGGTTCGTTCATCGTTTTTGCAACGATCGTCGTCGGTGCGATGCTGGCGTTCAAGTATCAGATGTGGCGTCTGGAGCGTATGGTGTGACCGGGTGGGATGCTTGACACCCTGTAGGGTGCTCCCTATAATCGCAGATTCAGTTTTTTCGGGTCGTTAGCTCAGTCGGTAGAGCAGCGGACTTTTAATCCGTTGGTCGCGTGTTCGAGTCACGCACGACCCACCAGTATTCCCAAAAGGGCCTGTGGCGAAAGTCACGGGCCCTTTTGTTTTGCCTGCCGTTTTGCGTGTCGCGGAATTTCACTGGTCAGCCCCATCCATGCGCGTAGGCAAATAACAGATCCGGCATTGTGCGGCGTCGCTGCCTAGAATGAACTTCTCGGTTCATAGAAAAGGCCGATGCACAGACACCATGCACCGGATTGCAGGCCGCCTGGCCCTCTTCATCGCCTTGGTCATGTGGATCGCCAATGTGGCGTGGGCGTCGGATATTGCCTGTCCACAACACTATCGGCCGCGCTGCGATGTTTCTGCGCCGGCGAATGCGTCCTGCGGCGCCCCCGCACAGCTGCATCCGCATGGCCGGCAACTGATCTGCGAATACGCGATGCTCAATGAGACCTACGAAAGGATCTACGCCGAGCAGCAGTACAGCCGATCCGCGGGGACGTTACGCAAGAGTGACCTGGACGCATGGCGCAGGAAGCGCGATGCGTGCACGACGGTGCGATGTCTCGATCAGCTATTCGCAAACTGGCGCAGCGTGCCGAATGTACCCGTCATGCGCGAAGCGCCGCCAAGGCAGCCGATGGTTGCCGAAAGCAGGCCGCCGTCCAGGCGCGCCGGGCAGGCGGATGCTGCGACACGCGCCGTCGCGTCGCGCAGCATGGTGCCGCCTGCCAGAGGGTCTTCAACGATGGATGCAACGGAGGACCTCGATCCGCCCGCGCCGAGCTTCGAACCCACGATGCTATCCCTGCGCGATTCATTGCAGCCGTTGCCGCCGGTTAGCCCACGAACACGCACTGCGGTGGGTGCCGCGCCCGCATCGCTCCCGCCGGGGCTGGCGTGGCTGCCCTGGTTCGTGGCGTTGCTGGCCGGTGGCGGCGGGTTCTACTGGCTGGTCATCCGCAAGCAGGCCGGGCGCTATCTGGACGCAGCTTTTGCCTCCGCATCGGCCGGGTTGTCATGGCTGAAAACCTTGCCGCTGCTGGCTTTCGTCCTTGTCGGACTGGCCTTGCTGAACGGTGTGTTGCTGGTCGTTCTGCTAGGCGGTTGGGGCGTGCATCTGCCAGGAATCAATTAACCAGTCTGAGTTAGAGACACCCCGCAACGCCTCATTGACAATGCAACCAGACAAGGCTGCCCGAACAGGACGGCCTTGGTGCATTCATCGACAAAGCCGGGCAATACCCGGCGCGGGAAGTCTCAGATGCAGCAAGCTGGTGGTGGCGGTAGCCTGCCGGCCAATGAGCACGTACTGCGTGTCGTCTGGCCGTTTGTCCCGGTGGTTCTGATGTTGGCGTTGTTTTGCATCGCCAGTGTGGACGTGCTGTCCGCCGCGCGCGGTTTCGTGGCCGGCGAAAGTCGCTGGACCAAGGGGCAGAAGGCCGCCGTGCTGCACCTGCTGCGCTATGCCGAAAGTCGGCGCGATGCCGATTTCCAGGACTATCTGGCGGCCATCGCCGTTCCGTTGGGCGACCATCGGGCGCGCATCGAACTCGAAAAGCCCGACTACGATCGCGCCCGTGCCGTGGAAGGGCTGCTGATCGGCGGCAATCATCCCGACGACATTCCGGCCATGATTCGCCTCTATCGCTATTTCCGTCAGGTACCGGAGATCGATGAGGCAATTTCGATCTGGGCCGCCGCCGATGCGGAAATCGCGCGACTCGATGTCCTGGCGCGACGCCTGCGCGAACGCGTGGGCGAACATGGTTGCGATGCCGCCTGCGTTGCACCGCTGCAGCGCGATGTCGCCGATATCGATGCCTTGCTGACGCCGATGGAAGAAGCGTTCTCCAACGCCCTGGGCAAGGCCTCGCGGCGGGTGCGCATGCTGCTGATGTGGTGCGCGGCGGCGCTGCCCCTGCTGCTGCTGGGCTGTGGCACATGGATGTCCACCCGGATGATGCGCCGACACCGCCAACTGCGTCAGGCGCTGGCGATCAGCGAGGAGCGTCTGCAACTGGCGGTGGCCGGCAGCACTGATGGCCTATGGGACTGGCATCCACATCGTGGCGAGCTTTACTTCTCGCCCCGCTGCGCCGAGATGCTTGGCTACGGGCCGAACGAGCTGCCGCACGCGCGCGAAACGCTGCTGGCGTTGATGCATCCGGCGGATGTCTCCGAATTCGATCGACGTCTGGTCGGTCACGTGCGCAAGGGCACGCCGTATGACGTGGAGATGCGGCTGCGTCGCAAGAGCGGCGGCTATGTCTGGGTCAGGGCAAGAGGACGCATGGTGCGCAGCGCGGTTGGCAAGGCGATGCGCATGGCCGGCTCGCTCAGCGATATCTCCGACCGCAAACGCTTCGAGGCGCAGCTGTTCGCTGAAAAGGAGCGCGCCCAGGTCACGCTGCAGGCGATTGGCGACGCGGTCATTACCACCGACGTCTGGGGTCGCATCCAATCGCTCAACCCGGTGGCGGAGTCCATGACAGGGTGGAACGATGCGGAAGCCGCCGGCTGTTTCCTGCAACAGGTCTGCCGGCTGCATGACGAAGCCACGCGCGAGCCGGTGACCGACCTGGTGCCGCGTGCGCTGGCGGGCAACTGCCCGAGCCAGGTAGTCATGCTTCTGATGCGCCGGGAGCCAGACTTGGGGGGTGCGACGCTGGTGGTCAAGCCATCCGTGGCGTTGATTCGTGACAAGGGTGGCCAGGCGATGGGCGTCGTCGTCGTGCTTCATGACGTCAGCCTGGAGCGTGCCCATGCCGCGCAACTGGCTTACGAAGCGAGCCACGATCCGCTGACCGGACTGGTCAATCGGCTGGAATTCGAGCGGCGCCTGGGCGCGACGGTGTCGCGGGCGCAGCATGAGGGCAGCATCCACACGCTGATGTACCTGGACCTCGACCAGTTCAAGGCTGTCAACGATACCTGCGGGCATGCGGCCGGCGATGAACTGATTTGTCAGATTGCCGACGTCATGCGCCAGCAGCTACGGCGCAGCGATACGCTGGCCCGGCTGGGCGGCGACGAATTCGCGGTACTGCTGGAATATTGTGCCGGCGCGGACGGCGAGCGCGTGGCGGAGAGTCTGCGCGGCGCGATTGCAGCCTATCGCTATCGCTGCCGCGATCATGAATTCTCGATCGGGGTCAGCATCGGCCTGATTACGGTGGATGAGCGAACGGCCAGCCGCGAAGATGCGCTGGCTGCGGCCGACCTGGCCTGCTATCGCGCCAAGCGCGACGGCCGCAATCGCGTGCAGGTCGGCTGAATCAGGGTTGCGAGGCGGGCGGCGACGGTACCAGCGGATCGCGGAAGCCCGTGTCGATAGGGCGCGTGGACTCTGGCGCATGCGCCGGCACCGGTGCGGAATAGGCGCCTCGCGCTGGCGCCTGCGAGGCGTTCCAGGTCTTGTATGCCCAGTATCCGGCACCCGTCAGCATGCCAACCTTCGACAGCTTCCAGGCGACGCGGCCAACCGGCGTCTTGCGCAGCAAGGGCAGGGCCAGTGTGATCGCCGTGCTCAGCATCGGATAGTCGCGCGTGATTCCCAACAGCTTGAGCCAGCCCGATGGCCGGGTCACGCGCGGCAGCCACGCGCCGAGATTGGTCATGCGGCGCGCGCCGCCCTTGACTTGCCGCAGGGCCTGAACGGCGTCGTAGCGTTCCAGCGCGGCGCGGGTGATCAGCAATTCCTTGCGGACTTCCAGCGGCAGCCGGACTTCGCGCGTGAAGCGGACCGGGCGGGGATGTTCGCTGCGCGGGCGGCGATCGATCGAATCGTCTTCGGGCGTGGTCATTGGCGCAGCATCTCCCGGTCTTTATCAAGCTCGGCCAGCGTGGCTTCGAACAGCGGCGGGGCGCTGCGCACCTTGTGCCGGGCCACGAGCAGGCAAATTGCGGCGCAGGCCAGATAGAACACGACGATGGTGCCGATGGCCTGCCAGCGATAGGTTTCCCAGAAAAGGATGGCTACCAGCAGCGTGAACGTCATCAGCGCCATGCTGAAGAACACCAGGCCGAAGCAGGCCAGCAGCGCCACCTTCATCAGCCGCGTGCGTTCCTCGGCCAGCTCCACACTGGCAAGTTCCAGGCGCGTCTGCAGCATCGACACCACGGAACCGGCGAGGTTGCGAAGGGACTCCAGGAACTTGGGGGAATGGGATTCGCTCATGCGGCTCCGGCGAAAAAGCGATGCGCCGGCATGGGCGGCATCTGCGGGGGATGGGCAGCAGCGGCAAATGGGGCCGCTGCCGTCCGTCTTCAAACTTCATGCACCCGGCGCAGATGCGCAGCCGGGGCCGGTATGACTTAATGCGTTGCGACGTGCGCTGTCTTACTTGCGGTTCAGCAGCAGGCCGATCAGCAGGCCCACGCCGGCTGCCACGCCCACGGCGCGCCACGGGTGATCGTGCACATAATCGTCGGTAGCGCGCGCGGCCGCCTTGCTCTTTGTCACGACAGCGTCTTGCAAGTCCTGGGCCTTCTCTTTTGCCTGCTTCAGCAGGCCCATGCCACGCTCGCGCAGTTCGGCGGCTTTTTCGCCGGTGGTCGAGGCCGCTTGCTTAAGCAGTTCTTCGGCGTCGGACAGAACGGTCTTGACATCGCTCATCAGTTTCTCCTGTTTGCGGGCGGTTAGGTTCAAGTGGGTGACATTTTGCCTTGCCGGCTCGGCCTTGTGGCATTTCTTGTCTTCCACGTAGCATATGTGGCGGCCTGCCATCGTTTCAAGCTCATCGTTTCAAGCCTGGCGGCGCCACGCCATATATATGTCACGCAACGGGCCTTGAAACCCCGGCATTCATCGCCCGGAAAACGGGAACCAAGGCCCGGTCACCAAAGTCTTTATGACTTCGAGTGATTTTGTAGTGACTTTATATTCGTTTGGGTTGGATGGCAATCCAACTAAGCTGGTTCACCGGCTTTTACCTTTCCTTACTTTCGTAAAGTTTTCTGGAGACTTCTTTCATGGCACTGCGTCTTGGCGACATCGCACCGGACTTCGAGCAAGAATCGAGCGAGGGCCGCATCCGCTTCCACGAATGGCTTGGCGAGGGTTGGGGTGTCCTGTTCTCGCACCCGGCTGACTACACGCCGGTCTGCACCACGGAGCTGGGCCTGACCGCCAAACTCAAGGAAGAATTCGGCAAGCGTAATGTCAAGGCAATCGCCTTGTCGGTGGACAGCGTGGAATCGCACCGCGGCTGGATCCAGGACATTAACGAGACGCAATCCACGTCGGTCAATTTCCCGATCCTGGCCGATGGCGACCGCAAGGTATCCGAGCTGTACGACATGATTCATCCGAATGCGAATGAGACACTGACCGTGCGTTCGCTGTTCGTGATCGACCCGAAGAAGAAGGTGCGCCTGATCATTACCTATCCTGCAAGCACAGGTAGGAATTTCAATGAGATTTTGCGCGTCATCGATTCGCTGCAGCTGACCGATCACCATAGCGTGGCCACGCCGGGCAACTGGCAGGATGGCGATGACGTGGTCATCGTGCCGTCGCTGAAGGACGAAGAGGTAATCCGCCAGAAATTCCCGAAGGGATACAAGGCGGTGCGTCCGTATCTGCGTCTGACGCCGCAGCCGAACAAGTAAAGAAAAGCCGGGCGCGGGAACAGGTCCCGGCCCGGCTCAGTACTGCTTTACCGGTGTCGTAAAACGGCGGGGTCGTGCCCGTCGTCTCCTTGGTAGTGTGCTTCTGCCCGGCTTTTCAGCCGGGCTTTTTTATGTGCGTCGACAGTGCGGCCGATCAGAAGAAGGCTTGCAGGCCGGTCTGAGCGCGGCCCAGGATCAGCGCGTGGATGTCATGCGTGCCTTCGTACGTGTTGACCACTTCCAGGTTCACCACGTGGCGGATCACGCCGAATTCGTCCGAAATGCCGTTGCCGCCCAGCATATCGCGCGCCACGCGGGCGATGTCCAGCGACTTTCCGCACGAATTGCGTTTCATGATCGAGGTGATTTCCACCGCCGCCGTGCCTTCGTCCTTCATGCGACCCAGGCGCAGGCAGCCTTGCAGGCCCAGCGTGATTTCGGTCTGCATGTCGGCCAGCTTCTTCTGCACCAGCTGCGTGGCGGCCAGCGGGCGGCCGAACTGTTTGCGGTCCAGCGTGTACTGGCGGGCGGTGTGCCAGCAGAATTCGGCGGCACCCAGCGCGCCCCAGGCGATGCCGTAGCGGGCCGAGTTCAGGCAGGTGAACGGACCCTTCAGGCCCTTCACGCCCGGCATGATGTTTTCTTCAGGGACGAAGACCTCGTCCATCACGATTTCGCCGGTGATCGACGTGCGCAGGCCCACCTTGCCGTGGATGGCCGGGGCGCTCAGGCCCTTCCAGCCCTTTTCCAGGATGAAGCCGCGGATGTCTTCCTTGCCGTCTTCGCCGGGCAGCTTGGCCCAGACGACGAATACGTCGGCGATCGGCGAGTTCGTGATCCACATCTTGGCGCCGGTCAGCGAATAGCCGCCGTCCACCTTCTTGGCGCGGGTGACCATCGAACCCGGGTCCGAGCCGTGGTTAGGTTCGGTCAGGCCGAAGCAGCCGATCCATTCGCCGGTGGCGAGCTTGGGCAGGTACTTCTGCTTCTGTGCTTCGCTGCCGAATTCGTAGATCGGCACCATCACCAGCGACGACTGCACGCTCATCATCGAGCGATAGCCGGAATCCACACGCTCCACTTCGCGCGCGATCAGGCCGTAGCTGACGTAGTTCAGGCCCGGGCCGCCGTACTGCTCGGGAATGGTCGGTCCCAACAGACCCAGTTCGCCCATCTCGCGGAAGATCTCCACATCGGTCTTCTCGTTGCGGAACGACTGCAGCACGCGCGGCATCAGCTTGTCCTGGCAATAGGCCGCGGCGGCGTCACGGATCATGCGCTCGTCGTCGGTCAGTTGCTGGTCCATCAGCAGCGGGTCGGCCCAGTGGAATTCGGCGTTGGCAGCCATGAATGTCTCCTTCTTTGGGTGGGGCGATGAAGGCTGCGCGCCTTCATTGGGTCCGGTCAATCAAAAATTTTAGGTTCCGCATTGCGGAACCTTGTTCCGATGAGCTAGTATAGCTGAACCGGTTCGCGCTGCAACAGGGGAAAACCGGACCCCCGCGATTTGCGTTCGACAATCGACCATCCAGACTGGAGCCTTGCCTTGGCCACATCCGCCACCGCCGTAGTCACCGCGCAAAAGGAGCGGGAGAGCGACCCGAACTTCGTCACCGCCCTGGCGCGCGGCCTGGAACTGCTGCGCTGCTTCCGCACTGGCGAGGCCATGCTCGGCAACCAGGATTTCGTACGCCGTACCGGATTCCCCAAGGCCACCGTGAGCCGGCTGGCCGGCACGCTCGTGCAACTGGGGTACCTGCGCTACGACGACAGCCTGGGCAAGTACGCGCTCGACGCCGGCGTGCTGGCGCTTGGTTTCTCCTATCTGGCGGCATCCGATGTGGTGGCGCTGGCGCGCCCGCACATGCTGGCGTTTGCGCAGAGCTACGGGGTGTCGGTGTCGCTGGGCAAGCGCGAACGCCTGGAAGTCATCTATATGGAATCGATCCGGAACGACGCGGGCGTGATGCTGGGTCTTGGCGTGGGGTCGCGCCTGTCGCTGGTGTCGAGTTCGATGGGGCGCGCCTATCTTGCCGCGTTGCCGGCCGCAAAGCGCGATCGCGTACTGGCCGAATTTGCCCAGGCCTACCCGGAGCAATGGAAGCAGCAGGAAGCGCCGATGCGCGCGGCGCTGGCGCAGGCGGAGCGCGACGGCTACGCCGCATCGTTCCGCGACTGGCATCCGGCGATCCACGCCTGCGCGGTGGCTTTCAAGCCAGTAGGGGAGAAGGATCTGCACCTGCTCAGTTGCAGTGCATCGTACGGTGCGGTCAGCGAGGAAACCTTCCGCGAGAAGCTGGCGCCCGCGCTGCAGGCGCTGGGGGCGCGGTTGTCGGACCCGGCGGGAAGGTAGCGGGCGTTTTCTCCCTTCTCCCGCGGCGCGGGAGAAGGGGGAAGGGAGCCCGAACCGCTGACCGGATCAAAGATCCGTCCGTAGTTTCCACAACTCCGGGAACAGCACCACATCGAGCATCCTGCGCAGATAGCTGACGCCCTCGGTGCCGCCGGTGCCACGCTTGAAGCCGATCACACGCTCCACCGTCGTCACATGACGGAAGCGCCATTGACGGAAGGCGTCTTCGAGATCGACGAACTTCTCGCCAAGCTCGTACAGCTCCCAATGCGCCGACGGGTCGCGGTAGACCTCCAGCCAGGCGGCCTCCACCGATGCGTTGTACTGCGTCGGCTGGGTCCAGTCACGTTCCACCACGTCGGCGTCGATCTTGAACCCGCGCCGCGCCATCAGCCGGATCGCTTCGTCATACATCGACGGCGTATGGAGGGCGGTCTCCACAAGCTCCAGATGCTCGGGCCGGTGAGAATGCGGGCGCAGCATCGCCGCGTTCTTGTTGCCGAGGATGAATTCGATCTCGCGGTACTGGTACGACTGGAAGCCCGACGATGCCCCGAGATACGGCCGCATTGCCGAATACTCGGGCGGCGTCATCGTGGCCAGCACGTTCCACGCCTGCACCAGTTGGTCCATGATGCGCGACACGCGAGCCAGCATCTTGAACGCGGGACGCAGCGCATCGTTCTTGACGCCATCGCGCGCGGCGCGCAATTCGTGCAGCATCAGCTTCATCCACAGCTCGGTGGTCTGGTGCTGAACGATGAACAGCATCTCGTTATGGTCCGGTGACAGCGGATGCTGGGCACTCAGGATCTGGTCCAGGCCCAGGTAGTCGCCGTAGCTCATGTCGCGCTCGAAATCCATCTGCGCGCCATGCCAGCCATCCTCGCCCGCGCCTTCGGCCGCCTTGGCACCGTGCCCCATCGGGCAACCCTTGAATTCACTCATGATGCGCTCCGCTCAGGTCACCGCCGTCCGCACGGCAAAGCGCGCGTCGCGATAGGCGCCGCTGTCGAGTACGTCGCGCATGATCTCGACGGCGTCCCACACTTCAGTAAAGCTCGTGTACAGCGGGGTGAAGCCGAAACGTGCGATGCCCGGCTCACGGTAGTCGCCAATCACGCCGCGCTCGATCAACGCGGCCACCAGCGCATAGCCATCCGGATGCGCGAAGCTGACCTGGCTGCCGCGCCTTTCAGGCGCTCGCGGGGTGACCAGTTCGAGCGGATGCGCGGCGCAGCGTGCTTCCACGAGTTCGATGAACAAGTCCGTCAGCTTCAGCGATTTCGCTCGCAGCGCCGTCATGCTGGTCTGCGCGAAGATGTCGAGACCGCATTCGATCATGGCGAGCGACGTGATCGGCTGGGTGCCGCACAGGAAGCGGCCGATGCCATTGGCCGGCCGATACTGCGGCGACATCGCGAACGGCGAGCCGTGGCCCCACCAGCCCGACAGCGGTTGCCAGAACTGGTCGCGCAACGCCGGGGCGGCCCACACGAAGGCGGGTGATCCGGGGCCGCCATTCAGGTATTTGTAGGTGCATCCGATCGCGTAGTCCGCCTTTGCCGCGGTCAGGTCGACGGGCACGGCGCCTGCCGAGTGGGCCAGGTCCCATACGGTCAGCGCGCCACGGGCATGCGCCAGTTCCGTCAGGCCGGCCATGTCGAGCATTTCGCCAGTCTTGTAGTTGACGTGCGTGAGCATCAGCAGGGCGGTGTCGGCCCCCACGGCGGCATCGATTTCGGCGGGACTGTCGACCAGCCGCACTTCGTAGCCCTGCTGCAGCAGATCGGCCAGTCCTTGCGCGATATACAGGTCGGTCGGGAAATTGCTGGACTCGGACACGATCACGCGGCGCGACGGATCACGCTGCTGCTGCACGCGCAGCGCGGCGGCCAGCACCTTGAACAGGTTGATCGACGTGGTGTCGGTGACCACTACCTCGTCGTGGCCCGCGCCGATCAGCGGGGCGAGCCGGTTGCCCAGGCGGCCCGGCATGTCGAACCAGCCGGCGGTATTCCAGCTGCGGATCAGGCCCTCGCCCCATTCGTTGCTGACGACCTCGGCGGCACATGCCGCGGCGGCGCGCGGCCGGGCGCCGAGCGAATTGCCATCGAGATAGATCACGCCCTCGGGCAGGGCAAATTGTTCGCGCAGCGCGCGGAGCGGGTCGTCCCGGTCCAGCGCCTGGCAGCGTTCGCGTGTCAGGTTGGTCATGCTTTGCCGTGTTCAGGTGGTTCGGAAGATTCAGAGTTCGCGCAACACCGCGCGCACCGGGCTTGCGTCGAGCGTGGCCAGGCGCAGCGGCAGCGCGATGAGTTCGTAGTCGCCAGCGGGCACGTCGTCGAGCACGATCCCTTCCAGGATGGCCAGGCGGTGATCGCGCACGGCATGGTGAGCGTCCATCGTCTTCGAGGTCTCGGGGTCCAGCGACGGCGTGTCGATGCCGATCAGCTTCACGCCCCGGCGTGCCAGCAGCGCGATCGTGTCTGGCGCGACGGCGCAGAACGATGAGTCCCACGCGGCCAGCGGCACCTTTGCGTACGTGCGCAGCAGCACGCGCTCCGGCACGCCGGTCAGCGCGGCCTCGATATGGTGCGGTTCCACGCGCGGCGATGCGCCGATGCAGTGGATCACGCGGCAGGGGCCGAGGTAGGCGTCGAGCGGCACTTCGCCGATCGGCGCGCCGTCGGCAGCGTAGTGCAGCGGTGCATCGGCATGCGCGCCAGTGTGCGGCGACATGGTGATGCGGCCAACGTTGACCGGGCAGTGCTCGTCCAGCTGCCAGGCAGGCTCATGGCGAAATGGTGTGTCGCCGGGCCAGACAGGCGTGGCATTCCAAACCGGTGGGCTGATGTCCCAGACGCGGCGTTGGGTAATGGGGGCGTTCGACATGGTGGAATCGGGTCTCCGGGGCGCGTTTCTGTAGACGCGGTGCGTGTGGGGATCATAGTCAAAAGCGCCGAGAAGAGGCTTGCGAAATGGGCCGTCCAGACCCGCATCTTTCGCATAAAATTGTGCGAACGAAAACGAAAACCGTGGATTCTGCGAAATGACACTCGATCCGATTGATTTGCGCATCCTGACCGCCCTGCAGGAGAACGGTCGCATCAGCAATCAGGACCTGGCCGACCGGGTGGCGTTATCGCCATCCGCGTGTCTGCGACGGGTGCGGCTGCTGGAGGAAAACGGCGTGATCGGCGGCTACAAGGCGTGGTTCGATGCCGAGCTTCTAGGGCTGGAGATCGAAGCAATCGTGCAGGTATCGATGCGGCACGATGTGGAGGGGTGGCACGACACGTTCAACGCAGTGGTGCAGACGTGGCCCGAGGTGCTGACCGCCTATGTGATCACGGGCGACAGCAATTACATCCTGCGGGTACAGGCGCGCAACCTGAAGCACTACTCCGATTTCATCGTGAACCGGTTGTATCGCACGCCGGGAGTGATGGATATCCGCTCGAACATCGTGCTGCAGCGGATCAAGACTGGTGGATCGCCGCTGGCGATCCTCAAGGATGCGGGGCAGCCGGCCTAGCGGTCCAGCGGGCAGAGCGTGGAGAACTGGGCGCCCTGGAACACCAGGGGCTGGCCGGCGGCGTCGAGAATGCCGCAACGTTCCACTTCGCCGACGAAGATCACGTGATCGCCCTCGTCATAGCGGCTGCGATTGTGGCATTCGAACCAGGCCAGCGCATTGGCCAGGATCGGCAGGCCGGTTTCGGACAGGCGGTAGTCCACGCCGGCAAAGCGGTCGCCCTTGAGCGTGGCAAAGCGCTGGCAAAGATCCATCTGTGATGCGGCCAGCACGTTGATGATGTAGTGCGACCCGTCGCGGAACATCGGCAGGCTGTTGGCGCGCGTGGCCATGCTCCACAGCACCAGCGGCGGATCGAGCGATACCGAGTTGAACGAACTGGCCGTAATGCCCGCGAACGGCGCGCCATTGGCATGCGGATGCCCCGCCGCGCGCGTGGTGATCACCGTCACGCCGGTGGCGAACTGCGACAGCGCGCGCTTGAAATGCCGGCTGTCAAAATCGGGGGCGGCGGCCTTGCGGCGCTCGGTGACGAGGGCTTCGGCCTCAGGCATGCCCATGTCTCGGGCTCCACACAAATCCATGATCTTCATTTCGGGACGGAAGGCGCGCGTTCAACACGCCAAACCTAATCCGCGGCGGGCGTAATTTCGGTGGCTTGGCACACATAAAGTGCGTCCTGCCACTGCGCGATTGTAGCGGACTCAGGACATTCGCTCCCGAGTGACGTTATCGGGGTCTTGATAGTAGTTGTTTCATTTTTAACGGCAACCCGCCTTGTCATTGCTTATGCTGGAAAAACGATGCCCGCTTTGAGCCGGCGCGGTATCGGGTACCCAAAGGGGAGGGAGCGAGCAAGATGGACCACGAACTTGAGATTGCAACGCTCGGTGGCGGGTGTTTCTGGTGCCTGGAAGCGGTGTTCCAGCAGGTGCACGGCGTGCGTGCCGTGGAGTCGGGCTACACCGGCGGATATATCGGTCATCCCACCTATCGCCAGGTATGCGAGGGCGACACCGGTCACGCCGAGGTCGTGCGCCTGACGTTCGACCCGGCCACGATCACGTTCCGCGAGATTCTGGAGATCTTTTTCTCGATTCACGATCCGACGCAGCTCAATCGCCAGGGCAATGACGTGGGCACCCAATACCGTTCGATCATCTTCACGCATTCCGAGGCGCAGCGCGCCGTGGCCGAGTATGTGATTGGCGAACTGGTGGCGAACAAGGTGTTCGACGCGCCCATCGTGACGCAGCTTGAACCGGAGCAGCCTTACTGGCGTGCCGAGATGAGCCATCAGAACTACTACCAGGAGCATCCGGCGCAAGGCTATTGCGCGTTCGTGATTACACCCAAGCTGGCGAAATTCCGGCGCGATTTCGCGCACCGCATGCGGCGCTAGACGGGTGGTGCTTCCAGTCGGTCGGCAATGGCTGTGGCCAGCCGGCCGATACTGAGTGGCGCGCAGCCCTCTGCGTTGTTGCTGACGATGACGTAGGCGGGCTGGTTGGCGCGCAGCGTGCGGACCACCACGTCGGCGATCGCGTCACGTGTCTGGTCGTCCGGATCGACGAGTTTGTCGAACGGCGTATAGGCCTTCTCGGCCATCGCATAGGACCGGCCTTCACGCAACATCCAGCGCAACACCAGCGGACCCGGTGCGCCGTCGTCCATCAGCGCCTGTGCCTGCGCCTGGCGCGGGACCGGTGGCAGGCGGTCGCGCGCGGCAAGGCAGAAGCGCACGCCGCGCTCACGCAGCATGCGGATGTAGCGCGGTGTGAGCAGAGCGGGGTCGCGTATTTCGACCGCATAGCAGGCGTGCGGGGTCAATGCCGGGTCGAGCGGTGGCAGCGCCGCCAGAAACGCATCGAGCTGGGCAAGGAAGGCGGGGCCATCGTCGGCCACGCTTTGCAATGGCGATAGCTGGAACAGCAAAGGGCCGCAGCGCTGGCCCAGGCCGCCGGTGGCCGGCACGATGAAGTCGCGGATTGCGATGTCGGCATCGAGGAACGCCGCGTTGGCCAGGCGACCCGCGCCATCGGGACCGCGTAGCCAGGCATCGCAGACGCTGGCCGGCGCCTTGACCAGAAAGCGGAAGCCTTCCGGCACCTGCGCGGCGTAACTCATGTAATCGGCCAGCGGAATCGGGCCATAGAAGCCGCGATCGATCCCGGCAGCGCGCAGCAACGGATGCTGGCCGCAGGCGCGCAGGCCTTTGCGTGACAGCAGGCTTTCCGTGTACTGGCCGTCGTAGACCATGCCATGCCAGCCCGGATAGGACCACGATGAGGTACCGAAATACAGGTTCGCGGGCAGGCGGCCGGCGAGCGCCGTCAACGCGGCGTCGGGCGTCCAGGGCTGGACGAGCTTGCCGGCGGGCTTCTTCTTTTCGGGTGGGGCCGCTTGCGCGGGCCCGGGAGGCGAATCCGGCGATGCCAGTGCATCGCCGAACAGGTCGAGGTTGTCAGTCAAGCGTCAGACGGCGTTACCAATGGGAGAGGCGTAAATATAGCGCCGCGAGATCGGAAACGTGTCAGCAGCGTGATCGGACTTCTGACACACCACCTGGTGCAACGACATGATGCTGTTGGTGAACGCATGCTCGCAACCGGCCAGATAGACGCGCCAGATGCGGTACTTCTTCTCGCCGACCATGTCGCGGATCTTGTCCGAATTGCTCTCGAAATTGTCGGCCCAGTGGCGCAGCGTCTGCGCATAGTGCCGGCGCATCAGCTCCACGTCGAACGCTTCGAGACCGCCCTTGGCCATCGTGTTCAGGACCATGCTGATATGAGGCAGCTCGCCTTGCGGAAACACGTAGCGGTCCATGAAGCCCGAGCCGTCCAGTGGCACCGCGCCGCTGTCGGGGTCGGTGGCCGTGATGCCGTGGTTCATCGCCACGCCATCGTCCTTGAGCAGTTCGCTGATGCGGCCGAAGTAGTCAATCAGGTTGTCCTTGCCGACGTGCTCGAACATGCCGACGCTGGTAATGCGGTCGAATTGTCCCTGGACGTCACGGTAGTCCTGCAGGCGAATCTCGATACGGTCCTGTAGCCCGGCGGCCTTCACGCGCTCGGTGGCCAGGTCGAATTGATTCTGGCTCAGCGTGATGCCGACGCACCGCGCGCCATACTTCTGCGCGGCGCGGATCACAAGCGCACCCCACCCGCAGCCAATATCGAGCAGCGTATGCCCCGGCTGCACCCGGACCTTGGTCAGGATGTGGTCGATCTTCTTGAGCTGCGCGGTGGCCAGATCTTCGTTGCCTTCCTCGAAGTACGCACACGAATACACCATGCGCGGATCGAGCCAGAGCTGGTAGAACTCGTTGGAGACGTCGTAGTGGTACTGGATCGACGCTTTGTCTTCGGCCCGGCTATGCGTGAAGTGCTGTGCCACCTTGGCCAGTGCGCCGCCCGCACTGCGTGCCGCCGCGGACGATAGCCCGTAGGCCACTTTGATGACGTCTGCCAGTCGGCCGTCCAGGTCGATTTTCTCCTGAACATATGCCTCGCCGAGATTGTCGAGGCTCGGCGCCAGCAGCATCGGTAGTGCGGAGGCTTCGCGCACCGTCAGCGTGACGGCGGGCTTGTCGAAGTTGCCCAGCTGGTATTCGTTGCCGTTCCAGAGCCGAAGCCTGACTGGAAGGTTGGCGTGCTCGCGCACATCGGAAATCCAGCTGTCGAGCTGTTTGTCGATCGCTTGCTTGAAGAACATGCGGCTTTCTCCCGATTGGTTGGTATTCCCTCTCGAATGAAATGCCCCACGGTCGGCTGCGAATACTGCGTGTTGGAACGCAGCACTGGCCTTGGGGGCGCACCGATGCATGGCCGGTGCGGCGACGCAAGAACTTTACGCCAAAAAATAAAATTGTGCAGTGCAGGTCCCCGCGACGATGGAACCCGCTTGCGTATGCAGATATTGACGATGCGGCGTCAGCCCGCGCGCACCGTCATTCAGCCCGCATGTATCAAGGCGACAGTCGCACGATCTGCCAGCTGTGATCGTCCTGTCGCCGGAACGCGATGCGGTCATGCAGGCGCGACGGGCGGCCTTGCCAGAATTCGATCCACGTCGGCAGCAGACGGTAGCCGCCCCAGTGCGGCGGGCGCGGCGGGTTGTCGCCAAACTTGTTGCGGAAGTCGGCTTCGCGGGCTTCCAGCACATCGCGGCCGGCGACTTCACGGCTTTGTTCCGAGGCCCAGGCGCCCAGGCGCGAGCCGAGCGGGCGCGACGCGTAATAGGCATCGCTTTCGGCATCGGCCACTTTCTCGACGATGCCTTCCACACGTACCTGGCGTTCCAGCTGCACCCAATGGAACAGCAACGCCGCGCGCGGATTCGCCTCGAGGTCCAGCCCCTTGCGGCTTTCGTAGTTGGTAAAGAATGTGAAGCCGCTTGCATCCATGCCCTTGAGCAGCACGATGCGGGCGGACGGCTGGCCGTCGGCGCCGACCGTGGCCAGCGTCATCGCATTGGGTTCGGGCAGTTTTGCCTGCATGGCCTCGTCGAACCAGTTCTGGAACTGGCGCAGCGGGTCGTTGGCCACATCGGTTTCGGAAAGTGCGCTCAGCATGTAGTTGCGGCGCAAGTCAGCGAGTTGGGTCATATCGCGTATCGAAGAGTCGGTCCGCGCGCGGCGCACGCGGACGAGGATGCTTCGAGTATAGCGAATGCGCCGCACACCGCATTTGCGCGATGGCAAACAGCAATGGCTGTTTTCCTATTTCTACTCGGTAAGTTCCGGTGCCGCCACCTTGCGTGTCTGCCGGCGAGAGTAGTAATTGGCCATGCCCATCGCGCCGGCCATCGACAGGAAGATCGGCAGCATGCCCAGCGCGGTACCCACGACCCCGAACGTGAGCGGCCACACCACCTGGCTTGTGTTGAGCACGGCGGACCGCAGGCCCATTGCCTCGCCAGCGCGGCCGGACGGCGACGCGGTGTGCAGGATATTCATCACATTGGGCTGGGCGCTGCCCAGCGCCAGGCCCAGCACGAAGGCGAGGCCGCACATAAGCCAGAAGTGCGAGACGAAGGGGTAGACGATGTATGCCATCGCGCCGACCAGCAAGGCCAGGCGGATGATTCTCCATTCCGAGAAATGGCGCGACACCATCGGCATGGCCACACGAATGGCCAGCGTGGCGATGGAAAACGCCCCAAGCACCCAGCCGATCATCGATGGTGACAGGCCGATGCGCGTGCCCTGAATCGGGATCAGGAAAGCGTGCAGGTCCCAGGCGGCGGAAAGCACTGCGCTGGCGACAAAGACGGCCCGCAGTTCGGGATGCTGGAGCAGGTCGAGCGTGGAATGGCGCGAGCCGTCCTCGATGGCGATACGCCCCGCATTGCCGCCCGTGGCGGGCAGGCGCGGGCGCACGTACTGCAGGCCGGCCTGGCCCAGCAGTGCCACGCCCACCAGAATGCAGAACGCAGCGCGAAAACCCGCATGCTCGATCGTGTAGCCCATTGCCACGGGCCCTAGCGTCCCCGAGATCGACAGCCCCAGCGCGTGCCACGTGTAGTTGCGCAGCCGGGTCTCGTTGGTCGACACCTGGCCGATCAGCAGCTGCATCGCCACCTGTACCAGCATGAAGCCGACCCCGATCAGCGCACAAGCCGCATACAGCGACGCAATGTCGTGCCACACCGCCGGTAGCAGCGTGCCGCCCACCACCATCAGCGAACCGGCCGTCATGGGCAGACGTGGGCCGATTTCGTCGATGCGCTTTCCGGCGCGAATTGCCAGGAACATCGGCAGCAGCGCATAGAGCGACATCAGGATGCCCAGTGTCACGGTGGACGCCTTGAGCGAAATGGCAAAAAGGGAAACGACGACGCGGCTGGCGTTGAACGCCACGTGGTTGCACACCGTCAGCGCGATCAGCCAACTGATCGGAGGGACGGCGGCGTGAGGCAACGTCATGGCAGGGGCGGGGCAGGGAGGTGGTTCGCGCCGCCGGCAAGGGTCTCGGATCCGGACGATAAGACGCGCGAAAAAGAAAATCAGTGCGGCCGAAGCCGCACCTTACAAAGCATCGGTAGCCAGACTGGCCTGCCACCGATGGTGTTGCGTGTCGTTGTTCATTAATTGCTTGCTTAATCAACGACTGGTCGATTATGCGACTGCCAGTGGGATGTGCACAACATCGGTGAAGAAGGGGCGTGCCAAATCCGCAACACAATCGGCACAGGCCCGTTGCTGTGACACCAATGGGGGAGGGAAGCTGGCGTTCAGCCGCCCTGGTAGAGCTGCTTCTCGTTGTCCGGTCGCAACGGATTCTGCTGGACCGTCGGCGCGGGAATGCGCGGCGTGGTGGGGGGCGGCGCGGGTTCGCCGCGAGCCGCGTCGGACTTCGTCGGCGGCTCAGGGATGGCTGGCCCCGCCTGCTGTTGACCCTTGGGCGCGGCCGGCCCCTGGTAGGTCTTGCCCGGCGGCGGAGCGGTTGGCCGCTTCTTGAGTGCCGCAAGCATCTTGCCGCATTGGCTTTCCTCGCCACCCGAAATATCAAGCAGCGGGACCAGCATCGCCACCGGTGCGGTCAGCGCGAGCGCCAGCGCGCCGCCGGCCCGCAGCGCCAGGATGGCGATGTTCGGGCTGACCGACGGATTCTTGAACGAACCCCCGACATAAAGCGGTGAGCGCAGCGAGATGATGCGTAGCCCCTTCGAGTCGGGGTGGATGGTCAGCGCCAGCCGCTCATCCTTGAAGTCGATCGCGCCCTCGGTGTTGATGATGGCGTCCTGCGTATCGAGCACGAAAGTCTGCGCCCGCGCGATGCCGTTCTGGAAGCCGAAGGCGGCGACACCGCAGTTGATCTGCACGGGCTTGTCGCCGAACAGCTTGGAGATCACCACGCTGCCCACATTCAGCCCGATGGCTTCGAGAATGAACTTGCTGACCGTGCCATTCTCGACAAGCAGCTTGGCCTCCCCGTTGGAAGACCCCATCAGCGCCGCGACCGAATTGCCGGTCGCTGAAAACTTGGCGCTGCCATTAACTTCCCCGACGCTGGCGCGCGCGCTTTCGGCCTTCGGGAACAGCTGCTTGAGCTTCAGATGCCGCGCGGTCATGTCGACCATCGCGCCCATTGGCTCGCGCTTGCCGTCCAGCCGGATCGTGGACACCAGGTTGCCGCCGGCCACGCCGAAGTTGAGCGGGTCGAGCAGCAGCACGCCATCGGTCAGTTTCAAGTGCGTGGTGAGGTTGGTGATCGGCAGGTCTTCGTCGCGCACGATGCGCTCGCCCGTGAACTTCACGTCAGCGTCGATTTCGTCCCAGCGCTCGGTACGGAACGGTGCCACGGGCAGCGCCTTGTCGGCGGGCTGCTTGACCGGACTGTCCTTGGCGGCCTGGCCGGGCTTGGCGCCCCCGCCGATCAACGGCGCCAGGTCGGCGAACAGCAACTGCTTCGACACCAGCTCGCCCGACAGCATGGGTCGCGGCGAGCGCTGGGAAAACGTCAGCGTGCCGCCCAGATCGCTACCGCCCACCTTGCCGGTGAAATCTCGATAGGTGTACGTCGACGCGCCCTTCTTCAGCGTGGCGATCAAGCGGCCGCGCGTTTCATACGGCGGGGTCGACGGCAGCACGATGCCCGTCAGCTTGTAGAGCGACGCCATGCTGTCACCCGAAAGCGTCAGGTTCACATCCATTGCACCCAGGTGCGCGGGATTGCTGACCGTGCCTTCGATGGTCGCGCGCGTGGCGCCTACGCGGACGTCCGCCTGCACTGGATAGGGCGTGTTCGCATCGCGCAGGCTCAGCACGGTGCCGGCCTTGCCGTTGGCGTTGATCGTCGCCTGGTTGTAGTGGCCCACCGCTTTCCAGCGAATGCCGTAGCGGTTGTCGTTGCTCGCCTTGTTGTCCCTGGCTTTCGCGTCTGGCGTGGAGGCGGCGGCGCCCTGCGATGCCGCCACGGCCGAGGCGTCGGATGGCATCAACGCGCCATCGCGGGCCTTGTCGTAGATACCCTGGTCGCCGACGGTGTCGAGCGTGGCCTGCAACTCGATTTTCTCGGCGGCGTCGTTCAGGGCCAGGTTGCCGCGCTGAAGCACGACCTCGCCGACGTCGAGGTGCCATTTCGACTTGCCGGTGTCGGTCTGCTTGCGCAAGTCGAACGTCCAGTTGTTGCGCTTGTCTTCGAGCCGCTCGAGCCACACGGCCGGGCTGTCGACGACGATGGTCGGCACGCTGATCTCGTGCGCCATCAGTGGCAGCGGACGCAGGATGAAGATCAGCTCGCGGATCGTGCCCATGTTGGGCGCCTGGGCCCAGTCGGGGTTGCCCACCGTGATGTCCTTGCCGGATAGCCGCGGCCAGGGCACGAACGTGCGCCAGCCGGTTTCACCCTGCGGGCGTTTCCATGTGACGGTCAGATCGCCGTTGATGGCAAATGGGCGGCCAATCGACTCCGAAACCTTGTCGTTGAGCCACGGCTTGAGCCGGTTCCAGTCGAAGGTCAGGATGACGATGACGATGAGCGCGATCAACGCCAATGGCGTGAATGCGCTCCAAAAGACGATTTTCTGGCGACGCGAGGCGGGCATAAAGGGTTTGACTCCTGTCGGCGGCCATGCGGCGAATCAACCACTGCAACGGTATTGTAGGGAAGGGCGCGACGTGAGGTTGTCGGCCTTCGGCTGACATTTCGGTCGTCGGGAAACCTATTTTTTGCTGTCAGTCAGTCCGGTTGGATTTCGGCCTCTGGCATAGAATGCCGGCAGATTTCAGAAATTCACCATGACGATCGCCTCCACGCCAATGGCGGAGCAGGACCTGCCCGCATCCCTGTCACATGAGAGTTCCGCCGACGACGACTACCATCGCCGCTTTGGCGGTGTTGCGCGGCTTTACGGCGCGCAAGGGCTGGCCAGGCTGGAGGCGGCGAACGTGTGCGTGATCGGCATCGGCGGCGTTGGCAGCTGGGCAGCCGAGGCACTGGCGCGCAACGCGGTGGGTCGCATTACGCTGATTGACCTCGATCACATTGCAGCGTCCAACACCAACCGTCAGATCCATGCGCTCGGCGATGCCTATGGACGTGCGAAGGTTGATGCGATGGCCGAGCGCATCGTGGCGATCAACCCGCGCTGCCGCGTCACGGCTGTGGACGACTTCGTGACCGAGGACAACGTAGCGGCGCTACTGTCGGGCTTCGACTATGTGATCGACGCGATCGATGCCGTGAAGGTCAAGACCGCCATCCTGGGATGGGCCCGTCGTGAAGGCGTGCGAGTGATCACGTGTGGCGGTGCGGGTGGCCAGCTCGATCCGACGCGTGTGCGGATCGAGGATCTGGCGCGCACGATTCAAGACCCGCTGCTGGCGAAGGTGCGCGGCAATCTGCGGCGTCAGTGGGGCTTTCCGCGCGATCCAAAGAAGAAGTTCGGTATCCAGGCCGTGTATTCCGACGAGCCGCTGCAATACCCGGAGCCGGAACAGCAGGCGTGCGAGATCGACGAAATCCCGCCCGCGCCCCGCCGTGGCCCGCAAGGGCTGGCGTGTGCCGGCTTTGGCTCATCGGTCGCGGTGACGGCGGTGTTCGGCTTCGTCGCCGCGTCGGCCGTCATCGGCACGCTGGCCGCCGGCTGAGCGTCACGCGGCCAGGGTCTTCAGCAGGCCGCCGATGGCGGCGTCGTCCGGCGCGAGGTTGTCGAAAAAGATCAGTTCGGGATACTCGGCCGGATTCGGCGAGAAGCGACGCTGACGATAGGCGTCCCAGTGCGTGAGCTTGTATGCATCGTTGGGATTGCCGCGCTTGATGATGCGCGCGTGCGCCTCGTCTTCGGGCAGATGGACCCAGACGATCTGCGTGCTGGTGCCTTCCGGCACATGCAGCCACTGCGGATCGGTCAGCAGATGCGCGCGGATCTCGCGCGACAGCGGGCCGATGACGATCACGCTGATGCCCAGCATCAGGTTCTCGCGTGCGGTATCGAGCAGGCCTTCGTATTCGGGATCGCGCAGGTTGTCCAGGTATGCCGGGCTGTCGCGGTCGTTGGGGTCGCCCGTGATCGCGCGCATGGCGGCGGCGCTGTAGCGCCCATAGAGTGTGTCCTTGTCGAGCAGACAGAATGGCTCGCCGGTGGCCTTCATCAATGGCCCGATCAGCCGGTGCGCGAGCGAGGTCTTGCCGGTACCGGCGTGACCGCAGAAGAAGATCAGTCTGGGCATATCAATGGCTTGGACTAACGGGTACCGCCAGAGGCGCGAAGGCCAAGCATACCGTTGTTTGCGGAAAATCAGATCGGCGAGCCGCGAAATCGGTATCCTTGCCGCTTATCTCAAGGAAAAATTTCCGATTCCATGTCTGCAGCACAGAATCCCTACGAAGGGCTTTCCTCGGAAGGCTTGCCGGACGAACTGCGTCTGGGCGAACCCGTGACCGACTCCACGCACGCGGAATTCCTGCAGTTGCTCGGTGCCGTGGCCAGATCGGATGATGCCGGCTTCCTGGCCGCGTATGACGAATGGATCGAACATACGCGCCATCATTTCGAACAGGAAGAACAGTGGATGGAAGCGATGCAGTTCGGGCCGCGCTTCTGCCATACGAACGAGCACAAGGGCGTGCTGCAGGTGGTGCAGGCCGTGCGCGACAAGATCGCGCAGGAAATGGAAGACCCCGCGGGCCCGGGCAAGGGTGGCTTGTCATTGGGCCGCCGCCTGGTCGATGAACTGTCAGGCTGGTTCGACAATCACGTGAAGTCGATGGACGCGATGATGGTCGAGCATATGAAGGCCAACGGGTTCTCGCTGGTCGAAGCGCCGGCCGCGTAATCGCGCGAGGGTATTCGCCCTGCCGAGCGAACACCCTGGCCGCATCAATTCAGCGTCGTGCTCAACTGCCGACGCCATTTCGACACCAGCTCCGGCGAATCAACCATCAGATCGAAGACGGACAGCATCGTCTTGCGGCCGATGTCATCTTCAAAGCCGCGATCGCGGCGCACGATTTCCATCAACTGTTCCAGCGCAGGCTCGTACTCGCGCCGTGCGATCAGCACTTTCGCCAGATCCAGCCGGGCGGCGAGGTTGGCCGGATCGGCCTGCACTTGTGCCTTGAGTTCCGCGCCATCGGGCAGATCGTCCAGGCCCTTCATTGCCTCCAGACGCGTCTTGAGCGCGGCATAGCCGTCCTCCTGCGGGGCGCGCGGCGACAGACGGCCGAACTCCGCATCCGCGGCATCGATTGCATCGCCATCGAGCAGGAAGCTGATATACGCCAGGCGGTTCAGGTCGTTTTCCGGTTCGTGCGCGAGCGCGGCCTGCCATGCAGCCTTGGCGCCTTCGCGATCACCGGCTGCCGCAAGTTCCTGCGCGGTCTGCAATGCGACATCGCCCTCGTTGGGTCCCAGCGTGCCGATGAAATCGCGCAGTTGCGATTCCGGCAGTACGCCGACGAACTGGTTGACGGCCTGGCCTCCGGCAAACGCCACCACGTGCGGAATGCTGCGTACGCCAAAGTGCGCGGCAAGCTCCTGGTTCTCGTCGACATTGACCTTCACGAGCTTCCAGGTGCCGCCGGCTTCGGCTTCCAGCTTTTCCAGCATCGGGCCAAGTGTGCGGCAGGGACCACACCACGGTGCCCAGAAATCGACCAGCACGGGGACTGGGCTGTTGATGACTTCGGCTTCGAAGTTCTGCAGGGTGACGTCGCTCATGTTCTGCACCTTGGAATCGGACTGGCCAGCACTGTGGCCGAATGACCCTATTGTGAGGGCGACGCCCCAAATTGCAACCAGGGCTGGCGATGGGCACCCCGCGATGGGCGGGAAAACCTCCTGTTGAAAATAGAACGGTCGTTCAGTTATATTGCTTGACCAATACGCGGGATCAACCCGCGAACACGCGCTTTCCAGAAACGGGTCCTTGAAGACCATCCGCAGGAGACACCATGACCAATTCGCCCGCCCGCCCGCACTTCCAGTTCTGGCCCAAGCGAGTGCCGACCGAGATCGTTCTGCCGGAGACCTCGCTCTGGTACAACCTCGAAGTCTCGGCGCACCGCTACGCGGACAGGGCCGCCATCCGATATTTCGGCAACGCCATCACGTTCCGCGCGCTGGAGGCGCAGGCCACCGCGATGGCAGGTTGGCTGCAACAGAAGGCGGGTGTGAAGAAGGGCGATCGCGTGCTGCTCTATATGCAGAACTGCCCGCAGTTCATCGTCAGCTACTACGCCATCCTGCGCGCGGACGCCGTGGTGGTGCCGGTCAATCCGATGAACCGCGCCGAAGAGTTCAAGCACTACATCACGGACGCCCAGGCGCGCGTGGCGATCTGCACGGCGGATCTGGCGGCCGGCGCGATGCAGGCAGATAGCGAGATTCCCGCCGACCAGCGCCTGCAGCATCTGCTGGTGACCCAGTACGCCGACGCGTTGCCAGCAACGTACGAATTCCCCGAAGACGCACCGCCCGCATGGCTGACGGCGCAGCATCCGCTGCCCGCGAACGCCACGCCGTGGGCGGAGGCGCTCGGCGCCGGCCTGCAACCGGGGCCGCATACGGCCGGACCGGACGACATGGCCGTGATGCCGTACACGTCGGGCACCACCGGTTTTCCGAAGGGTTGCATCCATACGCACCGCTCGGTCATGCACAACGTGATTGGCGGCGCCACGTGGTCCGGCAGCGGCTCGGAATCGGTGATCCTGTCGGTGCTGCCGCTGTTCCACGTGACCGGCATGCAGTACGGCATGAACGGCCCGATCTACACCGGCGCCACCGTCGTGATGCTGCCGCGCTGGGACCGCGAAGTGGCCGGGCGCCTGATCTCGCGCTACCAGGTCACGCACTGGACCAACATCCCGACGATGGTGATCGATTTCCTGGGCAGCCCGAACCTGGCGAGCTTCGATGTCAGCAGCCTGCGCTATATCGGCGGCGGCGGCGCCGCGATGCCGCAGGCCGTGGCCGAGCGTCTGAAGACGCAGTTCGGTCTGAGCTATCTGGAAGGCTATGGCCTGTCCGAAACGATGGCTCCGACGCACAGCAATCCGTCGGAGCGTGCCAAGCTGCAATGCCTGGGCGTGCCGACGTTCAACACGGATGCGCGCGTGGTGGACCCGGTCACGCTGCAGGAACTGCCGCCGAATGAAGTGGGCGAGATCATCGTGCGCGGACCGCAGGTGTTCAAGGGGTACTGGGGCAAGCCCGATGCCACGCGCGAAGCGTTCATCGAGTTCGAGGGGCGCACGTACTTCCGCACCGGCGACCTGGGCCGGATGGACGAAGAGGGTTACTACTTCATCACGGACCGCCTCAAGCGCATGATCAATGCGTCGGGCTTCAAGGTGTGGCCGGCGGAAGTGGAGAATCTGCTGTACAAGCATCCCGCCGTGCAGGAAGCCTGCATTATCGGCACGCGCGACAAGTATCGCGGCGAGACCGTGAAGGCTGTGGTGGTGCTGCGCGCCGACGCCAAGGGCAAGACCACGCCCGAGGACATCATCGAGTGGGCCAAGGAGAATATGGCGGCCTACAAGTACCCGCGTGTCGTCGAGTTCGTCGATGCATTGCCGAAGTCGGGAACCGGCAAGGTGATGTGGCGCCACCTTCAGGAAACGGAGAACGCCAGGCAGCCGGCCGCGGCGTCCTGATGGCCGCCTGATTGCAGGGCAGGGGGCCTAGTGCCCCCGCGCCCGCATCAGCGCTTTTACCATCGTCTTGTAGCCGCGCTCGCGCGCATGGCGCGAAGGCGTGATGCCTTCGCGGTCGGCCAGGTTGGCGTCCGCGCCCGCGTCGAGCAGCAACTGCACAATCTCTTCATAGCGGGAGCTGCCGTCGCCGAGGATGATTGCCTCCAGTAGCGCCGTCCAGCCGAGCTGATTGACGCGGTCGACCGGCACGCCGGCCTTCAGCAGCAGCTTCACCACTTCCACATTGCCATGCTGGCTGGCCGCGATCAGCGCGGTGCCGTCGTAGCGGTCGGTACTGCGCAAGTCGGCGCCATGCGACAGCGATAGCCGCACCACATCGATCTGGTTGGTGGCCGATGCCAGCAGGAAAGCACTGTTCGATTCGCCGTCCTTCTGATTGACGTCGGCGCCGGCCATGATCAGGGCGCGCGCCACGTCGCCACGCCGGTTGTACACCGCCGCCAGCAGGGCCGACCGGCCGCGCTCGTCCACCGCCCTCGCGGATGCACCCGCGCCCAGCAGGCGGTTCACAAGTTCGAGATCGCCAATACTGGCGGCCGTGATCAGATTGCGATCGAGCGCGGATATCCCTTCGCTGTGCGGCGGCGGGCTGGCCTGAGACCCGCGCGGCGTGGGGGCGGGCGCCGATGCATCGCGCATGCCGCCGATCGAACGCGCCAGCGTCTGGCCGCCCTGGCCGGCCAGCAGCCCACCGGCCATCAGCAATCCCATCAGCCCGAGCATTTCGGCAAGTGCCTGGCGGCGGGGGCGGGTCTGGGAGCGCGTCATGATGATGTGCGGAAGCTTCGTCAGACGGTTTCGTGAGGGTGGATGGTGGCGGCGACGGCATCGTCGGGGCAGGTTGCCGCCGAAGCCGAGGTAGCCAACGGTGAGGCGATGGCGCAGGCCGCGTTGGCGGCCTCGACGGCATCGCTTTCCTGGAGCTGGCGCCAGAGGCGGCCCAGGTACGGATCGTCGACGCCATGCGTGGCGAGCCCGAGCAGCGTCTGGTGCAGATATTCCCGTGCCGGGCCATAAAGGCCGCAGGCGTGACGCAGGCAGTCCACCACGCGAGAGTCGGGCAACCGACCGGCGTAACCAGCGTGCGCGCGATTCATGGTGAAAGCGAGCGCACGCTGTTCCGGCGCACCGGGAACGGCGTCCATTTTTACGCGCAGCCAGCGGGGGTGATAGGCGCCGGTCATCATTTCACGGCGCCATAGCACGCGGAATTCCTGCTCGACCACGTGGCTTGGAACGCGGAATACCATGCCCGTGCAACTGCCGCCCCGGTCAAGCCCAAGGACCAGGCCGGGGTTGTCCCAGGTGCCGCGATTGATTTTCGAGTAGAGATAGAACCCGCGATGGTAGCCATGCACCGTCGCCAGGCGGCTTTCGGTATGGACGATCATCGGATTCCAGATCAGCGATCCGTAGCCAAAGACCCACACATCGCCGTTCAGGCCGGAATTGTCGGGGCGGCCGGCCAGGGTTTGGCACAGCGACCGCTCCACATCGGCCTCAGGCAGCAGCGAAGACGCGACCGGCGTACTGCACAGCGTGGTGCGCAGCCGGTTTGCTTCGAGGTCCTGTCTTGTAATGGCCATGCCTGAAAGAATAATCCAAAGCGCATTGATGCGTCGCAAGCAAACCACAGATCCGCAGAAAGGTGTGTGCAACAGGCAACGGTCGGAACGCTGTGCCGATGCGCCCATGTTGGCCGGATCGCGTGCCAAGTCACTACAATAGGGACCCTAACGCCTTTCAACTGGCGCACAACTGGCGACCTTCGGAGATTCGGACATGGCGCATACCCTGACCGTGGTGTTTGGCAGCGGCAAGGAATTTGAATTCACGCTGGCAGACAGCGAGCTGGCGGCGGTGACCGAGGATGCCGCATGGCGATGGTTCGACCGCGAATACGCCGAGCTGGACTGCCAGGCGTCGAGCCCGGTTGGGAAGGTGCTTGTGATCGACAAGATCCTTAACGTTGCCAAATTTTCCGGCGAGGGCCGCTTTGCCGAGAATGCCGGATGGGCACAGGACTTCGCCCGGCATGCGGGCAAGCTGTTGGACCGGGACAAGGTTCGCATCGACGTGGGTAATGCGGCGATCGGATTCTGAGCGCGCTTGCTCCCGCAGCAACGAAAAACGGACGCCTGGGCGTCCGTTTTTTACTTCACCGAGCCGGTTTCAGGCCGGCGGGGGCCATTTCAGACCGACAGCAGTTCCACTTCGAACAGCAGCGTGGCGTTCGGCGGAATGACGCCGCCGGCACCACGGGCGCCGTAGCCCAGGTCCGCCGGGATCACCAGGCGGCGCGTGCCGCCGACCTTCATGCCTTGCACGCCTTCGTCCCAGCCGCGGATCACGTGGCCAGCACCCAGCGGGAACACGAACGGGTCGTTGCGATCCTTGCTCGAATCGAACTTGCGGCCGGCTTGGCCGTTTTCGTACAGCCAGCCGGTGTAGTGCACGGTCACGTGCTTGCCAGCCGTGGCTTCGGTGCCCGAGCCGACGACGGTGTCTTCGTATTGCAGGCCGGAGGGAGTGGTTTGCATCGCAGTCATCCTTATCTGTGTGGCTGTAAATGGTGTCCGATGGCGGATCTAGTCGTCGGCGCGCTGCAAAACTTCGCGCGTCAGCTGCACGTTGTGATCGTCGTCGCTGACCCAGATATCGCCATCCTGAATGGTGACGGACAGGCGCATGGCACGCTGAGCCATCTGCGCCAGTGCATCGACCGCTTCGGACGGCACATTGTAGACCGTCACGTTGCGCAGCTTGCTGGCCTTGCCGGCCATGCCCTTCCACCACTCGCGCGCGCTGGCGCTCTGGTAGGTATAGACGGTGACGCGGTCGGCGCGCGATGCGGCGCGCTTCAGGCGCGTTTCGTCGGGCTGGCCCAGGTCTACCCAGTGGGCAATATCGCCGGTCAGCGTCTTGTCCCAGAGGTCGGGTTCGTCCGGTTCGTCCAGCCCGCGCGTGAACGCCATCGTTTCGGTGGCCTCGCAGGCAAACGCGAGCAGGCGGACCATCATGCGCGCATCGTTCTCGGAAGGATGCTGGGCGATGGTGAGCGTGTGACTGCCGTAGTACGGCCGGTCCATGTCCGATACGGACAGTTCGGCCTTGAAGATCGTGGATTTGAGCGCCATAAGATCCGGAAAGCGACGCGTGCCCGCAACAGTGCCCGGCACGCGAAAGGCGGAATCATACGTGATCCACGCGTCGGTGCGATGGAAAACCGGCGCGGGTATGTGCGGCGACGCGCGTAGCGCTCAGGGTTTTGCGGCTCAGGACTTGCGGTAGTCGCCGAGCCAGAAGCGCAGCAGGGCCGACACCAGCACCAGCACCAGAAATGCCGCGGCGGCCACCAATGCCAGGCCGCCGTTGCTGTTGATCTGGCCGGCCAGGGCCACGCGGGTCAGCAGAACGCCCACCAGGCCAGCGAGCAAGGGAAGCAGCAGGGCGCCACGACCGTAGGTCTTGAAGGCCCAGAGCGGAAACCGGCGAAGGAAGTTGGCGGGAATGCTGCACGCCAGGCAGGCGCCCGCGGCAGCCAGCGACGCCGCGACGACGTCGTTCGGGGAAATCAGGCTCATCTTGACTCGCGTCTGGCCGGTACGCTGAGGCGAAACGCGGCAGGATGGGAATGCGTAAGGCGCTGATTTTACGGAATTTCTTGCCGGAATTGGTGATGCTGGGTCGTCATCGCACGTCGTAGTTTTCCGATATCGACGCGCAATTGGCGCGCTATGGGACAGGTCCGGCAGGGGACGCCTCGATCGAGATCTGTAATGTGACGGTGTCGCCAACATCGGGAAGAAAACGAGTCATGCCGAATGCGCTGCGGGCGAATGTGGCATGGAAGTCGCCGCCGCATACGTCGCGCCGGATACCGAACAGGACGGTCTGACCGCAGGTGAAGCGGTCTGCCTCGAGTCTTAGTGGCTGCGTGACGCCATGCAGTGAGAACGTGCCCTCTACGGCAACGAGCCTGCCGCCTTCCACGATGAAGCGGTTGGCCTGCAGTCGTGCCACCGGAAAATTCTGGGCGTCGAGGAACTGGGGTGAGCGCAGCACGCCGTCAAGGCTGCGATTGCCGCTGTCGACGGAATCTGTGTCGACAGTAAAGTCGATCGATCCCACACCGGCAGTGGGATCGTAGACCACCCGGCCGTCGATCTTGCCGAACCTGCCACGCACCAGCGTTCGATCGAAGTGGCTGACGCCAAAGTAGACGCTGGTATGCGTGGGGTCGATCACGTAGTTGGTGGGCGCGGCCCCGGCGGGGGCGCAGGACAGCGCGGCCAGCGTAAGCGCAACCGTGGCGGCGAGGCGTTGCACAGGCATGAGAGCCAACTCGTCAGTGAACAAACACAGGCAGCAGGAAGATGCCGATCACCGTCAGGAAGCCGATGGTCCAGCACAGCGTGCGCAGCGTGGCGCGATCGGTCAGATAGCAGATTGTGTAGAGAACCCGAACCAGGATGAAGACCATCGCCAGTTCGTTAATGCGCGCCTGCGGTGCCGCGAGGTAAGTCGCCGTAAAGACGGCTGCGGCAAAAAACGGGAACGCTTCGAAATGATTGCGGTGCGCCATGTCCGCGCGCCGGGCGCGGCCGCTCTGTTTTTCCAGCCACGCGCGAGGGTCGTGGTTGTCGAATCCGGCTCGGCCACCTGTCTTGGCGATCGAAACGGTCAGCACTGGCAATAATCCCGCCAGCAACACACACCAGAACGCGATCGGCATGAACCCTCCTTGCGTGCTTCGGTGCGGAGGCGACATGGCCGTCGCCTCCTTTCAGCCACTGACGGGATCATATTGGCGATGCGCCGCTATGACCTCCCGCCAGCATCAGGCCGCCACTACCTTGATGCGTACGCCGCCGGCGCCGCCAACAATTACCACCTGGCCGGCGCGGATCTTGGCGGTCTTGCGCGACTCCGCCGCGCCATCGACCGTGACTTCGCCCGCGGCGACCAGCGCCTTGCCCGCGCCGCCGCTTTCGCAGACACCCGCCACTTTGAGCAGATCGTTCAGCGCGATGAACTCGCCTTCCAGCGGAAACGTGATGGTCTGCGCCATTTCACTTGCCCCAGCTGTCTTTGAGGCCGACGGTGCGGTTGAAGACGGGCTTGCCCGGCTTCGAATCGCTACGGTCCGCCACGAAGTAACCGTGCCGCTCGAACTGGTAGCGGTCTTCCGGCATGGCATCGCGCAGGCCCGGTTCCAGGTAAGCGGTGACCACTTTCTTCGAATCCGGGTTCAGCGCTTCCAGGAAGTTCTTGCCGCCGGCATCGGGGTTCGGATCGTTGAACAGACGGTCGTACAGGCGGACCTCCGCTTCGCAGGCGTGCGCGACGCTGACCCAGTGGATGTTGCCCTTGACCTTGACGCTGTCCGCACCCGGCGTGCCGCTCTTGGTTTCCGGCAGGTAGTTCGCGTGCACGGCAATGACGTTGCCGTCGGCGTCCTTGTCCACGCCCGTGCACTCGATCACGTAGCCATAGCGCAGGCGCACCTTGTTGCCCGGGAACAGGCGGAAGTAACCCTTGGGCGGGTTCTCGTTGAAGTCCTCGCGCTCGATCCACAGCTCGCGCGACAGCGGGAACACGCGGCGGCCCATTTCAGGCTGCTTCGGATGCACCGGTGCCGAGCATTCCTCGCTCTGGCCTTCGGGGTAGTTGTCCAGGATCAGCTTGACCGGATCAAGCACGGCCACGCTGCGCGGCGCGCGCGCGTCCAGATCGTCGCGCACGGCCCCTTCGAGCGTGCTCATGTCGATCCAGCTATCGGCCTTGGATACGCCAACGCGGTCGCAGAACAGCTGGATCGATTCCGGCGTATAGCCGCGGCGGCGGATACCGACGATGGTCGGCATGCGCGGATCGTCCCAGCCGTCGACGCGCTTTTCGTCGACAAGCTGCTTGAGCTTGCGCTTGCTCGTGATGGCGTAGGTCAGGTTCAGGCGCGCGAACTCGTACTGATGCGGCAACGGGTTGGCGAACACACCGGCGTCGCGCAGGTGTTCCAGCACCCAGTCATAGAGCGGACGGTTGTTCTCGAATTCGAGCGTGCACAGCGAGTGCGTGATGTTCTCGATCGCGTCCGAGATGCAATGCGTGAAGTCGTACATCGGATAGATGCACCACTTGTCGCCGGTACGGTGGTGATGCGCGTGGCGGATACGGTAGAGCACCGGGTCGCGCATCACGATGTTCGGCGCGGTCATGTCAATCTTCGCGCGCAGCACGTGCTCGCCGTCGCCGTACTTGCCGTCGCGCATCTCGCGGAACAGCTTCAGGTTTTCCTCGACCGAACGGTCGCGGAACGGCGAGGGCTTGCCCGGCTCGGAGAAGTTGCCGCGCATGGCGGCAATCTGCTCGGCGGTCTGGCTGTCGATATAGGCAGCGCCGCGCTCGATCAGCGTTTCGGCAAACTGGTACAAGCGATCGAAGTAATCGCTCGCATAGTACAGATGCGGCTCGGCGTTGGGCTGCTTTGCATCCCACGAGAAACCGAGCCAGTGCACGGCGTCGATGATCGAATCAACGTACTCGGTATCTTCCTTGACCGGGTTCGTATCGTCGAAGCGCAGGTGGCAGCGGCCGGCGTAGTCGCGGGCCAGGCCGAAGTTCACGCAGATGCTCTTGGCGTGGCCGATGTGCAGGTAGCCGTTCGGCTCCGGCGGAAAGCGCGTGATGACCGTCGGCAGCGGCTCGCCCTGTTTGTCCGCACGGCCGGCATAGGTGCCGGCGGTAAGGTCCTGGTCGATGATGCTCCGCAGGAAATTGGAGGCGGCGGGCGTGTCGGTAGGCTTGTTGTCGTGGCTCATGGTGGCGCCGCACTACATGCGGCTCGATAGCTGGAAGGACCGGCCTGGACAGGATTGACCCGGCCGCGATCCTTGTGTTCCCTGGGTTTGGTGCGCAGAGACTGCGCCGAATGGGGCGATTTTACCGTGCTTGCGGGACGACCCGGCAAGGCCGGAGCAATTTCCGAATCGTCTCATACCGCCGGGGTCCGAAGTGGTGCAGAATCCACGGCACAGTATCCATTGCCGCGCTTGCTCCCGTGCGACGCCATCGTCGCATGCCGCATCCATTCTTGCCGCAGGAAAACACGCCATGAATGCCGCCAGTTCTGCCAGCCTTGCCGAAATGACCCATCAGGCGCCCGCCGACGCGCTTGCCGCGCTCTGGCACGAAGCCGCCCTGCCGCCCGAGGCGCTGTCCCACCTGAGCCTGACCGGCGACGATCCCGCCCTGCCGTCGAGTTTCGCCGTGGGCACGGCGGCCCAGGCCAGCTTGGGTGCGTCGGCACTTGCGGCCGCCGCGCTATGGGCGCAGCGCACGGGCCGTTGGCAGTCGGTTTCGGTCGACATGCGCCATGCGCTGGCGGAATTCCGTAGCGAGCGCTATCTGCGTGTCAACGGCGGGCCGGCGCCCGAGCTATGGGAAAAGATCGCGGGGCTGTATCCGTGCGGTGACGGGCGCTGGGTGCGCCTGCATACGAATTTTCCGCATCATCGCGATGGCGTGCTGCGCATCCTGAAGTGCGCGCACGACAAGGACGCCGTCAGCAAGGCCCTGGCGAACTGGAAGGCCGAGGATTTCGAGACCGTGGCGTCGGACGCCGGGATGGTGGTGGCGGCGCAGCGGACGCTCGAAGCATGGCAGCAACACCCGCAGGCGCTGGCGCTGAAGGGTTTGCCTCCAGTGACCATCGAGAAAATCGGTGACGCTCCGCCGGAGCCGTTGCCGGCCTTGCCGCCGCACGCCGAGATCAACGTCGATGCACGGCCGCTCTCCGGGGTGCGCGTGCTCGACTTCACGCGAATTATTGCCGGGCCGGTGGCCGGCCGCACGCTGGCGGCGCACGGTGCGGACGTTTTGCTGGTGACGGCCGCGCATCTGCCGTCGATGCCGTCGCTCGTCATCGATACGGGCCGAGGCAAGCGATCATGCCAGCTCGATCTGCGCGACCCCGACGACAAGCGCACGCTGCACAAGCTTCTGCACGGTGCCGACGTGGTGGTGCAGGGTTATCGCCCGAACGGGCTGGCGGAATTGGGCGTCGGTCCCGAGGCCGCCGCACGGGCGCGGCCTGGCATCGTCTATGTCTCGTTGTCCGCTTATGGTCATGTCGGCCCGTGGGCGGGCAAGCGGGGCTTCGATTCGCTGGTGCAGACGGCCACCGGTATCAATACCGACGAGGCGCAGGCAGCCGGCAGCACGGAACCCCGGCCACTGCCGGCGCAGGTGCTGGACCACGCGACAGGCTATCTGCTGGCATTTGGCGCGATGGCTGCATTGCATCGCCGCGCAACGGAGGGTGGTAGCTGGCTGGTGCGGGTGTCGCTGGCGCAGGTTGGCCAGTGGCTGCGCAGCCTCGGGCGTGTGCCGGATGGCCTCTCGGTGCCAGACCAGCATATCGACGAAATTTCCGATCTGCTCGAAGTGGCCGAGTCTGGCTTTGGCGAGTTGACCGTGGTACGGCACGCGGCAAAGCTGTCGGAGACACCGGCGCATTGGACGCTGCCGTCGGTGCCGCTAGGCACGCACGCTGCTGAGTGGTTGCCGCGCCAGAAAGGCTGATGCGCTAGTAGAGCGTGGTACGAATGCGCTCGGGAAGTTCGCGGTCGTAGGCGGCGCCATCGATCGTATTCTGGCTCATCGCGGCCACGATCGTGCCGGTGCTTGGCAGTGCGTCGCGCGATATCTGTGCGTCGGCATGCCACAGACGGGAGCGCAGCAGCGCGCGGGCGCACTGGAAGAAAACGGAGTGGATGCGGATGACGAGCACCGTGGTGGGCGCTTTGTCCTGGACCACACAGCGTGCGATCAGCGCCGGGTCGGTGCTGATGGTTGCCGTGCCGCTGATCCGCAGCGTCTCGTTGATGCCCGGTACCAGGAACAGCAGGCCGATGCGGGGATCGGACAGGATATTGCGCAGGCTGTCGATGCGGTTGTTGCCGCGCCGGTCCGGCAACAGCAACGTCCGGTCGTCAAGAACCTGCACGAAGCCAGGGGCGTCGCCACGCGGGGAGCAATCGCCACCCTTGTCGTTCATCGTTGACAACAGGCAGAAGGGCGAAGCCTCGACGAAGGCGCGATAGTGCGGATGCAGGTAGTCGACTTCCTTGGTCAGCGATGCGGGACGAGGCTCGTCGTACAGCGATTCGAGGTCAGCGAGCGTGGCAATGTCGTGCGATGGCATGGGGGCGGCTCACGATAGGCGGGCGATGAGCGCCAGTATGACGCACATCGCCAAGACTACGAAAATCGGGACGCTTCAGATCGTGATCGTGCCACGGCCCAGTTCGATCACTCGTCCGCCGACGCGAATCGCGCCTTCGGCGGTGACGGCCAGGTCCAGCCGGCAGCGACGGTCGACAAATTCGCCCTGGTCGACCTCATAGCGCGCGGGCAGTGCGTGTCCGGTGGCAATCAGCCATCCGCCGAGGTTGGCGCAGGCCGAGCCAGTGCCCGGGTCCTCGGCCACGCCGCCACCCTGCTTGGTGAAGAAGTAGCGAACCAGCACCTTGCCCGGCTGCTCGGTATCAAACGCGAACACGTACGCCGTCTTGCGGCCCAGGCTGCTTTGCGGCCACTGGTCCAGGCGGCTGCTGTCCGGTTGGGCGCGACGTACGGCATCGGGCGATTTCAGCGGTACCAGCAGCTGATCGGCGCCGGTATCCACCCACATCGGTGAGCCTGCCAGATCGTCCGCCTGCAGGCCCAGCAGTGAAGCCATGTCGGCATCGGGCAGCCCGGCGGGCGCCGTCTTTGGTGCGCCCTGATGAGGCGCGGTCAGCGTCCAGCGGTCGCCCGTGGCGGTCACTGGTACGACGCCCGCCTTGAATTCGAGCGTCAACGCATCCCGGGTGTTCGCCAGGTCGCGCACCACCTGGGCGGTGCCGAGTGTGGGATGTCCGGCAAACCGCATCTCGTAGCCGGGCGTGAAGATGCGCACGGCGGCGTTGGCGTTGTCCGACGGAAAGACGAAGGTCGTTTCCGACAGGTTGAACTGCAGCGCCAGGGCCTGCATCGTGGCATCGTCCATGCCGCGCGCATCCTCGAATACGCAAAGGGGATTGCCGCCGAACGTGGATTCGGCAAAGACGTTGACGATTCGATATGCGTAGGTGGTCATGGTCGTACCGCGAGCATCAGTGAAAACGGTCAGTGTACGGAAGCAGCATAGGGACGCCATGCACAGTTTCGCGCATGTGGAGCAGAACAGTTGCGTTCCTCGCTTTTCAGTAGACAGCGATTGGCGATTGTCAGGCGCGCACCAAGAATCGGAATTTTTTCCTCGGTGCTTGCCATGCTAGAACTGAATAATTACGAAACGCTCGTCGCGGCATCGCTGGTGCTGCTGGTCGGGCGCAAGCTGCTAAAGGTCACGCCGCCGTTACGCACCTTCAATATTCCCGAGCCAGTGGTCGGCGGTCTGGTGGTTGCGCTTTGCCTGGTTGTGGCCCGCTTCGCGGCCGATGTTCAGGTCAAATTCGATACATCCGCGCAGACGCCGCTGATGCTGGCCTTCTTCGCGTCGCTGGGTCTGAGCGCCAATCTGGCCAGCCTCAAGCAGGGCGGCAAGTCGATCGGCATCTTCTTGTTCGCGGTGGCAGGCCTGCTCGTGATCCAGAATGCGATCGGTGTGGGTCTGGCCAGCGCGCTGGGTCTGCATCCGGCCACCGGGCTGCTGGCGGGTTCGATCTCACTGTCCGGTGGGCACGGAACCAGCGCGGCCTGGGGCAAGACCTTCGTGGAGCAGTTCGGCATGACCTATGCCACCGAACTCGGTGTGGCGTGTGCAACGTTAGGCCTGGTGCTCGGCGGACTGATCGGCGGCCCGGTGGCACGCTACCTGCTGCGCAACGTGGCAAAGCCCGGCGTGACCGCGGATGATCAGGTACTGAACTTCGAGAGTCCTCAGGCGGTTCGCCAGATCACGGCATCGGCGCTGATCGAGACGCTGGCGCTGATCCTGGTCTGCCTGACCGCGGGCCACGCGCTGGCGGACCTGTTCAAGGGTAGCTGGCTGGAATTGCCGACCTTTGTCTGGGTGTTGTTCGTTGGCGTGGTGCTGCGCAATGGGTTGGCAATGCTTGGCTGGTACACGGTATTCGACCGCGCGTTGTCGGTGCTCGGTAACGTCAGCCTGTCGATGTTCCTGGCGATGGCGCTGATGAGCCTGCGGTTGTGGGAGCTGGCATCGCTGGCGTTGCCGATGCTGCTGATCCTGCTGCTGCAAACGGCGGCGATGGCGATTTACGCGATCTTCGTCACATTCCGCGTGATGGGCCGCAACTACGATGCCGCCGTGCTGGCCGCGGGGCATTGCGGCTTTGGCCTGGGCGCGACGCCCACGGCAATCGCCAACATGCAGGCCATCACGGATCGCTTTGGCGCGTCGCACCTGGCCTTCCTGATTGTGCCGATGGTCGGGGCGTTCTTCATCGACATCGTCAACGCCGTGGTCATCAAGCTGTTCCTGAGCCTGCCAATCCACTGACCGGCTTGCGGGCAGCGGACGTAAAAAGGCGCCACGGGTGTATTCGTGGCGCCTTACAGGACTTCGTACTGCTTACTGCGGTACTACTTCGGTACTACGGAACGCGATAGAGCGAACTCAGAAGCCGACGGCCTGACCATCGCGGCGGCTGTCGCTGGCCGCCACATAGCCTTGCTCGGCGTCTTCCGACAGGCGCCAGATGAACTGGCCCGAGCCGAAATCCATATACGGGTCGTTCACTGACTTGAGCTGATGCCCGCGGTCCTTGAGGCCGGCCACGGTGTTCGGGTCCATAGTTCCTTCAACGTCCAGTGTGAAGTCCCGGTTGACCTTCCAGCGCGGGGCGCAGCACGCGGCCTGCGGCTGCTGCTTGTAGTCGAGCATGCGCACCACGGTCTGAAGATGACCCTGCGGCTGCATGTCGCCGCCCATCACGCCAAAGCTCATCTGCGGCTTGCCATCCTTGGTCAGGAAGGCCGGGATGATCGTGTGGAACGGGCGCTTGCCGCCTTCCACCACATTGGCCGACTTCGGGTCCATCGAGAAACCCACGCCACGGTTCTGCAGGCTGATGCCGGTGCCCGGCACCACCACGCCCGAGCCAAAGCCCATGTAGTTCGACTGGATGAACGAGATCATCATGCCGTTCTCGTCGGCGGCGGTCAGATAGATCGTGCCGCCCGTGCGCGGCATGCCGAAGTTGAAATGCGTGGCACGCTGCATGTCGATCAGCTTGGCGCGCGACTTCAGGTAAGCCTCGTCCAACATCTGTTCGGGCGTGACTTCCATGCTGCGCGGGTCGGCCACGTAGCGGTACAGGTCGGCAAACGCCAGCTTCATCGCCTCGATCTGCAGATGCTGGGAATCGACGGAATCCACGGGCAGCGCGCCCACGTCGAACTGATCCAGGATGCCCAGCGCCATCAGCGCGGCAATGCCCTGGCCATTCGGCGGAATCTCGTGCACTTCATAGCCGCGATACGACTTGCTGATCGGCTTCACCCAGTCAGGGCGATAGTTGCGCAGGTCGTCCAGCGTCATTGCGGCACCGCATTCCTTGCTGAATGCGGCGATCTTCTCGGCGATCTCGCCTTCGTAGTAGGAGCGGCCCTTGGTGGCGCCGATCTTGCGCAGCGTGTCGGCGGCCGCCTTGAACGTGAATTTCTCGCCCACATGCGGCGAGCGGCCGTTGGGCATGAAGGTGTCGGCAAAGCCGGGCTGGTTTTTCAGGTCTGGCACGGCGGCCGCCCACTTGTGCGCGACGACCGGCGGCACGGCGTAGCCGCGCTCGGCGATCTCGATCGCCGGCTCCATCAGGTCTTCGAACGGCAGCTTGCCGAAGCGCTCATGCAGCGACGCCCAGCCGGCGACCACGCCCGGCACGGTCACGGAATCCCAGCCACGGATCGGACGGTTGGCCAGGCCGTTGCCATCCACGCCGTACTTGTTCTTGAAGTAATCGGTGTTCCAGGCGGAAGGTGCCACGCCCGACGAGTTCAGGCCATGCAGTTCCTTGCCGTCCCACAGGATGGCAAAGGCATCGCTGCCCAGGCCGCAAGAGACCGGTTCCACCAGCGTGATGGCCGCGGCGGCGGCGATCGCCGCGTCCACGGCATTGCCGCCCTTCAGCAGCATGCGCAGGCCAGCCTGCGCCGCCAGCGGGTGCGAGGTCGACACGACGTTGCGCGCAAACAGCGGAATGCGCACGGTGGGATACGGATTGGTCCAGTTGAAGTTCTGCATGGTCGGTCTCGATGTGTTTCTGTTTTCTCCTGCCGCCGCATGGCGGGGGAGGGGCGAGGAAAGTGCGGACGGCTCAGGCTGCCATTGTCAGAGTCTGAACCGCCGCGCCCTATCCACCAAGCGCTCTCTCCAGCAGGAGAGGGGAGCCAAAGCGCGCGGTGGAGACGATCAGTCCACCTGGATCTTGCGATCCTTGATCAGCTTGCCCCAGCGCGCGCTGTCCTTCTTGACCATCGCGGCAAACTGGGCCGGCGTGCCGCCGATCGGTTCGGCGCCAAGCTTGGCCAGACGGTCCTTCACGTCCTGCGACTGGATGGCCTTGTTGAACTCGGCATTCAGGCGGCTGACGATTTCGGGCGGCAGTCCCTTGGGGCCATAGATGCCGAACCAGGTATCCGATTCAAAGCCGGGCAGGCCCGATTCGCTGGCGGTGGGCAGTTCCGGCGCCAACGGCGAGCGCTTGAGGCTGGTCACGGCCAGCGCCTTGAGCTTGCCATCCTTCACATGCGGCATGCCCGAGACGATGCTGTCGAACAGCACCTGCACCTTATTCGAAATCAGATCGGGCACGGCCAGCGCGGTGCCGCGATACGGAATATGCGTGATGAACACGCCGGCCTGGGCCTTGAAGGCCTCGGCGGTCAGGTGAACCACGGTGCCGTTGCCGCTCGACGCATAGTTCAATTCGCCCGGATGCTTCTTGGCGTAGTCGATCAGTTCCTTGACGTTCTTGACCGGCAGCTGGTTCGGCACCACCAGCACGTTGGTGGCCGTGGCAACCTGGCCGATCGGCGTGAAATCGGTCTCGGTGTTGTACGGCAGATGCGTATTGATGAACGGACCGATCGAGTGCGTGCTCGTGGTAGCGATCAGGATCGTGTAACCGTCCGGAGCTGCCTTGGCAGCCATGTCCGAGCCGATGGCGCCGCCGGCGCCTGGCCGGTTGTCCACCACGAGCTGCTGGCCCATGTTCTGGCCGACCTTCTGGGCAATCGCACGCGCGAGCAGATCGGTGGCGCCACTGGCCGGGAACGGCACGATCAGGCGGATCGGCTTGCTCGGGTATGTGTCGGCGTGCGACGGCGCGGCAGCAAGGGTCAGGCTCGTGGCAAGGCCAATGCCAAGAAGGCGTAGCCAGTGGTTCATTTGTGCTTCTCCGGTACGGATGGGTACGTCGTGGAACTGCGGCAGGAAATTGAAATTATTCCGCGCCAGCGTCCATAATGAAAGTTAATATTCCTTGCTTGATTAACAAGAAAACATTGTCGATCGGCGCCCCCGCCGGCAGCCCGGAAACATGCACCAACAATGAGCACGATTCGCTTCCTGAAAACCTTCGTGGCCGTGGCCGAGCACGGGTCCTTTGCGGCTGCCGCCAGCCAGGTGGCGGTGACGCAGGCGGCCGTCAGCCTGCAGATGCGGTCGCTGGAGGAGGAGCTGCGCCGCGAGTTGTTCGATCGCAGCGGCCGCGTGGCCGTACTCAATGCCGACGGGCGTGCGCTGCTGCCCCAGGCCCGCCGCCTGCTGTCGCTCTATGACGACATGCGCGTGCCGCTGGCCGACACGGAAGCGATGGCTGGCGCCGTGGCCGTGGGTGCGGTGGTCTCCGTCATGGGCGGTCTCTCGCACGTGGTGGCGCAGATGAAGCGGACCTATCCGGCGCTCGATGTCAGGCTGATCGGCGCCAAGTCTTTCGAATTGGCCGCAATGGTGGAAAGTGGAGAGCTCGATGCAGCGTTCGTGGTGGAAGGCTCCGCTCGCCTGGCCGGCACGCTGCACTGGACGCCGCTCTATGACGAGCCGCTGGTGGCGATTGCCGCCCGTGGCAGCCAGGGCGACGATGCGCGGCAGGCACTTGCTGCCAACCCGTTCCTGCGTTTCGACCGTAGCCAGCGCACCGGAGCGCTGGTGGAGCGTGCCCTGCGCCGCGCGCACCTTCGCACCAACGAATACCTGGAGTTGAACTCGATCGAGGCGCTGGTGGAGCTGGTGCGGCAGGAAGTGGGAGTGACCGTGGTGCCACTGCTCAAGCGTGCCCGCTGGCGCGACGACAAGGCGCTGCGCATCCTGCCGCTGCGGGCCGGCGGAGAACCCACGGTGCGCACCATCGGCATGCTGGAACGGCGCGACCACGGCCGCGTTCATGTGACCGAGGCGATTCGCGCTGCCTGCGCCGATCTGTTTGGCGACTGAGCCGCGCGCGGCAATGAAAAAGGGCGCCGCAAGGGCGCCCTTTTTTGTACTGCGATGAAACGTTCTTACTCTTCCTGGAACGCTTCTTCGCGCTTGGCCTTGATCGACGGCATGGCCACGATCAGCACCAGGACGGCAGCGGCAATCAGCAGGCCCAGCGACAGCGGACGCGTCACGAACACACTGAAGTCACCACGCGACAGCAGCAGCGAGCGGCGGAAGTTTTCTTCCATCATCGGTCCCAGCACGAAGCCCAGCAGCAGCGGAGCCGGTTCGCACTTGAGCTTGATGAACAGGTAGCCGATCACGCCGAAGGCGGCGGTCTGGAACACGTCGAACGTGGTGTTCTGAACCGAGTACACGCCGATGCAGCAGAACGTCAGAATGGCCGGGTACAGGTAACGGTACGGCACCTTCAGCAGCTTTACCCAGATACCGATCATCGGCAGGTTCAGGACGATCAGGATCAGGTTGCCCAGCCACATCGAGGCGATCAGGCCCCAGAACAGCGCGGGGTTGCTGGTCATGACCTGCGGACCCGGCTGGATGTTGTGGATCGTCATCGCACCCACCATCAGCGCCATCACGGCGTTGGGCGGAATACCGAGCGTCAGCAGCGGGATGAACGAGGTCTGTGCGGCGGCGTTGTTTGCCGATTCCGGACCTGCCACGCCTTCGATGGCGCCCTTGCCGAACTCATGCGAGTACTTCGACGTCTTCTTTTCCAGCGAGTACGCTGCAAACGAAGCCAGTGCCGCACCGCCGCCCGGGAGAATACCGAGCACCGAACCCAGCGCCGTGCCACGCAGCACCGCCGGAATCATGCGCTTGAAGTCTTCCTTGGTCGGGAACAGGTTGGTCACGTGGTCCGTGAAGGTTTCGCGGGCTTCCTTCTGTTCCAGGTTCGCGATGATTTCCGCGAAGCCGAACACACCCATTGCCACCGACACGAAGTTCAGACCGTCAGTCAGTTCAGGTACGTCGAACGAGAAGCGCGCCGCGCCCGAGTTCACGTCGGTACCGACCAGGCCTAGCAGCAGGCCCAGCACGATCATCGAAATCGCCTTGACCAGCGAGCCGGAAGCCAGCACCACGGCACCGATCAGGCCCAGGATCATCAGCGAGAAGTATTCGGCAGGACCGAACTTGAACGCCAGTTCCGACAGCGGGGCAGCAAAGGCAGCCAGGATCAGCGTGGCCACGCAGCCGGCGAAGAACGAACCCAGACCGGCGGTGGCCAGTGCCACACCAGCCCGGCCGCGCCGTGCCATCTGGTAGCCGTCGATGGTCGTGACCACGGACGACGATTCACCAGGCAGGTTCACCAGAATGGCGGTGGTGGAACCACCGTACTGGGCACCGTAGTAGATACCGGCCAGCATGATCAGCGCGGCCACCGGGGGCAGCGTGTAGGTCACGGGCAGCAGCATCGCGATGGTGGCCAGCGGGCCCAGGCCCGGCAGCACGCCGATCAGCGTACCGAGCACGCAGCCCAGAAACGCGTAGGCGATGTTTTGGAAGGACAGGGCGGTCGAGAAGCCCAGTCCGAGGTTGGCTAACAGTTCCATGAGGGCCGTCTCCTTAGCTTGCCAGGAAAGCCGGCCACACCGGCATCTGCAGGTTAATGCCGTACACGAATGCGCCCATGCTGATCAGCACCAGGATGATCGCGTTGAGGACAGCACCCTTCCAGCTGAATTCATGACTGGCCATCGAGGAAACCAGCACCAGTACCACGACCGACAGCACCATGCCCAGCGGCTTGAGCAGCAGGCCAAACAGCACCACGGCACCCAGGATCCACAGCAGGATCTTCAGGTCCCAGCGGGCCAGGTGATCTTGTTCTGCCTTGGAAGACAGCGAACCCCACAGTACCAGCGCGCCCAGCAGGGCGAGCACGATGCCGAGCCAGAACGGGAAGTATCCCGGTCCCATCTTGGCGGCTGTTCCCATGGAATAGCCACGGGCGACGAAGGAAAAGCCCAGACCGACCAGAATAAACATCAGGCCGGAGGCAAAGTCCTTTTGGCTACGTATGCGCAAAATGATTCTCCTCGATATGACTCTTTGAAATCGCCGCGACAAAGGCTCCCCAATCGCGGCAGGGTGGAAGGTAAAAGCGCATCCTTTCAGCTACCTTTCATATGTCTGCATAAAGTGGCAACCTCAGGGTATGTCCCTACGCAGACGTCTGAAAGGATTCGGTAAGTCGTTGACGACGCAAGAGAAATTGCAGGGAATACGCGGATGGAAGCCGGTGCGGAACTGGTGTCTGGCAGGACGAAAGCGGACAGACCGGCGGCTTGCCGCAACCTATGATCGAAAGCTGACGTGAAAGCTTTCGCATGACCGGATAACCCCGAACAAGAACCACGAGAGGAGCGCGCTTGGAAGCCATCGACCATGCCATCCTGATTGGCGCGCTGGTGATGACGCTGGGCATTCTGCTTGGGGTGTTCTCGGCGCGTTTTGGCGTGCCGTTCCTGCTGGTCTTCCTGGGCGTGGGCATGGCTGCCGGCGTGGACGGGCCGGGCGGCATCCGCTTTTCCAATACCTGGCTCAGCTTCCTGGTAGGCAACATTGCGCTGGCCGTGATCCTGCTCGATGGCGGCTTGCGCACGCGCTTTGCCACCTTTCGGGTGGCGCTGAAGCCGTCGCTGTCGCTGGCCACCGTCGGCGTGGCGCTGACCGCCGTGCTGGTGGGATTGTTTGCAACATGGATGCTCGGTCTCGACTGGAAGCTCGGGCTGCTGCTGGGTGCCATCGTCGGGTCCACCGATGCGGCGGCCGTGTTCTCGCTGCTCAACAGCAGCGGCATCCGGCTCAAGGACCGCGTGGCCAGCGTCCTCGAAATCGAATCGGGCATCAACGACCCGATGGCCATCTTTCTGACGCTGACGCTGATCGAATGGATCACGGCGCCCCAGGGTCTATCCCCCGGCGCGCTGGGGCTGAGGCTCGTGGTGCAGTTTGGGGTGGGCGGACTGCTCGGGGTGGGGCTCGGTTATTGCATGGCCAACATCATGGAGCGCATCAATGTGGCCGAGGGGCTGCAGGCCATCCTGATCTGCTCCGCCGGCTGCATGATCTGGGCCATTGTGCAGTCATTCGGCGGCAGCGGCTTTCTGGCCGTGTACCTGGCCGGGGTGATCGTCGGCAACCGCGACCGTGCGGTGAGCGAGGACACGCTGCGCGCGATGGACGGCATGGCGTGGCTGGCCCAGTCGGCGATGTTCCTGCTGCTGGGCTTGCTGGTGACGCCGCACCGGATCTGGGAGATTGCCTGGCCGGCGCTGGCGGTGGCCGCGTTCCTGATGTGCGTGGCGCGGCCCCTGGCGGTTTTCGTCTCGCTGCTGCCGTTTCGGTTCAGCGTCCGCGAAAAAGGTTTTCTGGCCTGGATGGGCCTGCGCGGCGCGGTGCCGATCGTGCTGTCGCTGTTTCCGCTGCTGCAGGGCATGGAGGACGCGGGCCTGCTGTTTCGCGTGGCCTTTGCCGTGGTGCTGGCCAGCCTGCTGTGCCAGGGCACCACGGTGGCGCTGGCCGCGCAACTGGCGCGCGTGCTGCGGCCGACCTACGACGAACCGCTGTCGCGGGAGCGTCTGCGCGGCGTTCACGCGCCGGGCATGGAATTGATGCAGTTCGCGGTGGCCGCCAATTCGCCAATGGAAGACCTGCGCGCCGACCAGGTGGAATTACCCGCGCGCAGCCGGTTGGTGACGGTAGTGCGGGAGGGTGCGATGGTGCCGCTGGACCAGGTGGTGCTGCGAGCGGGAGACATCGTATCGATCGTCGCGCCCACTCCGGCAATGCCGCGCCTGTCGCGCCTGTTCCTGAAGCCGGCCACGCCGCCCGCGTGGGACCAGGTGGCGCACGACTTTCTGCTGGATGCCCGTGCCAGGCTTGCCGACGTGGCGGCGCTCTATGGCACGCGCGCGCTGAAGCCGGAGGAGCAGGATCGGACGCTGGAGGAAGCGATGCTGGCCGTCTTTCCGTCGCCGCCGGTGGAGGGCGATGCGGTGGAGATCGCCGGCCTGCGGCTGACCGTCACGCGGATGGAGGGGCCGCAGATCGTGCAGGTGGGCCTGCTGCTGCCGCGCAATGCCGCGGAAGACGCCAGGGACGGCAAGGACCGTCTCTGGCGTATGCGGGACAAGGCGCGTGGATCGGTCAGTCGACCTTTGCGCCGGAAACCTTGACCACCTGGCCGTACTTCTTCAGCTCACGCTGGATCAGCGCGCCGAACTGCTCCGGCGTGGTCGGCGCCGGCTGTGCGCCGATGCGTGCCAGGCGGGCCTTCATGTCGTCGGTCTTCAGGATTGCCACGATATCGTGATTGAGCCGGTCGACGATTTCGCGCGGCGTGCCGGCCGGAGCCAGGACGCCAAACCACGTGGAGATGTCGAAGCCTTCCAGGCCCAGGCCCTTGCCGGCCTCCGCAATCGTCGGCAGTTCGGGGAACGAGGCCGCGCGGCCCGCCGTGGTGACGGCGAACGCCTTGAGCTTGCCAGCCTTGATGTTGGCCGATGCCGACGCCAGGTTATCGAAGATCAGGTCGGTCTGGCCCGACAGCACCGATAGCTGTGCCGGCGAGGCGCCGTTGTACGGAATGTGGACCATGCTGACGTGCGCCATGCTCTTGAACAGCTCGCCGGACAGGTGTCCCGCGCTGCCGTTGCCACCGGATGCGTAGTCGAGCTTGCCCGGGTGCTTGCGCGCATATTCCACGAGGTCGCGCACGTTATTGATATGCAGCTCGGCGGCCTTGCCCGGATGCATGACCAGAACGTTGGGCACATCCGCCACGAGCGTGATTGGCGCGAAGTCCTTGACCGGGTCGTAAGGCATCTTCGTGAACAGCGTCGGATTGATCGCGTGGGTGGCCACGGCGCCCATCACGATCGTGTAGCCGTCGGCCGGTTGCTTGGCCACGTAGTCCGCGCCCAGGTTGCCGCCGGCGCCGGACTTGTTTTCCACCACGACGGGTTGCCCCAGGCTGTCGCGCAGCTTCTCGCCAATGGCGCGCGCCACGGTGTCCAGGGGGCCGCCCGCGGGGTAAGGCACCACGAATCGGATCGGTTTGTTTGGCCAGTTGCCGGCGGCGGCATGCGCCGGGGCGGTCAGGGCCAGGGTGCCAGCCAGGACGGCCGTGAGCAGGGTCTTCAGCATGTCAGCGTGGATGTGTTTCGGGAATCTGTGGGCCGGCGCGTACGTTGCGCCCCGGCCTTCATGTACGGCGGACGAATCAGCGGATGCCGATGCCGCGCGCCATCATCACGGCGCACAGCGGCAGCAGGATAACCAGGTGGGCCTCGATCATGACCCAGCGGCGGGCCTTCTTGATCTCGGCGGGCGTGGGCACGAATTCGGGCAGCCGCTTGGCCTGCTTGCGCCAGTTGGCGAACGCGAACGTGGGCGGCAGCGAGCACAGCGCAATCACGACAAAAACGGTCATCTTGGCGTGAAACCACGGGTTATGGATGTAGAAGTCCATGCCCTTGGCGCCATAGAACAGCCGCAGCAGGCCGGTGGCAAGCGTGGCCATCGCCGAGAGGAAGTAGAACAGGTCGTACAGCGACAGGCGGCGTACGGCGGCCGGGGTCATGTCCGGGCGCAGGACCACGGCTTCGGCGGCCATCAGCGTAATCAGGACGAAGATGGCCGTGAAGTGCAGGAACGCGAGCAGGGCATCGGTCAGCATGCATTCTCCTAGGAATGGGGAAACGTCATGATCACCGGCCCCGACGCCCGCCAGAGGCGGGCGCGGTCAAGTTCTGGTCAGGTCTCGACGTCAGACCACACCCTTGGCGCGCAGGGCGGCGATGTGTTCGGCACTGTAGCCGAGTGTCTCGTCCAGCACCATATCGGTGTGCTCCCCGAGCAACGGCGGGTGGCGCAGCGCCTCGGGCGGCGTGACGCTCATCTTCATCGGGCTGCCCACCAGCTTGACCGTGCCGCCCGTTGGGTGGGGCAGGTCCACGCGCAGGCCGCGCGCCAGCACCTGTTCGTTCTCGAACACCTCGTCGAGGGTGTTGATCGGGCCGCAGGGCACGCCGGCGCGCTCAAGGTCCAGAATCCACTGCTCGCGGGTGCGCGGGGCCACCATCTCGGCCAGGATCGGCACCAGCACGTCGCGGTGCGCCACGCGCTGCGGGTTGGTCGCAAAGCGCGGATCGTCGGCCAGCTCGGGACGGCCGCCGGCGGTGACAAACTTGCGGAACTGCCCGTCATTGCCCACCGCGACGATGATCCAGCCGTCCGCGGCGTGGAAGGTCTGATAGGGCACGATGTTCGGATGGGCGTTGCCCCAGCGCTTGGGCGCCTGGCCGCTGGCCAGGTAGTTGGTGTTCATGTTGGCCAGCATCGACACCTGCACATCGAGCAACGCCATGTCGATGTACTGGCCTTCGCCCGTGCGGTCGCGGTGGGCCAGCGCGGCCAGCACGGCGATCGTGGCGTACTGGCCGGTCATCAGGTCGGAAATCGCTACGCCGGCCTTCTGCGGGCCGCCGCCGGGCAGGTCGTCGCGCTCGCCGGTCAGGCTCATGAAGCCGCCCATGCCCTGGATGATGAAGTCGTAGCCGGGACGCTGCGCGTACGGGCCGGTCTGGCCAAAGCCGGTGACCGAGCAGTAGATGATGTCCGGCTTCACCGCCTTGAGCGATTCGTAATCGAGGCCATACTTCTTGAGCTGGCCGACCTTGTAGTTTTCCAGTACCACGTCGCTCTGCGCGGCCAGGTCGCGCACCAGCTGCTGGCCTTCCGGCGTGCTGATGTCGCAGGTCACCGAGCGCTTGTTGCGGTTGGCGGCCAGGTAGTAGGCGGCCTCGGCGGTGTCGCGGCCATCGGGCGTCTTGAGCCAGGGCGGGCCCCAGATGCGCGTGTCGTCGCCCGCGCCGGGCCGCTCGATCTTGATCACGTCGGCGCCGAAATCGGCAAGATTCTGGGCGCACCAAGGTCCCGCGAGCACGCGGGTCAGGTCGAGGACGCGAAGATGGCTTAAAGCTCCCATAGCGGTACAAGGCTGGCAGGTCTTGAGGAGCCAGCACTCTATCACCCGCCCAACATGCCGATGCACCTGGGCGGGGCGCCGGCGGGTGTTCCGTGGGCGATAACCGGACAACCGGCGCCAGGCCGTGCATCGGCCCAACATGGGCACGGCGCGCCAGTGCCCCGGGACGGGGCTTCCCCGTATAATCAACGGTTTGCAAATCCAACCTGACTGACTGCGCCCTGCCACGACGCGGGAGGCGCCCGATACAACATGAAAGTCTCCGACATTCGCAGCAAGTTCCTGCAGTTCTACGAGTCGAAGGACCATACCGTGGTCCGCTCGTCCAGCCTGGTGCCGGCGAACGACCCGACGCTGCTGTTCACCAATTCGGGCATGGTGCAGTTCAAGGACGTGTTCCTGGGCACCGACAAGCGCCCGTACTCGCGCGCCACGTCGTCGCAACGCTCGGTCCGCGCCGGCGGCAAGCACAACGACCTCGAGAATGTGGGTTACACCGCACGTCACCACACGTTCTTCGAAATGCTGGGCAATTTTTCGTTCGGCGATTACTTCAAGCGCGATGCCATCCAGTACGCCTGGGAGCTGCTGACCAAGGTCTACCAGCTGCCGGCCGAAAAGCTCTGGGTGACCGTGTACGCCGAAGATGACGAGGCCTACGACATCTGGGCCAAGGAAGTTGGCGTGCCGACCGAGCGCATTGTGCGCATCGGCGACAACAAGGGCGCGCGCTACGCATCGGACAACTTCTGGCAGATGGCCGATACCGGCCCCTGCGGCCCGTGCTCGGAAATCTTCTACGACCACGGCCCGGACGTGTGGGGCGGCCCGCCGGGATCGCCCGAGGAAGACGGCGACCGCTATATCGAGATCTGGAACCTCGTGTTCATGCAGTTCAACCGCGACGAGCAGGGCAATATGACGCGCCTGCCGAAGCCGTGCGTGGACACCGGCATGGGCCTGGAGCGTATTGCGGCCGTGCTGCAGCACGTGCACAGCAACTACGAGATCGATCTGTTCCAGGCGCTGATCAAGGCCGCCGGGCGCGAAACGCATTGCGACAACCTGAACCAGAATTCGCTGAAGGTCATCGCCGACCATATCCGCGCATGCTCGTTCCTGATCGTCGATGGCGTGATCCCCGGCAACGAAGGCCGCGGCTATGTGCTGCGCCGTATCGTGCGCCGCGCGATCCGCCACGGCTACAAGCTGGGCCAGAAGACGCCGTTCTTCCACAAGCTCGTGGGCGACCTGGTGGCGCAGATGGGTGAAGCCTATCCGGAACTGGCCGAAGCTCAGAGCCGCGTGGTGGAAGTACTCAAGGCCGAGGAAGAGCGCTTCTTCGAGACGATCGAAAACGGCATGTCGATCCTGGACAGCGCCGTGGCCGAACTGAAGACGCGCGGCGGCAAGGTGCTGGACGGCGAACTGGCGTTCAAGCTGCACGACACGTTCGGCTTCCCGCTCGACCTGACGCAGGACGTGGCGCGCGAGCAGGAAATCACGGTGGACGAAGCCGCGTTCGACGCGGCGATGACGCGCCAGCGCGAACAGGCGCGTGCCGCGGGCAAGTTCAAGATGGCCGCTGGCCTGGAATACACGGGCGACAAGACCGTGTTCCACGGCTATGACGCGCTGAGCATGGAAGGCGCTCGCGTGGCGGCACTGTACGTCGATGGCGCATCGGTCGACACGATGCAGCCGGGCCAGACCGGCGTGGTCGTGCTCGACAACACGCCGTTCTACGCGGAGTCCGGCGGCCAGGTTGGCGACCAGGGCACGCTGGTGGCGGGCGCCGCCGTCTTCACCGTGGCCGACACCACGAAGATCCAGGCCGATGTGTTCGGCCACCAGGGCACGCTGGCCAACGGCGCGCTGAAGGTGGGCGACAAGGTTGCGGCGCAGGTCGACGCGATCCGTCGCGCACGCACGGTGCGCAACCACTCGGCTACCCACCTGATGCACAAGGCGCTGCGCGAAGTGCTGGGCAGCCACGTGCAACAGAAGGGTTCGCTGGTCGATCCCGACAAGACGCGCTTCGACTTCTCGCACAACGCACCGGTGACCGACGACCAGATCCGCCAGATCGAGGAAATCGTCAACGCCGAGATCCTGGCCAATGCTCCGACCGTGGCAGCCGTCATGCCGTTCGACGATGCGGTCAAGAGCGGTGCAATGGCACTGTTCGGCGAGAAGTACGCCGATGATGTGCGCGTGCTTTCCATCGGCACCTCGAAGGAACTGTGTGGTGGCACTCACGTGACACGCACCGGCGATATCGGCCTGTTCAAGATCGTCGTGGAAGCTGGCGTCGCTGCTGGCATCCGCCGCGTGGAAGCCATCACCGGCGACAACGCGCTGCACTACCTGCAGTCGCTCGACGCGCGCCTGAACGAAGCGGCTGCCGCGCTGCGCGCCCAGCCGTCGGAACTGGTGCCGCGTATCGGCCAGGTCCAGGACCAGGTCCGTGCACTGGAAAAGGAACTTGAGAAGCTCAAGAGCAAGCTGGCTTCGTCGCAAGGCGATGAACTCGTGTCGCAGGCAGTAGACGTCAAGGGCCTGAAGGTTCTGGCTGCCCAGCTTGAAGGCGCCGACGTGAAGACGCTGCGCGAAACGATGGACAAGCTCAAGGACAAGCTGCAGAGCGCTGCCATCGTGCTGGCCGCGGTCGCCGACGGCAAGGTAAGCCTGATCGCCGGCGTGACCGCCGACGCCACGTCGAAGGTCAAGGCTGGTGAACTCGTCAACTTCGTCGCCCAGCAGGTTGGCGGCAAGGGCGGCGGCCGTCCGGACATGGCACAGGCCGGCGGCACCGATCCGACGGGTCTGCCGAAGGCACTGGCTGGTGTGACGGAGTGGGTATCGGCAAAGGTTTGATACCGACACCCTGACGTCGCCGTGAGGAAAGCGCCTGCCATGCAGGCGCTTTTCTTTTGTGCCGTGCGTGTCCTAGGCCTGGTTCGATGCGGTCGAGAACACCGAGTACATCAAATAGACCAGGTAACAGAAATAGGCCGTCATAGCGGCCGTCAGGAACTTCCAGTGCCGTGGGGTTTTGTCCAGGAAGCGTTTTATGAATCGCGGCACGTTGTCTCCTTTTGCAGTGATGAAGAGAAGTGGGGTACGTCGTGGCCGGGTGCACGACGTACGGATACGCAAGGCAATGCAGTGGATTGCCTATCCTAAGTGCGCTGCCACCCCGTGCAAATGAGACGGTTCTGAAACCGCGCGCAAGAAACTCCGGCGGCGGTGTGGCGCCAATCGTGCCGACCCGGGGTGGAAGTCCGGATCTACTTCCCTCCGCCCCCCGTCAAGGCCGACACGATATCGATCGGTAGCGGAAACACGATCGTCGAACTCTTGTCGCCCGCGATCTGGGTGAGCGTCTGCAGATAGCGCAGCTGCATCGCCTGCGGCTGGCGCGCCAGCATCTGCGCGGCTTCCAGCAGCTTTTCCGATGCCTGCAGCTCGCCCTCGGCGTGAATGATCTTGGCGCGGCGCTCGCGCTCCGCCTCGGCCTGGCGAGCAATCGCGCGCACCATCGACTCGTTGATATCGACGTGCTTGATTTCGACGTTCGATACCTTGATGCCCCATGCATCGGTCTGCGAATCGAGCACCTTCTGGATGTCGAGGTTGAGCTTCTCGCGCTCCGCCAGCATCTCGTCGAGCTCGTGCTTGCCCAGCACCGCGCGCAGTGTGGTCTGCGCCAGCTGGCTCGTGGCTTCCAGGAAATTGGCCACCTGGATGATCGCGCGCTCCGGGTCCACCACGCGGAAGTACACCACGGCATTGACCTTGACCGACACGTTGTCGTGCGAAATCACGTCCTGTGGCGGCACGTCGAGCACCACGGTGCGCAGGTCCACGCGCACCATCTGCTGCACGGCCGGGATGATCAGCACCAGGCCCGGCCCCTTGACGCGCCAGAAGCGGCCCAGCATGAATACGACGCCGCGCTCGTATTCGCGCAGCACGCGAAACGCGGATACCACCAGCAGGACGAGCAGGAAGATCAGTCCGCCGAAGCTGAATCCGAATGCCATGTTGGGCTCCTTGTTGTGTCAGGCATCGTGAATCGAGGTGACGTCGAGCACCAGGCCGTGGCGCCCGGTCACGCGGACCGGTTGGCCGCGCGCGAGCGGGCGATTGCTGTGGATGCGCCATTGCTCGCCGCGTACCATCGCCCAGCCATCGGCGGGATTGCCGTCGCCATGTTCGACATGGTCGACCACCACCCCGACGCTACCCACCAGTGTGTCGGCGCCGCTGACCACCGGCCGTCGGCGCGCGCGTAACAGCAGCGTGGACATGCCGAACAGAAACACCGCCGAAATGCCGCACAGTCCGGCGATCAGCGACAGCGGCACGCCAAAGCCGGGCACGTCGGTATCGATCAGCATCACGGCCCCAAACGCGAACGCAATGATGCCGCCGATGCCCACGGCGCCGAATGTCGGCAGGAACAGTTCCGCCACCATGCATGCCACGCCAAAAGCGATCAGCGCCAGTCCGGCGTAGTTGACGGGCAGCATCTGTAGCGCGAACAGGCCAAGCAGCAGACATATCGCGCCGACGATGCCCGGCACCACCATTCCCGGCGTGGAGAATTCGAAGATCAGTCCATAGATGCCGATCATCATCAGGATCAAGGCCACGCTGGGATCGGTGATGACCGCCAGCAGGCGGCTGCGCCAGTCAGGCTCCAGCGTGACGATCGGCGCGCCCGATGTGTGCAGCGTGCGCACCGCGCCCGCCGCGGTGTACTGCTTGCCGTCCAGTTGCTGCAGCAGGGTGGGCAGATCGGCGGCGACGATGTCCGCCACCTTCTGCGCCACGGCTTCGTCGGCGGACAGGCTGACCGCTTCGCGCACCGCCCGTTCGCCCCATTCGGCATTGCGGTGCCGCAACTGCGCCAGTCCGCGGATATAGGCCGAGGCGTCGTGCATCTGCTTGCGCGTCATCGTGTCTTCAGCGGCCGGCGCGCTGGCGGGCGCCGACGCCGGCGCGGGGCCGGCCTCTGGCTTGGGGCCGCCGATGCCGATGGCTACCGGGCTTGCGGCGCCGAGGTTCGTGCCGGGCGCCATTGCGGCGATATGGCTCGCGTAGAGGATGTAGGTGCCGGCACTGGCGGCCCGGGCGCCGCCCGGATAGACATAGGTGGCCACCGGCACCGGCGATGCCAGGATGGCCTGGATGATGTCACGCATCGATTTGTCGAGTCCACCCGGCGTGTCCATTTGCAGCACGATCAGCTGCGCGCCTTGCTTGCGGGCCCGCTCCATGCCGCGCACGGCGAAACTGGCGCTGGCCGGGCCGATGGCTCCCTGCACGGGAATGACATAGATGGGGGAGGCCGCTGGTGCGGATGCGGCCGGCGGTTGTGCCGGCGTTTGGGCGAGCACGCCCGGGATGGCAAGCAATGCCAGGCTCACGCAGGCTAGCGCCAGCCAGTGCGCCCAGGGTCCGGCATGAAGCTGCCGATGCGACGCAAATGCATATGTCATGGCGGGGCGCGGCCCGCCGTGGATGCCGTGGCCGCGCCACTTTCAGTGTAGGCGACCGGGCACATCCTGCATGGCGATGCGCGTTCTCAGGCCGCCGCGCGTGTGTCGTCGAGCGTACCTGGCCCATCGGCCGGCACGGCGGCGAGCATGCCCGCCAGCGCAGACAGGGCCGCGCCGCCCATCGACGGATGCCACGCCAGCACGGTGGTCACGCGCCCCGTTTCGCCCAGCGGATGAATGCCGATCCGCGGCAGGTTGCGGTAGAGCCCCAGCACCGATCGCGGCACGATGCCCACGCCGATGCCCGCGGCGGCGCAGGTCACGATGGCGTGATACGAACCGAGCTGGATGACGCGGTTGGCGCTCCGGCCGCACTGGCCAATCCATCGTTCCAGGCGCGTGCGGTAGTTGCACCCGCTCTCGAAGGCCAGCAGCGTGGCGCGCGCGATATCGTCCGGTGTGCGGATCGGCGGGTGGCTGGTGCTCGATACGATCACCAGTTCCTCCTCGAACGCCGGCAGGCTTGCCAGATCCGGGTCACCCAGCGGCTCGGCCACGAAGGCGCAGTCCACCTCGAAGCGGCGCACCGCGTCGAGCGCCTTGCCGGTGATCAGCGTCACCAGTTCCAGCTCCACGTCTGGCCACTGCTGGTGATAGGCGGCCAGGATGTTGGGAAGGCGGCTGGCGGCCGTGCTTTCCATCGACGCGATCCGCAGCCGGCCGTGCGGGTGGGCAGGCTGCACCGCGTGACGCGCCTCCTCGGACAACTGCAGGATGCGGCAGGCGTAATCGAACAGCGTCTGGCCGGCCGGCGTCAGCACGATGCGGCGCCCGTCGCGGACAAACAATTCGACGCCGAGCGATTGTTCGAGCTGTCGAATCCGGGTGGTCACGTTCGATTGCACGCGATGGAGGCGCTCAGCCGCCCGCGTGATGCCGCCGGCTTCCACCACCGTGCGGAAAATCTCAAGTGCGGCCAGGTCCATTTGCGTTATCCCCTCGAATCAAGATGGGTCTCATCTTAATTATTCATTTTTCGTGATGGATCGTTCGCGCATAGCATAGTCAACAACGCAAGAATTCTCCAGTCGCCCCCGATGACGCTCCGATCCGTTTCCTTTTCTCCCTATGCCCCTGGTCAACGCTGAGGCTTCCGCCGCACAGGCCGGCCGGGACACGGCTGGTCCGCTGGCCGTGGCGCTGGCCGGATTGGTCTCGCTTGCCCTGGCAATGGGGATTGGCCGTTTCGCGTTCACGCCGTTGCTGCCGATGATGTTGCACGACGGCACGCTGACGCTGGCCGAGGGCGGCGCGCTGGCCACGATGAACTACATCGGTTACCTGGTGGGCGCGGTGCTGTGCCTGTTCATTCGGCCAGACCCGGTGCGGATGGTGCGCGGCGCGCTGGCGTTGACGGTTGTTCTCACGCTCGCAATGGCGCTGCCTGGCGGCATGCCGGCCTGGCTGGCATGGCGCACGGTGGCCGGCATCGCCAGCGCGCTGGTAATGGTCTACGGCACGGCCTGGTGCATGCAACGCCTGGCCGAGCTGGGGCACCCCACACTGGGCGGCCTCATGTTTTGCGGCCCAGGCATTGGCATCGTCGTGACCGGCCTTTCAGCCTTTGGCATGGTGGCCGCGCAATGGCAGGCCACCTGGGGATGGATCACGTTTGCCGTCCTCGGGTTGCTGTTGCTGGTGCCCGTATGGCGTGTCTATGGGTCGCCAGCCCCGGCGGCGCAGCATGCCACCGGCCATGCGGCGGCGAACGGGACGCCCCCGACGCCGCGCCTGGATCTGGAAACCTGGGCGTTGACGCTCGCTTATGGGCTGGCCGGGTTTGGCTACATCATCACGGCCACGTTCCTGCCGGTCATTGCCCGGCACGCGATGCCGGGCACCGTCTGGGCCGACCTGTTCTGGCCGATCCTCGGCGCTGGCGTGGCGGTGGGTGCATGGCTGGCGACGCGCGTCGGCATGCATCACGACAACCGGCGCATGATGATGGTGCTGTACACGCTGCAGGCGGCGGGCGTGGGCGTGGCGGCGCTGTGGCCCACCGTGACTGGCTTTGCGTTGAGCAGCTTGCTGGTGGGGTTGCCGTTCACGGCGCTGGTGTCGTTTGCGATGCGCGAGGCACGCCGCCTGTGGGGTACGCGAGCATCGAAACTGATCGGCCTGATGACGGCCGCGTATGCCATCGGCCAGATTGCCGGACCGCCGCTTGCAACGGCGCTGGTGGCGCGCACGGGCGGCTTTGCCGCCTCCCTGGGCGTGGCCGCGCTGGCGCTGCTGGCTGGCGCGGTGATCTACCTGTGGATGTGGCGCACATGGCCGGCGGGCGGACACACGCCCCGCTAGCGACTGCGCTACAGTATCGGCTTCGCCGCTCACTCGACCTGGCCGCATTCGCGCCGGCGCTGCAGGGCGGCGCGAAAGCCAAAGCCCCATGTCTTTTGCCTTGCAGCCAGGGCGTGCCGCCGGCCCGACCTGGCCCATCAGTCCGGAGGAAGCGCGCGTGCGCGTGGACCTGGCAGCCGCCTATCGGCTGGCAGCGCTGGAACGCTGGGACGACCTGATCTACACCCACATCTCCGCCACCGTGCCCGGTGAGCCGGATCATTTCCTGATCAATCCGTTCGGTTTCGCCTTCGACGAGATTCGTGCGTCGGACCTGGTCAAGATCAACGGCCGTGGCGAAGTGGTGGGCGAGACCGTGCATCCGGTGAACGTCACCGGCTTCGCGCTGCACGCGGCGGTGCATGCCGCGCGCGCCGACGCGCATTGCGTGATGCACCTGCATAACACCGCCGGCATTGCCGTCTCCGCGCAGGCCGAAGGGCTGCTGCCGCTGTCGCAACATGCGATGCGCTTCCACGGCCGCATGGCCTATCACGACTATGAAGGTCTGGCCTTCTCTCCAGCCGAAGGCGCGCGCCTGACGGCATCGCTCGGTGACCATCCCGCCATGCTGCTGCGCAACCACGGCACGCTGACAGTGGGCCGCACCGTAGCGGAGGCTTATGTGCTGATGGCCACGCTGATCAAGGCCTGCGAGATCCAGTTGGGCGCCCAGCTCGGCAGCGCGACCGTACAGCCGGCGCCGGCCATCGCGGACAAGACGTCGCTGCAGCTGTTCGACAACGGTGCCATCGAGGGTGTGATGGAATGGCCCGCGCTGCTGCGCCGACTCGATAAAATCGATCCCGCTTACAAAGACTGAAAAACAACATCCGAAGGAGTCATGCAATGCCCACGTTTCATGTAGAGATGTTCGAAGGCCGCACCGTCGAGCAGAAGCGCAAGTTCGTCGAGGAAATCACGCGCGTCACGTGCGATACGCTTGGCTGCTCGGCCGGGGCCGTCGACATCATCATCACCGACATCAAGCGCGAGAACTGGGCTACCGGTGGTGAGCTCTGGCTCGACAAGAAGTAACGCAAAGCGATAGCACGCGCGAACAGACAACACCCAGCAAGGTTCGACCAGATGACCACCGCAGTTTCCGCCATGCAGCAGTTTGCGTCCGACAACTACGCCGGCTTTTGCCCGGAGTCGCTGAAGTACTTTCTTGAGGCCAATGCCACCGGGCATGAGAAGGCCTATGGCGACGACAGCTGGACGCAGAAGGTTTGCGATCGCATCCGCGACCTGTTCCAGACCGATTGCGAAGTCTTCTTCGTCTTCAACGGCACGGCGGCCAACTCTCTGGCGCTGTCATCGCTGTGCCAGTCATACCATTCGGTGATCTGTCACGAACTGGCCCATATCGAAACCGACGAGTGCGGCGCGCCGCAGTTTTTCTCGAACGGTTCAAAGCTGCTGACCGCGGCTGGCGAGAACGGCAAGCTGACGCCCGATGCCGTGGAGTCGCTGGTAACGCGCCGGTCCGACATCCACTATCCAAAGCCGCGCGTGGTGTCGCTGACGCAGGCCACGGAAGTGGGCACGGTGTACACGGTGGACGAAGTGCGCGCGATTGCGGCCATCGCCAAGCGGCGCCAGTTGCGCGTGCACATGGATGGCGCCCGATTTGCCAATGCGGTGGCCTCGCTGGGTGTGCATCCGTCCGAGATCACGTGGCGTGCTGGTGTGGACGTGCTGTGCTTCGGCGGCACCAAGAACGGCCTGCCCGTGGGCGAGGCGGTGGTGTTTTTCGACCGCCGGCTGGCCGAAGATTTTGCGTACCGGGTCAAGCAGGCCGGTCATCTGGCGTCGAAGATGCGGTTTATCTCGGCGCCTTGGCTTGGCATGCTCGAAAACGATGTGTGGCTCAAGAATGGGCGTCATGCCAATGCGATGGCCACGCTGCTGCAACAGCGCATTGCCGATATCCCCGGCGTGCGCATCATGTTCCCGACCGAGGCCAATGCGGTGTTCGCCGAACTGCCGCTGCCGGCTATCGACGCGCTGCGGGCCAAGGGCTGGTTGTTCTACACGTTCATCGGCGCGGGCGGTTGCCGTCTGATGTGCGCGTGGGACCTGCAGCCCGAAACGGTCGAAGCCTTTGCCGCCGATATCCGCGCTGCCTGCACCTGACATCGGCCGAGAATTTCCAGAAAGACGATAACCAGAAAGTCCCAGGAGCCCCACGATGCAACCCTATCGATTCTGCCCCCAATGCGGTGCGGAGCTGGAACACCTGCCCATGTCCGGGCGCTTTCGTCATGCCTGCGTGCAGGACGGCTGCGGCTTCGTGCATTGGGACAATCCGTTGCCGGTACTGGCGGCCGTGGTCGAGTACGAAGGAAAACTGCTGCTGGCGCGCAATGCCGCGTGGCCTGAGAAGATGTTCGCGCTGGTTACCGGGTTCATGGAGCGCGACGAAACGCCGGAACTGGGCGTGGCGCGCGAGCTGAAGGAAGAGACCAACCTGGACGCCGTGTCGGCGTCGCTGATCGGTGTCTACGAGTTCATGCGCAAGAACGAGCTGATCATTGCGTATCACGTGCGGGCCGAAGGGGATATCCGGCTGTCCGAGGAGCTTGTCGAGTACAAGCTCGTGGCGCCGGAAAAGATGCGGATCTGGAATGCCGGCACCGGGTTTGCCGTGGCCGATTTCCTGGAACGCAGGGGCCTGCCGGTTCGGTTTTTCGATCGCGCTACCGGGGACGACATCCCCGACCCGCGCCGGCCGACTGACTTCAGCCTGGTCGCTGCTTCGCTACAATACGGCATCAATCAGAAATAGAAGGTGAGAGGATGGATTTCCAGAAAGAAGTGGACGCGCGCGGCCTGAACTGCCCGCTGCCGATCCTGCGGACCAAGAAGGCGCTCGCCGACATGGCCAGCGGCGAAGTGCTGAAGGTGCTGGCCACCGACCCCGGCGCCACGCGCGACTTCCAGGCTTTCGCCAAGCAGACCGGCAACGAACTGCTGTCGCATGCGGAAGTGGACAAGGTCTTCGTGTTTTACATGAAGCGCCGCTGATTGCGCCGTGAGCATAAAAAAACCGCCTCCGAAGAGGCGGTTTTTTGTTTCCAGTCGTGACAGCGCGCGAATCAGCCGCGCTGAGCGAGATACGAGCTGAATTCGTCGCGCACTTCCGGGTGCTTGAGTGCGAATTCCACGGTGGCCTTCAGATAACCGAGCTTGCTGCCGCAGTCGTAGCGCACGCCCTTGTAGCGGTACGCCAGCACCTGTTCCTGATCCAGCATCGCCTGGATTGCATCGGTGAGTTGGAACTCACCGCCCGCGCCCGGCTTGAGCTGGCGAATGTGTTCGAAGATGCGCGGCGTCAGGATGTAACGGCCTACCACGCCCAGGTTCGACGGTGCGTTTTCAGGCGCCGGCTTCTCGATGATGCCGGACATCTTGATCACGCGCTCATCCCATTCGCGGCCATCGACCACGCCGTACGACCGGCTCTGTTCGGGCGAGATTTCCTCGACACCGAGCACCGAGCAATTGTAGTGGTTATAGATGTCCACCATCTGCTTCATCACCGGTTCGTCGTCTTCGCCGTCCAGCAAGTCATCGGCCAGCATCACGGCGAACGGTGCGTCGCCAACCAGTCGCGCGGCGCACAGCACCGCGTGGCCCAGGCCCAGTGCCTCGGGCTGGCGCACGTAGAAGCATTCCACGTTCTTGGGCTTGATTGAGCGAACGACGTCAAGCAGTGCCTGCTTGTTCTTGGCTTCAAGCTCCATTTCCAGTTCGTAGGCCTTGTCGAAATGGTCCTCGATGGCGCGCTTGGAGCGGCCCGTGACGAAGATCATTTCGTTGATGCCTGCGGCGATGGCTTCTTCCACGGCGTACTGGATCAGCGGCTTGTCCACCACCGGCAGCATTTCCTTGGGACTCGCCTTGGTGGCGGGCAAGAAGCGGGTGCCTAGCCCTGCAACGGGAAAGACGGCCTTGGTGACGCGGTTTTCCATTTCAGCTTCCTTTTCAATCTGGTGTAATACCGTGCCGTACGAGGAGGGGTGCCGTCTGTCGGGCTCCGTCCGACGCTTGGCACTCGGACGGCCCCGAAGTCGTCACATCACGACGGCAGACGCTGTAGTTGATCCCGAAGCTTGACCAGTGTTTGTTCGAAATCCGACAAACGCTGGTTTTCCTGCGCCACTACGGCCGGAGGCGCCTTCGCGACAAAGCTCTCGTTGGAAAGTTTGCCACGGCACTTACCGATCTCGCCCGCGATCCGCTCAATCTCCTTCGACAAACGCGCGCGTTCGGCCACAACATCAATCTCGATCTTGAGCAGCAGGTGATTGTTGCCGACGATGGCCACAGGTGCGCCTGCCCCCTCCCGCTGGAGTTCGGTTTCATCTTCGAACACCTTGACCTCGGAAAGTTTCGCCAGTGCCTGCACCTGCGCCGCGGCTTCCTTCAGGAAGGCGCTGTCGCCATGCGTATAGAGAGGAATACGCTGCGCCGGCGAGATGTTCATCTCGCCACGCAGATTGCGGCAGGCATCCACCAGGGCCTTGAGCTGGGTGACCCATGCTTCAGCGGCTTCGTCGATCTTCGCTGCGGCAGGCAGCGGGTACGGCTGCGTGGCGACGGTCTCGCTGCCGTCGCCCTTGGCGCGGTCGGCCAGCGGGGCCACCTTTTGCCACAGTTCCTCGGTGATGAACGGAATGATCGGGTGCGCCAGGCGCAGCACGGTCTCCAGCACGCGCAGCAGTGTGCGGCGCGTGGCGCGCTGTTGCGCTGCCGTACCGGTCTGAATCTGCACTTTGGCCAGTTCCAGGTACCAGTCGCAGTACTCGTCCCAGACAAACTTGTAGATGGCGCTGGCGATATTGTCGAAGCGGTATTCGTCGAAGCCCTTCTCGACGTCGGCTTCCACGCGCTGCAACAACGACACGATCCACCGGTCCGCCTGCGAGAAGTGCAGGTAGCCGTCCGGACCACAATCCTTTTCGCACGGGCCCATGCCGCAGTCGTGGCCCTCGGTGTTCATCAGCACGAAGCGCGTGGCGTTCCAGAGCTTGTTGCAGAAGTTGCGATAGCCTTCGCAGCGGCCCGTGTCGAAATTGATGTTGCGGCCCAGCGTGGCCAGCGACGCGAACGTGAAACGCAGCGCGTCGGCGCCGAAGGCGGGAATGCCTTCCGGGAATTCCTTCTTCGTCTTGGCTTCGATCTTCGGCGCATCCTTCGGGCGACGCAGGCCCGTGGTGCGCTTCTTCAGCAGCGGATCGAGCTCGATGCCGTCGATCAGGTCCACCGGGTCAAGCGTGTTGCCCTCGGACTTGCTCATCTTCTTGCCCTCGGAGTCACGCACCAGGCCGTGCACGTACACGGTGTGGAACGGCACCTGGCCGGTGAAATGCTTGGTCATCATGACCATGCGCGCCACCCAGAAGAAGATGATGTCATAGCCGGTCACGAGCACCGACGACGGCAGGAAGTGCTTCAGCTCCGGCGTTTCGGCGGGCCAGCCCAGCGACGAGAACGGAACCAGCGCGGAGGAGAACCACGTGTCGAGCACGTCTTCCTCGCGGCGCAGCGGGCCGGTGCTGCCGGCGGCCTGTGCCTTGGCACGGGCGTCTTCCTCGGTGCGGGCGACGAAGCAGTTGCCGGCATCGTCGTACCAGGCCGGGATCTGATGACCCCACCAGAGCTGGCGGCTGATACACCAGTCCTGGATATTGGCCAGCCACTGGTTGTAGGTGCTGTTCCAGTTCTCGGGCACGAGCTTGATCTCGCCGCTCTGCACGGCGTCCAGCGCGACCTCGGCGATCGAGCGGCCCGGGTTGAACGTGCCTTCCGGCGCCGGCTTGCTCATCGCGACGAACCACTGATCAGTCAGCATCGGCTCAATCACGCTGCTGGTGCGCTCGCTGCGCGGCACCATCAGCTTGTGCTTCTTGACCTCGCCCAGCAGACCCTGGGCTTCCAGGTCCGCAACCATTTTCTTGCGGGCGTCGAAGCGGTCCATGCCGGCATAGGCAGCCGGGGCCTCGGCAACGATCTTCGCGTCCAGCGTCAGGATCGACAGCTGCGGCAGGTTGTGGCGCTGGCCGACGGCATAGTCGTTGAAGTCGTGGCCCGGGGTCACCTTGACCACGCCGGTGCCGAATTCACGGTCGACGTATTCGTCGGCAATCACCGGAATCTTGCGATCGGTCAGCGGCAGATGCACGAACTTGCCGATCAGGTGCGCGTAGCGCTCGTCCTCGGGGTGCACCATCACGGCGGTGTCGCCAAGCATGGTTTCGGGACGCGTGGTGGCTACCGTCAGGTGGGTCAGGCCGCGCACGGTGTCCGGCTCGGCCAGGGGGTAGTGGATGTGCCACAGCGAGCCGTCTTCCTCGACGCTATCCACTTCCAGGTCGGACACGGCCGTGCCCAGCACCGGGTCCCAGTTGACCAGGCGCTTGCCACGGTAGATCAGGCCCTGTTCGAACAGGCGCACGAAGACCTCGGTCACGGCCTGCGACATCTCCGGCGACATCGTGAAGTATTCGCGCGTCCAGTCGATCGACGCACCCATGCGGCGCACCTGGCGCGTGATGGTGGAGCCCGACTCTTCCTTCCAGGCCCAGACCTTCTCGGTGAACTTTTCGCGGCCCAGGTCGTGGCGCGATACGCCTTGCGCCTCCAGCTGGCGCTCCACCACGATCTGCGTGGCGATACCGGCGTGGTCGGTACCCGGCACCCACAGCGTGTTGGCGCCGCGCATGCGCGCGTGGCGGGCCAGGCCGTCCATGATCGTCTGGTTGAACGCATGGCCCATGTGCAGCGTGCCGGTCACATTGGGCGGCGGCAGCTGGATGGCAAAGTCCGGGCGGGCGGGGTCGAACGTGGGCTGGGCAATGCCGCGGCGCTCCCATTCTGGGCCCCATTTCGCCTCGATGGCGGCGGGTTCGAAGCTCTTGGCGAGGGACTGGTCTTCTGCGGTCATGCTCGGATGTCTTGGGATGCTTGGAATGCGGGTCGGGGCTCGGGCCCGGCAGGCGGCATGGCGTGCCACGATATTCGGCCGGGAAAACGTCAAATTATAGGGGAGCCGGCGTGCCGGTGCGCATTTCCGCCCCTGGAGCGGGCACTCGGATGCTCCGGCGCCGGGGTGCCGACAGGTTTGGGCGGTGCCCGCCGGTATAATTGCCGCCTACTTTACCGGCCCCGATCCGATGTCCAGCCTGCTTGCCAATCTCAACGCCGAACAACTCGCCGCCGTCACTTTGCCGGACGAACCGGCCCTGATCCTGGCCGGCGCGGGCAGCGGCAAGACCCGCGTGCTGACCACGCGCATCGCCTGGCTGATCCAGAACGGGCGGGTTTCGCCGGCCGGCATCCTGGCCGTGACGTTCACGAACAAGGCCGCCAAGGAAATGCAGACGCGGCTGTCGTCGATGCTGCCGATCAATACGCGCGGCATGTGGATCGGCACCTTCCACGGCCTGTGCAACCGCATGCTTCGCGCGCACTTCCGCGACGCCGGGCTGCCCCAGACCTTTGCGATCCTGGATTCCCAGGACCAGCTTTCGGCGCTCAAGCGGCTGCTCAAGCAGCTCAACGTCGACGACGAGAAGTACCCGGCCAAGAACCTCCAGTACTTCATCAACAACGCCAAGGAGCAGGGGTTGCGTCCGGCCGATGTCGAGGCCAACGACGACTTCAACCGCCGCTTTGTCGACCTGTACGCCGCCTACGACGAGCAGTGCCAGCGCGAGGGCGTGGTCGATTTTGCCGAGCTGCTGCTGCGCTGCTATGAACTGCTGCGCTACAACGAACCCATCCGCCAGCACTACCAGCACCGCTTCCGCCACGTGCTGGTGGACGAGTTCCAGGATACGAACGTGCTGCAGTACCGCTGGCTCAAGCTGCTGGCCGGCTATGGCGCGGGCAACGCGGCGGCGGTGTTCGCGGTAGGCGACGATGACCAGAGCATCTACGCGTTCCGGGGTGCCAACGTCGGCAACATGCGCGATTTCGAGCAGGAATTCCGCGTGCGGCACCTGATCAAGCTCGAACAGAACTATCGCTCGCATGGTCACATCCTCGATAGCGCCAATCACCTGATCTCGCATAACGCGCGCCGGCTGGGCAAGAATCTGCGTACCGACGCCGGGCATGGCGAGCCGGTGCGCGTGTTCCAGGCCGGCTCGGACGGGCAGGAAGCGTCGTGGATCGTCGAGGAAATCCGCGACCAGATCGCGCAGGGCATGACGCGTTCGGAGATCGCGATCCTTTACCGCAGCAATGCCCAGTCGCGCGTGATCGAGCATGCGTTGTTCTCGTCGGGCATCGCGTACCGCGTTTACGGCGGCCTGCGCTTCTTCGAACGGGCGGAAGTCAAGCACGCGCTGGCGTACCTGCAACTGATCGAAAATCCGCGCAATGACGCCGCCTTTGGCCGCGTTGTGAACTTCCCGACGCGCGGCATCGGCGCCAAGACGCTGGAAAACCTGCAGGACGCCGCGCGCCAGTACAACTGCTCTCTGGCCGAAGCGGTGGCCTACGTGCCGGGCAAGGGCGGCACGTCGCTGGCTGCCTTCCTGCGCCTGATCGAGCAGATGCGTGGCGAGACCAGCCGCATGACGCTGGCGCAGACCGTCGAATACGTGACCAATACGAGCGGGCTGATTACGCACTATCAGACCGAGAAGGAAGGCCAGGACCGTATCGAGAACTTGCAGGAATTGGTGACCGCCGCCCAGGCCTTCGTGGTGGAAGAGGGCTACGGACTCGATGCGCTCGCCCGGATGCTGCCGGTCGGGCGCGATGTGCCGCCCGCGCTGGCGCTGGGCGATCAGGACCAGCAGGTGCTCGACCCCGAGCAGCTGCCCGTCGTGATGACGCCGCTGGTGGCCTTCCTGACCCATGCATCGCTGGAGGCTGGCGACAATCAGGCGCAGGCCGGCCAGGACGCGGTGCAGATGATGACCGTGCACGCGGCCAAGGGTCTTGAATTCAACGCGGTATTCATCACCGGGCTGGAGGAAGGGCTGTTTCCGCACGAGAACAGCGCAATGGAAGCCGACGGCCTGGAGGAAGAACGCCGCCTGATGTACGTGGCGATCACCCGTGCGCGCGAGCGGCTGTACCTGTCATTCGCGCAAAGCCGCGTGCTGCATGGCCAGATGCGCTACCACGTGCGCTCTCGCTTTTTCGAGGAGTTGCCGGAAGAAGCGCTGAAGTGGATCACGCCGCAGGGCCAGGCATCCTATGGCAACTATGGCGTCAGCCGCCAGGAGCGCGACAGCGCCTGGGGCCGGGACTGGTTCAAGCGTGCGGAAGACGTGCCGTACACGGGCAGCAAGGCGACCGGCGGCATGGATACGGGGAAGAACTACGCGGAGGAAAAACGTGCCGCGGCCACGGGCTTCCGCGTGGGACAGAACGTGTTCCACACGAAGTTTGGCGAGGGAAAGATCAAGGCGCTGGAAGGCGAGGGCGCCGATGCGCGAGCCAACATCGACTTCAAGCGCCACGGCGTCAAGTGGCTGGCGCTGGCCGTGGCGAAGCTCGATCCGATCGATTGAGCGGTGTTTTGGCTCCCTTCTCCCATGCATGGGAGAGGGGAGCGGGAACGATCAGGACTGGGCTACGCTGCTGTCCGCCGCCTCACCGGGCGGCACGATATTGAAGCAGCCGCGATACGTGGCATAGAACGAGCAGTACAGGATCGCCAGCATCAGCAGCGAATACGGCGTGACCAGGAACGACAGCACGGCCTGCGCCCCGATTGCCGCAAAGACCGTTTCCAGGAACAGCGGCACCGCCACCAGCAGCACCGCGAACAGCACCGCATACGTGAAGAACGCACCGCGGTTGCGCCAGCAGGCCGTCCAGCTGAAGAACAGCGCTTTGACGGGCGGCACCTGGTGCCAGGCGGACAACAGCGGCGCGAACCAGAACATCATCGCCACCGGCGTGTACAGCACCGCGCCGATCAGCAACGCGAAATAGAGCTGCCGTACCGCCTCTGCCGTGGGTTCCTCGCCGCGCAGCACGATCGGTGCCACGGCGCCGATATCGACCACGGCGGTCGCAATCAGACTCAATGTGAATACCAGTACCGCATAGATGCTGCCCAGGATCAGCAGGTGCTTCGTGGCCAGCTTGCCGTTGGTGCGGAACCCGGCCAGCAAAATGGTTGGCAGCACGCGCTTGTTCTGGATGACCTCCCGGCATGCGGTCATGACGCCCACATACAGTCCCGGCGTGAACACCAGTAACGCGATGATGCCGAACAGCGGCACGAAGATCGCCAACTGCGCGGCAATCAGGTAGATGAATAGCAGCATCAGGAATGCAAGAGGGTTCTTGCGGAACAGCCAGATGCCCTGGCGTAGCCAGACGTAGCCTTCCTTGGCGGAAACTTCCAGTAGTTGCATGGCGAATCAGATCCAGGGGAGCGCCGCTCCATCGTCGATGCGGCGGCGCAGGATGCGTTCGAAATGGGTCGGATCGTGCGGCTGGAGCATGTCGGCCTCACGCGGCAGGTAGAAATCCCACAGCCGCGACACCCAGAAGCGCAGCGCGCCCGCACGCAGCATGTCCCGCCAGTGCGCGGCTTCCACGCCGGTCAGGGGTCTCACCGCATGATAGGCGCGCAGCATGGCCTGGGCGCGGCTCTGGTCCAGCACGCCGGTCGGCAGGTCGATGCACCAGTCGTTGACGGTCACGGCCAGGTCGAACAGCCACTTGTCGTTACCGGCAAAGTAGAAATCGAAGAAGCCGCCCAACCGGTGCTGGCCATCGATCGTTTCGAACAAGACGTTGTCCCGGAAGAGGTCGCAATGGCACGGGCCGCCTTGCAGTGCCGCGTAGTCGGCGCTGCCAAAGAAGGCGGTCTGGTGTGCGATCTCGTCGGTTAGCAGCTTGCGCTGATCCGCGTCCAGGAACGGCGTGATTTCGGGCGTGGTTTGCTGCCACCAGGCCAGGCTGCGCAGGTTTGGCTGCTGGCGCGGATAGTCCTGGCCGGCCAGGTGCATGCGCGCCAGCATCGCACCAACTTCGGCGCAGTGGTCGGCGGCCGGAGCCAGCTGCGACGCGCCCGGCAGGCGCGTGACGATGGTGGCGGGCTTGCCCTTCAGGTCGCGCAGGATCTCGCCGTCGCGCGCCGGCATCGGCGCGGGCACGCTGATGCCGTGGCGGGCCAGATGATCCATCAGGTGCAGGTAGTACGGCAGCTGGTCAAAGCGCAGCCGCTCGAAGATCGTCAACACATACTCGTGCGTGACGCCGTCCTGCTCCGTGGTCAGAAAGAAATTGCTGTTCTCGATGCCCGAGGCAATGCCGCGTAGCGCGCGCACTTCGCCAAGGTCGTATTCAAGCAGCCAGCGGGCGATCTCGTCCTGCGAGACCGTGGTAAAAACGGCCATACTGTTTAATTGGTGCGAATCGGGGGACGGCGGGCCGGCAACCATGAGGTCACCCGGCTTCGCCGCCGTGGCATTGCTGCCGGAGGGCCGGCGCGATCCTCGTCAGAACATGTGCCTGGCGAGGGTCGTGGGTCAGAAAGGCGTAAGACTAACAGGTCAGACGTCGGTACCGGTCAGAACTTCAGGTTCACCGACGGCACGCGATTCACGTCATGGTCCCGAATCCGGGGCGAGCTGTCTTCGGGTTTGCTCATTTCGTACTTCGTCCCGAAACCGGACTGCACCTGGATTTCAGTGGCGCGGCCCTTGTCGCGGTACTCGGTCACCTGGGTGCCGTCCCGCTCGCGCAGCTGGAAGCTCGGCTCGCGCGGTTGGTTCAGCTGACTCTTGGCAGCGGGAGCGATCGGCTGGTTGTTGATTTTATTGAGTTCCTGCTGCGTCAGCGCGTTGCTGGTTTCCTGTGCCAGCGCCGTGTTGGCGGCCGACAAGGTCACCACGGCGGCGACAAGCGCGAGCAGATAGCCGGGGCGGCCGATCCTGGCGGACAGATCAGCCAGCCTGGCACCCGGTTGCGAAGGGGAAATCATCTGAGGCTCCTGTGCGCGCGGGCAGATGGCCCCGCGACGCGGATTTTGCCTGTGCAGCCGGCGGCGCCGGATGTAGCAGGCGGACAGGCTTCCATTCTAGCAATTCCTGTCGTTTCCGGGCCGCTCTCGTGGCCTTGCGTCCACCCGGCGCAACTGCGGCCCGGGTGGAGCGCACGCAACTCATGCCTTACAGATAGAACATTTCTTCCTTCGGCGGAATCGGGTGGTCGCCGCCGCGCTTTTCGTAGTACTCGTAGACGGCCTCGAGCACTTCCTGCGGCTCGTCGACGATCTTCATCAGGTCCAGGTCGTGTTCCGCGATCAGGCCCATTGGCAGCAGCGTGAAGCGGAACCAGTCGAGCAGGCCCTTCCAGAACCGGCTGCCATACATCACCACCGGCACCGAGCGCGACTTGCCCGTCTGCACCAGGGTCAGCACCTCGGCCAGTTCGTCGAGCGTGCCAAAGCCGCCAGGCATGACGATGAACGCGTCGGAGTTCTTCACGAACGTGACCTTGCGCGTGAAGAAATGGCGGAAGCGCATGGCAATGTCCTGGTACGGATTGCCCTGCTGTTCGTGCGGCAGTTCGATGTTCAGGCCGACGCTGGCGGACTTGCCCGCGTGCGCGCCCTTGTTGGCGGCTTCCATGATGCCGGGGCCGCCGCCGGAGATCACCGCAAAGCCGGCGTCCGAGAACAGCCGCGCGATTTCGATGGTCTTCTGGTAGTACGGCGAGTCTTCGCGCAGCCGCGCGCTGCCATAGATCGAAACGGCCGGGCGGATCTCGGAGAGGTACTCGGTCGCCTCGATGAACTCTGCCATAATCGTGAACATTTGCCACGACGCGCGCGCCTTCTTGGCCGTGGCACGGTCTTCATCGGCCAGCGCACGCAGGCTTGGAATCATCTTGCGCGGATTCGCGCGTGCTGCCGCCGCACGGGCGGCAGCTTCCTGTTCTTCGGGGCTTTTGCCGGCTGCTGCGGCATCGGCCTTTGCGGCAATGGCGGCGGCGTGAGCCGACGCCTGTTCGGGCGGGGGATTTACCGCGTTACCGGAAATGTCGGAAACGTCCGTGTCGGCGAGAGGCGCGGCGTCTGCGCCGCCAACGGGGGCACCAGTCAATTTAGAGTCCATGGGAATGTCGGATAGTCCAAAAACACTCTTGCTCGTCGATGGATCGAGCTATCTGTATCGCGCGTATCACGCGCTGCCGGACCTGAGGAATGGCGAAGGTCTGCCCACAGGGGCAATCTACGGCATGATCAACATGTTGCGCAAGCTGCGCAACGATTACCCGGCACAGTATATCGCCTGCGTATTCGACGCCAAGGGCAAGACGTTCCGGGATGAGCTATACCCCGCATATAAGGAACACCGCCCGTCGATGCCGGAAGATCTGGCAAGGCAGATCGAGCCGATCCATGAAGCGGTGCGCGCGCTGGGCTGGCCGATCGTGGTGATCGAGGGCGTGGAAGCCGATGACGTGATCGGCACGCTGGCCTGCCAGGCCACGCAGCAGGGCGTGCGTACCGTGGTGTCCACGGGCGACAAGGACCTCGCGCAACTGGTCAATGGCAGCGTCACGCTGGTCAACACGATGAGCGGCGAAATTCTGGACCCGCCGGGCGTGCAGGCCAAGTTCGGCGTGCCGCCCGAGCGCATCGTCGACTATCTCTCTCTGATCGGCGACGCCGTGGATAACGTGCCCGGCGTGCCGAAGGTTGGGCCGAAGACCGCGGTCAAGTGGCTGACCGAATACGGCACGCTCGACAACATCATGGCGGGCGCCGACGGCATCAAGGGCGTGGTCGGCGAGAACCTGCGCAACACGCTGGACTGGCTGCCGCGTGCGCGCGAACTGGTCACGGTCAAGACCGACTGCGACCTCAGCAATGCCGTGGCCGACTTCCACGCGCTGCACGACCTGGGCGAGGACAAGGACAAGCTGATCGCGTTCTTCCAGCGCTATGGCTTCAAGACGTGGCTGCGAGAAGCCACCGGCGAAGCGCTGCCGAATGCGCGCGCCGCCGCAACCCGCGCCGCGCCCCTGCCCGCGCAGGGCGGACTGTTCGATGCCGAACCGGCGTCGGGCCAGGACCAGCCGGCCGAGGATCCGCCGCCGGCCGAGATCCGCTATGAAACGGTGACCACTGAAGCCGCGCTGGACGCATGGCTGCAGAAGCTCGTGGATGCGCCGATCGTCGCCGTCGACACGGAAACTACCTCGCTCGATCCGATGCTCGCCGAGCTGGTCGGGATTTCGGTGTCGGTGGAAGCCGGCGAGGCGGCCTACATTCCGGTGGCGCATCGCGGCCCCGATGTGGCGGGCCTGGAGAACCACGGCCAGCTCTCGCGCGAACTCGTGCTCGGCAAGTTGCGTGCATGGCTGGAGGACCCGTCGCGCCTGAAGCTCGGCCAGCATCTGAAGTACGACTCGCACGTGTTCATGAATCACGGCATCACGCTGCGCGGCATCGCGCATGACACGATGCTGGAGAGCTATGTGCTGGCGTCGTACCGCAATCACGGTATGGACAGCATGGCCGAGCGCCTGCTGAACCTGAAGACGATCACGTACGAAGAGGTCTGCGGCAAGGGTGCCAGCCAGATTGGCTTCGATCAGATCGATCTGCAGCGCGCCACGGAGTACGCCGCCGAAGACGCCGATGTGACCCTGCGCCTGCATCGCAAGATGCTGCCCCAACTGGAACGCACCGAGGGCCTGAGGTACGTCTATGAACAGATCGAGATTCCGGTGTCGGTGGTGCTGCAGAAGATCGAGCGCAATGGCGTGTTGATCGATGCCGACAAGCTGGCCGCGCAAAGCGCCGATCTGGGTCAGCGCATGATGGAAGCCGAGCGGGCCGCGCATGAGGCCGCCGGCCAGCCGTTCAATCTTGGGTCGCCGAAGCAGATTGGCGAGATCCTGTTCAATCAGATGCAGCTGCCGGTGGTGAAGAAGACGGCCAGCGGCGCGCCATCCACCGACGAGGAAGTGCTTCAGAAGCTGGCGGAAGATTATCCGTTGCCGAAGCTGCTGCTCGACTACCGGGGTCTTTCGAAGCTCAAGTCGACCTACACCGACAAGTTGCCGAAGATGGTCAATCCGCGGACCGGGCGCGTGCACACGAGCTACGGCCAGGCCACGGCGGTGACGGGCCGGCTGGCATCCACCGATCCGAACCTGCAGAACATTCCGGTGCGCACCGAAGAGGGTCGTCGTATCCGCGAAGCGTTTATCGCGGGGCCGGGCAATGTGATCGTGTCGGCCGACTATTCGCAGATCGAGTTGCGCATCATGGCCCATATTTCGGGCGACGATAATCTGCTGCGCGCATTTGCCAATGGCGAGGATATCCACCGCGCCACGGCCAGCGAGATCTTTGCCGTCGAGCGTGAAGCGGTGACGAGCGAGCAGCGCCGCTACGCCAAGGTGATCAACTTCGGCCTGATCTACGGCATGAGCGCGTTCGGCCTGGCCAGCAACCTCGGCATCGAGCGCGACGCGGCCAAGCACTATATCGACCGCTACTTCATGCGTTATCCGGGCGTGGCCAACTACATGGAAGAAACGCGCCAGAAGGCGCGCGATCAGGGCTATGTGGAAACCGTGTTCGGCCGCCGGCTCTGGCTGCCCGATATCCGCGGCGGCAATGGCCCGCGCCGCCAGGCCGCCGAGCGTGCCGCCATCAACGCGCCGATGCAGGGCACGGCCGCGGACCTGATCAAGCTGTCGATGATCGCCGTGCAGGACTGGCTGGAGACGGACAAGCTCGGGTCGCGCCAGATCATGCAGGTGCACGATGAACTGGTGCTGGAAGTGCCACAGGCCGAGTTCGATGTCGTGAAGGTCAAGCTGCCCGAGCTGATGTGCGCGGTAGCGCAACTGAATGTGCCGCTGGTGGCTGAAGTGGGCAGCGGCGCGAACTGGGAAGAAGCGCACTAGGTCGCCTTTGCCAGCACAAACGGCGGTGATCGGGCAGAGCACAGATCACCGCGTTGCCGCTGTCTCCCGCGTGATGCCGATGTATGCAAAGAAGTACTGTCTGAATCGACCGTGGAAGGCTTGCCAGCCGTGCTGCTCTGCAGCACACTGGCAGCGAACCAGCCGTTTTTTGCAGTACGAGCAGTACACAGAACATCGGCCTCGCGGTGCGAGACCACAATAGAAAGACGCCGCAGGGGCCTGCTCCGGTTTTCAAATTGAAAACATCGGGTAGACCATGAGCAACGCACAAGGCAGAGAGGAAAGCGCCCCCACTCCTATCGAGACCACTCCAGGCGATACGCGTATCAGCGCGGCACCGCAGTCGGTAAATCAACCTCACCGGATCATCGTGGTCGGTGGCGGAGCCGGCGGGCTTGAACTCGTCACGCGCCTCGGCGACAAGCTAGGCAAGTCGCGCAGGGCGCAGGTGACGCTGGTCGACCGCATGCCCACGCACATCTGGAAGCCGCTGCTGCACGAGGTGGCGGCCGGCAGCATGGATCCGAATACCCACCAGCTCGAATATGCCGCGCAGGCGCGCTGGCACCATTTCGACTTCCAGCAGGGTGAGCTGACCGGTATCGATCGCGCACGCAAGATCATCGACGTGTCCGCTTGCCTGGATCAGGACGGCACTGAACTGCTGCCGGCACGCGAACTGCCGTACGACACACTGGTGCTTGCCATCGGCTGTATCACACACTTTTTCAACGTACCGGGCGCGGCCGAACATGCGATTGCGCTGGATACGGTCGACCAGGCCGAACGCTTCCGCCGCAAGCTGATTGCGGCCTGCGTGCGCGCGCAGAATGGCAAGGGTCGTATCGGTGCGGATGGCCGCCCGCAGGTGGATGTGGCGATCATCGGTGCCGGTGCCACGGGCGTGGAGCTGTCCGCCGAGCTGCGTAACACCGCGCATGTGCTTAACGCATATGGCCTGCATCAGCTCGATCCACGCCGCGATGTGCGTATCCATGTGATCGAGGCCGGTCCACGCATCCTGCCGGCGCTGTCCGAGCGCGTCTCGGCCGAGACCACCAAGCTGCTGCGCAAGCTCGACGTCGATGTGTTCACATCGGAGCGTGTGACCGAGGTCCGGAACGACGCGGTGCTGACGGCCAGCGGCAAGCACATCGATGCCGACCTGACCGTGTGGGCCGCGGGCATCACGGCGCCGGGCGTGTTGCGCACGCTGGGCCTGCCGGTCAGCAAGATGGGGCAGCTCGTTGTAGGGCCGACGTTGCAGACGGAGACCGATCCCGACATTTTTGCCTTCGGCGATTGCGCCGCCGCCCCGTGGCCCGAGAAGCAGACCACAGTGCCGCCGCGTGCCCAGGCCGCGCACCAGCAGGCCACGTTCCTGTACGACGCGCTGCGGGCGAGACTCGACGGCAAGCCGCTGCCGAAGTTCGGCTTCAAGGACTTTGGCTCGCTGGTGTCGCTGGGGCACTTCAGCGCGGTGGGTAGCCTGATGGGTGGCCTGATCGGCGGCTCGATGTTCATCGAGGGGCTGATGGCGCGCTTCATGTACACGTCGCTGTACCGGATGCACGTGCTGGCCCTGCATGGTGCCATCGGCATGGGGCTGGATACGGTGACGCACTGGCTGCGCAGCAAGACCAGCCCGCGCGTGAAGCTGCACTGAAAAGGCCCGCATGCGGGCGATGGCTGGCGATGCGTGCGTTGCCGGCCATGTTTGCTTAGAATCGACGGCGCCGCGCTCACGTCACTTGGCTAACGCGGCGCCCCTCGATGCCAAGGAGACCCGCATGCTGAAGCCAGAAGTCGAAAGCCTCGTTCCCGGTCAATCGTTCGACCGCCGCAGTTTCGTCAAGACCGCGCTGGGTTCCGCCTTTGCGGCGGCGGTGCTGCCTGTGACGGCGCAAACCATCAAGACAGATTTCAAGGGCCTGACCGCCGGTGAAGTGACGGTGCCGTCGAACGGCTTCAACATGCCCGTGTATCGCGCCCAGCCCGAAGGCAAGAAGAACCTGCCGGTTGTGCTGGTGATCAGCGAGATCTTCGGTGTGCATGAGCATATTGCCGATGTCTGCCGCCGCTTTGCCAAGCTCGGTTACCTGGCCATTGCCCCGGAACTGTTTGCACGACAGGGGGACCCCGCAAGCTACGGCACGATTCAGGAACTGCAGGCCAATATCATCCAGAAGGTGCCTGACGCCCAGGTGATGGGCGACCTCGACGCCGCCGTGGCGTGGGCGGCGGCCAATGGCGGAGACGTGGACCGGCTTGCCATTACGGGCTTCTGCTGGGGTGGACGCATCACGTGGCTGTACTCGGCTCACAACAAGCGCGTGAAGGCGGGCGTGGCGTGGTACGGCCAACTCGTCGGCCAGCCGAATGCGCTGAAGCCGAAGAATCCGGTGGATATCGTCGGCGACCTGCACGCGCCGGTGCTGGGCCTCTATGGCGGCAAGGACACCGGCATTACGCAAGAGCACGTGGCGCAGATGAAGGCGGCACTGGCCGAATCGGCGAACCCGAACGCCAAGGCGTCGACCTTCGTGGTCTATCCCGAGGCCGGCCATGCCTTCCACGCCGACTACCGGCCCAGCTATGTGGAAGCGGCGGCCAAGGACGGTTGGCAACGCTGCCTGGCGTGGTTGAAGCAGCATCACGTTGCCTGATCGGCCCCTGGATTCACCGCTGGATTAGCCCCTATGTCCGCGCGGGTGATTGCAAAGAGGGCGCGGACGTACGTACAATGCGGACTTTCGCGTTTTTGCAACCATGTTGCGTTACTGCGCTGGCGTATAGCGTAGTCAGTCGGCGACGACTGCCCGGCTGTCGGGCAGGGGCCGGTCCGGGAGTTCATCATCCATTCCACGCTTTTGTACATTCTGCTGGCGGCGACGATTTCAGGCGTCGGCAGCATTCTTGGCGCGGCGGTGCTTTCGCTGACCGTTGCCTCGCGCGTGGTGGAGCGCATGGTGAGCTTCTCGGTTGGCGTGCTGCTGGCTACCGCGCTGCTGCATTCGTTGCCCGAGGCGTTTGAATCGGGCGCCGATCCGCGCGCGCTGTTCGGCACGCTGCTGGCGGGTCTGCTGGGCTTCTTCTTGCTCGAAAAAATCTCGCTGCTGCGCCATTCGCATCACCATGAGGGCGATGGGCATCACCATCATCACGGTCACGACCGCGAAGAAGCCGGTCGTAGCGGCCTGACGATCCTGGTGGGCGACACGTTCCACAACTTTGCCGATGGCATCGTGATTGCCGCCGCATTCCTGGCCGATCCGCATATCGGCCTGGTTACCGCGCTGGCCATCGCGGCGCACGAGATTCCGCAGGAAGTGGGCGATTTCATCGTGCTGCTGAATGCGGGTTTCTCGAAGGCGCGAGCGTTCGCGTTCAACCTGCTGTCGAGCCTGGCCGCCATTCTGGGCGGCATCGTCGGCTACTTCCTGCTGGATCAACTGACTGGCTGGATTCCGTATGTGCTGGTGATCGCGTCGAGCAGCTTCGTCTATATCGCCGTGAGCGACCTGATGCCGCAGATGCAGCGCAAGCCACGGCTCAAGGAGTCCGCGGTGCAGGTGGTGCTGGTGGCGGCGGGCATTGCGGCGATCGTCTTCATCACCAATGGTGTGCACGAGCAGCACGCGCATCGCCACTCGAAGGCGAATACGGAAGCGGCGTCAAACTGACGCCGCTTTTTTTCTTCCCACGGTTTTATCGTTACGTGCCGCTACCGGTTGCCACCGGGCGCTTCGGGTCGGCGCACCATTCGCTCCACGATCCCGGATACAGTGCCGCGTCGGTCAGACCGGCAACTTCCAGCGCCAGAAGATTGTGGCAGGCCGTCACGCCCGAGCCGCATTGCATGACCGTATCGGCCGGGGCCTTGCCGTTGAACACCTGGGCAAACTCGGCGCGTAGCTGATCGGCAGGCTTGAAGCGGCCGTCCGCGGTCAGGTTGTCCTTGAAGAAGCGATTGGCCGCGCCGGGGATGTGGCCGCCGACCGGGTCGAGCGTTTCGTTCTCGCCGCGGAAGCGGTCAGCCGCGCGGGCATCGACCACCAGCAGCGAGCGCTGATCGAGGTTATCCACCAGCGCGGCCGCGTCGACGGTGCGGACCAGCGATGCGCGGCGCGTCAGGTTGCCGCCGGATTCCGGATCGGGCGTCGTGCCTGGTTCCAGCTGCAGGCCGGCTGCCACCCACGCAGCTTTGCCACCATCGAGCACGGCCACCGCGCCGTGGCCGACCCAACGCATCAGCCACCAGAGACGGGCAGCGTACATGCTGCCCTGGGCGTCGTACGCGACTACAAAGGCATCGTCGTTGGTGCCGAGCGCGCGCAACCGTGTCACGAACAGGTCGGGGTCGGGCAGCGGGTGCCGGCCGTTGACGCCGGTCTTCGGCCCCGACAGCTCGTTGTCCAGATGCAGGTAGCTGGCGCCAGGAATATGGCCCTGCTGGTACATCTCCCGGCCAGCGGCTGGGTTGGTCAGATCGAACGAGCAGTCGATGACGATGACCTGCTTGCCCTGGTTGCGCAACGCATTGAGTTCGGTGGCGGTGATCAGCGGTGATGGCATGAAGAACCTGTCTCGGGTGAGTGGGAGTCGGTCACCAATGCTACACCGCAACGGAAGCGGGCTTTGCTTCAGACTTCGGGATGCACTTCCGCTTCGGGCGATTTCACCGGCGTGGCCGGCGTCGGGTGCTTGTCGGTATCGCGGGCGCGCGTCAGCGTGGTGGCGATGCCGCTGGCCACGATCAGCCCCATGCCCAGCCATGAGATCCAGTTGAGCTTGTCATTCCATACCAGGATGCCCCACAGGCTGGAAAACACGATCCCCGCGTACTGCAGGTTGGCGGTCAGCAGCGTATTGCCACGCTTGTAGGCGCGCGTCATCGACGTCTGCCCCAAGGTGGCCAGGATGCCGATTGCCAGCAGCAGCCCCGCGCCGTACCAGGTGTGTGTGCTGACACCGGTAATGAGCATCCAGACCAGGCCGCAGACCAGGCCCACACCCGAGAAATAGAACACGATGCGGCCTTCCGGTTCGCCAAGCTGGCCGAGCTGGCGCACTTCCACATAGGCCAGCGCCGTGAACACGCCGGAGACCAGGCCGATCATGCCGCCTGCGAGCTGGTCCTTGCCCACCGACGGTTGCAGCAGGCAGATCACGCCCGCGAACGACAGCAGAATCGCGCCGATGAGTTTCTTGTCAGCCGCGCCCGCGGTGCCCGCCAGCGCCGCGCCGGCTCCCAGAATCAGCGCGATCCAGACCGGCGACATGTAGTTGAGCGTCATGGCCGTGGCCAGCGGCAGCAGCGTGATCGACGTGAACCAGAGCAGCAGCGCGGTCACGCCGAAGATGCTGCGCTTGATATGGGTGACCATGTGCGGCGTGCGCACCGAAACCCCGTGCGACCGCAGCAGAATCCACATGATCGTCACGCCGATCAGGCTGCGGTAGAAGACGATTTCGCCCGTGGTGTACAGCTCGGACGCCAGTTTGACTCCCACCCCCATCAATGAAAATGCGAAGGCGGCAAACAACATCCAGAGCGATTGCATGGCGAAAGCGGGTGAGGGCGGGTGAAAGAGAGGCGGGACTGAAGAAAAACCGTTGATGATGCAACGATTAAGTCGGTGATTCTATCAGTGCACCGGGCGTCGCTCCAATGCAAAACGGACCGTTTTCACGGTCCGTTTCGTCTTGTCCACAGATGGCGGGCGATCACCGCACGGGGCGGCCCCGGTATTGCGAACGTTCAGCGCTTGTTGTAGCCCATCGCCTGCCGGTACCACTCGTGGAAGTGCTGCATGCCGTCTTCCATCGGCGACTGGTACGGGCCGGTTTCACTGATGCCGCGCTTCATCAGCGCCAGGCGGCCGGCATCCATGCGCTCCGCAATCTCGTCGTCCTCGATGCACGTTTCCATGTAGGCGGCGCGCTCGGCCTCGACGAATTCGCGCTCGAACAGCACGATTTCCTCGGGATAGTAGAACTCCACGACATTGCGGGTCTTGCGCGGCCCAATCGGGTGCAGCGTCGAGATGCAGAGCACGTTCGGATACCACTCCACCATGATGTTGGGGTAGTAGGTCAGCCAGATCGCGCCATGCTTCGGCAGCTTACCGTTGTTGAAGCGCAACACTTCGTCATGCCACTTCTGGTACGTCTGGCTGCCCGGGCGCTGCAGGCCCTTGTGCAGGCCGACGGTCTGCACGCTGTATTGTTCGCCGAACTCCCATTTGAGGTCGTCGCACGATACGAAGCTGCCCAGGCCGGGGTGGAAGGGCACGACGTGGTAGTCCTCCAGATAGACCTCGATAAAGGTCTTCCAGTTGTAGTCGCACTCGTGGACTTCCACATGGTCGAGCATGTAGCCGTCGAAGTTCAGGTCGTCGGCCACGCCCATGCGCGCCAGGTCGGCGCGGACGTCGCGCTCGCCTTCGAACAGCATGCCGTTCCAGTTCTGCAGCGGCGACCGGTTCAGGCGCACGCACGGTTGCTCCGCAAAATGCGGCGCACCGAGCAGTTCGCCCTGCAGGTTGTAGGTCCAGCGGTGCAGCGGGCAGACGATGTTCGTGGCGTTGCCCCGGCCATTCATCATGATGGCCTGGCGATGGCGGCAGACATTGGAAAGCAGCTCGATACCGTCCGGATTGCGCACCAGCACGCGGCCTTCGTCCTCGGCGGCCAGCGTCTGGAAGTCACCAGACTCCGGCACCATCAGCGAATGGCCGACGTAGCCGGGGCCCTTCTTGAACAGCAGTTCGAGTTCTTGTTGATGCAGCGCCTCGTCAAAGTAGACATCGACGGGCAACTGCGATTCAGCCGGCGCAAGTTTGAGCGCGGTGCTGAGATTGGACATTATCCCCACTCCCTATGAACAGGCGAAAGCAGTGAACAACCCAACCATCGAAATAGGAATCGATTTGGGAAACCGTGTCAGACGAGCGAAACCGGTACCGGTTCCCCAGTCTGGAAGGCGGGGAAATGCGTCCTGGACGCAACGGATCGGAACTCGCTGACGAGCCGGGGATTGTACCCGAGCCGAAAAATTAAGGGACTGATTTTTTTGGGTTTTTAGCGAAAAAGTCGACCCGGGTCGTCACGGAGGTGCCCCTTCGGGCGCATTCCGAAAGACGACCCGGGCGCACACGTCACTTCCCTGTTACGGAGTGCGTGTATATGCACCAGTCGCGCGGCTGTTATCCGGCAAATGAATACACTGTTCTGCGTCTTGGCCCCGGATTGGCGTAAAATCGCGAATTCCCCTGAACAAGGCCTGACATGCCAAGAACGACGACCGCCCCGGTCCAGCCAGAAGAAACGCCGGCCGCCAGCGCGCCGCCGGCTTCCTATGAGGCCGCAATGGCCGAGCTGGAGACGCTGGTGGCGAGCATGGAAAGCGGCGAACTGCCGCTGGAAGCGTCGCTGGCTGCATACCGTCGCGGCGCGGAACTCGTCCGCTACTGCCAGCAAAGCCTGGAGCGGGTGGCACAGCAGGTCAAGGTACTGGAAGGTGATGCACTGAAGCCGCTGGCCGGCGAATCACGTTCCGATAACAACAGCAACGGCGCAGAATTCGAATGAGTGATTTCGCTACCTGGATGCGGGCGCAAGGCGCCCGGACCGAGGCTGCCCTGGACGCGGCACTACCGTCCACGGACACAATTCCACACACCTTGCATGAAGCCATGCGCTATGCTGTCCTCGGCGGTGGCAAGCGGGTGCGCCCGCTGCTGGTTCACGCCGCGGGCGAAGTGGCGGGTGCGACACCCGAGGCTTGCGACGCCGCGGCGTGCGCTGTCGAGATGATTCACGCCTATTCGCTGGTCCACGACGACATGCCTTGCATGGACGACGACGACCTGCGCCGCGGCCGGCCGACGGTCCACAAGGCCTACGACGAGGCCACGGCGCTGCTGGTGGGCGATGCGCTGCAGACGCAGGCGTTCATCGTGCTGGCGCAGACGCCGGCCCTGGGCGCCGAAGCGCGCCTGAAGCTGGTGGCCGAGCTGGCCCTGGCGTCGGGGTCGGTGGGCATGTGCGGCGGGCAGGCGATCGACCTGCAGAACGTGGGTCAGGCCATGACCCGCGACGCGCTGGAAGGCATGCATCGCATGAAGACCGGCGCGCTGCTGCGTGCCAGCGTGCGTATGGGAGCGTTGTGCGGAAGCATCGACGCGGCCGGTCTGGCGGCGCTTGATCAATATGCGGCGGCCGTGGGATTGGCATTCCAGGTCGTCGACGATATTCTCGACGTCACTGCCGACACGGCAACCCTCGGCAAGACCGCCGGGAAAGATGCCGCCAACGACAAGCCGACCTATGTGTCGCTGCTTGGTCTGGATGCCGCACGCGAGCTGGCTGCCCAGCTGCGCACCGACGCCCACGAGGCGCTGGCGGGATTTGGCGCACGCGCTGGCCGGCTGGCCGAACTGGCCGACCTGATCGTGCTGCGCTCAAACTGAACTGACAAGCCGGACACAAAGAATCCGGCGGCCGAACGGACAACATGACCACCTACACTCTGCTCAACAATATCGACGACCCTGCGGACCTGCGCAAACTGGACCGTCGCCAGCTCGGCACGCTTGCCGACGAACTTCGCTCCTATGTGCTGGAATCGGTCTCGCAGACCGGCGGTCACCTGTCGTCCAACCTTGGCACGGTGGAGCTGACCATTGCGCTGCACTACGTGTTCGACACGCCCAACGACCGCGTGGTCTGGGACGTGGGTCACCAGAGCTACCCCCACAAGATTCTGACCGGCCGCCGCGACCGCATGTCGACGCTGCGCCAGTTCGGTGGTATCTCCGGCTTCCCACGGCGCTCGGAAAGCGAATACGACACCTTCGGCACCGCCCACTCGTCGACCTCGATCTCCGCGGCATTGGGCATGGCCCTCGGCGCTCGCACGATGGGGCACAAGCGCGTGGGTATCGCCGTGATCGGCGATGGCGCGATGACGGCCGGCATGGCCTTCGAAGCCATGAACAACGCCGGTGTCTACAAGGATCTGCCGCTGCTGGTGGTGCTGAACGACAACGACATGTCGATCTCCCCGCCGGTGGGCATGCTGAACAAGCATCTGGCGCGCCTGATGTCCGGCCAGTTCTACGCGGCCACGAAGAAGGGCATCGAAAAGGTGCTGTCGGTGGCGCCGCCGGTGCTGGAGTTCGCCAAGCGGCTGGAAGAACATGCCAAGGGCATGGTCGTACCGGCCACGCTGTTCGAGGAATTCGGCTTCGACTACATCGGCCCGATCGACGGTCATGATCTGGAGTCGCTGGTACCGACGCTGCAGAACATCCGCCAGCGCGCACTGGAAGGCCACGGCCCGCAGTTCCTGCACGTCGTGACCAAGAAGGGCCAGGGCTACAAGCTGGCCGAGGCCGACCCGATCCTGTACCACGGCCCGGGCAAGTTCAATCCGGCCGAAGGCATCCGTCCGTCGGCCAAGCCGTCGCGCAAGACGTACACGCAGGTGTTTGGCGAATGGCTGTGCGATATGGCCGCCGCCGACAAGCGCCTGGTCGCCGTGACGCCGGCCATGCGCGAAGGCTCGGGCATGGTGGAGTTCGAGAAGCGCTACCCGGACCGCTACTACGACGTGGGCATTGCGGAGCAGCACGCGGTGACGTTTGCCGGCGGGCTGGCCTGCGAAGGCCTGAAGCCGGTAGTGGCGATCTACTCGACGTTCCTGCAACGCGGCTACGACCAACTGATTCACGACGTGGCGCTGCAGAACCTGCCGGTCGTGTTCGCACTCGACCGCGCTGGTCTGGTGGGCGCGGACGGTGCCACGCACGCCGGTGCGTATGACATTCCGTTCCTGCGCTGCATCCCGAACATGATGGTGATGACGCCGTCGGACGAGCAGGAATGCCGCCAGTTGCTGACCACCGCGCACCAGCAGGATTGCCCGACCGCCGTGCGCTATCCGCGCGGCGCGGGCGTTGGCGTGGCGACCGAGGCGACGCTGACCGCGCTGCCGGTGGGCAAGGGCGAGATTCGCCGCGAAGGCCAGGCCCGTGCTGGCCAGCGCGTGGCGATCCTGGCCTTCGGTTCGATGCTGCATCCGGCGCTGACGGCTGCGGAATCGCTCGACGCCACCGTGGCCAACATGCGCTTCGTGAAGCCGCTCGACGTGGAACTGGTCAAGCAGCTGGCCGCAAACCACGACTACCTGGTGACCGTGGAAGAAGGCGCGACGATGGGCGGTGCTGGCAGCGCCGTGCTCGAAGCACTGGCCGAGGCTGGCATCGAGACCCCGGCGCTTGTGCTGGGCCTGCCCGACAAGTTCATCGATCATGGCGATCCGGCGTACCTGCTGTCGCTGTGCGGCCTGGATGCGGCGGGCATCGAACGCTCGGTGCGCGACCGCTTCAATCTGGCCGATCAACCGGTCAAGGTGGCAACGCGCGTGGCTTGACGCCCTGACGCCTGCAAGCTGTATCGCAAAACCGGCGCGGAATTTCCGCGCCGGTTTTGTTTTGACTGTCAGCAAATGGCAGGAACCTGCATCGCTCACGCATTGCCCGCACAAAATGCGCGGATTTATGCGGAGCTACGGCAGCTCTTTCCAATATTGCGTAGAATCGCCATTCCCATTTTCGTGTTCGCAGCTGCGGGCCGGCGCCCCCCAATAGCTTTCTGCCTGGACCCGTCGTTTCACACTCGTTGCGCGGCGTGGAGAAATCCTGCGAAAACGCCGCGACCGTAAGGACGGCTGTCATCCTCTGATGGCGTCCTGGAGGAAACCGTAGATGAATGACATCAATCCCGCCTTTGTCATGCCCGACGTGCAATCGAGCGTCGATACCCGCCAGATCGTGATCCAGCGCGTAGGTGTGAAAGGCGTGCGATATCCGCTGACACTGAAGACGCCGTCGGGCGATGTCGGTACCGTCGGCACGTTCAACATGGACGTACGCTTGCCGGCCGACCAGAAGGGCACGCACATGTCGCGCTTCGTGGCACTGCTCGAAGACCATCGCGCGCCGCTGGACCTGGCCGGATTCCGCGCGTTGCTGGACGACATGCTCGTGCGCCTGGAGGCCGATGCCGGCCGCATCGAGGTCACATTCCCGTACTTCGTCAACAAGACCGCGCCGGTGTCCGGCGTGCAGTCGCTGCTCGACTACGAAGTGACGCTGACCGGCGAAAAGCGCGACGGCCACACGCGGCTGTTCCTGACGGCGCTGGTACCGGTGACCAGCCTGTGCCCGTGCTCGAAGAAGATTTCGCAGTACGGCGCGCACAACCAGCGATCGCACATCACGATGCAGGTGGAACTGGCTGGCGACCTGGACGTGGAAACGCTGGTGCGCATGGCCGAGGAAGAGGCGTCGTGCGAACTGTGGGGTTTGCTCAAGCGTCCCGACGAGAAGTTCGTGACCGAGCGCGCCTACGAGAATCCGAAGTTCGTGGAAGACTTGGTGCGCGACATCGCGATGCGACTCAATGCGGACGAGCGGATCGTGGCGTACACACTGGAAGCCGAGAACTTCGAATCGATCCACAATCACAGCGCGTATGCGGTGATCGAGCACGACAAGCGCGTTCAGTAACGGGCGGTTCTTGCCCCCTCTGCCGTTGTGCGGAAGAGGGGGCAGCCACGAGGTAGCCGCATCAAACCAGCGTCACGGCCGGCACACCTGCCGCCACCTCCACCACCTGGACACTCGCCGTCGCCGGCTGCGCCGGTGCCACGCCGTCCACCAGAGGCTTGAGCCTGTGGAAACTGCAGCTCAGCTTTGACGCCGTCAGCGTCACCACCGCGTAACCCTGCGCGTCGGTATTCACATACTTGAGCCACGGATTGAAGGCCGTCAGCGTGCTGTTGAACGTGTTCACCATCGCACCGCTGCCGTCGGTCGTATAGACCAGCGCCTTCGCATCGGCAAATGCCGGATCGCTGTCCACCACGCTCTTGAAATAGCTCTGGAACGAATTGCTCGACAGGCCGGCGGTGACCAGGTCAACCATCACCGGCACGGGCGTCGTTGCATCGTAGTCGTCCATCACCGGGCCGGCGAAGAAGGCGTGGATATCTCCCGTCAGTGCCACCACGTTGCCGATGTTCTGCGCCTTCAGGTAGCTCATCATCGCCTTGCGCTCGGCGTTGTAGCCATCCCACTGGTCGGCGTTGAGAATGAACTTGTCGATCAGCATTTCGGGCGGCAGCGCGGCGGTCAGGGCGGCTACGATGCCGTCGATCTGCGCGCCCGGCACGGACAGCCCGCCCAGGTAGTTGCGCAGCGAGGTGAAGGCCGGCGCGTTGTAGGTGCCGGTGGTCTTCGCGACGGTCAGGTCCGAGGCGATGGCGAGCACGAGATCGGGCTTGAGCGCGGCAAGCGCCGGGACTGCCGCGATGACACCGTCGGCCCGCAGCGATGCCACCGCTGCCGCGCCATCGATCTGCATGCGCAGCAGCGACACTTCGTTACCCCAGAGCTTCCACGTGGTCGTGGCGCCGAGCATCTGCTGCTGCCACCAGCCGCGCTGTTTATCGCCGAGGATCGACACCGGCGTCAGCGCACCGGCCGCGCCGGTCATCTTCAGCGCCTCGGTGTTGGCGAGCGTGGCCTTCGGCACGAAGTAGCGGCTGCCGATCTCACCTCCGGCAGCCTGTTCCGGAATCACGTGGTCGGCACGGTACAGCCGCTCATCGGTCATGACGAGCGTGGCCAGGTTGCCAAACGTGAACGAGCGATAGATCTGAATGTTCTGGAACGACGCATCGGCCTGATCGAAGCTGACATCGGCCGGCATGAATTCGAACCATGCCTGATTTGCGGCGCGGCGGCGTGCGGTGCGTGGACTGGCATCGTCGGTGGCCGTATAGGTCTGATGGTCCTGCCAGCAGTCGTCCGAGAATTCGTGGTCGTCCCAGATGCCGATCACCGGAAAGCGCGCGTGCAATGCCTGCAGGCGCGGGTCACTGCGGTACGACTTGTAGAGGTAGCGATAGTCGTCGATCGTGGTCGCATACGTACCGTCGGCGGTGGCCGTGCCGTTGGGTAACGTCAGCTTTGCGTGGCGGCTCTCCACCTTGCCGGTCTGGAACGCGGCGCCCACGGTCTCATAGATGTAGTCGCCCATATGGACCACGAAGTCGAGATCCTCTTTGACGAGTTCTTCCATGCCGGCCCAGTGATTGACGCTCCAGTCCTGGCAGGTGATGAACGCGAACTTCAGTTGCGATAGCGGTGTGCCAACGGCCGGCGCGGTCTTGGTGCGGCCCACCGGGCTGGTCTGGCCGCCGACGATGAAGCGGTAGTAGTAGGTGGTGCTGGCGGCGAGGCCGGTCACCTTGTTGCGCAGCGTGTAATCCCAGTCCGGCAACGCGGACAGCGTGCTGTTGACGATCAGCGTGCTGAAGTCCGCTTGCGTCGACACCTGCAACTGCACGTTGGCGGGCTTGCCGCCGTTGTTGCCGGTGACGCGCGTCCAGAGCATGACGCTGTCGGGTTTCGGATCGCCGGAGGCTACGCCCTGCTGAAACGTGAATGTGTTGCCGGGGTCGGTGGCGGGCGTGGTGGGGGTGGTGGATGGGTTGTCATCGCCACCGCAGCCGGCCAGGCCGGTGGTGGCCACCGTCACGGTGACGAAACTTCCCCATTTCAGAAACTGGCGGCGATCCATCTGGCGTTCCCTCTCTTTGTGAGATGTGATGTGGAGAACGCAAATTGTTCGGCGACCGTGTGACCGCCTTGTGTCGGGATGCCGCCCCGATTAGAGCTTTCCTACGAAGCCCGAGCATCCGCCGCGTCGGGCAGGCGGATGTCGGAAAGGTCCCAGCGCGGCGTGACACCGTAGTCGTAGCCGTGGCGCGCCAGTTGGGGAGCGGCCTGCAATCGCATGGCCCCGGCAAAGGCGATCATCGCGCCGTTGTCGGTACAAAACGCCAGATCGGGGTAGAACACGTCCACCTTGCGCCGCTTGCCCATCTCGTTGAGCCGTTCGCGCAACTGCCGGTTGGCGCCAACGCCGCCGGCCACCACCAGGCGTTTGTGGCCGGTCTGCTTCAGGGCGTTGAACGACTTGGCAGCCAGCACGTCGACGATGGCATCGACAAATGATCGCGCCAGGTTGGCACGGTCCTGTTCGCAGGCGTTGCCGAGTTTGCGCGTCTGCGTCAGCACGGCCGTCTTGAGTCCTGCGAACGAGAAATCTAGATTGCCCGAATGGAGCATCGGGCGCGGCAGATCGAATGCGCCGGGATTGCCGAATTCGGCCAGCCGCGACACCTCGGGGCCGCCCGGATAACCCAGGCCCAGCAGCTTGGCGGTCTTGTCGAACGCCTCGCCGGCGGCGTCGTCCAGCGTCTCACCCAGCAGCGTGTAGTCGCCAATGCCTTTGACTTCCATCAGCTGGGTGTGGCCGCCCGACACAAGCAGCGCCACGAATGGGAACGGCGGCGGGGCATCGGTCAACAGCGGCGAGAGCAAGTGGCCTTCCAGGTGGTGCACGCCTACCATCGGCACGTTCAGCGCGAATCCCAGGGCGTTGGCCACCGATGCGCCCACCAGCAGCGCGCCGGCCAGGCCGGGGCCTTGCGTGTAGGCGATGGCGTCGATGTCGTCGCGCGTGCGTCCGGCTTCCGTCAGCACCTGCTGCAGCAGCGGCAGCACGCGGCGGATGTGGTCGCGCGAGGCCAGCTCGGGCACCACGCCGCCATATTCGCGGTGCATGGCGATCTGGGAATGCAGCGCATGCGCAAGCAGACCGGCCCCGGTGTCATAAAGGGCCAGCCCGGTTTCGTCGCAGGAGGATTCGATACCGAGGACAAGCATGGGAATTCTGGTGCGGCCGGTCGGGTTCGGACTGCAACTGCAGTGATCTTGCCGGCAAAAACGGAAGGCCAGCAGGGTAGCACACCCTGACCCGGCGCGCTCAGGCGCCCGCCATTCGCTACAATCGCGGCTTCTTGAAAGGGTGACATGACACAAGGCAGGAAAGACCGGTTCGACGTGGCGGTGCTGGGCGCGGGAGCGGCCGGCATGATGTGTGCCGCCGTGGCCGGCCAGCGCGGCGCGCGCGTGGTGTTGATCGACCATGCCACGCGGCTGGCGGAAAAGATCCGCATCTCTGGCGGCGGCCGCTGCAATTTCACGAACCTGCAGGCCGGTCCGGCCAACTATCTGTCGTCGAACCCGCATTTCTGCCGCTCGGCGCTGGCCCGCTATACGCCGCAGGATTTCCTCGGCCTGCTGCGCCGCTATGACATCGGCTGGCATGAGAAACATCGCGGCCAACTGTTCTGCAATGACAGCGCGGAAGACATCATCAACCTGTTGCGCGCCGAATGTGACGCCGGGAGCGTGCACTGGCAAACCGGATGCACGATCGAAGAGATCCGCAAGGAAGGCGACGATTATCTGCTGCTGACCAACCAGGGCACGGTGCGCGCGGGTGCCGTGGTGGTGGCTACAGGTGGGTTGTCGATCCCGAAGATCGGCGCCACGGATTTTGGCTACCGCATTGCGCGCCAGTTCGGGCTCAAGGTCACGGAGACGCGGCCGGCCCTGGTGCCGCTGACCTTTGATGGCCAGTCCTGGCAGCCGTTTGTGCCGCTGGCCGGGGTGTCGATGGAGGTCGATATCGCCACGGGCAACGGCAAAACGGCCGGCGGATTCAAGGAAGACCTGCTCTGGACCCACCGTGGCCTGTCCGGTCCGGCCGTCCTGCAGATTTCCAGCTACTGGCATCCGGGCACGCCGATCGAGATCGACCTGTTCGATGGCGAGGATGCGGCAGCCTGGTTGATCGGCCACAAGAAAGGCAGTCGCAAGCACCTGAACAACCTGCTGGCCGAACGGCTGCCGTCGCGCCTGGCCGATGCCTGGTGTGCCGCCGCGGGGCTGCAGGGCGGGCAATCGGTGGCGGACATGCCGGACAAGGCGCTGCGCCAGCTGGGCGAATCGCTTAGCCGCTGGCGCCTGGTGCCGTCCGGCACCGAGGGGTACAAGAAGGCCGAGGTCACGCTTGGCGGGGTGGATACCCGTGCGCTGTCGTCCGCCACGATGATGGCCCGCGATGTGCCCGGCCTGTACTTCATTGGCGAAGTGGTGGACGTGACCGGCTGGCTGGGCGGGTACAACTTCCAGTGGGCCTGGGCGTCCGCGGTGGCCGCCGGTGAGGCGGTTGCGGAGGCTGCGCGCGGCGTTGTTGCGTAGGCGGCACGCCCGCCAGGGCCGGGGCCGCGCCATGTGCAGTGTCACAGGCCTTGCGCTACAATCGGCGCTCTCGCAAACGGCTGCTAAGCGCCGGCCCGCGATCTTGCTCTTCTTCCTTTCCTTTTTGGCCAAATGACCGCGATTCGCCTGAAAGAAAATGAACCGTTTGAGGTCGCCATGCGCCGCTTCAGGCGCACGATCGAGAAGAATGGCCTGATCACCGAACTGCGCGCACGCGAGTTTTACGAGAAGCCGACCACGGAACGCAAGCGCAAGCGCGACGCCGCCGTCAAGCGCAACCACAAGCGCCTGCGCAGCCAGCTGCTGCCGAAGAAGCTGTACTGAACATCGCTTCGCATCAGCAAGAAACCCGCTACGGGCAAAGGCTCCGGCGGGTTTTTGCGTTATGGTCCCAGTAGCCTCATTTTTTGGAAGATAGCCATGTCCCTCAAAGCCCGCGTCAACGACGACATGAAGGCCGCCATGCGCGCCCGCGAAACCGACCGTCTCGGCACGATCCGCCTGCTGCTGGCCGCCATCAAGCAGCGCGAAGTGGACGAACGCGTGGAACTGGACGATGCCGCTGTGACCGCCGTGATCGACAAGATGATCAAGCAGCGCAAGGACTCGATCAGCCAGTTCGAACAGGCCGGCCGCGACGACCTGGTGGCCAAGGAAAAGGCGGAAGTCGATGTGCTGGTGGCTTACATGCCCGCGCAGCTTTCCGACGCCGAAGTGGCTGCCGAGGTGCAGAAGGCCGTGGCGGAAGCCGGCGCCACCGGCCCGCAGGACATGGGCAAGGTCATGGGCCTGGTCAAGGCGCGCCTGGCTGGCCGTGCCGACATGACCGCCGTGTCCGGTCTGGTCAAGGCCGCGCTGGCACCGAAATAATTGACAGTTGCATCAGATATAAGCACGATTAGCAGTCGTGATGCGTGAAATTGCTGCCCGGTTGACGGGACTTGGCAGTGGATGTCGGCAAAGTCCGGCAGCGCGTTGCGGCTGCACTACAATGATTCGATAGCTGCCGGGCGACGTTCCGGTCACACATTCCAGAAAAGTGGCCGCCGGCCTGTCCGGCAGGCCTTGGCATCAGGACGGTCAGTCGGGTGATTCCGCAATCCTTCATTCAGGACCTGCTTAACCGCGTGGACATTGTCGACGTGGTGGGTAAGTACGTGCAGCTGAAGAAGGGCGGCGCCAACTTCATGGGGCTTTGCCCGTTCCATAACGAGAAGTCGCCGTCGTTCACGGTGTCGCCGACCAAGCAGTTCTACCACTGCTTCGGTTGCGGGGCGCATGGGTCGGCCATCGGCTTCCTGATGGAGTACTCGGGCCAGTCCTACCCCGATGCCGTGCGTGAACTCGCGCAATCGGTCGGTCTTTCCGTCCCCGAGGAACGCAACAGCCTGCCGCCTGCCCAGCGCGCGGAGCAACAGGCGAGGTCCGTGGCGCTCAGTGACGCCATGACGCGCGCCACCGATTTCTACAAGAAGCAGCTGCGCGGGGCGCCCCAGGCCATCCAGTACCTGAAGGGGCGTGGCCTGACCGGCGAGATTGCCGCCCAGTTCGGACTTGGCTACGCGCCTGACGACTGGCAGGGCCTGGAGACCGTGTTCGGCAACTACCGCGACGATGCGATTGCCGGGCCGCTGGTCGAGAACGGGCTGTTGATCGAATCGCAGGACAAGCGCGACGCCGATGGCAAGCCGCGCCGGTATGACCGATTCCGTGACCGGATCATGTTCCCGATCCGCAATACCAAGGGCAACGTGATCGGTTTCGGCGGCCGCGTGATGGGCCAGGGCGAGCCAAAATACCTGAACTCCCCCGAAACGCCGCTCTTCAGCAAGGGAACGGAGCTTTACGGTCTGTTCGAAGCACGCCACGCCATCCGCGAGAATGGCTACGTGCTGGTGGTGGAAGGCTATATGGACGTCGTGGCGCTGGCCCAGCTGGGCTTTGCCAACGCGGTGGCCACGCTCGGAACGGCCTGCACGGCGATTCACGTCCAGAAGCTGTTGCGCCAGACCGACGCCGTGGTCTTCTCGTTCGATGGCGATGCCGCCGGCCGCCGCGCGGCCCGACGGGCGTTGGAAGCCTGCCTGCCCCACGTGGCCGACAACAAGACCATCCGTTTCCTGTTCCTGCCTGCCGAGCACGACCCGGACAGCTACGTGCGGGAAGAGGGCACCGACGCCTTTGCGCGCCAGGTGCAGAACGCCATGCCGCTGTCGCGCTTCCTGCTTCAGATCGTCACGGAAGAACAGGACATGCGCCAGCCGGAAGGCCGCGCCCGCGCCCAGTTCGAAGCCAAGCCGCTGCTCCAGGCCATGCCGGCCGGCGGTCTGCGGCTACAGATTGTGCGCGAACTTGCCGATGCTACCGGTACGACGCCGGCCGAGATCGAGGCGGTTTGCGGTCTGGGCAGTGATTCGTCGCGTGTTGGCCGTTTTTCGCAACCGCGTCCGCGCGCCAGGCGCCAGGCACCCACGGGGCTGGAGCAGCAGGTGATCCAGCTCCTGATGAGCTACCCGACGCTGGCGGCCCGGCTGGACGACGACGCGCGCGCGTTGCTGCTCGATCCCCAGCGCCCCGAGACCGAGGTTCTGGCGCACCTTGTGGCGGCCTGCGACGGTATTCAGGGAACGACGAATTTTGCGGCCTTCAATGAGCAGCTGGCGCAGACGCCCTATGCCGATGTCTATGCCAGTGCGCGGGCCGCGGTGCTGAAGGAAGATATGGAAGAGGCGCTTGCGACACTTGAATTCGACGGCGCCATACACAAACTGCTGGCTGACCCGCTACAGCGTGAACTGGAAATGTTATTGGCGGCCATCGCGGCTGGCACCGCCAATGAGGACGACAAGGCGCGTTACCGCTGGCTGATGCCTGAGGTTCAGCGCCGGCGCCAGATGGGCTGGCGGCCCGTCACGGCGGAAGACGAGTAAGCGCCACGCGGAACATTACAACAAGCGCAGCAGACAAGATTTTCGGCTTGAGCCGTTGCACATGTGATCCCAACTGATGGAAGAATTCGGGGTCTAATCGCTTAAGCCTTGATTTTTCAGGTGAAAACCACACCTGACAGGAAGCCGGGGATTGGTGACGTGCTACAATTCCCGGTTTGGATTGCGAAATCTCTCTCCAGTACTGGCGAAAGTGAGCGTGCCAATGGCAAAGGCCAAAGCAACCGAAAGGGTAGCCGAGAAGGCTCCCTCCAAAGCTCCCCAATCAGGGAGCGGCAAGGCGTCCGTGAAAACAACGGCGGCGAAGACATCGACCGCGTCAGTCAGGACGACATCAGCCCGGTCTGCGCCAGCAAAGTCCGTGCGAAGCGCGTCAGCGCCCGCCGGATCCACTTCCGCCAGGAATCGCACATCCGAAAATACCAAGCCCTCGACTTCGGCACGCGAGAGCGGCAGCAGCGCCAATACAAGCGGCAGTAATGCCGCTGCACCAGTGAAAGGCAAGAGTATCACCGTGGCGAAACAGCAGAATACCGAAGTCGAGAGCAAGCGTGCGGCAACTACAGCCGGCACCCGGAGCAGCAGCGCCCGAGCAGACGCTACTGCAGCCGCGCCGAAGGCCCGTGCCGCGACTCCCGCATCCGTTGCATCCGAGCGGTCCGCCGCTCCGGCCGTCAAGCCGGAGCCGAAAAAGCGTGGCCGCAAGCCCAAGGCTGAGATGCAGCAAGAAGACAGCACCATCGAACACGTGACTGAAGAGTACGAAAACGACGCGCCCGCAACCCCGGCTGCGGCACCCAAGACCGAGAAGCAGAAGGCCAAGGATCGCAAGGCCAAGGAAAAGGCGCTGCTCAAGGAGTTCGCCTCGTCCAACCAGGCCGGTAGCGAGGAAGAACTCGAGATTCGCCGCCAGAAGCTCAAGGCGCTGATCAAGCTGGGTAAGTCGCGTGGCTACCTGACCTATGCGGAAATCAACGATCACCTGCCGGACGACATGGTCGATTCGGAAACGATCGACACGCTGGTCGCCACGCTGAACGACATCGGTATTGCCGTCTACGAGCAGGCGCCGGACGCCGAGACGCTGCTGCTCAACGACAACGCTCCGTCGGCCACCAGCGAGGAAGAGGCTGAAGAAGAAGCCGAAGCCGCGCTGTCCACCGTCGATTCCGAATTCGGCCGCACCACCGACCCGGTCCGCATGTACATGCGCGAAATGGGTACAGTGGAACTGCTGACGCGCGAAGGCGAAATCGAAATCGCCAAGCGTATCGAGGCCGGTCTGAAGGACATGGTCATGGCCATTTCGGCCTGCCCGGTCACGATTTCGGAAATCCTGGCCAGCGCCGAGCGCGTGGCCAACGAAGAGATCAAGATCGACGAATTCGTCGACGGCCTGATCGATCCGAACGCCGAGGAAGTCCAGGACAACTCGCCGGCCCAGGCCGCATCCGCCGATGACGAAGACGAAGAGTCGGACGAAGACGGCGACGAGGAAGGCGACGAGGAAGATGACGATGAAAACGGCGGTGGCGCCGGTGCATCGGCTCGCCAGCTCGAAGAGCTGAAGGTTGCCGCGCTGGAGAAATTCCGCATCATCGCCGAGCAGTTCGACAAGATGCGCCGTGCCTTCGAGAAGGAAGGCTACAAGTCGAAGCCGTACGTGAAGGCCCAGGAAGCGATCCAGGCCGAGCTGATGGGCATTCGCTTCACCGCGCGTAACGTCGAGCGCCTGTGCGACACGCTGCGTGGCCAGGTGGACGAAGTGCGCAAGCTCGAACGCGCCATCCTGAACATCGTGGTCGACAAGTGCGGCATGCCGCGCGCCGACTTCGTGGCTCGCTTCCCGGGCAACGAAACGAATCTGGACTGGATCCAGACCATCGTGGCCGACAACAAGCCGTACAGCACGATCGTCGAGCGTAACGTACCGGCCGTGCACGAGCTGCAGCAGAAGCTGATCGACCTGCAGGCCCGCGTGGTGCTGCCGCTGAAGGAGCTGAAGGACGTCAATCGCAAGATGTCCGAAGGTGAGAAGCGCGCCCGCGAAGCCAAGCGTGAAATGACCGAGGCCAACCTGCGTCTGGTGATCTCGATCGCGAAGAAGTACACGAACCGTGGCCTGCAGTTCCTGGACCTGATCCAGGAAGGCAACATCGGCCTGATGAAGGCGGTGGACAAGTTCGAATACCGTCGCGGCTACAAGTTCTCCACGTACGCCACGTGGTGGATTCGTCAGGCCATTACGCGTTCGATCGCCGACCAGGCTCGCACGATCCGTATTCCGGTCCACATGATCGAAACGATCAACAAGATGAACCGGATCTCGCGCCAGATCCTGCAGGAAACCGGCAATGAGCCGGATCCGGCAACGCTGGCCGAGAAGATGGAAATGCCCGAGGACAAGATCCGCAAGATCATGAAGATCGCGAAGGAACCGATCTCCATGGAAACGCCGATCGGTGACGACGACGATTCGCATCTGGGCGACTTCATCGAGGACACGAACACGCTGGCCCCGGCCGAAGCGGCGCTGCATGGTTCCATGCGCGACGTGGTGAAGGACGTGCTCGACAGCCTGACGCCGCGCGAAGCCAAGGTGCTGCGCATGCGTTTCGGTATCGAAATGAGCACGGACCACACGCTGGAAGAAGTGGGCAAGCAGTTCGACGTCACGCGCGAGCGTATCCGTCAGATCGAGGCCAAGGCACTGCGCAAGCTGCGCCACCCGAGCCGCTCCGATAAGCTGAAGAGCTTCCTGGAAGGCAGCTAAGCATCACGCCTTCTAAGGGCCTCTAGCTCATGCCTGGTTAGAGCAGCGGACTCATAATCCGTTGGTGCCGTGTTCGACTCACGGGAGGCCCACCATTGAAATGAAAGGGGTTACGGTTTTGCCGTAACCCCTTTTTTCGTCACTGTGCCCCGTCCTGAATGAGGTTGACACTTTTCCCCCAGAGGTGGGGCGATGGGTTCTGAGCACGCCGTCGCGCGTCCTGTTTTGTCGAGAGTCAAAACGGCGATGGCTAAAATATTGCGCACATCTGATAACAAAAACATTCAGTCATAACCAAACGTTTCCTATATCTGTCGCTTGGTTTCTCTGGAAGGCTTTCCATTCCGCCCGCCCTGACGCACCTATTGAACGCGGTGCTGTGCTGCTGAAATGAGCGGCGCACTGGAAGCAGAGTCAATCAATCTGGAGAGACAGGAATGCTGGAACAAGAGCAAGGCATCAGCGAATACCTCTTTGCCACTATCGACGCGCGAACCGAGCGGGGCGGACGTGTTTCCCACGTGCCAAGCACCGAGATCGACGGCAAACGCATCGCCCTGGTCGGCGATACGGTGAGCTATGACGATGGCAGCGACGCGCGCATTATCTATGGCGCGGGATTCGGTATGACGTGGCGCGATAAACCAGGGGCGCGGGTCAGACGTCACCTGGACAACGGCGACTTAATCATATCGACCCGGCAGCACGACTACGGCGTCAAGGTACGGAAAGGCGAGTCCGTGCCGGGGCTGTTTGATTCCGCCTGGAGGTTGCACCGCGAAGTCGTGGAAAAGAGGAAGGAAGGTAGCGATGCCTAAGGCTGCGGTCTGCAACGGCGATCCGACCACCACGCGCGGGGTCATCATCGCCCATTCCTCAACGATATTCGATGAGAACAGGCGCGTTGCTTTGCACGGTGACTACGCGACGTGCGGTAACTGCAAAGGCTCCTATCAGATTTACGGCAGCGGTGAGGGTATGTCAGAGCTGGGCCGTAAGGTGGTCGTCGAAGGTGACCTGGTGATGTGCCCGTGCCAGAAGAACCGCGTCCTCCGGGGCAGCAATCCGGGGATATTCCTGCAATCCAGCAGCGGCACTTCCACGGCAAGCAGCGCGACACCGGAACAAGCGCCCCATACCTTGGCTGCAGCGCAAAGGTATGACCAACAGGTACAACTCGTCGACGAGGCCACCGGCAAGCCATTGGCTCGCACACGGTATCGGCTCACCGGCGACGCTGGGACATTCGACGGCCGCACGGACAATAACGGCATGACCGATCGGGTGGCGAGCGATAGCCCGGGCACAATGACACTTGAAATCTTTGGGGAGGGCGTCTGATGCAGCCGATCAAGACGGTAAAGGTTCGGCTCACTCCGGTCGAGGACCGGGCCCCGGTCAAGGTGTATCTGCTGAGGCCGCGCGGCACGCTGTATTGGGGCGGGGCGGGTTTGGACGGAGGCTATGTGCAGCCGCAATTGGCCGCATTCAAACGCGCAGGAATACAGCACAGCTTTGCGGGCCTGACCAATTCGGCCGCTGCCTCACTATCGGACAAGCTAAAACCCGCAGGAACGATCATTGACGCTATCCGGTCTGGCCTAGTCCTTCGGTATCGAGACAATGACGAATGGACCATTACCAGTGGCATGACAGGGGAGGCACCGCAATTCAATCTGGTGGGCTACAGCTACGGCTCACTGCTTGCGGCTCAGACGGCCTGGTACTACGCACAGATGGGTCATGTTATTGACCACCTCGTGCTGATCGGGTCGCCCATCTCGGACACGTTCCTTTCTGAGCTGCGCACACACGGGAATATCCGCAAACTTGTTGTGATTGACCTGGCGGAACACCACGATCCGATCTATGCGGGAATGCCGTGGGTGGAATTGGCCGCAAATGCAGCGCTGCTGGGCAAACAGATGTTGGCTGGAAAAGGGGAGGGCCACTTCTACTACGCGCACGTAGTACCTGATAGCCCGCGGCGTTGGGCAGCGCTGGCCGACAGACTGGCGACGGAAGGGTTGCGATGAAATGGAAACCGCGCCCCACTTTGGCCGGTATCGTGCGCTGGCTGAGTTGGCTGCTGGCGATCGACGGCCTGCTCTACCTGCTCGTGACCATCGCTACACCCGTCAAGGCCGACGACCTCTATACTGGCTCGCCGGTCGTCTATCTGGCCTTGGCTGCTGGTGTGGCACTCCTTCTGCTTGGCGCGGCCTTGATGCTGGTTCTATGGGCTTTCATCGAGGGGGACACTCGCCGATGGCGTTCGTTGGGCCTCTGTGCGGCAGGCCTCCTTGGCTGGCTGGTGTGCTACGTCCTAGTGGGTGCATGGATCGACTGGCAGATACATGGATGAGCGGCGGGCAACTAAGACCCGCGGGAACGGCGAACACGAAACCAGCCTCATCCGCGCCGCCCGCTTTTTCGTCAGCTTCGCCCGGCCCGCCGCCGCGCCGTTACTGCCAGCGCGGCCCAGTCCTTCTGCCCGTCCCCGTGCGCAATCGCTTCGATATGCGCGTCGCGCAGGGTGCTGGCCAGTGTCATTGGCACATTTGCCTGTTCTCCCGCCTCCAATGCCAGGCGCACATCCTTGCCGCCCAGCGCCAGCTTGAAGCCGGCTGGCTCGAAGCGATTTTCCGCGATGGCACCGCCGTAGATCTTGTAGACCGGCGCGGCGAACACGGTGGAGGTCACCAGATCCAGGAATGTGGCGGGATCGACGTCGTAGCCTTGCGCCAGCGCCGCGCCCTCGCTCATCGCGCCGATTGCCGCGCCGATCATGAAGTTCACGCCGAGCTTCACCGCGTTGGCCTGTTCCGGCTTCGCGCCAAAGATCCAGGTCTTCTGGCCCAATACGTCGAACAGCGGCTGGACCGTAACCAATGCTTTTGCATCGCCAGCGGCGAGGATGTTCAGCTGGCCGGCCTCTGCCACGTTGACGCGCCCCAGTACCGGTGCCGCGATGTAGGCGATGCCGCGTGCCTCGTGCACGGCGGCCAGTTCGCGGGCCAGCGCGACCGAAACGGTGCCCATGTTGATGTGAATCGCGCCGGCGGCGAGCGCATCGAGTACCTGGCCGCCGATGACGGTGTCGCGCGTGGCGGTGTCATCAGCCAGCATCGTGATCAGCACGTCGGCGCCTTGCGCGGCTTCGCTGGGAGTCGCGGCGCCGTGGGCGCCGAGTTCGACCAGTCGAGCGACTGGCGACGGCGACCGGTTCCAGGCACGTACCGGATGGCCGGCCTTGATCAGGTTTGCGGCCATCGGCAGTCCCATCGTGCCGAGTCCGAGAAAAGCGATTTGCATGACGGCCTCCTATTGCATGCTGGCGTCCGCTTGGACGCACGTGCGGAAAGGCCGCAAGTTAGCACGCGCCAGGCAATGGCGTATTAGCCCTGTTGCAGATGCGGTTGCGGGATGGATTACATCCGGTGGTCGTGCATGGCGCCGCCGCTCAGATCGACCATGTCCGGCGTCACATCGGCAAAGCGCAGCACCTTTCCGCCGTAAGTGGAGGCAAACTTCCGCGCCGCGTCTTCCTTTTCGAAGCCGGCGATCGTTGGCCCCATCGACCCACGGCGTCTGCTGCCGATCACGTAGAAGCCCTTGCGGGCATCGAACCAGTGTCCGCGCGGCTTGTCCCATTCGGCCAGTTCCATGTCCTGCGTGAACACGGCCGTGACCTTGCGAACCTGTTCCGGCCGCAGCAACGTGCTGAACATCTCCACGGTGTCGCAGTACCAGACTGGCCGCGTTTGATCGCCGAAGAAAATCTGCGCCTTCGGGCCCGGATAGTCGCCCAGCAGCATGCCGTCCAGATCGCAGGTCGTGGCTGGATCGAAGTCGGCCGGTGTGATGGCGACGGACGCAGTGCGCGAGCACGCGGCCAATATGCCTTGCGCAGAGAGCAGGCCGATGCCGATCAGAACGTGGCGGCGAGTCAGACGAGTCGGATTCATGTCCGGAATCTCCAGATGGCAAGTATCAGCGGCGCGGCAATCCACGCCAGCATGGCGCTGCCCAGCGCCCACGGGTTTGCCAGGACGGGCGGAACGACGCTGGACAGGCCGTACAGATCGCGTACGGCATCCAGCGAAAACACGTTGAGGATGCGGAACAGGTCGGCAGGATTCAGCAGCAGCACCGTCGTCATGGCGGCGTCACCGAACTGGCCGCCCGTGGCAACCAGCATGCCCAGCAGCAACAGGTCGAACACCAGCACGAAGAACAGCCAGAGCGCGACCGCCAGGCCGGAGGCACGCGCACGGTCGCGCGCGACCACCGACAGCAGCACGGCAATGCTCAGGAAGGCCAGCCCCAGCAGCACCGCGCTGCCAACAAAGCGCAGAAACTGTTCGACCATGCCGGCCCCAAAACTTGCAAACAGCAGCATCCCAACCGTGGCAAAACCTGCAAGTGTCGACAGCGTCAGCGCCGCCGCCAGGCCAAGGTACTTGCCCAGCAGCAATTCCAGACGCGTCAGGGGGTAGGCCAGCAGCAAGTCCAGCGATCCGCGCTCCCGCTCGCCGACGATGGCGTCGAAGCCGAGCAGCAGCGCAATCATCGGAATCAGATAGATCGCCAGGCTGACCAGGCTGGCGATCACGAATGCCGCCGAGCGCATGCCGATCTCACCCTGCTGGGCGCCGCCAAAATAGCCGATGACCAGCGAGAATGCCGCGAACACCAGCGCGATGGCCACGACCCAACGGTTGCGCAGGCGGTCTCGGAACTCCTTGTTCGCCACCGCGGCGATCTGGCGCCATTCAATGCACGGCATGGCTGGCCTCCGCACCAAAGAACACATCCTCGAGCGTCGGCTCGTCGATGCGTAGGTCATCCACGCAATCGGCCAGCAGCCCGACCAACGTCATCTTGGTCTCGCGCGGGCACGTGAGCTGGAAGTCCAGCTCGGCGCCATGCAATTGCACCTCGGGCAGCGCCTCCAGCCGGCGCCGGATTACGGGCAGCGTGCCGGGAACGATGCGCACGCGGATACGCAGCGGCAATCGGTGACGCGCACGCAGGGCGCTGACCGAGCCGAGCGCCTGTACCTTGCCATTCGCCAGCAGTGCGAGCCGATCCACACGTTCCTGCAGTTCGCTGAGGATGTGCGAGGTGATGACGATGGTCACGCCCGCCTGCTTCTGCTCGCGCAGGATTGCGTGAACGTCGCGCAGTGCCAGTGGGTCCAGGCCGTTGCTCGGTTCATCGAGAAACAGCACACGTGGCGAGCCGAGCAACGCCTGCGCAAAGCCGAGCCGCTGCCGCATACCCTTCGAGTATTCGCGTACCGGGCGATCGGCCGCATGCGTCAGCCCGAATCGCTCCAGCAGGGCGGGGCAGTCGCGCGCCTCCACGCCCTTCAGGCGAGCGAAGAAGCGCAGCGTTTCCAGACCGCTGAGGTTGTCGTAAAGCACCAGGTTCTCGGGCAGATAGCCGATGCGCCGGCGTGCCGCGCGGAATGCCGCGGTGCCGACGGCGGCACCGTCGATCTCGATGGTGCCGCGCGAGGCGGGCACAAGGCCAAGCATCATCTTGAACAGCGTGCTCTTGCCAGCGCCGTTATGGCCGATCAGGCCGAACATCTCGCCTGCGTGCATCCGCAGGCTGACACCGTCCACGGCACGCACGGCGCCGTAGTGCCGGGCCACATCGCGCAACACGACGGTTGCACCGGATTCTTCAGGGTCGCTCACGCCATTGGCTCCATTGCGGATGATCGGGCGTCATGCGCGGCGCGGCGTCCACCACGCCGGGCACGCGCATGACCGGAAACTGTCTGGACACCACACGCATGGCTTGCACGGCGGGGCTGGCGAACAGCAGCTTGACGGCCGGATGCCGCCAGGTCAGGCGGTCGACGACATCGTTGGCTTCGTACGGAACATCGCCGATGCCGTCGCCATTACGATCCCAGCCCAGGTAGTTGCTCCAGTGATTGCCGCCCGGCTTGCCGGCGGCATCGCCCCACGGTTCATCGCGCGCGCCGACATAGCGCACCTGCTCCCGGTTGCCGATGAAATCGTTGCGCTGCACGACGTTGCGCGTGGAACCGGCGGACAGATGCACGCCAACGCGGTTATCGATGACGAGATTGCCACGTAGCGTCACGTACTCGGCGTCGTAGATGAAAAAGCCACGCGCGTTGTCCGCCACGATATTGTGTTCGACCACGGCGTCCTGCACCGTGCGCAGCATGATGCCGTGATCGGCATTGCCCCAGGTGCGGTTGTTGCGCACGGTCTGGTCACGCACTTCCATCAGAGCCAGTCCGCCCCGGTTCCGATAGCTGTCGTTGCCTTCCCATAGGTTGTAATAGGAATTCATGTAGTGGCTGCCATAGCGGCTGTGATGCAGCCGGTTGCCGCGAAAGACCGCATGGTGCGACACGTCCACATACAGCGCGTCGCGCACGAAGCTGATCTGGTTGTCGAGGATGCGCGCACCCTTCGTGTTGTAGAGCTGGATGCCATTGCCACGTTGCGACGACTGGTAATCGCGCTTGCCGGTGATCACGTTGCGCTCCACGCGCACGTCGTTGGCCTTCTCGATCCACAACCCGAACAGGTTGTAGGTAAGCTCGCAGCCCGTGATCGCGGCGCGATGCGCGCCAGGCATCAGGTAGATGCCGGCGTCCTGGTTCTTCAGGCTGTCGCCGGAATCGCGCACGATCAGACCATCGATCGTGACGTCGGGCGCGGCGACCGTGATCGTATTGCCGCGCAATTCACCGGCGATGGTGGGGCGGCCGATGCCGCGCAAGGTCAACGGCTTGCCGATTCGCAGATTCCCTTCGTAGCTGCCTTGTGCGATACGGATCTCGTCGCCATCGCGCGCGGCGTCGATGGCTTGCTGTATCGATTGCCCGGGGTGCACGTCGACCACGGCTGCGCAGGCCGCGCCTGTGCCAAGCGCGAGCCCGAGCAGCCAGAGTCTGATGCCATCGATCATGCCGAATCCTGCCTGCCGGTTGCGGCGTCGGAGACGGGCACGATCGGGATGTAGTACCCGTCGCGGCCGATCGGCGTGATCGGCAGGCCATCGCGTTCACGCCGCTTGCGTTCCTTGGCCAGTGGCGGACAGGCATGGGCATCGGTGTAGAGCACCATGCAATCGAGGCACAGCAGGCACTCGCGCGGATCGATACGGCCTTTCGCGTCGATGGCTTGCGCACCGCAGCCTACCGCGCAGGCCTTGCAGCGCGTGCAATCGGGTTTGCGGCGGATGCCGAACACACGCAGCATGCTCGGGATCGCCAGCGATGCGCCGAGCGGGCACAGATACTTGCAGTAGGGCCGTTCGATGAATAGCGAGATCCCGAGAATCGTGCAAACGAACAGCCCGAATGGCCACGCACGGTTCTGGATGCCAACCAGGAAGGTAGTCTTGAACGGTTCGACCTCGGCCAGCGTTTCGGCCAGTCCCATCGATAGAAGCGAAACGCCAAGCAGTCCCGCAAATACCGCGTACTTGAGCCACTTGAGCTTGTCATGCACCTTGCGTGGAAGCTGGAACTGCCAACGCTTGAGGCCGATCAGCCGGCCGATGCGGAACATGGCCTCGGACAGCGAACCGAACGGGCAGAGCCATCCACAGAACAGTCCGCGTCCCCAGATCAGCACGGTCGCGGCGATGAAGATCCAGAACAGGAATAGGAACGGGTCGGACAGAAACAGCGACCAGCGCCACTGGAACAGCAGCGAATGCACCCACGTCAGCACCTGCGTGACCGACGGCTGCGCCATCGCGCCAAAGCCGACAAACACGATGCTGATGGCCCACGCGCTGTACTTGAAGGCGTTGACAGGCCACTTGTTCCGCTGCGTGGCACGGCGGGTGAGCTTGTTGCGGAACGCATGCACGACGGCCACGGCGACCAGGAAGACCGCGAACAGGATGATGCCGGTGGCGCGCGACTTCCATACCTTCAGCCATGCCGGGGGCGGGGTATCGACTTTCGGGCGTCCGCCTTCGAGCAATGTGGCGGGCAGCCAGTACTCGGCATCGAAGCTCGCAAACGTGCGCGCGCCGGTGGCGCGGTCGACGCGATTGCCCAGGAACACCAGCTTCCACGGCCACGCCGCGGAGAACGCGCCCGACCGCACGATAAAGATTGCCGATTCCGTAAAGGGTGGGGCATCGTCAGGCGCCAGGCCGTAGAGGTTCTGGTAGTCGAGATCGCGGAACGTGAAGGTGTCGTCTCCCTGCCTGATCTGCACGCGGTCGTAGAGGCCGCCGCGCACGAAACCCGAGCCTTTGAACGACTCCTTGCCGGCCGTGCGAATCACGAAGATGGCATGCTCGTTCGGACGCAGGCTTTGATGCAGGTTCTGCCAGCCACGGTCGCCCAGCACGCTGCGCGCGACATCGGGATGATTCAGGTCGCCGAACCACAGGTCGATGAACGGTTCGCCCGACTTTGCCAGGCCGACCTGTTCGGGCTCGATACGCAGCCGTTTCACCAGCCCCTGATCCACCAGTTGCTTCCACGCGAGCTTTGGATCCCCTGCCGCGTAGCGAGCTGGCGCGCGTTGCACGGGCGCCAGGATACCCACCTGGCGCGCCACTGCCGCGCCCGAAGTCATCAGCACCTGGTTTTGCGCGATCACGGTGACCGTCGCCCCGGAGATCGCATCGACACCGAGCACGCCCTCGTCGGGCCGTGCACTGCCAATCTCGATCTTGTCGGTGACGGACTTGCCGATGTACTGCGCATTGAAGCGCGGCAGCGCGGTTTCCGGAATGCCCAGCAGCAGGATCGGCTCGGAATGCTTGAGCACCTTGATGCCGACGAAGCGGCCGCTGTTGTCCATCCCGATCAGCGTGACAACGGGCTTGCCGGAATAGGCAGGCGTGTCCGTGATATCGGTCGACAGCATGACGTAGCCCAGCCGCGTCCGCTTGCCGTCAGCGGCGGCCGGACCGTAGGCTTCGACGTAGGGCGGTTGGCCCATGCGCTGCGAAAACGATGCCGCGCCGGGAAATACCTCGTTGCACGGTACGCGCGCGCAGAGGTCCGGCGCGGTGGCCAGGTCGGCGGGCAGGTGCGCTTCGTAGGCCGTGTCGGCCAGCGCTGGCTGCCACGCAGGGACGGCCAAAAAAAGCGCGGCCACCAAGACCGCGCGAATAACGGAGAGGAGTGACATGGCGTGGGGGCGCCGCCCGTCCGCGCGCGTGTACGCGTCGCGGACGAGGGGCCAGGGTCAGGCTTCGACGATCATGCGGGTACGCATTTCCAGATGCAGCGCGTGGCAGAAGTGCGTGCAGTAGCACCAGAACACACCGGGCTTGTCCGCGATGAACGACACCGACGCCGTTTCCTGTGGGTTCACGATGAAGTTGACGTTGTACTTCGGGATCGCAAAGCCGTGCGTCAGATCCTCGACCTTGTCGAGGTTGGTGAGAATCAGCGTGACCTCGTCGCCCTTCTTGAGCTTGAACTCGCGCAGGCTGAACACCGGAGCCTGCGACGTCATGCGCACCGTGACCTTCTTGCCCTCGCGCGTCACGCCAGACTTGTCGGGGCTGACGGCCAGCGGGAAGTCTTCCATCGCATAGACCTGCTTCGGCTTCACCAGATCGCGCTTGAAAATGATGAAGTCATGCGGCTCGCCGCGCACCGGATGGTCGGCCAGCAGCACCATCTTGTCCCCGGAGATATCCACCAGTTGCTCGTTCTCGGCGTGCAGCGGCCCAACCGGCAGGAAGCGGTCCTTCGAGAATTTGCAACCCACGGCCAGGTACTTGCCATCGGCGGCAATCGTTTCCGATTGCGATGCGTTGACGTGGCCCGGCTGGTATTGCACGTCGAGCCGGTCCACCACGTACTTGGCGTTCTTGTCGCCCTGATGGAAGCGAATGGCGGCGTCGACATTCCACTTCACGAGCTGACTGTCCAGGAACAGGGTCGTATAGGCATTGCCGCGACCATCGAACGCCGTATGCAGCGGCCCAAGGCCCAGTTCCACCTCGGCGACGATGGCATCGTCCGCCTTTTCGGCCTTGCCATCGAACCAGTCGAGCACCTTCGACAGTTCGATGACCGTGCAGGTGGGCGACAGCTTGCCGGCGCAGATGAAGTACTTCTGGTCCGGGCTGGCGTTCACGCCGTGCGGGTTCTTCGGCACCGACACGTAGCAGGTCAGCGCGGTCTTCGGGTCCTGGTTGGCGGCGTGAGTGCCATCCACCACGGGTACCTTCGAGTCGCCATAGGTCTTGAACTTGCCGGCCTTGACCGCGGCTTCGATCCGGGCAATGTTGAAGAACAGGCAGGCGTCGCGCTCGGCGGACATCATGTCTTCGAAGTGCGCGCCGTTCTCGGTGTTGTACTGGTTGGTGGCGGCCAGCTTGCCGTCATAGGACGTGGCCACGAGGTCGCAGTTGCCGTCGATCAGCACCTGCCAGCGCACCGCCATCGTCTCGGCGTCCACGCACGAAAAGAGGCTGCGATACTTCTTGTCATCGTCCGTGCCGACGTTAGGCAGCGGAATTGCGAATTCGGCGCCGCAGAACACGCGAGTGGTGTAGTTGATGGCCTGATCGACGGGGTCGCGCTTGTCCGGGAAGATGCCGTGGAAGCCCTGCACATTGGGCAGTTCGGTGATCTTGTCGCAGATGAAGTAGTCGAGCCGGATACGGGCGATGCGCGAATTGATCTTGTCGTTGATCCACGCATAGCGGCCATCGTAGTTGCCGTCCTTGTACGACGCATGCGTGTGGTGCGTGTCGCCAACGGTGTAGCGCAGCGAGCCGTCGGGCTTGGTGCCCATGACCTTCTTCGACTCGTTGGTAATGCCCCAGCCCACCAGCGCATCGGGCACGAAGCACGGAATGCGCAGCAGCTCGCGGCCCGATGGCAGGCCCAGCACGCGCATGTCGCCAGTGTGGCCGCCGCTCCAAAGGCCGTAGTAGGTATCGAGTTCGCCCGGTTTCAGGTGCACGTTGGCCGCGCTGCCGCCGTGCGGTGCCGCCGGTGCTGCCTTGCCTTCGGCGCTGGCGTTCGCGCCGGCCACGCTCTTGTCGGAACATGCTGCAATGCCTGCCAGGCTGGCCATTGCGGCCGTGCCCAGGAACTGGCGGCGACCAAATCCGCCTGCAGCGTTATTGTTCTCGTTCTGCTTGCTCATCGAGACCTCGGGATAGTTGTGGCCGTTACACCCGGCCGGAAATGAAACCACTCAGCAATTGGCGAGATATTCCCGGCACTTTCGAATCAGGGGATTGATGGCGGTCAACGATTCAAGGAAATTGCTATTCCTTACAACAGTTTGATTTTCTCCATCGCAGGCCGCTTGCAGTGTTCCTAGAATGCTGGTTTGGGTCATGAGGGATCACGAACATGCAACAAGCCAACATGGGGATGTCGGCGCGCGGTGCTACACGCCGCAAGTGGATCAAGGCCGTGCCATTGCTGGCCACCGGGCTGTGGCTGCGTCCGGCGCTGGCGGACGGCGGCACCGCGCGGTCATCGCGCACGCTCATGGGAACGCGCGTCGATCTGACCGTGGATGGTGTGGACGCCCGTACCGCTGACACGGCGATGCAGGCGGCGTGGGCGGAGATGACCCGCCTGGCGGACATGATGAGCCGCTACCGCGTTGGCAATCCGGTGCATGCAATGCAACTGGCGGCTGGATTGCAGCCGGTACCGGTGCCGCCCGAGATGATGCGGGTGCTGACGGCAGGGCAGGCCGTGTCGTTGCGTAGCGAGGGTGCGTTCGACATGACGGTGGGCGCGCTCACCGGCTGGCGTTTCGACGCGGCCCAGCCGGTGTTGCCCGCTGCGGAAGAGATCGCGCGCGAGCTACCGCTGGTGAATCATCACGACCTTTTGCTCGATGCCGAACGGCGGACGGCATTCCTGCGTCGTCGGGGCATGCGCGTCGATCTTGGCGGCATTGCCAAGCTGCCAATTTTGCAGGCCGGGATGACGGTGTTGAAGGCCAACGGCGTGTCGTCGGCCATGATCAATGGTGGCGGCGATGTGCTGGTCAGCGGTCAACTGCGCGGGCAGGACTGGCGTGTTGGCGTGCGCGATCCGATGGCGCCGGCGCGCTTGCTCGGCGTGCTGCGCGTGCGCGATGCCGTGGTGGCCGCGTCAGGCGACTACGAACGTATGTTCACCGTGGCAGGCCGGCGCTATCACCACATCCTCGATCCCGATACCGGCATGCCGGAGCAGCGCACGCGCGGCGTGGTGCTGGTGGCACGCGATGTCGACGCCGTCAATGGCATGGGGCCGGCGATGATGGTGGCGGGGCAGACGTCCGGTCGTCGCTGGCTCGGCGGCATGCCTGGCGTGGAGGCGTTGATGGTCGATGCGTCCGGCCAGCGCTGGATGTCCGCCGGCATGCGCACGCGTCTTGGCGCGTAGGTGCGAAGGGCGACTCGACGGCTATTCCGCCACGACCACCTTTACCTGCTTCAGCGCATGAAACGGTTCGAGCTGCGCTGTCGTTGCCTCGCCGTCGGTCACCAGCGTCCAGGCGCGCTCCAGTGGCGTCCAGTGCTGCTGGCGTGCGCGGCCGAGTTTGGTGGAGTCGACCAGCACGAAGATGTCCGCGGCCTGGCGGATGATGCATTCCTTGAGATAGGCCTGTTCCGCGCTGGCCTCGCATAGTCCCACGCCAGCCACCACGCCGTCGGCACCCAGAAACGCCTTGTCGACGCTGATGCGCGATAGCGCCACCTGGGCCAGCGGCCCGAACGTACCCATGCTGGAGGGGCGCACGTCGCCGCCGATCAGCGTCACGCGAATCTTCGGCAGGCCAGCCAATGCCGTCACCGCCAGCAGGTTGGTCGTGTAGACGTGCAGGTCTTCGCGCGCGGCCAGCAGCCGGGCCAGCGCGGCAGCGGTGGTGCCGCTGTCGAGCAGCACGGCGTCACCGTCCTGCACGAAGCTTGCCGCCAGGCGGGCAATCGCTTCCTTCTGTTCGCGCTGCAGCGCCTTGCGTTCTTCGAGCGGCGCTTCGGGTTCGTGGCCGCCCACCTGCATCAGCGCAGCGGCGCCGCCATAGGTGCGCACGATGCGGCCTTCGCGCGCCAGTGCGGTCAGGTCCCGGCGCACGGTGGCCTCGGACACGCCAAGGCTTGCGGTCAGGCGTTCGACGTTGGCCTCTTCGCCCGCAAGGACGAGTTCCAGGATGGCGCGGCGGCGGTCGGCGGCTTTCATGAGCGGATAGAAATGAAAAAGGGGATCGAAAACGATCCCCGATCTTACAGCAGCACGCGGCCGGTTATGCGCGGCGGGTTGCGAGTTCCGCGCCCTGGCGCAGTGCCTCCAGCAGGCTGCGCTCGTCGGCGATGCCCTTGCCGGCGATGTCGAAGGCGGTACCGTGGTCCACCGACGTGCGGATGACCGGCAGGCCGACCGTGATGTTCACGCCGGCTTCCAGCCCCAGCACCTTGACCGGGCCGTGGCCCTGGTCGTGGTACATCGCAACGACGAGGTCGAAGTCGCCACGGCCAGCGCGATAGAACAGCGTATCGGCCGGCAGCGGGCCTTCCACGTCCACGCCCTGTGCGCGCAGCGCTTCCACGGCCGGAATGATCTTCTGCTCTTCCTCGCCCTGGCCGAACAGGCCGTTTTCACCCGCGTGCGGATTGATACCGCAGACGCCGATACGCGGGGCGGCAATGCCGGCGCGCTTGAGCGTGGAGTTGCCACGGTCGATCGTGCGTTGCACCAGGCCCGGTTCGATCTTGCGGATGGCATCCATCAGGCCGATGTGCGTGGTCACGTGGATCACGCGCAGCTTGGGCGCCACGAGCATCATCGACACTTCCGGCGTGCCGGTCAGGTGCGCCAGCATTTCGGTGTGGCCGGGGAACTTGTGGCCGCCGGCATGCAGCGCTTCCTTGTTCAGCGGTGCCGTGCAGATTGCATCGATCTTGTCTTGCTGCGTCAGTTGCACGGCACGTTCGATGTAGCGGAACGCGGCGTCGCCGGCCACGGCCGACAGCTTGCCGAACGGCAGGTCTTCCGGGATCAGGCCAAGGTCGATGCAATCGATCGTGCCCAGCTCGAAGCGGGCTTCGTCGGGCGACGCAATCGCGCGCACCTTCAGCGTCGAATTGACGAGTTTGGCGGCCTGTTCCAGCCGGCGCGCGTCGCCGATCACCAGCGGACGGCATTGCGCGTAGACGCTCTCGTGCGCCAGGCTCTTGACGATAACTTCGGGCCCAATGCCCGTGGCATCACCCATCGTGATGCCGATAACCGGAATGTAGTCGCTCATTTGTCTGTCCCGTTCAGTGGGGAAATCATGCTTGGCGCATGGCCTGCCAGGCAAGCCATAGCGCGGATTCGGTGCCGAAGGCGCCAGCCTTGGTGGCAATACGGCGCGCGGGGGCCGCCGTGGTTTCGGATAGTGGTACGCCGGGTTCCACTTCGCGTTTCAGTGTCAGGGCGCCGATGCCGGCGGCTGCCAGCATCGCGCGCGCTGTTTCGCCGCCGGTGGCGATCAGGCCGCCAACGTGCGTGAAATGGGGCAGGATCAGTTGTGCGAGCGCGTTGGACAGCTTCGGTCCTTCCGCGGGGTCGAAGGCGTCATCGCGGCCGATGCTGACAAGCAGGTCGCGGCCGGCCGTCAGGCATTCGGCAATCTCTTGCTGTGTGTCGCGCCACCCGGCATGACCCGCGCCATCGCGCAGCGTCTGTGGCTGCACGAGGAGCGAGTCGATGCCGGCGCGCTCGCAAAGATAAGTGGCCTGCTTTCCGGAGATACCAGACATGCTGCCGACCAGCGTCAGTATCGGACCCTGGTGATACGTTGGCACGGCGGGCGCCTGCGCGCCTCGCACCGGTGCCACCGTGGAAAGTGCGCGGGCCAGGCCGCCCGAGCCGACCCAGAATGCGGGCTTGTCGAGCGTGATCGATGCCTGGGCCAGTGTCTCCAGGTCTTGCTCGTCTTCGGCGTCGCAGACCACGGCGTGGTAGCCCTCGGTCTGCCACGTTGCCAGTTGCGATTGCACGGCGGCCTTGCCGGCGTGGAGCGTGAACAGCGAAATGCGCGCGGTGCGCAAGCCCTGGGCTTCCAGCAGTGCCACCATGTCGGCGATGCCGGTCAGTCCCTCGACGCGCCAGATGTCGGTGGCTTCGAGCGGTTCGCCCTTGACGAACATGCGGCCATCGCGCGTGGTGCGGCCCGTTGCGGGAAAGGCCGGGGCAACAATCGCCAGTCCGGCCACCGGCTGCAGGGCAGCGGTCTCCGCGGCCCAGTTGCCACGCAGCGTGGAATCGATCTTCTTGTAGAGGCGGCGGCCCTCGGCGTGGCCGCAGCGCCACGCTTCGAGATTGCAGGCCGCCGCGTCGGCGGGTGCCATGCGGCGGCTGTCGACATCGGTGGCCGTGACGTCGGCATCGACGACTTGCGCCGCCGCTGCCGCGTCGAACGTGACCACCGTGCGCGCACCGTGCACGGCAAAGCCGATTGCACAATCGGCCGCGCCGGACAGGTCGTCGGCGATGATCAGCCAGCTCATGCGGCGGTCCTGGCCGCGACGGCGTCAGACTTCATCGCCACGCGGCGGGCCACGAAGGCCGTCAGCAGCGGGGTCAGCACGGCGGTGACGACCACGCACGCAGCCACCAGGATCGTGGCGTGCTTGGCGGCTTCCGTATAGACGGGATTGGCGGCCGCGACGAGAGTGGGTACCGCCGCGGCGTTACCCGCGGTACTTGCGGCGGCCACGCCTGCCACGCCCGTGCCACCGCTCAGGCGGTCGGCAATGTAGAGCGTGAAGCCAGTGACCACGACGACCGCGACGCCCAGGCCCAGGCCCAGCATGCCGGCCTGCCACACCTTGTGCAGGTCCAGGCCGGCGCCCAGCGCCAGAGCGAAGAACGGAATCATCACCGGTACGGCCTTGCTCAGGAAATCGCGCATTTCGCGGTCCAGGTTGCCCAGGAGCATGCCCAGCATCAGCGGCAGGATGCTGCGACCAGCGTGGGCCACGGAAAGGCCGACAGGCCGGCCACGCCCAGCGTGACCATCGTCAGGAACGGACCCGATTCGAGCGACATGATCGAGTAGGCGCCCACGTCCTCGGGCTTGCCGTACTGGCCCATCAGCGCCATGTACAGGCCGCCGTTGGTGTCGTTCATGGCGGCCACGACGGCCAGTGTCGACAAGCCGGCGAACATGCCCGCGCTGACCGGCGATTCACCAAGGAAGTGACCCAGGACCACACCCAGCACAATGGCCGTGCCAACCTTGGTGGCAAACAGCACGCCGCCTTTCTTGACGATATACGGGGTGGCCTTGATGTTGATGCTCGCGCCCATGCAGACGTAGAACACCGCAAGGATCGGCAGGGCGCCGGTGAACAGCGCGTTGGTGAACGACCCAAAGAACTTCGGACCTTCCGGGGCAAACGTTGCAACCAGTGAACCGATCAGCAACGGCACGATCATCATGCCGCCCGGCACGCGCTCGATGGCGCGCTTGATATGAATCTGCATCGTGGTCTCCTGCCGCGTGGGGTGCGGCAACTGTGTGTTTTGAGCAGTCGCTTGATCGAATCGATCAAACGTGGGGCGAAGTGTAGGTCAAGCATTCGATTTTGACTAGATCGATCACAAAAATGATCGAATTAATCACAATTCCATACATTCGCCCGTGCGCGACGACCTGCGCTATCGTATGGCTCCTGCTGCCCACCCACCGACTGGAGCCAAGAATGAGACTGATCGGCATGCTCGATTCCCCCTATGTGCGCCGCGCGGCGATCACGCTGCGGATATTGGGATTGCCATACGCGCTGGAGCAGGTGTCGGTGTTTCGCACCTTCGACCAGTTTCGCGCGATCAACCCGGTGGTCAAGGCCCCGACGCTGGTGTGCGACGACGGCACGGTGTTGATGGATTCGACGCTGATCATCGACTACGCCGAAGCGCTGGCGCGGCGCAGCCTGATGCCATCGGACCTGGCCGCGCGTCAGCGCGCGTTGCGTATCGTCGGCCTGGCGCTGGCCGGCTGCGAGAAGGCCGTGCAGAACGTCTACGAGCACAATCTGCGCCCTACCGAGAAAGTGCACCAGCCGTGGGTGGAGCGTGTGGATGGCCAGCGCACCAGCGCGTTTGCGATGCTGGAAGCGGAGATGCGGTCGGCGCCGATACCGCGCACCGAGCAGGAACTCGATCAGGCGGGGCTGACGGCGGCCGTGGTGTGGACGTTCACCCAGGCGATGCTGCCCGGACAGGTCGAGCCACGGCTGCATCCGGCGCTGGATGCGTTCACGGCTGCGGTGGAGCAGTTTGCGGCGTTCCAGGCCCTGCCGCACGAATAGGATGGGTAAGGACGCGGGCGGGTGATCGGTTGATCGAACAACTATGTGCGATACCCCACCACGCCCCCCACAATCGGGTGATGTGGCAACAGCCACCTTGCATCACGATACTTGACGGGGCAAAAGGATCCTTGCCCCGCTACCACTTCAGCCCCGCGACCTCCCCGGCCTGCGGGGCTCTTTCATTGGGGCGCGCGAGCCGGATCAGCGCGCTTTCAGAATGGCCTCGATCTGCGCGGCGGTGCGTTGCAGCGGTGGCAGGTAGTGCTTTTCCAGATAAGCCTGGTCCCGGCTGCCCAGCACCATGCTCAATCCCAGGCCCGCCACGGCCTTGCCGGTCTGGTCGCGCAGCGGCACCGAGATGCCCGCGAAACCGTCGGCCAGTTCGCTGACCAGCGTGCAGTAGCCATCGGCGCGCACTTGGGCCAGCTTACGTGCCAGGGCTGGGCGGGAGCTGATTGTGAATGGCGTCAGCTTGCGTAGTTCCGCGCCATCGAGATAGGTTGCCAGCGCGTCGTCATCGAGCCCCGCGAGCAACACGCGACCGAGCGAGTGGGCATAGGCGGGCATGCGCCGGCCGATGGCCATATCAACGCGCAGCAGTTGGCTCGGCTCCTCTCGCGCTACCAGCACGACCGATTCGCGGTCCAGCATCCCGATCGAGCAGCTTTCACCCACCTCGGCGCACAGCGCCTGCAGGAAAGGACGCGCCAGCTGCGGCAGATTCATCGAGGCAAAGTACGCGTAACCGAGGTCCATGACCTTGGGCGTGAGCGCGAACTGGCGGCCTTGCTGCGCGAGGTAGCCGTTGTGCGTCAGCGTCAGCAGCAGCCGTCGCGCCGCGGCGCGTGTGACGTCGAGCTGCTCGGCCACTTCCTGCATGGTCAGGTGCTCCACGCCGCTTGCGTACAGGCGCAGCAGCGCCAGCCCCTTGGTCAGGGAGTCGAGCAGTTCTTCCTTTTTGGGGATGTCGGAGGCGTCTTCAGCGGGATTGGCGGCGCGGCGCGGCATGGTGGATTGAAATAAGGGGTGGCTGCGGGTCAGACCGGACTTGCGTCCGGCGGCCCGATCCGTATGATAGGTGTTTTGCGAACAAATGTTCGCAAAACGTGAGTCGGTAGAAACCACGACAGAACAAGATTCAGGAGACGGCAATGAAGGTGATTACCACCGCGCAGGCGGCGGAACTCGTCCAGAGCGGCTGGACCGTGGCCAGCGCGGGATTTGTGGGCGCGGGACATGCCGAGGGCGTGACCGAGGCGCTTGAGCAACGCTTTCTGCAGGGCGGCCTGCCGCGCGACCTGACGCTGGTCTATTCGGCCGGGCAGGGCGACCGTGGCGCGCGCGGGGTGAACCACTTCGGCAACGCCGGCATGACCCGCGCGATCGTGGGCGGGCACTGGCGCTCAGCCACGCGCCTGGCGACGCTGGCCATGAACGAGGATTGCGAGGGATTCAACCTGCCGCAGGGCGTGCTGACGCACCTGTACCGCGCCATCGCGGGCGGCAAGCCCGGCGTGCTGACGAAGATCGGCCTGCATACGTTCGTGGATCCACGCACCGCGCACGATCCGCGCTACCACGGCGGCGCCGTCAACCAGCGGGCACGCGATGCGATTGCCGCCGGCACGGCCAACTGGGTGGAGGCAGTGGACTTTCGTGGCGACGAATACCTGTTCTATCCCAGCTTCCGCATCGATTGCGCACTGATCCGCTGCACGGCCGCCGATACGCGCGGCAACCTCAGCACGCACCGCGAGGCGTTCCACCATGAGCTGCTGGCGATGGCCCAGGCCGCGCACAATTCCGGCGGCATCGTAATCGCGCAAGTGGAGTCGATCGTCGACTATCACGAGAACCTGCAGGCGATTCATGTGCCCGGCATCCTCGTCGATTACGTCGTGGTCAGCGAACAGCCGGCGCACCATCAGATGACGTTCGCCGAGGCGTACAACGAAGCGTATGTGCGTCCGTGGCGCGGCGAGAAGGCCGATGCCGCGGAGAAAGCGGAAGAGGCCGAGGCATTGCCGCCCGCCTCGGCGCCGCTCGATGCGCGCACGATCGTCCAGCGCCGCGCCGTGATGGAGCTTGCCGCGCGCCGGCCGCGCGTGGTGAACCTGGGCGTGGGCATGCCGGCGGCCGTGGGCGCGCTGGCGCATCAGGCGGGGCTGGCCGGTTTCACGCTGACCGTCGAGGCCGGCCCGATCGGCGGCACGCCGGCCGATGGCCTGAGCTTTGGCGCCTCGGCCTATCCCGAGGCCGTGGTGGACCAGCCCGCCCAGTTCGATTTCTACGAGGGTGGTGGCATCGACCTGGCCATCCTGGGGCTGGCCGAGCTGGATGGCCACGGCAACGTCAACGTGAGCAAGTTCGGTGAAGGCGAGGGGGCGCTGATCGCTGGCGTGGGTGGCTTCATCAACATCACGCAAAGCGCACGCGCCGTGGTGTTCATGGGCACGCTGACCGCTGGTGGCCTGGAAGTGCGCGCCGTGAACGGTCAGCTGGAGATCGTCAAGGAAGGGCGCGTGAAGAAGATCGTGCCCGAGGTGTCGCACCTGAGCTTCAACGGGCCATACGTCGCCTCGCTCGGCATCCCGGTGCTGTACGTGACCGAGCGCGCCGTGTTCGAGATGCGCGCCGATGCCAACGGTGAAGCGCGTCTGACGCTGGTGGAAATCGCTCCGGGCATCGATCTGCAGCGCGATGTGCTGGACCAGTGCGCCACGCCCGTGGCCGTGGCGGCCGAGCTGCGCACGATGGATGCGCGCTTGTTTCAGCCAGGCGTGATGAAGCTCTGAGCGCTACTTGTCAACGATTAGAAAGTGGCCGGCAAATGCCCGGCCCAATATTGGAGGAAGCACCGTGCAACACCGTCAACATCGTCGTCTGGCGCTTTCGGCGCTGGCCGTGGCAGCCGCGCTGTCATGCGCATCCGTACCCGCGATGGCGCAGCAGAACTACCCGGACAAGCCGATTCGCCTGGTGGTGCCGTTCCCCGCGGGCGGTCCGACCGATACCGCCGCGCGCATCATCGGCCAGAAGATGGGCGAGACGCTGAAACAGACCATCGTCGTCGACAACCGCCCCGGCGCCTCGGGCACCATCGGCACCGAGACCGTGGCCAAGGCCGCGCCCGATGGCTACACGCTCGTGATGCTGGCCACCCCCACGCTGCTGGCGCCGCACCTGTTGCCGCGCAAGGGCTACGACATCTTCAAGGACTTCACGCCAGTCGGTAACGCCTACGAACTGCCGATCGTGATGGTCGTGAACCCGACCTCGCTGCCGGATGTGACCGACCTGCAGTCGTACATTGCACGCGCCAAGGCAGCGCCGGGCAAGATGAATTACACGAGCGCGGGCAATGGCAGCTTCGGCCATCTGTCCACCGAGCTGCTGAAGAACCTGGGCCACTTCGACGTGCAGCACGTGCCTTACAAAGGCAGCGCACCGGCGATTTCCGATCTGCTGGCCGGCCAGGTGCCGATGATGTTCTCGGACATGATCGCCGCGCTGCCGCACATCAAGGCGGGCAAGCTGCGTCCGATCGCGGTGGGATCGAGCAAGCGCGTGTCGTTCGCGCCCGAAGTAAAGACTGTGGCCGAGCAGGGCTTCCCCGGCTTCGATGCCTCGTCGTGGGGTGGCCTGCTGGTGCCGGCCGGCACGCCGAAGGATGTGGTGGCCAAGCTGTCCGACGCGCTCAAGGGCGCGCTGGCCGACGCGACCGTTCAGCAGAAGATGCTTGGCGCGGGCACGGTGGCCTCGTACCAGACGCCGGAGCAGTTGGCCACGCGCATGCAGAACGACTATGCGAAGTGGGGCAAGGTGATCAAGGACAACGGGATCAAGAGCGACTGATCCCGATGCGTTGAATTGAACGGTGCGCCTGGTCCCGCCGCGGGGTGCGTGGATCAGGCCTGCACCTGCAATACCTGCTGGAACTGCGACACGCCATTCAGATCACGAAGGTCCACGGTCAGCGCGCGCGATGCGGGATCGATGTTGACCTCGCCAAAGAACTGGAAGCCGGCAAACGGCGACATGTTCTGGGCAGTGGGCGCTTTCTGGTAGACGACGCGCGGGCCGAACGTGTTGTCGAGCGGATTCGGTCCGAAGCTGCCCGCGTTGAGCGGACCGGCCACGAATTCCCAGAACGGATCGAAGTCCTTGTACTGGGCGCGCTCGGGCGAATAGTGGTGCGCGGCGCAGTAGTGAACGTCGGCGGTGATCCACACCACGTTCCTGAGGCCGGCCTGCCGGATGCGCGTGAGCAGGCGCGCCATCTCCAGCTCACGGCCCAGTGCGGGACCATCGCCATTGGCGATGGCTTCCCATTTCGCGCGGCCCTGGGCGTCCTTTCCGTCGGGCACGCCGAGGCCGATCGGCATATCGGCGGCAATCACTTTCCACGTGGCCTGCGATGCCGTCATTTCGGCCATCAGCCAGTCCAGCTGCGCATTGCCCAGGAACGGCGTGCCGGGGCCTTCCGTGGTTTCGCGGTTGTAGCCGTTCGGACCGCGATAGGTGCGCATGTCGAGCACGAACACGTCGAGCAGCGGACCGTAGGCGATCTTGCGATGCACGCGCTCGGCCAGGCCCTGGCGATGCCAGCGCATCGGCGCGTTCTCCAGGAATGCGCGGCTGCCGCGCGCTACCAGCAGGCGTACGTCCTTCTCGGTGTAGCGCGCGTCGGCGGTCAGGTCCTTGGAATCGGACCAGTTGTTGGTTACCTCGTGGTCGTCCCACTGCCAGATCTGCGGCACCTGGCTGGCAAAGCGGCGCACATTGGCGTCCATCATGTTGTAGCGATGGCGCCCACGGAATTCCTTGAGCGTCTCCGCCACCTTGCTGACTTCCTCGGTCACGATGTTGCGCCAGATGCGGCCTTCCTCGGCCTTTTGCTCGGCCGCGATCGGGCTGTCGGCGTAGATCGTGTCACCGCTGTGGATGAAGAAGTCGGGGTTGCGCTGGCGCATGGCCTCGTAGATGCGCATGCCGCCCAGGTCGGGGTTGATGCCCCAGCCCTGGCCCACGGTATCGCCCGACCATACGAAGCGGACAGGCTTGTCAGCCGCCATCGGCCGGGTGCGGAAGCTGCCTTCCATCCACGCGCCCTGGCCACGGCGCTGTCCGGGGGTCTCAAACGCTACCCGCACGTGGTACGGCTGGCCGGGAAGCAGGCCGGTCAACTGGGTACGGGCCGTGAAATCGGTCTCGCTGCTGGCCAGTGGCCCCGAAATGCGCATCGCATCTCGGAAATTCGACTCTGTCGCGTATTCGACGATCATGCGCGACGGGCTTCCCGCGCGGGCCCAGACCACGAGTCCGTCGTCCGAAGGGTCGCCCAGTTGAATGCCGTCGGGCATGGCGGGGCGCCCGGACGCCACGACGGCCGGCGCGGCCAGCGCGGAGGACCCAAGCGAGGTCAAACCGGCGGCAAGTCCGGCGCCCAGGCCCAGAAAGCGGCTGGAAGTGCGCAGAAAGCCGCGGCGGGCGGCATCGGTGGGTTGTGCGCGCAGGTCGGAGGTCATGGCGGGTTTGTCGTATGGTGATGGGAGCACGTGCCGGGGCGCTATGCTCGCCAGCTATTGTGACGTGTTGTTGACACGTCATTGACATGTCAAGCGCAGATACTGGCCTATAGGCCCGGTGTCCGCTCCCGGACTCTGATGGTAGAATCCAAGTCTTTGATTTTCCGGGCAATTCATCTTTTCGCGAGTTTTCATGCCGCGATCGGCCCGTAGAACCGTTCCAGACGCGTGTCCGTTTGCCCCGGCGCCACGCCGTTGCAAAGGCACCCCATTGATGACGATGACGAACACCCCAGACCAGACCCCAGCCGTAGAGCAGACGTTCGAGAGCTTCGGGCTGGATGCGCGCATTCTGCGCGCCTTGTCCGACCAGGGCTATACCAAGCCCACGCCAATCCAGGCGCAGGCCATCCCCGTGGTGCTGCTGGGCAAGGATGTCATGGGCGCGGCACAGACCGGCACAGGCAAGACCGCAGGCTTTGCGCTGCCGATCATTCAGCGCCTGCTGCCGATGGCCAACGCAAGCGCATCACCGGCGCGCCATCCGGTGCGCGCACTGATGCTGACGCCGACGCGCGAACTGGCCGACCAGGTCTATGACAACGTGGCGCGCTACGCCCAGCACACCGACCTGCGCAGCACCGTGGTGTTTGGCGGCGTCGACATGAATCCGCAGACCGACGCACTGCGTCGTGGCGTGGAAATCCTGGTGGCCACGCCGGGCCGGCTGCTCGACCACGTGCAGCAGAAATCGGTGAACCTGTCGCAGGTGCAGATGCTGGTGCTGGACGAAGCCGACCGCATGCTCGACATGGGCTTCCTGCCGGACCTGCAGCGCATCATCAACCTGCTGCCCGCGCAACGCCAGACGTTGCTGTTCTCGGCGACGTTCTCGCCCGAGATCAAGAAGCTGGCATCGAGCTACCTCAAGCAGCCGGTGACGATCGAAGTGGCACGCAGCAACTCGACCAACGAGAACGTGCGCCAACTGGTCTTCCCGGTGCCGGACGGCCACAAGCAGGCCGCGGTGGTTCATCTGCTCAAGCAGCGCGCGACCGAGCAGCAATCGAAGCAGTGCATCGTCTTCGTGAACAGCAAGATCGGCTGTTCGCGCCTGGCGCGACATCTGGAGCGCGAGGGCATCAATGCCGCTGCCATTCACGGCGACAAGACGCAGACCGAGCGCATGCAGACGCTGGATGGCTTCAAGAGCGGTACGATTGACGCGCTGGTGGCCACCGACGTGGCTGCGCGTGGTCTGGATATTCCGGCCATGCCCTGCGTGATCAACTTCGACCTGCCGTTCAGCGCCGAAGACTACGTGCACCGCATTGGCCGTACTGGCCGCGCCGGCGCGAGCGGCGATGCGTTGTCGATCTACGTTCCGGGCAGCGACGACCGTCTGCTGGCCGATATCGAAAAGCTGATCAAGCGCAGCGTGCCGCGTGGCACGCTCGAAGGTTTCGATCCGACCGGCGAGCGTGCTCGCCAGGAAGAATCGGACCGCCGCCGCCAGCGCGCCGATGTGCGCCGCACGCGCGAAAACGGTGAAGGTGAGGCCGAAGCCGGCGCGACGCGCCGCCGTCGTACCGAGCCGAATGGCCGCCCCGCGTTCCGTCCGTCGGACGATCCGTTCTTCTCGCGTCCGTACGAGCCGTCGGGCAACTACACGCCGGCCCCGAAGCCTGAAGACCAGCTGGCCGCCGCGCTTTCGCGTGGCCGTCAGACGCCCAAGCGCCCCGTGGCGGCGCTGCTGGGCGGCGTACCGCGCAAATCGTAAGCCCCGTGCTTTGGGTGGATCAGCGTCAGTCGCTGATTCGCCACTGATTTGCCCACTGCTCCGTTGCCGCTGCCAGCCACGCGGCGACGGACGCTTCCCCATTCACGATGCCCAGATGCGCGCCGGCCTCCCGTAGCGCGCTAAGCGGTGCCGTTGTGTCCAGCGCCAGCGCGCCACTCTGCTTGCTCAGCTTTTCGCCAATCGAATTGACCACGACCGGCACGTGCAGGTAAGAGGGCGTTGGCATGCCGAGCAGATGCTGCAGATGGATCTGGCGCGGCGTGGAATCCAGCAGGTCGGCTCCCCGCACGATATGCGTGATGCCTTGTTCCGCATCGTCGACCACCACGGCCAGTTGATAGGCCCATAGCCCGTCGGCGCGGCGCAGCACGAAATCCCCGAGTTCCGTTTCCAGGTTCTGGCACTGCCGCCCCTGCCAGCGATCGTCGAAGCAGATGGTGGCGGCCAGGCCGTCCGGCACGCGCACGCGCCAGGCGCGCGGCAGTTTGCCGTGCAGGCCGTTGCGGCAGGTGCCGGGATATCCCAGGGTCTGATGCCGCTCGCGCACATGCACGAGCGAATCGGCTATCTCCTTGCGCGAGCAGCCGCAGGGGTAGAGCTGCCCGGCGGTTTCGAGCTGGCGCAGCGCATCGGCGTAGCGCGACTCGCGGCGGCTTTGCCAGACGGGCGGTTCATCGGGATGCAGGCCGAGTGCTTCGAGCGTGCGCAGGATGTCGGTGTCGGCGCCCTTCACACAGCGCGGATAATCGATGTCCTCGATCCGCACGAGCCAGTCGCCGTCATGGGCGCGAGCGTCGAGCCAGCTGGCCAGCGCGGTGACCAGCGAACCGAGATGCAGCGGGCCGGTCGGGGAGGGGGCAAAACGCCCCCGATAACGTTGCGGCATGGTGCTGCGCGATTACTCGAACGACTCCGGTAGCTGCGGCGCCTGCTGCATCAACGCCTGTGCGAGGCGCGGGTCTTCCAGCTTGCTGGACCACCATTGCAGCGCCTTGCCGCGCGTGTTCGTGCGCCACGCCGCCTTGAACGTGCCGGGCGCCCGCACTTCCACCGTTTCGCGCACCTGCAGCACGCCGTTTTCGATATGCGGCTGCGCCATCGGCGCGGGCAGCCAGCCGCATCCGAGGCCACGGATCTGCGCTTCGAGCTTGTCGCGCATGGTGGGCACCACCAGCACGTCCTGTCCGGCCAGCACGCCGTGCGTCCGGGCGGGCAGGTTGCGCGAGGTGTCGCCCACGGCCACGATGCGGTGCTTGGCGATCTGGATCGTGGTCAGCGGACCTTCCTCGCTGGCCAGCGGATGATGGGCCGCGACCGCGAAGACGAACGGGATCGTGCCGAGCGGCCGCACCTGGAAGCCCTGGGTGCTCGGCAACTCGTAGGCGCCGCCGATGATCAGGTCGGCGCGGTTGCTGACCAGCGCGTCCCAGGTGCCGCCCAGCACTTCCTTCGAGAAACGCAGCCGGGTGGCCGTGTTCTCGGCATAGAAGTCCTGGATCACCGGCATCAGCGCGCGGAAGTTGATCAGGTCGTCCACGGCGATATTGAGGTTGGCTTCCCAGCCCGTGGCCAGGCGCTTGACGCGCCGTGCCAGGTCGTCGGCCGCGTGCAGCAGGTGGCGGCCTTCGTCCAGCAGGGCACGGCCAGCCGGCGTCAGCTCGGCGCGGTGGCGCCGGCGGTCGAACAACAGCACGTCGAGGTCTTCCTCGAGCTTGCGGACCACATAGGTCAGGGCCGAGGGCACCTTGCCCATTTCATGGGCTGCGGCGGCGAAACTGCCTTTGCGCTCGATGGCGTCAAGGACTTCGAGAGATTCGAGTGACAGGGGCATATTCAGAATTTCTGAACAACTGCTTCTAACGCGGTGCCCGCCAATATACTCCCGCTCCCCTAAACTGCCTAGCATCGAAACGCCGCAGGGCCCGCAGCCAGTAGCTGATGGGTTCGAATTCCAGGCCACAAGGAGGGCCATCAAAATGATTGAAATCCGTAAGTCTGAAGAGCGCGGTTATGCGGACCACGGTTGGCTCAAGTCGTATCACAGCTTTTCGTTTGCCGATTATTACGACCCGCGCCACATCCAGTTTGGCCCGCTGCGAGTGATCAATGAAGACCGTGTGGCGCCCGGCATGGGCTTTGGCACGCATGGCCACCGCGACATGGAAATCATCAGCTACGTGCTGGAAGGCGAGCTGGCGCACAAGGACAGCATGGGCAACGGCAGCGTGATCCGCCCCGGCGACGTGCAGCGCATGAGCGCGGGCACCGGTGTGCGCCACTCGGAGTACAACCATGCGGCGCATGACACCACGCACTTCCTGCAGATCTGGATCATGCCGAACCAGCAGGGCATCGAGCCGGGCTACGAGGAAAAACGCTTCGATGCCGCCGACAAGCGTGGCCGCCTGCGTCTGGTGGGCAGCTCCGACGGCGCTGAAGGGTCGATCGTGATCCATCAGGACGTGCGCCTGTTTGCCGGGCTGTTCGATGGCGAAGAAGCCGCCTCGGTGGCACTGCAGCCGGGCCGCCAGGCCTATGTGCACGTGGCGCGCGGCAGGGTGTCGGTCAACGGCCAGCCGCTGGAAACCGGTGACGCCGCCAAGCTCGACGGCGTGGAAGCGGTGAGCCTGGACAAGGGCAGCGACGCTGAAGTACTGGTGTTCGATCTGCCGGCGTGATGGCGCATGCCGCCGGGAATCGGCGCCTGCCTCTGCGGCAGGCGCTTTTTTTATCATTGGTTAACCCGTAACCAGTGCTTACAGGTACTAAGACCTCTTGCCGCTATGCTATCGTCTGGCTATCCGCCATGCGACCGCCGCGGCACTTCGCCGCGCGCCGATTTATCGTCACGCGATGACCTTCGTATCCATTCTCCTGGCGCTGATTGCCGAGCAGTTCCGCGCCCTCGGCCGGAACAACCCCATCCACGACATCGTGCGTGCGCTGGGTGACCGGGCCGAGCACGCATTCGACACCGGACGTCCGCGCGATGCCGCGCTGGCCTGGCTCACCGTGGTGCTGCCGCTGACGCTGGCCGCCGTGATCGTCCACTATCTGCTGGCGTCGATCAGCGTTGCGCTGACGCTGGTCTGGAATGTCCTGCTGCTCTACCTGACGCTGGGCTTCCGCCAGTTCAGCCACTACTTCACCGATATCCACGAGGCGCTGAACCGCGACGACCTCCATACCGCGCGCACGCTGCTGCACGAATGGACCGGACTCGACACCCTGGAAATGCCGGTCAGCGAGATCGTGCGCCACACGCTGGAAGCCGCCATCGTGGCCGTGCACCGGCATGTGTTCGGGGTGTTTTTCTGGTTCCTGGTGCCAATCGGCCCCGGTGGCGTCGTGCTTTACCGGACGGCCGAATTCCTGAACCGCCAGTGGAATACGCCTTCGAACGAGCGCAGCCCCGCGCTGGGACGCTTTGCCGCCCGGGCGTTCTACGTGCTGGACTGGGTGCCTTCGCGTCTGACGGCCATCGGGTTTGCCATCGTCGGCAATTTCGAGGATGCCGTGTACGCGTGGCGCAATCACGCGCGCAAGTGGAACGACGCGGTCAACGGCATCCTGCTTGCCAGTGGCGGCGGGGCGCTTGGCGTGCGGCTGGGTCAGCCGCTGGCCGAAGAGGATTCCAGCGTGATGCTGCGTACCAGCCTGGCCGGCGTGGATTACGCACCGGGGATGGGCGAAGCGGAACCGGTGCCGCCTGAATTCGGCGCCGACCCTGGCGTCCGCACACTGCAATCGGCGGTGGGCCTGGTGTGGCGTGCGGTGATTCTCTGGATGCTGCTGCTGGCGATGATCTCGCTGGCGCTGTGGGTGGGTTGACCGGTTTCACCCGCCCCAATGCAAAGGCGCCACTTGCCGTGGCGCCTTTTTTATTCCTGATGCCTGCCGCATTGCCAGCACGCCGCGAACTGCGCCTCGTGCCATTCTCCGCAATGACGACATTGCCAGCGCGGCCCCGGTGAAGGGTTGGCCGCGGCATTCAGCGCGGCCCATGCGTCGGGTTCGTCCCCGTCATTGACGATCCACACCTGCGGCGCGCTTTCATTGAGCGGAATGTCGCCCGCCGCGCCCGCGAGCCAGGTATTGCGGACTTCGGCACGGATACCCGCGGCGCGCAGCACGTTCCGGCAATGCGCGGCGTGGACCAGCGAAGGCGTCCTCAGCAGCAGTTTCATGATGAAGCCGTGGCAGGCAGGTGCTTTTACCTTACCACGGTCATTGCGGATTGCCAGCCGGGCTTACCACGGCTTTTGCTGCCGCGATTCGTGCAGCAGTTGCGTGTAGAGCTGGTGCCGACGCGGCGAAATCGAGCCGCCGTCGATGGCCGTCAGCACCCCGCAACCGGGCTCGTTGATGTGGTGGCAGTTGTAGAAGCGGCATTCGGTCAGGAGTGGCCGGAACTCTGGGAAGGCCCGTTCCAGCATGCCTTCGCTCAGATGATGGAGGCCGAATTCCTGGAAGCCCGGCGAATCGATCAGGTAACCAGGTTTGCCGTCGACCACCGCCCATGCCTCGGGCAGGTGATAGAGCCGTGTGAACGTGGTGGTGTGCTTGCCGGAGTCGAGCTTCGATGAAATCTCGCGGGTCTGTGCCTCCACGCCTGGAATCAGCAGGTTCAGCAGCGATGACTTGCCCATGCCGGACTGGCCAATCAGGATGCTCGATACGCCCGCCGTGCGCGGCTGCAGCGCGGCCAGCGCTTCTTCGGGGCGGCCGTGTACGGACAATTCGAGCGTGTCGTAGCCCAGGTCCTGGTACAGCTTCAGCCGGCGGCGCGCGTCGTCCAGGCGCCCGGTCAGGTCGGTCTTGTTCAGGATCACCAGCGGGCGGATTTCGAGCGCTTCCGCCGATACCAGCGCGCGGCCAAGCAGGTCTTCCGAAAAGCTCGGCTCCGTGGCCAGCACGATCACGACCTGGTCGATATTGGCGGCCAGCAGTTTCGATTTGAACTGGTCGGACCGGTAGAGCAGGTTCTTGCGTGGATCGATACCGGTAATCACGCCCTGGTCGACCGCGGCCATTTCGATGCGGACATGGTCGCCCACGGCGGCATCGCTCTTCTTGCCGCGCGGGAAGGCGTGCAGGTGCGAACCGTCAGCGCGTTCCACCACGTAGTGGCGGCCATGCGCGGCGACGATCAGTGCGGATTCGGTATCGGCTCCATTGCCGCGGCCGGCCCCTTTGCCGGCGTTGTGGTGGCGTGCGCTGCGGGTCATGCGTACGACAGCAGGCGGTCGATCCGCTGAGCAGCGGGCGGATGCGAATAATAGAACGCGCTATAGATCGGATCCGGCGTCAGCGTCGACGCGTTGTCCTTGTACAGCTTCACCAGCGCGGAGACCAGATGGCTCGCGTTGGTCTGATGCGCGGCGAACTCGTCGGCTTCGAACTCATGCTTGCGCGACGACTGGCTGGCCAGCGGCCCCAGGATGAACGTGAACACCGGCAGCGCCAGAAAGAACAGCACCAGTGCCAGCGCATGGTTGCTGGTACCGAAGTTGGGCAGCACGCCAAGGCCCGTGAAGAACCATTCGCGTGTGGCCAGCCAGCCCAGCAGGGCCAGGAACACCAGTGACAGTGCGAACGTGACGGCAATCATCTTGGCGACGTGGCGGCGCTTGAAATGGCCCAGCTCGTGCGCCAGCACGGCCTCCACTTCCTCGCCGTCCAGGCGGTCGAGCAGCGTGTCGAAGAACACGATGCGTTTGGCCGCGCCGAAGCCCGTGAAGTAGGCATTGCCATGCGCGCTGCGCTTGCTGCCATCCATCACGAAGAGTCCCTTGCTGGCAAAGCCGCACTTGCGCAGCAGCGCTTCGATGCGCGTGCGCAGCCCTTCATCGGTCAGCGGTTCGAACTTGTTGAATAGCGGTGCGATGTACGTCGGCACAATCACCTGCAGCAGCAGGCTGAAGCCCACCCAGAGCAGCCATGTATAGAGCCACCAGTAGGTGCCGGCGCGATCCATCAGCCACAGCACGGCCAGCAGCAGCGGCAGCCCCAGCACGCAGGCCACCAGGGCCATTTTGGCCAGGTCGGCCAGCCACAGGCCGAGCGTCATCTTGTTGAAGCCGAAGCGCTGCTCGATCACGAACTGGCCGTAGAGCGAGAAGGGCAGGTCGAACAGGCCGCCGATGACTGCCACGCTGGCGATCAGCGCCACGCCGTAGAAATAGCCGCCGCCGTCGAAGACGTGGAGCCAGAGCTGGTTCAGCGCGTGCAGGCCGCCCAGCATCGTGAATCCGATCAGCACCGCGGCGCCGGTCATGACTTCGAGCATGGAAAGCCGCGTGCGGGCAATCGTGTAGTCCGCCGCCTTCTGGTGGGCGGCGAGCGTGATGGTGTCGGCAAACCGCTCAGGCACGGCACCGCGGTGGCGTGCCACATGGCGAATCTGGCGCGAGGCGAGCCAGAGTTTGGTCAACACCATGATGACCAGGGCAGCAAGAAAGATCAGCGTGAACATCGAGGGCCTTGTTGGCGATGGTGCGGCGCAGCATCGGTAAAACCGGAGGTGCGTGGCGGGCCATCTGGGGCAGATATGCGAGAATTATAAATTGTTCGCCCCCGGCCACCCGCGTCCAGGGGCTTTTCCTTTCCGAATTCCATATCGAGCCGTACCGCCAGATGACAAGTCCCACCGCATCCTCCGTCAAAAGTGAAAACAACCTCGTCTGGCTGGACATGGAAATGACCGGCCTGCAGCCGGACACCGACCGGATCATCGAGGTGGCGGTGGTGGTCACGGATTCCGAATTGAACATCCTGGCCGAAGGCCCGGTGCTGGTGATCCACCAGTCGGACGCGGTGCTCGACGGCATGGACAACTGGAACAAGGGCACGCACGGCCGCTCGGGCCTGATCGACAAGGTCAAGGCGTCCACGCTGACCGAAGCCCAGGCCGAAACCGAGCTGATTGCCTTCCTGAAGCGCTGGGTGCCGGCCAGCAAGTCGCCGATGTGCGGCAACTCGATCTGCCAGGACCGCCGCTTCATGGCGCGCTACATGCCGAAGCTGGAAGCGTTCTTCCACTACCGCAATCTGGACGTGTCCACGCTCAAGGAACTCTGCAAGCGTTGGGAACCGGCCATCCATAAGGGTTTCCAGAAGCGCCAGCTGCACACCGCGCTGGCCGATATCCTGGAATCGGTGGAAGAACTGCGCTACTACCGCCAGCACTTCATCAAGACGCAGGCCGAGGCGGCGGCCTCGTTCCCCGCCGCCGCCACTGCTGCGCCAAGCGCGCCCAGCACCCCCGCTGCGTAAAAGCCAAAAAACAACAAACCGGCGGGCGGTTCGATGACGGACTGGCCACGCCGGTCCGTCCAAGTCGCTTCCCGCCATGTTCACGCGCATCGTTTCGATCATCACGCCGGTCATCCTGATCATCCTGATCGGGTGGATATACGGGCGGCGTGCCCATCCGGACATGGCCGGCATCAACAAGGCGATGCTCGAAGTGATCGCGCCACTACTGGTGGTGTCGGCCTTCATCAGCAAGGACTTCGTGCTGGCCGACCATCTGGTGCTGTTGGCTTGCGCCGTGGCCGTCGTGATCGGCTCCGGCATTCTGGCCTGGATCGTGGCGAGGATGAGCAACGCCAACCCGCGCACTTTCGTGCCGCCGATGATGTTCAACAACTGCGGCAACATGGGTCTGCCGCTATCGGTCTTTGCGTTCGGGCAAGTCGGCCTGGCGCCAGCCGTGGCGCTGTTTGCGGCGTCGAACCTGATGCACTTCACGATCGGCATGAAGATCGTCAACCGTCATGCCTCGATGGCGCAGATTGCCCGCAATCCGATGGTGCTGGCTACCGTGGCCGGCGTGGGCCTGTCGCTGGCAAAGCCGGTGTTTTCGCTGCCCGAGCCGGTCTACGAGTCGATCAAGCTGCTTGGCGATTCCACCGTGCCGCTGATGCTGTTCGCGCTGGGCGTGCGCATGAAGGACGTGAGCCTGAGAAACTGGGGGATGGGTGTGCTGGGCGCCATCGTCTGCCCGCTGGCGGGTATCGCCGTGGCGCTGCTGCTGGTGCGGTGGGTGCCGATGACCGAGCTGCAGCGCGGGCTGCTGTTCGTGTTCGCGGCATTGCCGCCGGCCGTGCTGAACTTCCTGGTGGCCGACCACTACCGGCAGGAACCCGACCAGGTGGCGTCGATCGTGCTGCTTGGCAATATCGCCGCCGTGGTATTCGTGCCGATCGGGCTGTACCTGGGGCTTAAGTAGGAAGTAAAGGCCAGGTTTGTTCCCGCCTCCGGCAATGCGGGGGACGGGAACAGGATGCGGGCAAATCACACGGTCGGGTTCGGCTTCTGCCGCAGCGCGCTCTTCGGCCGGAATGCCTTCACGATGGCTTCGTTCGTTTCGACATACGGGCCGCCGATCAGGTCGATGCAATACGGCATGGCGGCAAACACGCCCTGGACGATCACGCGGCCTTCCACATCGCGCAAGCCTTCCAGCGTTTCACGAATTGCCTTCGGCTGTCCCGGCAGGTTGACGATCAGCGCGGCGCGGCTTGGCGTTTCCCGGATGACCGCCACCTGCCGCGACAGGATGGCCGTCGGCACGAAGTGCAGGCTTACTTGCCGCATCTGCTCGCCGAATCCGGGCATTTCCTTGGTGCCCACGGCCAGCGTGGCTTCGGGCGTGACATCGCGCCGGGCCGGGCCGGTGCCCCCCGTCGTCAGCACGAGGTCGCAGCCGGCCACATCGACCAGTTCGATCAGCGTGCGCGAAATCAGCGGTGCCTCATCGGGAATCAGCCGTTCCACGGCCTGCCACGGCGAGGTCAGCGTCTTGCCGAACCAGTCGCGCAGGGCAGGGATGCCTTCGTCCTGGTACGTGCCGGAAGAGGCGCGGTCCGAAATGGAGACAAAGCCGACCACCAGCTCGTCGGGGTGGTTGCGGGAGACGGGGGCGGTCAGCGGCGGATTCATGCTTGGGGTTCCTCGGTGGGTTCGGCTGCCTCGTCGCCGTCATTGCCACCGTCGAGCGCCGCCTTGATGGCCTGGAACAGCTCGCGGTAGTACTTCGGCGGTTTGGTCAGTTCCTTTTCCTTGCGGGCGTTGCGGATGATGTTGCGTACCGACTGCACGTCCACGTCCGGGTGCTCGCCCAGGAATTTGGTCAGGTTGGCGTCGTCGGCCAGGAGCAGGTCGCGCCAGCGCTCGATCAGGTGCAGCTTGGCCGTCTCGGCCTTGCTGGTGCCCTTGAAGCCTTCCAGGGCGGCGCGGATGGCTGCCACCTCGTCGTCGTCCAGGGCGCGCATGACCTTGCCGACGAACTGCATCTGGCGGCGTTTGCCTTCGTGGCTGGTGATCTTGCGGGCGGCCAGGATGGCGTCGGACAGCGCCTCGGGCATTGGCACGCGCGCCAGGCGGTCTTTGGGCAGCGCCTCGAGTTCGGCGCCCAGGTCCTGCAGCTCCGTCATGTCGCGCTTGCGCTGCGACTTGCTCTTGGGCAGGTCGTTGTCGTCTTCCGGGGCAAAGGCGCCCGGAAAACGGCCGTTGGGGTTGTTACGGGTATTTCGCGTCATGGGCGGCATTTTATCTTGCTATGATTCCCGTTTGGACTTTTGATCACGCCCGCCCATATGAGCCAGACCGCCGAAAAGACCGCGCATTTCACCTACACCCAGGATCAGCTCAAGGCTATGGCGGCCGATGTGCTGCGCGTGGCACGCGAACTTGGCGCGACGGATGCCGCCACCGAGATCTCCGAGGGCAGTGGCCTGTCGGTGACGGTGCGCAAGGGGCAGGTCGAAACCATCGAGCAGAACCGCGACAAGGTAGTGGGCGTGACGGTCATGATTGGTCAGCGCCGCGGCAACGCCAGCACGTCCGATTTCTCGCCGGCCGCGCTGCGTGCCACCGCCGAGGCCGCCTACAACATCGCCCGCTTCACGGCGGAGGATGACTGCGCCGGCCTGGCCGAGGAAGACCTACTCGAACGTAATCCTCGGGATCTGGACCTGTTCCACCCGTGGACCATCGATACCGAGGGCGCCATCGATATCGCGCGCCGGGCCGAAGCGGCGTCGTTCGCCGTGTCGCCGAAGATCAAGAATAGCGATGGTGCCAGCGTGTCGGCCCAGCATTCGCAATTCGTGCTGGCCACCTCGCGCGGTTTCGTGGGCGGCTACCCGTACTCGCGCCACTTTATTTCCGCCGCACCGATTGCCGGCTCTGGCGGCGGCATGCAGCGCGATGACTGGTATTCGTCGAAGCGCTCGCCGCTGGCGCTGGCCGAGCCGGAGGCGATCGGCCGCTACGCGGCGGAACGCGCGCTGGCCCGCCTGAACGCGCGCAAGCTGTCCACGCGCAAGTGCCCGGTGCTGTTCGAGGCGCCGCTGGCCGCCGGACTGCTGGGGGCGTTCGTGCAGGCGGTGTCGGGCGGGGCGCTGTATCGCAAGTCGACCTTCCTGTACGACACGCTGGGCAAGGCCGTGTTTGGACCGCATATCCAGATCCATGAGCAGCCGCACGTACCCGGTGCGATGGGCAGTGCACCGTTCGACGAGGAAGGCGTGCGCACGCACGCCCGCGACGTGGTGCGCGATGGCGTGGTGGAAGGCTATTTCCTGTCGACCTATTCGGCGCGCAAGCTCGGCATGCAGACCACCGGCAACGCGGGTGGCTCGCACAACCTGACGCTGACCAGCTCGCTGACGCAGCCGGGCGACGACTTCGCCGGCATGCTGAAGAAGCTGGGCACGGGCCTGCTGGTGACCGAGCTGATGGGGCAGGGCGTGAACTACGTGACGGGCGACTATTCGCGCGGCGCGTCGGGCTACTGGGTCGAGAACGGCGTGATCCAGTATCCGGTGGAAGAAATTACGATCGCCGGCAATATGGTCGAGATGTTCAAGAATATCGTCGGCATCGGCTCCGACGCGCTGGTGCGTGGCACCAAGGAAACCGGCTCGATCCTGATCGAACAAATGACGATTGCCGGGAACTGAACGTAGCGAACGTATCGTGCCGCAGTAAAAAAGGCGCCCTCGGGCGCCTTTTTTATTTACTCCTCGCCCGAAGGCGGCCGTTCGTACGTGACGAACGCATAGTCAAACCGATTCGCCTCCGAGTGATGCGTCTCGCGCGAGACCTCGATCCACTTCGAACGGTCCACGGCCGGGAAGAACGCATCGCCTTCCACGTCGGCGTCGATCTCGGTGACGACCAGCCGGTCCGCGCTCGGCAGCGCTTCCGCATAGAGCTGGGCGCCGCCGATCAGGAACACCTGCTCCACGCCCACGCACAGGCGCTGCGCGTCTTCGAGCGAGCCAACCACTTCGGCACCTTCGAGCGTCAGGTCGCGGTTGCGGCTCACGACGATATTGCGGCGCCCCGGCAGCGGACGGCCAATCGAATCCCAGGTCTTGCGGCCCATGATGATCGGCGCGCCCAGCGTGGTGCGCTTGAAGTGCTGCAGGTCTTCCGGCAGGCGCCACGGCAGCGTGTTGTCGCGGCCAATCACGCCATTGCGGGCGCGCGCGACGATCAGCGTCAACAGCGTCATACGGCCACCGGCGCCTTGATGGCGGGATGCGATTCGTAGCCCACCAGCTCGAAGTCCTCGTAGCGATAGTCGAAGATGCTGTCGGGCTTGCGCTTGATCTGCAGGGTCGGCAGCTTCATCGGGGCGCGCGCCAACTGTGTCTGCACCTGCTCGAAGTGATTGCTGTAGATGTGGCAGTCGCCGCCGGTCCAGACGAAATCACCGACGCCCAGGTCGCATTGCTGGGCAATCATGTGGGTCAACAGCGCATAGCTGGCGATGTTGAAGGGCACGCCCAGGAAGATGTCGGCGCTGCGCTGGTAAAGCTGGCAGCTCAGCTTGCCATCGGCCACATAGAACTGGAAGAACGCATGGCACGGCGGCAGCTTCATCTGCGGAATCTCTCCCACGTTCCAGGCCGATACGATCAGGCGGCGCGAATCGGGGTTGTTGCGGATTTGCTGCACCACCTCGCTGATCTGGTCGATATGGCGGCCGTCCGGCGTCGGCCATGCGCGCCACTGGTAACCGTAGACCGGACCCAGCTCGCCGTTGGCATCGGCCCATTCATCCCAGATCGTGACGCCGTTGTCCTTCAGGTACTTGATGTTGGTCGAACCCTGCAGGAACCACAGCAGTTCATGGATGATCGACTTCAAATGCAGCTTTTTGGTGGTGACCACCGGAAAGCCTTCGTTCAGGTCGAAGCGCATCTGGTAGCCAAACACCGAGCGCGTGCCGGTGCCGGTGCGGTCAGACTTTTCGGTGCCATGCTCGAAAACATGGCGCATGAAGTCGAGGTACTGTTTCATCGGCGCGGATGGGAAATGTGATGTCGGCTTTTCGGCCGGAAGCGAGGATTTTAGCCTGATAACGAGACTGGCCGCCCGAGGGCGGCCAGTTTCATGTCACATCAGCCAGGTCAGTGGCTTTCCACCGGCTTTTCGTTGGTTCCGCGAGTTTCCCGGCGCTTCTGCGTCAGGTAGCCCGCGCCCAGCACGCCGCCGACGATGACGAGGTACAGGCCCCACTTGATCACGGGTTGTGCCTCGAAGAACGCCTTGGTGATCGGCTCGCCCAGGATCATCTTGACGGCGGTGAAGGCCAGCACGCCAGCGCCGATGTAGATGATGGCCGGATAGCGCGACATCAGCTTGAGCACCAGGCTGGAGCCCCAGACCACGATCGGGATACTGATCAGCAGACCCAGCACCACCAGCAGGAAGCTGCCGTGGGCTGCGCCGGCCACGGCCAGCACGTTGTCCACGCCCATCACCGCGTCAGCGATGATGATGGTCTTCATGGCGCCCACCAGCGTGGCGGCACCGGCACCGTGCTCGTCGCCGTCTTCGTCGGCGGCCAGCAACTTGTACGCAATCCAGACCAGCGCCAGGCCACCAACCAGCAGCAGGCCGGGGATCTTGAGCAGCCAGACCACGCCGATGGTCATCGCCGAACGGACGACCACGGCACCGACGGTGCCCCAGACGATGGCTTTCTTCTGCAGGTGAGGCGGCAGGTTACGTGCCGCCAGGGCGATCACGATGGCGTTGTCGCCAGCCAGAACCAGGTCAATGACGACGATCGACAGCAGCGCTGTCAGGAACTGCATCGTGAACAGATCGGTAAACCACTCCATGTACGCTCCTCAGGTACGAAAAATCTGCGGGCCAACGGGCCAGCAAGGGTTTTTTGTTGCACCTGGGATTTACAGCGAGCGCCGGAACTGAATGGGGCCGCCTTTGCAAACCGTAAAAACCAGGTGTGCAAAGGTCTTGCTCGACTGACTGGCGCGGAATGCGCACCAGGGTCAGCACAACCGGAGACGTGCGAGCGTCTCGGAATGACGATTGTGCTAAGGGCATAGATGCCCCCAAGCTACTCCCCTTTAACTTCCCTCTTTGGAAGGGAATCGTGATCGTCGGAAACACCGGCGATCACGCTGGAGGCGATTATAAGGGAACTCCGAGGAAAAATGTTGCGCCACTTAGGTGGGGTTTGTATGTATTAAGGTTGAGACATAAATGCCGTGCGGACCAGTTTGTAAAGTGATGCAACCTGTCACGCACGCATAAGCATATGCACCTATGCTATGAAAATTGGTTCGGACGATGTGCACCAGACTGGACAGGCGTGCATCCCGTGCCCACCGCATTCACCCTATGTGTCATTGCGGATGTTTTGAGAGGGATTCACCGTAGTGCCCATCGACAACAAGGAAACGTCATGCCGGCCCCCACTACGCTTCAGACGCCCGACAATCACTCGACCCGCCCCAAGCCCCGCAACAACACCTCCCACCAGCAGAATGGCCACGCCACGCCGGAGATCGCGCCCGAGTCGCGCATCGTCGTCGGCAACGGTCACGCCCGCGTTGGCGCCGCGCCGCAACCTGAATTCGTGCAGCAGTACCGCGAAGACAGTGGTGCGCTGCGGGCCGAGATCGTGGAGGGATTGCGCGGCAGGCAGGCGCGTATCAGTCCAAAGTTCTTTTACGACGTGCTGGGTTCCAGGCTGTTCGAAGCCATCACGGACCTGCCCGAGTACTACCCCACACGTACCGAGGCATCGATCTTTGCCACGGCCGCGCCGGCCATTGCCGCGCGCGCCGGCAACGGCTGCGTGCTGATCGATCTGGGCGCCGGCAATTGCCAGAAGGCGGCGCGCCTGTTTCCGAGCCTGCATCCGGCGCAGTACGTGGCCGTGGATATCTCCGTCGATTTCTTGCGCGGCACGTTGACGGGCCTGCAGCAGCAGAACCCCCAGATCCCGATGCTCGGGCTGGGCGCCGATCTCTGCGGGCCGCTCGACCTGCCCACCAGCGTCAGGCGCGGCCGGAGACTGTTCTTCTATCCAGGGTCCAGCATCGGCAACTTCACGCCGATCGATGCCCTGGCGCTGTTGCAGCGGCTGCGTGCCGCGGCTGGCCCCGGCGATGGCGTGCTGATTGGCGTGGACCTATACAAGGACGCCGATACGCTGGTGGCGGCCTATGACGATGCGCTGGGCGTGACGGCCGCATTCAACCGCAACGTGCTGCGTAACGTGAATCGCATCGTAGGCAGCGACTTCGTGCTGGACGACTGGCGCCACGCGGCCACGTTCGACACACAGGCATCGCGCATCCAGATGCATTTGCAGGCCGAGCGCGACGTGACCGTGCGCTGGCCCGGCGGTACGCGGCAATTCATGGCGGGCGACCGTATTCATACCGAAGACTCGCACAAGTACCGGCAGGAGGACTTTGCGATCCTGCTCGAAGCGGCAGGCTTCACGGATCCGGTCAGCTGGACGGACCCGCGCGGCTGGTTTGCGGTCTTCCACGCGCGCGGGTAGCGCGGGCAGGACGGACGACGCCGGCGGGGGGAAGCCGCGCCGCCGGCAGGGTGAATTGGCGCCGGCCGGAACGGGACGGCGCGCGGTGTCATAATGCGCGCAGCCGGCCCTGGCCGGCATCATCTTTCACCCCTCAGACACGGATTCCTCGATGAGCGGCTTCTCCATGCTTCCCGATCTCCACTTCACCGGCGGCTCCGCGGCGTGGCCCGACGCACGCCGGCTGCCGCGCGAGGGATTGGCACAGGCACTGGTGGAATCGCGCAATCGCACGCTGGCCTGGCTCGGTGCCTTTGGCCAGACCCGCAAGGGCTGGACCGTGCCGCGCCAGTACGATTGCAACCCGCCGTTGTGGACGCTCGGCAATATTGCCTGGCACGCCGAATGGTGGTGCCTGCGCGGCGTGCGTCACCTGGAGCAGGGCGGCATCCGCCTGCCCGTTGCCAGCGAGCCGTCGCTGCTCGATGGCGCCGACGAGTGGTTCGATCCGGAGCGAATCGGTCCCGACGAGCGCTGGGAGATTGCGCTGCCCGACGTCACGGTCGTCAAGCAGTACGCCACGCAGGTGCTGGACGGCCTGCTACGCCGCATTGCGCTGCTGCCCGACGACGATGACACCACGCTGTATTCGTTCCGTCGCGCGCTCTATTACGAAGACGTGCAGGGCGAAACGGTGGCCACGCTGCTGCAGGCGCTGGAGCTGGCGCCCGTGGAGCCCGCCGCGATCGTGCCGGCGGCGTTGACGTCGTCCGCCGGTACGCTGCATTTCCCCGGCGGCAACTTCACGCAGGGATGGCCGGATCCGGACGGCTTTGCGTGGCCCGATGAATTGCCGGCGCAGAAAATCTACGTGCCGGCCTTCGAAATGGATGCAGCGCTGGTCACCAACGCCCAGTTCCTGGAGTTTGTCGAAGACCGCGGTTATGAGCATCCGTCGTACTGGTCCTCGGCCGGGCGCCAATGGCTGATGACGCAGGAGCGCTCGGCGCCACGCTACTGGGCGCGCCACCTGGTCAGCCGCAGCTGGGTGGCATCGCGTTTTGGTACCGAGCGCACGCTCAACCCCGATGAACCAGTGCGCCATATCACGCTGTTCGAGGCGCAGGCGTGGTGCGTCTGGGCCGGGCGCCGCCTGCCGCAGGAAGTGGAGTGGGAGCTGGCAGCCACGCAGAATCGTGGGCTGCAATGGGGCGCGCTGCGCGAATGGACGGCCACTCCGTACGAGCCGTACATTGGCTTTGCCGCCGAACCCACCGACGGCGAAATCATCGGCCGCTTCGGCACGCATCAGGCCGTGCGGGGCGTGTCGTTCGCCAGTCCGCCGCGGCTGCGCCATGTGCGAGCACGCACGGCACTGCTGCCCGAGGACGATGTGTCGTTCATCGGATTCAGGACGTGCGCGGTTTGATGGTTTGATGGCTTGATCGTCTAATGTCCGACCGACGGCCGCAACGGCGACGTCGCATCGCGTAGCAATAAAAAAAGGCACCCGAAGGTGCCTTTTTTCTTTCAGCGGCTAAGCGCTAGGCGCTGGGCGCCTGGCGATCAACGCTCGAAACGCGAGCGGCTGTTGCCGTTGCGCTGGCCGCCGAAGCCGCCACGGTCGCTACCACGGTCGCCGAACTTACGGTCGCCAAAGCTGCGGTCACCAAAGCTGCGCTCGCCGCCAAAGCCACGGTTGCCGTCGCGTTGCTGACCGTCACGGTTGCCGAAACCACGGTTGCCGTCGCGCTGGGCGAAGTCACGGTTGCCGAACGAGCGCTGCTCGCCGCCAACGTTGCGGTCGCCAAAGCTGCGTTGCTGACCTTGGCCCTGACCCTGGCCTTGGCTCTGGCCACGGTAGCCACCGTTGCCGCCATTGCCGCGATCACCGAAGCCACGGTTGTCGTCGCCAAAGCTACGGCCGCCGCGATCACCGAAACCACGATTGCCATTGCCGTCGGCGCTGAACTTGCGCTCGCCGAAGCTGCGATCGCCAAAGCTGCGCTCGCCGCCTTCGCGGTTGCCGCCATTGTTGCCACGGTAGCCGCCGCCGTTGCCACCACCGTTGCCACCACGATAGCCGCCGCCATTGCCGCGGAAGCCATCACGGCCGCCCGGCTTGCCGCCGAAGTTCGAACGCGGCTTCGGCGTGCGGCGCGGCTCCAGGCCTTCGATCACCGATGCGTCGATACGGTTGTTCGTAAAGCGCTCGATGCGGCGCCATTGGAACATGTCACCGTGGTTCACCAGGTTGATGGCGATGCCCGAGCGGCCGGCACGACCAGTACGGCCGATACGGTGCACGTAGTCTTCCGCCTGCTTGGGCAGGTCGAAGTTCACCACGTGGGTGATATCGGGCACGTCGATACCGCGCGCGGCCACGTCGGTGGCCACCAGAACGCGCAGGTTGCCACGGCGCAGGGCCGTCAGCGTGCGGTTACGCGCGCCTTGCGTCATGTCGCCATGCAGGGCGCCAGCGGCAAAGCCCGTGTCCGACAGGCGCTCGGCCAGCGAATCGGCATCGCGCTTGGTAGCCGTGAACACGATCGCTTGCTTCAGCGACGAATCGCGCAGCAGGTGGTCGAGCAGGCGTTCCTTGTGCGACATGTCGTCGGTAAAGTGCAGGCGCTGTTCGATATTGCTGTGATCGGCGCGCGCGGCGGCGATCTCGATGCGTTGCGGATCGCGCAGCTGGCGCGAGGCCAGTTGGCCAATGCGTGCGTCCAGCGTGGCCGAGAACATCAGCGTCTGGCGCGATGCCGGCGTGGCGGCGACGATGGCGTCGATGTCATCGGCAAAGCCCATGTCGAGCATACGGTCGGCTTCGTCGAACACCAGCATGTCCAGCGCGGACAGGTCGATACGGCCGGCTTCGATATGGTCGAGCAGGCGGCCCGGCGTGGCCACGAGGATGTCCGGCATGCGCGACAGCATGGCCAGCTGCTTCGGATAGGGCATGCCGCCCAGGATGCTGGCGCACACGATGCGGCGCAGATGGCGGCCGTACTTGGCGGCGGCCTCGGTCACCTGCAGGGCCAGTTCGCGCGTCGGCGTCAGCACCAGCAGCGACGGCTGGGCAGCAGCCGGCCGAGGGCGCTTGCCCTTCATGCGCTTGGCCGGCTCGGTCGGACGATTCGGCGCCGGCTTTTCGCTGATGCGCTGGATTGCCGGCAGCATGAACGCGGCGGTCTTGCCCGAACCGGTCTGGCTCGAGACCAGCAGGTCGCGGCCAGCCAGGAAGGCGGGGATGGCCTGGGCCTGAACCGGGGTGGGGTTGTTGTAGTTGGCTTCGGCCAGGGCGCGCAGGATGGCGGCGTCCAGGCCGAGGTTTGCGAAACCACTTTCCGGAGCGTCCGACGCTTGCGCGGCCGGCGCTGCATCGGCGTTGAGCATGGCGTCGAGCTTGTCGAGCGGGCTCACGGCAGCGGCGGGCGTGGCAGTGGTGTCAGCGGCGGAAGCAAAAGGCTGCTCCGCACGGAAGTCTTCGTGCTGGGTCATGTCGTACGTATAAAAAATGCATGGCACCCCAGGGCAGTGTGCGCAAAGGGGTGGGCGCAAGTGCAAAGTCTTAAAAAAGGCTTCGGCGCCAATCGGTAGGCCGTTCGACAGACTCAGCTGGCAAGACGGCGGCAGGCAGGGGCGGCAGGCGATTCAAACAAACCGGCCGATTATCCCTGGCAGGCAAACAGCAATTCGGGCTGTTATCAGGATCGGAGACGAGGCAGCGTCAGGTGAGCGGTGCGTTCTGGCCAGGCACCTGTCTGATACTTCGTGTGATGACAGAGGCAGGGAGCAGATCTTGGGAGGTAGCGGATACGCCACGGCGTTGTGCCTCAGGCGCGATGCGGAACTCACAGTGCGAAACTCACGGCGCGGAGTATAGCAGAACGTCGATATTTTTGTTGCACTGCGCAAGCGAATATCGCAGGAAAACGTAATCAAAAGTAAATGGATGCGCCGGGGGCGTCGCTTGCATGTGCAGGCGCGGTGCCTATACTCCAGTGCGCGGGCATAGCTGCCCGTATGGGGCGGACAAAACAGTCCCGCTGATTCTGCCTTTGGCAAGGTTCACTTGCCGCTCGGCGCCGGCATTGCGGTCATTGATGCCACTGCCAGGTTTCCTCCGACTGTCCGGGTGGTCCGGATGGGCGTCCGCTTCATGGGCGGAATCCAAGGGAAACATGCTTGGTGAAGGAATGACCGGAAGCAGCCGGTGACGCAGACCCAGGAGGTCCGGGCCCGTCCGCAACCAAAGCCCGCCAATTACTTGGCGGGCTTTTTCTTTGTTATGCGACCAGCAGCGTCGCGCGCAATGAGGGTTGCCTCACTTGCGCGCGCGCGTGGTCTCCCGTTCCTGCCCTGCAACCTGCGATGTTCCGGGAAATCCTTCCGGGTACTGGATCAGTCGTGTAAGCGAGGGGCGTCGGTGCGACTGCCAGCGATAGCTTCCTGCCAGCCTTGCGCCGCCGATGATGGCGGTCATGGCCTCGCGGTCGAGGTCCATGTTTTCCGACAAATCCTTGATGACGATGACTGCCATGACGTTCTCCAGCGAGCGGGCCTTGCCGCGGCCGGCCGGAATGGCGCCGGTCGGGCAGCGCCGGGGCAGGCGCGGGCCCGATTCAGTATAGGCGAGTGGTCCTGCCGCGTGCGTCGCGCACGTGACAGGACCACTCCCGGGCGCGTGGCGCTCAAGCCACCGCCAGGTTGCCGCCCCATTGCGTCGGCTTGACGTTGAGCGCAAGGTTGCCCAGGTCGACGCCGACGATCTTGTTGTTGTTGAAGGCGGCAACGTTCACCTGCTGCAGCTGCTGCACGCTCTGGTTGATATTGATGTTGACCAGCGGGCCGGCTGCGGCAATCTTGCCGAACCAGTCTGCGCCGCCACGAATGGCGCACAGCGATTGTTGGTCGAGGTCCTTGCTGACGGCAAGGTCGCGGACGATGATCGATGACATGGTGGACTCCTGATGCGTATCTGGTGGATTCAGCGTGTTCGGTGCGGGGCGGGCGCCGAGGGCGGCGCCCGCCGGTAGCCACGACTCAGGCGTTGTTCTGCGCGTACTGGTTCGTCGTGACGTTGTTCGTCATGTGATCCTGGAACGCGGAGCCGTTGCCGAAGTAGTTGGCGACCTGCTGCATCTGCTGGTTCTGCTGGTCGATCTTGACGTGCGAGTCGAACGACAGCTTCACCGGGGCGTAGACGCTGGTCCACGGGGCGATCAGGCCCAGGCCGCCGCGTACGGACTTCATGCGGGTGGCTTCGAGGGTGGTGGTGCTGGACAGGTCGAGGATGGTCAGGGTGCTCATGGCAGTCTCCTAATGGGGCGTGATGGTGTGTGCGAAGCGGATTGCGTGCGATGCTCAGGCGGGGTGGTACACGTTGTTTTGCGCGTACTGGTTCGTCGTCACGTTGTTGTGCATGTTTTCCTGGAAGGCCGAGCCGTTGCCGAAGTAGTTGGCTACCTGTTGCATCTGCTGGTTCGACTGGTTGACCGTGAACACCTTGTCGACCGACAGCTTGAACGGGCTGTAGACGGTGGTGATCGGCATGATGGCGATGCCGCCGCGTACCGATTGCAGCTTCTTGGCGTCGAGGGTTTCGGTCGAGGACAGGTCCTTGATGGTCAGCGTGGTCATGATGGTCTCCTAGAGAGGAAGGTGGTGCTTTGGGTCAGGTTATCGAGCATCGGGTTGGTGTCGCGCTCGGACCAGATATCGCAGCAAGCGTGCCAGCGCGGGCCAGGGTCACGAAAAAAAATCGAAGATCCAGGCTGCGCAAGGGTTTGCGGGGAATGAGGGTTGGCATCGCGGCATGCCGATGCTCACCGGCGGCGCTGCGGATGGTGGGGCGGGACCAACAGAAAGGTGTCGGGTGTCGGGGCGCGGGCAACGTCTGCGCGCGCCGGGCAGCAGTGCGGCATTGCGGATGGCCGGAGTGCGCACTAGTATCCATCGAAGGCAATGTGCCGCGATGCAACGGTTGCGCCTCAAAAAGCGCCACTATCGGCAACCACTCGTCGGGATGCACCGGATGTCCAGCCTGACCGAACTCATACGGAATTTTCAGCGCGGCAGCCTGAGTCGCGACGAATTTCTTGCATCGGTGGATCTGGCCCTCAAGGACGATCAGACCGACTCCACGCAATTTGCGCGCGTTCTCACCGAGGAACACACACGCTTTCCATTGCCGCCCGCCGTGTATGCCGAAGTCATGCATCGCATCGATTCGCACATGGCCACGCAGTTCGACCCCGTTGGCGAAGTGCGGCAAGACGTACGGCACGACGTGTCAGGGGAGGAAACCCGGATCGACCCCGACACCGGAAGCCAACCCGCGCCGCCTGGCGGCACCGGGGCCTATACCGGCGGCATGGCAACCGGCAATACGGGAACCGGAGGCATCACGGCCAACACCGGCGGCAGCACGGGCGGCCAGAGTGGGCATTTCACCGGCGGCTACATTCCTTCGGGGCCGACCAAGGGCGTCGGCGATACCCTGAACGGCCGCTTCGTCCTTGAGGAATGCCTGGGCGTGGGCGGCATGGGCACGGTCTACAAAGCGCTCGACCTGCGCAAGCTCGAAGCGTCCGACCGCAAGCCGTACATCGCCATCAAGGTCCTGAACATGCAGTTCAGCGGCCATCCGAAATCGCTGATCGCGCTCCAGCGTGAAGCGCGCAAGGCACAGCAGCTGGCGCACCGAAATATCGTCACGGTGTATGACTTCGACCGCGATGGGCCGACGGTCTTTCTGACGATGGAATACCTGCAGGGCAAATCGCTCAATCGCGTGCTGCGCTCGCCGGAATTCCAGGGGCTGCCCTACGTCAAGGCGATGCCGATCATCGTCGGCATGGGCAGCGCGCTGGCCTATGCGCACGAACGCGGCTTCGTGCATTGCGATTTCAAGCCGGCCAATGTGTTCCTGACCGATCGCGGCGAGGTCAAGGTCATCGACTTTGGCATTGCCCGAGGCTTCCAGCAGCCCGCGGACGATGCGGACCAGACCGTGTTCGATCCAGGCTCGCTCGGCGGCATGACGCCCGCCTATGCCAGCCCGGAAATGTTCGAGCACCGTGAACCCGATCCGCGTGACGATATCTACGCGCTGGCCTGCGTGAGCTATGAGCTGCTGACTGGCAAGCATCCATTCAACCGGGTGTCCGCCACCGAGGCGCGCGCCAAGGGCGTAAAGCCCGAGCAGCCCAAGACGTTGTCACGCGGGCAGTGGAAGGTGCTGCGCCAGGCGCTCTCACTCGACCGCGCCACGCGCACGCCGACGGTCAAGCAGTTTCTTGCCGGTCTGGGTGCCGAACCGCAGAGCGGCGGGTCTCATCTGCCGTGGATCGCGGGCAGCGTGATCGCCGGCGTGGCGCTTGCCACGGGCGTGCTCGTCTATCTCTGGCGCGGCCACATGCCGTCCACGGACAGCACGACGCCCCCCGCATCGTCGTCCACGCAGGCTACCGCTCCGGAGCCAACGCCAACACCAACGCCCACACCAACACCGGAAGCGGCGGTGCCGGTCAAGCCGGAAGCGGTGGCGCAGGTGATCGCGGCCACGCCCTGCGCGCTGCTGAACGCGACCATCGAAGGCAATACGCTGCAGGTGAGCGGCTATGTCGCCGATACGGCGCTGGGCGCGCTGCGCGACAAGCTTGGCAAGCTGGCGGGCGTCAAGACGCTGAAGCTCGATGCCCAGCCGCTGACCAGTGACAAGTGCGATGTGGTGCGCCTGGTGGCGCCGTACTGGTCGGGTGGCAGGAAGACGGGCGAGAAAGCGGGCGCCCTGCTGCGCACACGCGGCGGCACGCAATTGACCGAAGGCACGCCGCTGGTGCTGGACGTCAACACGCCACCGCACGATTCGTACGTCTACGTCGACTACTTCGCCGCGGACGGCAAGGTGGCGCATCTGGTGCCGAGCGGGCGCATCCAGGGCAACCAGGCCCCGCCGAACTACAGCGCGACGGTGGGAGACAGCGGCGACTGGGTTATCTCGAAGCCGTTCGGTACCGAACTGGTAGTCCTGCTGACCACGCCGGCGCCATTGTTCACGACGCGCCGTCCCGAGGTTGAAACGCGGCAGGAATACCTGCGCGCGCTGGAAAAGCCGCTGGCCCAGATGGCCAGCAAGCTTGGGCAAGAAAAGATCAGCGCCGATATCGTGCAGATATCAACGCGCGCCCGCTAGCGAACAAACCACGCCGTCACCGGGCCTCGCGCACCACGCGGAAGCCGTTCTGCGACTGACGCACGCTCGTGCTGTACTTGAAGCGGGTGGAAGACACCATGTAGCTGGCACCCTCACGCCAGGACCCTCCGCGTATCACCCGTGCCGTGCACGCCGGTTCTTCCCACGCGCGGCCATCGGTGGGTGCGTTCTTGTACGAGCTGTGCCAGCAGTCGGCCACCCATTCCCAGACGCTGCCGTTCATGTCGTGAAGCCCGAACGGATTGGCCGCGAATGACCCGACGTTCGCCGGCGCGGCATCGCTCCACGGGTCGCCGCAGTCCTTGCAATTGGCGTTGCCCTTGCTCATCCTGTCACCCCACCAGAACGCCGTGCTGGTGCCGCCGCGCGCGGCGTACTCCCATTCGGCTTCGGTGGGTAGCCGATAGGTCTTGCCGGTGGTCTTGGACAACCAGCCCACGTACTGCTGCGCGTCATCCCAACTGATGTCGCGTGCCGGAGCGGTCTTTGCATCGGCCGGATTCGTGGCGATGCGCGGGCATGCGTTGGCATCGGCGCACGCATTCCATTGTTCGACCGTGACTTCGTACTTGCCGATGGCAAACGCCTGGCCCACGTTCACATGATGCGGGGGCCGTTCGGCGGGGTCGCTGGTACTGCTGCCCATCGTGAATGCGCCCGGATTCAGGCTGATCATCACCGGGCACTGCGGGCAGTCGCGCGACTCGCCACCTTTGGCCTCGGCAGGCTTGGCGGTGCTGGGCGCCGGGGCTTCCTTGCCTTCGGCGGGATAGGTGATGGTGCCCTGTGAAATCGCGCCACCGGCGCGCGTGCGCGGTTGCGCGCCGGCCGAAGGTGGCGTGGGCGCTGGCTTTGCGGCAGGAGCGGGGGCGGGTTTCGGGGGTTCAGCCTTGGCTTCGGCCTTCGGCTCGGGTTTCGCTGCCGGTGCCGAAGCGGCCTGTGCGGGCGCGGTCGCGCGGATACGTTCCAGGCGCGTCTTGGCCAGTGCCGCAAAGCGGCCATTCGGATACTGCTTCAGGTAGGCCTCGTAGTCGGCGGCGTACGTGCTGTTTTTGATCGAGTCCCAGAACGAAAGCTCGTACTGTTCGTCGCTGTTCTTGGGCAGGATGCCCGCGGCGGCCAGGGGGACGAGGAACTGGCCCGAACGGGCGATCCAGTTGTGGCTGGATGGCGGTCCGTGTATCTCGCCGGCCATTCCCGCAATCAATGCCAGCAGCGAGACGATTAATGCTTTCCGCCACATATTCACCCCCTTCAGGATCGCCGCAAGACGCGGTGTGGAGTTGCCGTGACGCGGTACCGGCCGTTTCAAGATAGCACAGCGTTTGTGGCGTGAAAGTTCGCTTTTTGGTGCCTTCCGACCTACGCTGTAGGACACATCGCCGAGCGCATCAAGAATATCCACCAAGAATCCGCTCCCGCGCGGGGTACCGTGTGCAGCGGACAGTTCTCCGGGAGGAGCCGCCATGTCCAGACGATCCCTGCAGCGCGCGCTCGCGGCTGCATTCCTGGCCAGCTGGGCCACGCTGGCCATACCGCTGACACCGGCACCCAAAGGCGCGGAGACCTACATCATCTGGCCCGGCGACGGCGCGGTCATCGAAGGCGGCAAGCTCTGGGTACGCATGGGACTGAAGGGCATGGGCGTCTGCCCCAAAGGCATCGAGCGGCCGAACTGCGGACATCACCATCTTCTGATCGACGCCGACCTGCCGCCGATGGACAAGGAAATCCCGAACGATCGCAATCACCTGCACTTTGGCGCGGGTGAGACCGATGCGCGCATCGAACTGCCGCCAGGCAAGCACACGCTGCAACTGCTGCTGGGCGACAGCAAGCACATACCGTTCGATCCGCCGATTTATTCGAAGAAGATCACGATCACCGTGCGCTAGCGCACACAGGCGCGAACGGGGGAGCCATGACCCATTTCAGACCAATGCTTCTCACGGGGATGGCGTTGCTGTCCATCGCCCTGCTGCAACCGCGCGCGCTGATGGGGGCGGATGCCTCGGCGCCCGCGGCGCATGCGGATCACGCTTCGGCGCCGGCGGCCGGCACCAGGGACGGACCCACGCCGGCACCAAAGAATGCCTACCTCTACATCGGCTATCCCAACAACAACCAGACGATGCCGGCCGGCAAGCCGATCAAGGTCTGGTTCGGGCTGCGCAACATGGGCGTCGCGCCCAAGGACGTCAAATATCCGAACACGGGCCACCACCATCTGCTGATCGATGTCGACCTGCCACCGATGGACAAGGAGATTCCGAACGACCGGAACCACCTGCACTTCGGCGCGGGCGAAACGGAAACCACGATCGAGCTTCCGCCAGGCAAGCACACGCTGCAGTTGCTGATGGGCGACGAAAAGCACATACCCACCAACCCGCCGATCTACTCGAAGAAGATCACGATCTATGTGAAATGACCGGCAGCAGACTCGGAGCGAGAAGGCGGGGCGGTCCGCCTGTCTCCGACACGGCGCACAGCAATGTGCGCCGCTTTTTTTTTGTGAGTTTGTTGAGACGAAGTGCGGCATGGTGCCTTGCGGGAGGCCGCGGCGTGAGAAAGACGGGAGAGCGCCAACAGTGATGACGCCGACTGTCGCTCCATAGCCAACACTCGCGCCGCGCCGATGGTCCGGCAGATTTTCGCCGGCCATCCGCCATCCCTTGTCCCACAACGGTTTGCGGACTTTTTTCGAGAGTCTGGCCCACGCTGGCACGCTTGCTGCGATATCTGGTCCGAGCGCGACACCAACCCGATGCTCATCACCTGACCCGAAGTACCACCTTCCTCTCAAGGAGACCATCATGACCAAGCTGACCATCAAGGACCTGTCCTCGACCGAAACCCTCGACGCCAAGAAGCTGCAATCGGTACGCGGCGGTATCGCCGTGTTTGCCCCGCGCACGTCGATCTTCACGCCGGTAAGCCTGTCGTTCGATTCGCACAAGACGATCACGCAGTCGAACCAGCAACTGCAGGACGTTGCCAACTACTTCGGCAACGGCTCCGCCTTCCAGGAGCATATGCACAACAACGTGACGACGAACCAGTACGCACAGAACAACGCCTGATGATCCGTACGGTTCAGGCGGCAGCGGCGTCGCAGGCCATCCAATAGGCATCGACGCCCCAGCCGCTCGGGGAGCTTGCGCCGGGGACACCTCCGCCCCGGCGCTTTTTTTGCCCGTATTTTCTGCCTGGCACCTGCCGGGCATGCATGCCGAGGTTGGCGTCCGCCGGAGGCCGGCCCACAATACAGATCGAACGCCAGGACGCACTGCCACGGTCCGCTGGCGCTCCAAGCAGGAAGCCATCGTGAACGCCTTCGCTTTTGCGCCGCGCCGCATGTCCCAGCTCTCGGGTATCGCCGTGTTCGTGGCCATGCTGGCCGGTTGTGCCGATTTCCGCCCACCCGAGTATCACCGGCCCGAAACGCCGGCCAAGGCCTCCTGGAGCCAGAACGAATCGGTCAGCGTGTCGCCCGCGGAGACCATCCTGCCGAACTGGTGGCAGGGGTTTGGCGATCCCTACCTGGACCAGCTTGTCGCCAAGGCGCTGTCCGGCAACTACGACATCAAGGTACTGGCCGCGCGGATTCGCGTGGCCAACGCACAGATCGCGGAAGCGCGTGCCGGCGCGCTGCCGGTATTCGATATCGGCGCCGGCCTGGATATATCGAAGACCACGGGCCAGCCGGTGTCCCGGACCTATAACCTCGGCGGCACGGTGAACTGGGACATCGACGTCTGGGGCAAGGTGGAAAAGGGTGTGCAGGCGCAGACCGCGGAATTCCGCGCGACCGAGGCCGACTGGCGTGCCGGATACCTGTCGCTGGCTTCCGATGTATCGATCACGTATTTCACGATCCTGCTGCTTGACGAGCAGGTTGCGCAGCAGCGCCATACGCTTGGGCGCAACAACGACATCCTGACCACCTACAAGGCGATGCTGGCCAATGGCCTGCTGCCGCAGATCCGCGTCATGCAGCAGCAGGCGGAAATCAATCGCCTGACCAAGGATCTGCTCGAACTGCGCCGCTCGCGCGACGTGGCCGAGAATGCCCTGGCCACGCTGGTCGGTGTGCCCGCCGGCGAACTCAAGGTGCCGCCGGGCAAGCTTCAGGATCGCGTGAAGCTGCCTACGGTGCCGGCCGGATTGCCGTCGCAGTTGCTGGCGCGGCGGCCCGACATCGTCGCCGCCGAGTATCGCGTGCTGGCGGCCTACAACCTCGTGGGGCAAGCACGGCTGGCCCAGTTGCCCAGCATCAGCCTGACGGCGCGCGGCGGCACGGCCAGCTTTGCGCTGTCCGACCTGATGAAATCGTTCACGTTCGGCTTCATGCCCAGCATCAACCTGCCGATGCTCGACCCCAACGTGCGCGCCCGCGTGAAAACCACCGAAGCCAACGTCGGCGTGGTCGAAAACGAATACGGCCGTACCGTGATGACCGCTTTCGAAGAAGTGGAGAGCGCGCTGGTCAATGTCGACGCCCACAAGAAGCAACGCATCGAGTTGCAGCAGCAGGTGAGCCAGCTGCGCGTGGTGGGTGCGCAGATCGAGGCACAGGCGCGTGAAGGCATCGCCTCGCAGCTCGATGTATTCGAATCCGAGCGTTCGCTGCTGTCCGCCGAGCAATCGTTGTTGGCCGTGCACCAACAAATCCTGGCCGATACCGTCACGCTGTACAAGGCACTCGGTGGCGGCTGGCCCGATGTGGACATACGCAACGGCCGTGTGGATACGGCCGCCGATGCTTCGAAGCCGGCCGACGCGGCGGTGCCCAAGGCGGCGCGTTAGCCGCAGCAACGCACAAAGCGTTTCAACCTTGAAACCCGCGCCGTACGTGCGTTTGCACAACGCTGCGCCGCAGCGCATTGACTCCCCTCAAGCGTGGCCTACTATGTTCTTACCCGTGACTTGCCGCCCCTTTGCCGATGCCTGCAGTGTGTGTCGCTGCGTTGGCTCGCGGTTGCGCGCCACAGGCTCTACTGTTGGCTCAGTTGAAACATGACGCGCGACGAAGCTCCCTTCATGGATGTGCCGGTCATGGCGCCCCAGGCGGGGCAGGTGTTCGACGTCCTGCTGATGCCGGTGTCACGCCCGGAGCTTGGCGAGATCCGCATCGACGAGGACCTGTTCGCGATCGGACGCGGCGAAGCGCCGTTTGCCGCCTATCCATCCGAAGCCGTCTCGGTGCTGTCGCGCCGCCATGCGCGCATTTTTTCCGAGGACGGCGCGGTCTACGTAGCCGACCTGGGCAGCAAGAACGGCACGCGCGTGAATGGCGATACCGTGGCGCAGCAGCCCGCGCGCCTGCGCGATGGCGACGAAGTCAGCTTCGGCGCGGGGCTTGCGTACCGCGTCAGGCTCTATCCGCGCCCTCCCGACCCCGAGCCGCCCCGCGTGGCGGTCACGCTGTCGCCCATGCGAGACGAGCTGGGGCTGCAGCCGGTTGTCATCACCGGATTTCCGTTCATGGTCAGCAAGGCGGACGACACGTTCGCGCGCTATCGCGACGGATATCCGCATCAGGTGAACTACCTGTCGCGTCGCCACGCGCATGTGTATCTGAAGCATGGCGTGCCGTGGATCGAAGACCTGGGCAGCACCAATGGCACGTTCGTCAACGGCGTACGCCTGCGCGACCAGTCGATCCGGCTGGAGCCGGAGGATGTGGTGGCGTTTGGCGGCAGCCACTTCGTCTATCGCGTCGATATCGACCGGGAAAGCGATGCGGATGCCACGGCCACCCGTACGTCGCTGGCGGTGCCGGCGGCCGAGCCACAGATCAGCCGCGAGGCGGCCATGCCCGTCGATGGCGATCCGGACAAAACCACATTCGTGGGTGCCGCGGATTCCTTTCTCGATATCTTCTGCATGGACTATCCGGCCGCGCAGGAGGATGAAGTCAATCCCGAAGCCATGCCCGATACGGGCGATGCCGCGCATGCGCCGCCCCAGCGCAGCCGGATGACGATGATGCTGGTGGAAGGCATGCGCAGTTTCGGCATCCGCGACCGGCACCAGCTGGAGCGTGCGGGGCGGGTGGCCGTTCTGGTGATCGCCGTGCTGGTCATTGGCGGCGGCTACCTCTGGTGGCGCGGCGCGTCTGACCGGTCTCTGCAGGCGCTGGTCGACGAAGGCAAGTACGTGCGCGCGGCGGAGGTGGCGGACAAGGTACTGTCGCGCCATCCCGACGAGGCGCGCTACCAGGCGCTGGGCGCCGAGGCGCTGATGCGCGGATACGTGCCGCAGTGGGCCGCACGGCTGCAGGCCGCCGACTTTGCCGGCGCCACGGCGGTGCTTGGCGAAATGCGCACGCGCAGCCAGCACAACCCGGACGGCCAGGCGCTGATTGCGCAGCTTGCGTGGGTCGGCGATCTCGAACAGTACGTGGCCGGGCGCGGCGGCATCGAAGGGCCGGTGCGCATCTATGCCGATGAATCGAAAATACGCGACCTGCTGCGGCGCTGGAATGACGACACGGCGTCGCACCAGCGGCTGCTTGGCCGCATCGCCAACGACGTGCCGCCATTCCGCGACACCTATGCGCGCGCGTTGAGCGACCTGCGCCGCCTGCAGAACGACGAGTCGGTGTACCTGGCCGCCATCGACAGGCTCAACGCAGCCATCGCCACGGAAGTCGGACGCGACCAGCCCGAGGCGCTGGAGTCCATGCTGGCCGAATACAAGGACAAGTACCCACGTCTGGCCGGGCTCAACGTGGTGGAGAACGATCTGCGGCAGTACACGGCGATGATCGAGTCGTTGCGCGACCGCGCGCCAGGCCCGCTGGTGACGCTGATGCAGAAGGCCAGCTTTTCCACGCCGCCGTTCCAGGCGGCCTACCAGAAGCTCAAGGCCACGCGCCTGCCCGGCGACGACGTGCAGAAGCAGTACGCCGCGGCCAGCAAGGCATGGGAGCAGGGCGATGGCGCCGCGGCTCTGGCCGTGCTGAAGACCGTGACGGCGGGTCCGTGGAGTGCCGACGTCGCCAAGGATGCCGCTCACAAGGAACAGGTGCTGGCGCAATATGCCGCCATCAAGGCCGGGCGCGGATCTCCCGGGTATGACGACCAACTGCTGTCCTTCTATGCCTCGCTGGACCCCAAGGCCGATGCATTCTTCGCCAAGGGCGTCGATGCCGACGTGAACAGCATCCGCGATGCGGCGCTGCGCCGCGCGAACATGCTGCTGAACCGTGCGGCCACGGGATGGCGTCAGTACCGCAACAACGGCATGATCGCCGGCGAGCAGCGGCTCGAATCCGGTATCTCGGCCAAGTTCCGCTCTCAGGCGAAATTGCTGGCCGATGCGCAGGACGATGCCAGGCAGGGGTTGCGCATTTATGCGCAACTGAAGATCGAGGACACGGCGCAATGGAACAAGGTCCGTGACGACATCGAGGCCGAGATCGATTCGCAGCGCCGCTCGCTCGGTGACCTGCGCATGGTGCTGGACCCAACGGTGTTCAAGGCCAAGCTGGCGCTGGTGGGCGAGGGCAGCAAGGCAGGCGACAAGCCGGCGGACAAGCAGGGCGAAAAGCAGGGCGACAAGGATGGCAGTGGCACCACGGCCGCCGCGAAACCCGGAGCGGGGAGTACGCCATGAAGGACGAAAGCCGCGACAACAAGCTGCGGCCGCTGACGGAAGCGCTGGAAGACCATAGCGCCGAAGGCATTGCGCTGCTCAGCGCCGAGCCGCGCAGGCTGACGCTGCTGACCGTGGTCACTACCGGTGTGCTCGTGCTCTGCGCGTTGCTCTGGTCGTTCTTCGGTCACGCCGACGTTATCGTTACCGCGCAAGGCACGCTCGCGCCGGAGTCCGAGGTGCGGCGCTTCTATGCGCCGGTCGATGGCGAACTGGTCGATCTCTACGTGGCCGAAGGCCAGCCGGTATCGAAAGACGACGTCGTGGCGCGGCTCAATGCGCGCGGTGCAATCGAGGCCGCGGCCAACGCACTGCAGGCCCAGTTGAAGCTGGAGGATGCCGAGCGTGAATGGAAGCAGTTTCCGGAACGCAAGGCGCTGCTGGAGCGCAGGGCGCTGGCGCTGAAGCAGCAGATCGAACTCAATACGCGCCAGCATGAGAACCGCCTGGCCGAGGGTACGACGCGGCTGGCAGAGCAGCAGCGCGCGCAACTGACCGAGGCGCGCAGCAATCTGGAGAACGCCCGTCGTGCGCGCGATTTCGCGCGGCAGGAACAGGATCGCTATGCGCGCCTGTTCGCGCTGCCAGCGGGCGGCGGCGTTTCGCAATCGCAGGTCGAAACCAAGCGCGCCGCCACGCAGGACGCCGAGAACACGCTGCGCGTGGCGCAGTCTCGGCTGGCGGAGCTCGATGCCAGGCTGGCGCAGGAGTACACCCAGGCCAGCGCGCAACTGGAAGGCAGCGGCCAGGAACTGGCGAGCCTGCGCGTGCAGTACGACGCAGCCGTGCGCGAAATCACCAGCACCGAAGACAAGCTGCGGCTGCAGGTACAGACCGCCCGGCTGGTGGCCGACGCGGCCGCGCGCATCAAGTTCGAGAACATCGACAAGGACAACTTCCTGCTGATACTGGCGCCGGTCGCGGGCGTGGTCACCGACGTTACGTCGACCCAGCGCGGTGACAAGGTGCAGGCCAACACGCCGCTCGGCGGTATCGCGCCGAAGGATGCACGCCCGATGCTGCGCATCGAGATTGCCGAGCGCGACCGCGCGTTCCTGCGCGAGGGGTTGCCCGTCAAGCTCAAGTTCAGCGCGTTTCCGTACCAGCGCTACGGACTGGTCGCGGGCACGCTCGAATACATATCGCCGGCCACCAAGCCGTCCGGCCCGGACAAGCAACCGGTCTACGAGGGGCGGGTGCGCCTGGCGCAGGACTACTACAGCGTGGCCAACAACAAGTATCCGCTGCGTTATGGCATGACCGCGACGGCCGAGATCGTGGTGCGGGAAAGACGCCTGATCGACCTGGGGCTGGACCCCTTCCGGCAGGTCGCGGGCTGAACGGTAACCAGGAGGAGAGGGCGATGACAGCCATCGTGCGCATCGACGACGAAGTGATCGGCGTCGACGAATTCGTGAGGGTCCTGAAGCTTACCGGCCAGTTCGAGGGCCTGGTGGAGCAACTGGTGCGAGACAAGCTGACAGCGCATGCGGCGCGCCGTCATGGCATCAAGCTGACGCAGGACGAGGTGCAGGAGCGCGCCGATCAGTTCCGCCGCGTGCACGGGCTGCATCGCGCGGCGGACATGAACCACTACCTGGACGCGCTGAACATCACGCTCGACGAGTTCGAGACCTTCATCACCGACAGCCTGTATCAGGAGAAGATGATGGAGCAGGTGGGCACGGACGACGCCGTGGAAGCCTACTTCCAGCTCAATTCCCCGAAGTTCGACAGCATCGAGGTCAGCCATATCGTGGTGGATACCGAGGGCAAGGCCAGGGAGCTGGTGTCTTACCTGCAGGACGACCCCGACAGTTTTGCCGATATGGCGCGCGAGCATTCCATCGCCGATACGCGGGAGCAGGGCGGCGATATCGGCAAGGTGCTGCGTGGCTCGTTGAAAGGGGACATCGAGGCCAGGGTCTTCAATGCGGAAGCGGGCGATCTGCTCGGGCCATTCCCGGCGCCGGACAAATCGTTCTTCGAGGTATTCCTGGTGCGTGCCAAGCACCCGGCCCGGCTAGATCCGGACGTGACCGTGGAAATCCGCAGGCTGTTGCGCGAGGAATGGCTGATGGCGAGGGCGCAGGAACATGTCATCGAAGCCCGCTAGCGAGGCCGCTGCCGCCGCACCGGTCGGGCAGCAGCCGCCCGTCGGGCAGTCGCTGGCCGACTTTCTTGCGACGGTGGAGATACTGTCGCCGCTGACACACGAAGAAATCGAACGCCTGGCCGCCAGCGCGCGCACGCTGACGTTTGGCTTTGGCGATACGGTCTGCAACGCGGGGGAGGCCGCGGAAGGCATCTTCATCGTGCGTAGCGGTTCCGTGCGCGTGTTCAACGAGGAACACGGCAAGGAAATCAGCATGGGCGTGCGCAAGGCCGGCGAGGTGTTCGCCGATATCGCCTTGCTGCGCGAGTATCGGCATGAATCGTCGGTGCGGGCATCGGGCAAGACCGAATTGCTGATGATCCCGCGCACGGTGTCGGAGCCGGTGGTGGGCGGCAACCCGTCCGCGCTTGCCTTTATCACGAGCTACGTGGCGATCAGTTCGGCCGGTGGCTTTGTGGCGCGGCTGTTCGACCTGCGCGGCAAGCTGGACAAGCTGGAGCTGGAAGACGCGGTACGCAGCGTCGGCGTCAAGCGCGTGGCGGCGGGCAAGGCCATTCTTCAGCAGGACGGCCGCGAGGATCGCCGCCTCTATGTGGTGCGTCAGGGTACGGTGCGCATCGTGCGCGAGGAGGATGGCGATACGTTCCAGCTTGCCATGCTGGGCCAGGGTGAGCTATTTGGCGAACGCGCCTGCGTCATGCGGCAGGAACAGGTGGCGTCGGCCATCGCCGAGACCGACGTGCGGCTGCTGGTGATACCGGAGAAGACGGTCCAGCTCATTCTGGAGCGCAACGCCAGGCTGCGCGAGGTGCTGGAGGAACGCATCCGCACCGTGGATCGGGAACTGCATCGGCAACAGAAGCTGGCGGAGCGGCGCAAGCGGCCGGTACTGCTGGATCTGCATTCCAAGCCCGAGCTTGGTGAACGGCTGATCCGCCGTTTTGCGCTGGTGGAGCAGGCCGAGGAAATGGATTGCGGCGCTGCCTGCCTGGCGATGATCTGCCGGCACTACGGCATTCCCATGACCCTGGGAAAGCTGCGCGAACTGGCCAACGTGACTACGGCGGGCGCGACGCTGGACAGCCTGGCGCGCGCCGGTGAATCGCTCGGGTTCACCGGGCGCGGGGTGCAGTGCACACGCGATGCGCTGATGGGATTCGAGCTGCCATTCATCATCCACTGGGAGGGCTACCACTACGTGGTGGTCTACGGCGTGTCGTCGCGCTACGTCTGGGTGGCCGACCCGGCCATCGGCTTCCGCAAGATGAGTACCGAGGAATTCGAGCGCGGCTGGAGCGGCACCTGCTTGCTGTTCTCGCCGGGCGCGCAGATGAACGAGCTGGCGGTGTCGCGCTCGCCGTGGCTGCGTTTCATCAGCTACCTGTCGCCCTACAAGCAGATTCTTGCGCACCTGTTCCTGGCGACGTTCGTGATCCAGGTATTGGGTGTGGTGCCGCCGCTGATCATCCAGAACATCCTCGACGGAGTGGTGGTACATCAGAACATCGGCCTGCTGCATCTGCTGATACTGGGGCTGGTGATCTCGAATGTCTTCACCCAGCTCATGGTGACGATTCGCGCCTACCTGGCGAATTTCATGGTCCGGAACATGGATTTCGCGATGATGTCGCACTTCTTCAAGCACACGTTGTCGTTGCCGCTGTCGTTCTTCGCCAAGCGCAAGACGGGCGATATCTTTGCGCGCTTCCAGGAAAACCAGACCATCCGGGCGTTCCTGACCGAGTCCACGGTTACCACGGCGCTGAATCTGCTGATGGTGTTCATCTACTTCAGCATCATGTTCCTCTACAACGTGAAGCTGACGCTGCTGCTGATCGCCTTTGTGATACCGATTGCGGCGCTGACCGTGGTCGTCACGCCCAAGGTCAAGACCTATGCGCGCGAAGTGTTTGCCGCGTCGACCGATGCCAAGGCGTACCTGATGGAAACGCTCGGCGGTGCCGAAACCGTCAAGGGCATGGGCATCGAGCGGCCGGTGCGGCTGCGCTGGGAACGCAAGTACGCCAAGGCGCTGGACAAGCAGTACCAGGCGCAGTCGTTTCATATCCTCGTGGGACTGGTCAGTCAGGTGCTGAATGCGGCCACGACGATCACCATCCTTTGGGTGGGGGCCACGCTGGTGCTGGAGCGCGAACTGACGATCGGGCAGTTGATCGCTTTCAACGCATTCATGGGTAGCGTGCTGGCGCCGCTGATGGGCCTGGTGGCGCTCTGGGGGCAGCTCAACGATGCCGGCGTGGCGATGGAGCGGCTGGGCGATGTGCTGGATCTGGAACCCGAGCAGAAACCGGAAGACGTGATGTCGCGCGTTTCGTTGCCCGATCTGCAGGGCGAGGTCCAGTTCGACGGTGTGTATTTTCGCTATGGCGGCGAGGATACGCCCTACGTGCTGGAGAACATCAGCTTCCATATGCGGCCGGGCGAGATGGTGGCCATCGTGGGCCGCAGCGGGTCTGGCAAGACCACGCTCGCCAAGTTGCTGGTGGGCTTCTACAAGCCGACGGATGGCGCGATGAAGGTGGACGGCTACGACATGAACGTGATCGACACCGAGTTCTTCCGCGCGCAGGTGGGCTACGTGATGCAGACCAATTTGCTGTTCTCGGGAACGGTGGCCGAGAACATCGCCTGCGGCGAGGATAGCCCCGACCGCCGGCGCATCGAGGAAGTGGCCAAGATGGCCGATGCCCACGCCTTCATTTCGAAGCTGCCGCTCGGCTATGAACAGGTGGTGGGCGAGCGGGGCATCGGACTGTCCGGCGGGCAGATCCAGCGGCTGTGCATTGCCCGCGCGCTGTACCACGACCCGCGCCTGCTTGTGTTCGACGAGGCGACGTCGGCGCTGGACACGCAATCGGAAAGCAACATCCTGGCGAACATGCAGGAAATCCTGCGTGGCCGTACGGCCGTGATCATCGCGCACCGGCTCAGTACGATCATGCAGGCGGACAAGATCCTGGTGCTGTACGAAGGCGGCATCGTGGAGCAGGGGCGGCACGAGGAGTTGCTCGAACGCCGCGGCATGTACTACCAGTTGGTCCAGAAGCAGTTGAGCGCGGCATGAAGCTATACAACCCCACCCCTGCCACCTCCGCGGTGTCGTTCGCGGGCCTGATCGAACGGATCGAGATCCTGCGTTCCACACTGCGCTGGTCGTCGCGGCTGGAGCGGCCCGATATCGAGAAGCTGCTCAAGCAGGCCACCACGTTGCGCGACGACGTGATGGGACTGTCGCACAAGGAGCGCTTCGTGGCTGCGGCGACGGCCTCGGGCGAGCCGCTGGAAGAGGTTGTCGAACCCGTGGAGATGTCCGCGCGCGAACGGCGCCAGGCGCTGATGGAGCGCAGCTTTATCTTCGAGGGCACGTTTGGCGACAACCCCAAGCTGCTCGAAGCGCTGGAAATCGCCGAGAAGGCCGCGCCAACCGACCTGCCCGTACTGATCGACGGCGAAAGCGGCACCGGCAAGGAACTGATGGCCAAGGTGATTCACGCCAACGGCCTGCGCAACGACAAGCCGTTCATCTCGGTCAACTGCGGCGCGATACCGGACAGCCTGCTCGAATCGGAACTGTTCGGCCACAAGAAGGGATCGTTCACGGGCGCGGCCAACGACCGGCGCGGCAAGTTCGAGAGCGCGCATACGGGCACCATCTTTCTCGACGAAATCGGGGAGCTGCCGCTGACCGGCCAGGTAAAGTTGCTGCGCGTGCTGGAAGCCCATGAAATCCAGCGCGTCGGCTCCGACGAGGCAATCGCCGTGGACACGCGCATCGTCGCCGCCACCAACAAGGACCTGCGCAAGATGAGCCTGGAGGGCACGTTTCGTGAGGATCTGTTCTATCGGCTCAGCGTCATCCACGTCACGCTGCCCGCGCTGCGCGAACGGCGCGACGAGATCCCGCTGCTGGTCGCCTACTTCGGCGATGAAGCCGCCGGGCAGCTCAAGCGGCGGCCGATCAAGCTGACGCCCCGGCTGCGCGACTTCCTGCTGCACTACGAATACCCCGGCAACATCCGTGAGCTGCGCAACCTGATGTACCGGCTGTCATGCCTGGCTGGCGATACGGCCGATTTTGTTCACCTGCCGCAGGACATCCGGCCCAAGCCGACTGGCTTGCAATCGGTGGCCGCGACAAGCGGCGGCAAGGCGACGGTCACCGATCTGAGCACCGCCACGTCACTGAGCGAAGCCAAGCGCGCGGCCAGCGATGAAGCGGAGCGGGCATTCCTGGAGCGCGGGCTGCAGGAAGTGGGCGGCACGGTGGCGGAGCTGGCACGGCGCTTCGACATGAACCGGTCCCATATCCAGATGCTGCTCAAGAAGCACGGGATTCATTCGAAGGACTTCAGGAACAATCGGCAGGCGGAGGGGAAGTAGAGGTCGCGGTCACTCTAATTCTTTTCCTCCCGTTGGGCCGTAGATGTTCCTATCTGGTAGGTCGGTGAATACGTCAATCTCATTCCGAATCATTGCCATTGCGGCCCTCGATGTCCTCGTTCATCGGTTGGTATTTTCCCCAGCCGAAGAAGTCGTTCCTCTTCTGCGCGGCCTCGACGTAGCTATCCGCTTCGAAACTGGTGAGAAGTACCGGCGTGCCATCCAGGAGCTGGCGCTCTGTATCTATTTGCCCGGCTTCGAGTAATACGATTTGGGCAACGCCGTCTGGAGCGATTGCCCGCCATATTTCATAGATTTTTCCCACTGTCTGATTTTCCTCTCAGGGCTGATTGCCCGGCAGGTGCATTGCGGAATCTTCCTGGCGTTGAAAGGACAAGAAGCCGCGATGGTTATGGTCGACACACGCCGCGGCGCCTGTCGATCATTTTGCTTAGCCAGTGAAAGGAAACAAGCAGACGATTCTGCAATCGTTGTGCGAAACGTCCGCAAAGTTGGCGCGCTTGCGCGGCGTCAAACCTCCGGATTCAGCAGCGTCATATCCGATCCACCGCCGATGTCCTCGGCGCGGATCACCACTACTGAAACGTTGTCGCGGCCGCCGTTATCGAGCGCCCGCTTGAGCAGGGCATCGGCGGCCGCGACGGGATCGCGCCCGTCGCCGATCAACGTCGCGATCTGGTCGTCCTCGACTTCGTTGCTCAGCCCATCGCTGCACAGCAGGAACAGGTCGCCATCGCCGATCTCCAGCGTCAGCCGTTCGAGTTCAAGCGTGGCCGCCGCGCCCACCGCGCGCGTGATTGTGTTGTGGGCGGGATGATGTCTGGCTTCGTCGGCCGTGATCAGGCCGCGTGCCTTGAGCCGTTCCACCTGGCTGTGATCGCGCGAGAGCTGCTTCAGATGGCCATCCCGAAAAAGATAAAGCCGGCTGTCGCCGGCCCACAGGCAACAGCACTGGCGTTCGCAGGCCAACAGCATGACCACGGTGCTGCCGATCACGCGCACTTTCATTCGCAGCGCTTCTTCGATCAGCAACTGGTTCACGGTCTGCATGGCAATGCGGGCGTTTTCCACGGCGGTGTCGAGGCTGTCCGATTCGGGCAGCGCCGACAGGGCCTGGATGATGGCCCGGCTGGCGAAGTCTCCGACGGCATGGCCGCCCATGCCATCGGCCACCGCCCAGATGCCCCGGTTGGGGATCGCCAGGCAGGCGTCCTCGTTGCGCTCACGCACCCGTCCGACGTCTGTGCAGGCGGCGGAGGTCCAGCGGAATTGCGATACGCAGGTCACGGCATGCTCCGGCGCGGACCGATGCCGCTCCGCGCGTTAGGCGCCCCCGGGGCACCGGATGTTGGAAGTCACCGCGAAAACCCTGCCGAAAGACGTGGCAGGACTCAGATCAGCCGCCCCTTGTTGCGGGCGTCCATGCTGGCGTCGACCGTGATGTTCGAATTTGGCGCCGTGTTCTGGACGTTCACGTTCTGGAACTGGTTGTTCATCTGATCAGCATAGAAGCTGTAATTGATCTCGTAAAAGTTCACGACAGGCAACGCACTGGGCCGGGATGCAATGTACGGCTGGATCCAGCCGAATACCCAGGGCGCGCCACCGCCCCGGACGGCCGACATGGCGCGGAAATCGAGTTCGCGGTGGGTATTCAGATCGCGGATGGTGAGGGTCGCCATGTTCGTCTCCTGAGGCTGGCATCGATGGGTGCGTGCCTTGATGGAGCAAGCCGTGTGCCATCGGTCAGGGTGTGGTGTCCGATACGTGTTTCCGGCGTCTTATGGCGAATACGCCGCTTGCTTGGTTGGTATGCGGCCAACACTGGCCGGCGATGTGGTGGTTTGGTGCCGTCATGGCGGGTCCGCCCGCCGAGCCTCCCCGATGACTGGCGGATAGTGCGCCGCTGACTGTCATTCGCCAACACAACTTCCGGATTTCTGTTGGTGCGGTACCGACAAACCATATCCGCCGATCTCGTCCCATTCCCCCGCAAACCGTTGTGGCACCGTGGATTCGGTCATCTGGCACGCTTGATGCGGTTGGGTAGGCATAACGCAGCCCTGGCTGCCAGCCACCGACACCGAACCGAGATCCGCCATGAACGCCCAAGACCAACAACAAACCAGCTGCCAGGACGATGCCTATCTGCCAGGGGCCCATCTCGTGACGGAACGCAATGGCTACGCCCACCACGGCATCTACGCTGGCCAAGGCCGGGTGATTCATTACGCCGGCTTCTGCCACGCCCTGCACGCCGGCCCGGTCGAGGAAGCCACGCTCGAACAGTTCGCCCAGGGCCACGGCGTGACGGTGCGGTCCCAGCCATGCGCCCGTTACCTCGGCGCAGAGGCCGTGGCCCGCGCCCGCAGCCGTCTGGGCGAAAGCCGCTATCACCTGCTGACGAACAACTGCGAACACTTCTGCACGTGGTGCCTGCTGGGCAAGGCCCGCAGCGAACAAGTGGAAACCTGCCTGCGCAACCCCGGTGCCGCGATGGTCACGGTGTTGCACCTGGCCCTGGCCATGCTGTCGAGCGTCCACGTCGCCAGCCTGCACGCCGCCGCCTGATCCTTCGACACACCATCATCATCAAGGGAGCCTGCCATGTCCGGACTGATCGACTGGGAAAGCTGCGACACCCGCACCGGCCGTGCCTGCCACCGCGGATGCCACCAAGGGCGGGCCAGCATGCGCAACGGGAGCGTATCCAGCAGAGGGCGGGTCCGCCGTGATCCGGCGCTGGCGGAGTTTGCTATACTCCGCCCCGTCTTCCGGTCCGCCCGCGCAAGCGCGGCGCGGATACGGTGCAGACGGTCCGCTCGCCGTAGTTCAATGGATAGAACGAGCGCCTCCTAAGCGCTAGATACAGGTTCGATTCCTGTCGGCGGGACCATAAACACATCTGCATCGGTTCACCGAAGTTCTCTTCTTCGCCATTCATCAATGGCTCCAGCTTCTCGACGTTCATCGACGTTTGTGTAACGTCGCGCGCGGTCTGGCACTAATTTGCGCGTAGTTTGGAATTCAGCCTTGCCGTTCCGCCGGCACTCGAAGAGCCATCGCTGAATGCTCACTGGCTGGGGTAGGTTGTGTATACAATTAGCGCCTCCCTGACCTGCCGCTCGAAGATGCGATATCGACTCTCGATCCTTCTAAACGTCGCCCTTGTATTGATCATCTGTATTTTGGGTTACGCCTTCCGCCCAATCGATGCGGCAGCGCCGACGCCTGCCCAGACTGAGCAGGTCGACCCAAAAAAGAAGGCCATAGAGCACATTTTCACCGAGACTGAGGACTTCACTTACCGATACAAGGTGGACTCGTTTGCGCATCGCCCAGCCAGCTCGGGCGCTACCGTAATGCTCGGCGATAGCCTCACCGATCTCGGCGCCTGGAATGAGTTCTTCCCATCAGCCAAGATCATCAATAGGGGTATCAGCGGTGACAACACATTCGGCATCCTGCACCGTCTTGATCAGGTATCCGCACTAAAACCACGGGCCGTCTTTCTTTTGGTCGGAACAAACGATCTCTTCTGGGGAGCATCGGTGGAAGACACCATTGATCGCTACCGGCAGATCTTAACCAGGCTTATCTCGACCAATCCCAAAGCGAGAATCTACGTCCAGAGCGTCTTTCCGTACCACCGACTGCCAAAGGGTGACTACGGCTATCTCGACAACGTAAATGCAGAGGCACTGAACAAGCGTATTGAACTGTTGGCGGCCGAGCATCGCGTCACATTCATCAATGTTTGGCCACACCTGACTGATGAAAATGGCCGACTCAATGAGAAGTACACAACGGACGGCATCCACCTGAATGGCCTCGGCTACCAAACATGGGTGGGCCTACTCGCTCCGCACCTGAAAGGCAGCCACTGAGGGAAAGAATGAATAAGAATATCGGCCGCATCCCGGCCGTCGATGGCCTCCGAGGCGTTGCGATCCTGCTCGTGATCTACCAGCACTCCATCGCAACAGCTGTCGGGAAGCTCTCAATGGAAAAGTTGGGCTTGAAGTTCCCGTATCTCACCGGCAATGCGTGGATGGGCGTAAGCCTTTTCTTCATACTGTCCGGCTTCGTCCTCGCTCTTCCCTATCTACATGGCGAGCGACAGATGCGAAGCCAGTCCGACGCCATCAGCTTCTACAAGCATCGATCGCTGCGCTTGCTTCCGCTATTCATGTTCATGGCAGTTGTCAGTTACGCCTTCGGCATGGCCAATGGCCAACACAACTACCGATCATTGTTGCTTGCCGTGACGACCGGCAGCATGCTGACCAAAAGCGAGTTTTTTCCGACTATCAATGGCCCGTTCTGGTCCTTGGCAATTGAGATCTGGTTCAGCGTAGCGCTGCCTCTGGTCTTGTGGCTCTTCAGTCGATACGGATTCTGGCGAGTCACCTTCGCCGTTCTTGCGACGTCCCTGCTCATCCGCATACCGGGTGCTTACTTTCCCTTTGACGCCATCCACCAAAATCCGATTAAGGATTCTTTCCTTTCGCGCATGGACGATTTCCTGGTCGGCATGGCCATTGCGAAGGTCTATGTCGATGGCCGAATTCCCAAGGTAACCACTCCGTTCATGGTGGCCTCAGTCACGTCGCTCATCGTTGCAGCTCTCCTATGGGATTTGCGACTCCAAGGACGTATCCCGGTCGTTATTGCAGCTGGCCTCAACAACCTAACTCAGCTTGGCTTTGCAAGCCTGCTTTGCGTCGCTCTTCAGTCCAAAACGCTGGTTTCGCGCGCGCTGTCTGCCTGGTGGCTCCGTGTGCTAGGCGCAATGTGTTTTTCGATCTACTGCTGGCACGGCTTGCTGATCCGACCGGACCTGCTGAGAGACCCCTTTAACCCCCTTCTCCTAGCCGAATTTGGGCTTGTTGTACTCGCTCTCAGCGCCTTCACCTATCGCTACATTGAGTTCGCCGGCGCCCGCTCGCCAAGAGAAGTCTTTCTCTTGGCCGGCAAAGCGCCTGACAAGGTCTTAGCTTCAGCAAAGACGCGGCAAGATGCGGCCTAAGCGGCAGACTCCACCAGTATTTGAGCACCGGGCTGCCCTGCGTACAGCCTTCCATCGCTGCCCAAGAATATCTTTGCGTCGACCAATGCCAAAGGGGGCACGGAGTCTGTGAGCGCTGTGAAGTACTCGTTGCGTAGCTTCATGTGCCCATAGTCGTTGGGATGCACATTGTCGGCCATATCGATGGGCGAAAGCGCTGCGCATTCGTCAACCAGGGCAGCATCGATGCCGTACCCTTGCAACTCCAACACCAGCGATGAGATTGCGGCGTTGTAGGCATCGACATTCTGCACAGATCCACCATAGGTGTACGCCAGGGCGTGAGGAACATTGCCAAGAACAACTTTGGCCTTTGGCAGGTTCGCGGAAAACCAGTGAAAGTACACCGGATTGCTGGGGCTAGCCGAGATTGCGGAGAGTTCCACCACATGCGATCCGACTCCCAATCCGGAAAACGTTAAGCACATGGGGCCGAAGGGCTTGCCCAAGATCGTGCGAACGTCGCCACCGATACTGAATAGGCCCTTGTCCACGCCATCGATCCGCACCATGAACTGGCCGGGATTCGAGTATTGGCGGATCGATCCGATGCTGACAGAGTCGCCATCAACATTGAAGCGAGCGGTAGCGCCAGCCCCCACAGCTCCGTAGGTTCCCCACGCCAAACCAGCATTCGTCCAATTTCCGCCGAACATGACGCCGTTGGCTGGATTGGCGATCTTTACCTCCGCGCCGAGCCATACGGCGAATGCTCGCAGCGCATCAATGAAATAGCCACGCTTCGCGGGGTCCACGTCGTACTTGGCTTGATCGTTCGTGCCCAACGCCACAATGCTACTGTCGCCTTGAGCAGGCTGCCGCGAATAGACTGCGTCGGCTTGATCCATTGCCATGCTCGTGGAAACGGCACCATTGTCAACGACCACGCCGAGATCGACATTCAGAAGGCCGATGTAGCTCTTTTGATTTGAGCTGGCTCCCGCATTGGCGGTAATAGAGTCCCCAAAGGCGAAGTATTTCATGCGCGATTCACTTCCTGATGTATGTGGTGAGGGTGCATTGATCCGGCGTAGTCGGAAGCGTAGTGCCACCGGACCACGTTCCAAGTCCGTTCTGAACCTTCCCAGCAAGAGTGACAAAGTGATAGCCCTCACTCAATCCTGGCTTGGGGAGATTGATTGTGTATGGACAGGCGAAGCCGCCAGCTGCAGCAACGTATCCTGCTGAGTACGATCCCAGTTCGAGATTTGCAATGCCATCGAAGCCTACGGCAACCGAGTTCAGGCCGTTCGAACTTTGGGACGAGATGCCAGACCCTCCTACGATGACGATTTCCCCCGCCCACAACAGGAACTCGCAGCGGATTTCGCTGTGAAGCTCGACGTACGATGTGCTGTTGGTCTGGCGATTCGCAGTAAATGACCCCAGCCCGGCAATACCAAAGTCATTGAACCAGGTCCGCACTAGTCGCTGTTTCGAGGTGTCTTGAAAGGCCGGGCCAGCGATCGGCCGAACATAGCCGACCAGCGTCCGCGTCGCATCCCCCGTCTTGATCTCAACACCGGTGTCCGCGTCCGTCGAATGCCCTGTCGTGCTGGCCTCCAGTGTCATCGCGCCAGCGTTCATGTAGGCATAGACGTAGTATTCCGTGCCAGGGGTGAGGCCGGTCGGAGGCAAACTGACGCCGGGCGCAGGGATCTTGCATACGACCCCGCCAATATTCAGGCTGTTTCCATTACAGGGAAGCAGCACGACGTTGGCCCCCGACTTCGCCAGCCGACACTGGCCATGAAGCGCCTGCTTCTTCAACAGCATTTTGATAGCTGTCAACAACTGGTCTTGCTTCGTTCCATCTAGGGTTACGTCAGTCGCCTCAATGACCGACGACACCTCTTCCTGCATGTCATTGAGCCACTTCGCAATGACCACCGTGCCGTCGAGATAGCCGGCCGCTGCGGTTCCATCGCTAAAGCGCTTGTCTGCCGTGTTAATTCGTTCCATCGATTACCCCAAATAGGTATAGACCGCCTGCGTATGTGCTGGCTTTAACGCATTGAACATGCTCTCAATCACGGGATCGGCTGAATAGGTTAGGCGCTCACCGGCGCGGCTCATCCCCGCACGAAAGCGGTAGGCACGTGTCGCGCTGCCGGCTACATTGACGCGCCAGACCCAAATGACATCAAACGCAGCGATCCTTTGACCCGCTCTGGAGTTGCCAGCGCGAAACGGGCGCGGTTCGTCGATCGTGACGGTGTAGCCAAGCCCCGCAGCCAGGCGCGTGAAGTACGAAATAGACAGCCCGCCGGTCTCGGATAGCTTGGCCAGAACGGCCTGCAGCCTCACTTGGTATGGCGCGCCAACTACAGGTGTAATGCCACAAACACGCTCCCAGTCGGGCAACAGTTGCGAGGCGAAGAACGGGGTAATTCCGCCAGCCGCCTGCTTAGCGGACGCCGCTGATGCGTCCAGTGCATTCCCCTCGGATGCAAGTTCTTCGGCCAGTGACGTTGCAAGCGGCGAGTAGCTTTCCGGGGGCAGAAGGCGAGTGAGAAGATCTCTGTGATTCATGCCAGTAGAGACACGTTGACATTGCCTAGGCGCAACCATTCAACCTTGGTGGCATCGACCACCGGAATCACGTTTGCAACGGGAAGGGTTACCTGCCTATCAACGATCCCAGCGATGCCAGAAATGATGGCCTCGATCCTGCTGCGATAGCCCACCTCGCCGGGTTCCATCTGGTTAAAGTAGGCCGCCTCTGCGCTGGTGATCTGGTCTCGTGCCGCCTCCAACGCGAGGCCGCTTAGAGAAACGGCGGTGCTCAGATCAACGAGCCGAGGCGTTGGCGCCAAGACGAGACTATCTTTGGCAGTGACTGGCCGCATGTCGTTGATGTGCGCCTGCACGGCGTCGATTGTGCCCTGCGACGGTAAAGCCCCTGCGGACGTGATCACGACATCAACGGTGCCTAGCCCACGTCGCAGGGGATAGACGTACGCGGCCGAGACGCCTGGCACTTCCATTGCCCATCGGCGATAGTCATAGCGATTGCCGCCGGCAGGCGGGCGGCGAATCAGGTCCAACAGACGGGTCAGGAGTTCTGCATCTGTTTCCTGATCGACGCCACCGAGCATCTCCACGACCGTGATTGCGCTCACGACGCCAATTGGTGGCGCGGAGAGGGTTCCGACGACGCCGGAAGCAACATTGCCTGCTATCCCTGCAACATTGGCCACGGCCGCAATCACTGCGTTGCCTGTCCCATCTAGTGCGCCCGCTTCGGTCGTGGTGTACGCAGCATCGCCCAACTTGAAGACCAACCCGCTGGCAATCGGGCTGCCGGCAACGCCTCGCATCGCCACCTTGCCAGCGGCCACTTTTGCGGGCTTGTATCGCAGCCCCCGCACCTGGGCATGTAATGCTAGGTATTCCGAGTCTGCCGTGTCCGGGAAAATCTGTTTAACCAGCCACGCCTGATGTTCGTACAGCCCCTCGATCGCGCTGGCCACCGACGTTGCACGGACGAAGAAATCGCTGTCCGGGCCGACGTCAGCGTCCAGCAGCAAAGACTTAAGGTCGCGCAGCAAGTCGTTGCGGATCGAGACGAAAGATGGGACGGGAAACGACATTAGACGACTCGCACGGGGTGCTGGAAGTGTTGGATCTCCCCGCCGGTCTGCTCGACCTCGATGAGCAAAACCAACCATCCGGGTAGAGGACGTGAGGTGGTGACAGTGATGGCGTCTGCCCGTCCATCATCGAGCAACGGTTGCAGGGCTTGTTCGGCGTACTGTCGGGCGAGTGTGGCCACCCGCGCCTTGTCCTTTTCGCGCTTGAGTTCGTGCAGACGGGAGCCGAGCGTCTTGTCGGCCCACCAGCTACCCAGCGGCGTTTGCAGCCGCAGGTAGACAGCATTGGCGAGGGTGGTTGTCCGTTTGCCGGTGTAGCTACCGGTTTGCGGATCGAGAAGCGCGTCCATGAGGCGATTTTCCCCATGCGACGGTGGTGGACGTATGGTGGTGGATGTCACCACCAGCTGCCGTAATCACCTTTAGCGCATTGCTACAATGCGAGTGCAGCCTATTCCCTGGAGACTCTATTATGACCCGTCTTTCTAACGAAGAAATCATCGCCTTTACCAAACAGGCATTCAAGCCTTATCGGTGTGTCCCTGAGTTTCATGACTTCGATAACGTCTTCAAGGTCGCCATCTACACCGGCGAAGAAGACGGCGATGGCGAAGAGATTCGTATGCTGACAGAACCTATCGCTGCTAGGAGGGTGTCTCGGCCGAACGACTTGGAGCGGTTTCTGCTGGCTCAGCGATTGCGAGGCGAACAGGAGTATCGCCTAAAGCTCAATGCCTGGGGCGGACTCCCTGATCAGACGGATTGCTAGATTGGTGTGCCAGTGGTGGCACCAGTTTCGGGGTGACGGTGGCCGACAAAGCTCTTGTTTGATGCCTTGACGTCACCATCTGTCACGTAGTTTCCGCCGGTTTGTTGAACGTTCCCCTGGAACGTTGCGCCGTCGCCGCCTTTGATGGCCATGCCGCCATTGCCGTTGATCTTTTCCTGAGCGGTCAGCTGCTCGCTGGCCGTCAGCATCGGCGTATTGAAATCCGACTTCTCGGCCGCGTTGACTTCGTAGACATTGCAGTTGACGCGGTAGATGTCGCAGTCGGTCTCGATGATGCGGCCGCGCTTGAGGACCACCTTGGCGCCTTCATCGGTATAGAGCGCCACCTCGCCAGGCTTAAGAGCCTTGAGGCGGTAAGTACCGTGCTCAGTTGCGATCACGATGCCGTGGCTAGTACGTCCACCGATGGGCAACACAACTGCCATACTGCCCTGTGGCGGGTTGGACGTGTAGCCATAGTGCTGGAACAGCTCGACGTCCTGCATGGTTTCGCCAGCCAAACCTTCGCCCTGGGCGAATTGGACCGTGCTATCACTGCTGACCATAGCCAGCACGCCGCGAAAGGCGCTACGCACACCGGACATCGCACGGCGAATGCGCTTATCAACCTCACCCCACATCGACGATCTCCAAAATCTCGCCCTTCGAAGTACGCCCCTTCGCTCGCTTCTTCGCCCGCTTGTGCGGATGAGCATCCAAGACCCACACGCCGTCTTCCTTGAGCGTCAGCATGGTGATCTTGCCTTCGCCGCGGCCGCCGATAAATTTGCGCGCCATCACGAAGTACACTGCATTGATATCGTGCGGCTCGCTGAGGATGTGGATGCGCTGACCAGGTGCCCATAAGATGCCGTCGCTTGTTCGATGGCCCTTGACCTTTGCACTCAATGTCCGGCCCTTCAGGCGCGAGTCCGAAATGATCTTGCGGGCGCGCGAGATCGCGGTCTGACGCTTATCTGCATCGTGGTCAATGATGATCTTGGGCCGATACAAACTGACGCCCTGATCGCGCACGGTCGCACGGATAGCGTTCTGGCCTGCTTCGACGTGCGTGCCATGCGCCTGGCCTAGCACCGTCACCTCCGAGTACCGGTCAGCCATCGATCTCGTGTGCCCGAGCTTGAGCAGGTTGTTCCCACGGCCACTGCGCTTCATCACCAGACTGGCCACCGGCGGCTTGGTGTAGTCCGGTCCCCCAACGACTAGCGTTCCGTCCGGCTCGAACCAGGGCCATAGGCCATTGGCCTCGGCCGCATGCACAAGTGTGTCCCAGGCTGCATCGCCTGGCTCCACGTTGACCTTTTCCGTCGTGACCGTTCTGTCCGCATCAATCCGGATCTTAGTGATCCCGAGCGGTTTAACCACGTTTGCGACAACCTCCGCCAGAGTCGCCATCTTGGCGGTAAAGATGGGCGACGAGCAGTCGACCAGGACAGCAGCACCGTCGCGGCCGCTGATCGAAAGATCGTTGGCATCCTTAGAGACCTCGTGCGCGATATCGTCGATGCGACCAGTGAGTACGGTATCCGAGCCGATGCGGACCTCGACCGGCGCGCCTTCCTCCACGATCGGCGGAATAGCGCCCTCAGGCAGCCCAAGGCTCACCTGCCAGGCGTCGGCTGGGATTTGTAGATCCGAGTCGATCTCATAGCGTGTCCAGGTGCTATGAACCTTCCCCCCGATCAGGAGACTCACGTCGTTCTGCGGATCACTATCTTGCATAGGCAAACAGGACGTCGCCCGCCTGGATGTTGTTCGGGTTGGGAAGCTTAGGGTTCAGGCGCAGCAATTCAGTTGCCCGCGTGTAGTCTCCATACCAGCGGTACGCGACAAGATGCAGGTTTCCGGGAACTTCTACAACGCGCTGGCCGAGAGGCGGCCGCGCGTCAACCACAGCAATGGCAGCGTCTTGCACCGCTGCGGCAGTATCGCGCAGCGCCTGGATGACCGGTCGCGCCTGGTCGACGGGGTACAGATCCCGTGTCGCATCAATCGCCAGCTCAATGTGATCGCGGACGTCATTGTTGATTGCCTCGATATCCAGCGGGGACAACGTCGGTTCGTCGGCTTCAGCCTGCAGGACCGTAGCTGCAACGTCCGCCAATGTCGTTGCGACGGCCAGCTTGACCACAGCATCGACGGTGGCCACGTGCACGGGGTCGGCGGGAATCGGCTTGGTAGCGGCAAGACTAGATCCCGAACCCACACCGCTGTCGCCATAGGGCGTTACGGTACCGCTGGCCACGTCTGCGGGAAGGCGTACAACGTAGTCGAGCTGGTTGACGACGCTCTTCCAGTCGCTCGATATGACGCCCACGTCGAAAGAGCGGAGGTCCACCATGTTCGTCAGCATGCCCGTCAGGTCAGCCGAGAATGCCCTGGGGAAGTCAATCAGATCCAGCGTTGTGCCAATGAAGCCTGTAACCATGTTGCGCAAGCCACCCAGCGTGCCCATCATGACACTGCGTAGCGAGGTGAGCGATCTCAAACCGCCTTTGACGGCCTTGATGCCCGCCATCGCGGTGGAGAACAGATCAATACCTTTGAGTGACGCGATGCCGGAGAGCTGACTGGCCGCAGCAGCCTTCTGCACCGGTAGCTCTTTCACGAAGAACGGATTGGACGTCGCCGTCTCGATCATTCGGACCGTGACCGTTGCCGCATCCGGCGATTCGGCGTCATGTTCTACATCGTAGTCGAGGACCTGGACTTTGATGCTGCCGAACACGGGGTGAATGAGCTCGCCCGGCCCGCGCGCATCGAGAACCTTGACGAACACCCGCATCCGCAGTTCGTAGTCGTCGCCAAAGAACACCGCCGTGATCGAGATGTCGCGCGCTCCCCGGCCCAGGTCGTCGGTGTCTTCCCCGTCTAGATATGGGTACTTGAAACGAGCCACGTCATGCTGTGCTGCGTCGCGGGTGCGCACGCAGTCAAACTTCGCGCCCCGGAACGACGCATCGAGCAGAGCTTCTTCCCAGCCCATTATTGTCTCCGTGCCGTCGTGGCGTTGACGTTGTTGACCGCCTGCGCGATCTGCTGACCATCGACGTTAAGTGTCGATTGGATCGAGATTGGCTGGGGCTGCTTGGCCGTCTCTGCGCGGAACAGTGCGTCACCAAGCATCTTGCCCAGGCTCTCGCCCCCGAGGCTTCCCAGGATGCCGCCAGCGATGCCACCGATGGCGGTGCCGACCACAGGAACCACTGAGCCAGCGGCGGCGCCCATCGCGGCGCCAGCCAGTGCGCCGCCCACGCCGCCAGTCACGCGGGTGTATTCGCTCTTGCGCTGGGCATCCGTCAGCATGCTGTTCTGGCTGACGTTGTACGCTTCAAAGGCGCCGCCTAGCATTGCAACCGGCGCGGCAAACTTGGCGAAGCGTGCGGCACTGCCGGCCATCCCGGCGAGACCTCCAGCTCCGCCGGCGGACGCCAACGCTCCGGCGCCAGCTGCGGCGCCGGCACGGCCGGCGAGCAGGTTTGCAGCACCGCCCGCCAGTGCGGCGGCCGCCATCGCCTTGACGGCCACTGTGGCCCCAACCAGGGAGGCGGTCAGCGCTGGATACTTGGAACCATATTCCGAGAGCTTTAGCGCCACGTCGCCCGCAACATTGGTGAGACCGCCAAAAGCGTCGTACTCGCCTTTCTCGATGGTGTTTTGCCCTTGCTGAAACTTGAATGCCGCTTGCTCTTTGATAAACGCTTGGTTGACGTTCAGTGCGGTCTCGTCGCCCTGGAGGATACCGCGCTTCATGTTCTGGTAGGCCGCAGGGTTAAACAGCATCGGTAACAGGCCGAGCATTGCCTGGCGATCTTGGATCGTCTTGCCAACGCCGCGTGACATCAGGATGTCTGCCATCCCGCCGTACATCGCAGACTTGTCCTTGTCATCCTTGCTGTCTTGGGCGCGCTTCTGCATGGTTGCAAAGTCCTTGTCGGACGCAGCAACACGTCGCACCAGGCGCGTGAAGGCTTCGACCGGGTCGACGCCTTCCTGGCGAGCTTGGGCAAGGGTACCGTACAGATCAATACCGGCCTCGCCCTTGCCCTTGGTCCCGAGCGTCTTCGAGGACAGCTTCTTGAAGTCTGCTGCGGTGTCGGCCGACGTGATCTTCTGCAGCAGATTGACCACGTTGTTACCCGCATCGTCGCTGCCGCCGGCGGCCGTCACGGCCAGCTGGCTTGCCGCCAGAATCGATGCGAGTCCATCCTGGCCGCGCAGGCCAGAGAGACCGCCCATCGCCAGCATCTTCGGCAGCCAGCGCGCCATGTCCTTGAGTTCGAATCCACCCATCTGGCCAGCACGCAGCGCCATGCCCAACGCCTTCGGGATCTGTTCGACGGGGATCTTCGCGTTTTGAACTGCGGCCATGACCACGTCGGTCATTTCTTCCGAGGTCGAGCCAGCAGCGGTGGCAGCCTTGTTGATGGTGGGCAACAGGTCACCGGCCTTCTCGGGCGAGAAGATGCCACGGGCGATGAGTTTGTCCAGGGCAGCGGCGGTGTCATCACGCGTGCCACCCTCGCCAGTCGCCGTGCTGATGTAGCCTTCGAGCTGGGCCTTGCCACGCCGGCGGCGTTCAAGCTGCTCCGCTTCAGAATACTTGCGACCGTTTTTGTCCTCGGTTTCAGAAAATGCCGTATTGGCCATCTGCGCCAGACGCATGTCGTAGCTAGCGACGCGCCGCATTGGCTGTGCCACGACATAGCCGGCCGCCATTGCTGCTGCGCCTCCGGCCACTAGCCCCCTGGCGGCTCCCGATATCGCACGCTGTGCTGTGCTGACGCCGGCCATCTCACGCCGCAGCTCCCGGACGCGCTGCGTCATGGCCTCATAAGCGCGCGATTGCTCCCGTGCGGAATTGAAGCCGGATGTTGCCAGGCGCGAATAGGCCGCCTGCGTCTGCCGGATCTCCCGCTGTACGGCCTGTTCCGACCGCACGCCCAGGATCTGGCGGGCGTCGGCGAGGCGCCGGTTCTCGCGGTTAAGTCCGCTGGTCGATCGCTCGGCTGCCTCGGTTTGTTTGACGACATCGGACAGGCCACGTGCGACAACGCGCGAGCCTTCGTCGCGCGCCTTGAGTTGCAAGGCAACCTGGAGATCGGTACCCATTGGCTATTTCCGTTTCTTCTTGCGGTTGCTGGTGATCTTCCGGGTCGTCGTATCGCCGCTACCGTCACCCTTACCGCGACCGCCGCTATACATGCGGCCGATCGCGGTGAAGTAACCCTCCAGTTCGGGTGCGGTCAACTGACGGACGCGGGACTCGGGGATGCCGTGCTTTCCGAGGAGGACGACGGCGAGGCGATAGTCGCCGAGGCAGCGTTCGACCGCTTCCGCTTTTTTTTAAGCGCATCCCTCGCTGCCGACAGCACGTCGTAGTCGTCGTCGACCATCGTGTTGAGCAGATCGGTGGTGATCGCTTCCGTGGGAATGTCACCCAGGCTCACCAGGCAGCGGGCCAGCATGGCGACATTCATGCGCAGAGACGATCCCGTACCGACCTCCTCAATCGCGCTGACGTTGTCCTCGATCGTCGGCAGTCGCATCTCGAAATCGAAGTGGAACTCGCCGGAATCGGCTGGGAATTCCACACCGTAGTCGAGGCTTCCTTTTTCGATCATCATTCGATCACCTTGCGCAGAGCCTGGAGCTTGATGTCACGACGGGCTTCGCTGTCCACCGTGTACTTGTCGCCGACGTCCGTCGTGAAGCAGTCGACGTAGCTTTCGCGCTTGCCGCCCGGACTGAGCGGATAGATCGTGAGCTTGGAGCCTTCGATCTTTTCCCAATCGATATCGCCGGTCAGCGGCACGGCGACCGTGGCCGACAGCTCGTACTCGGCGATGCCTCTGGCGAAGCCCTTGGCGCGACCGGTTCGATTCATGGTCTTGACCAGCTTGCGGCCGGTTCGCGCCGAGATACTGACGTCGATGACCTCGACTTCCTTGCCGTCGACTTCCAGCACGACAGCGCCGGCGTATTCCTGCAGTGCCATATTGGCTCTCCTCGGGATGCGAGCTTGCGCTCTCGGTTACAGCAACAGGTCGATGCGGCCAGCAAACACGTGCAGACCGTTCACGACGTCGCAAGGGATCTTTGCATTCAGGCGATTCACATCCTGGCTGTCACGCTCCAGGAGCAGCCCGTCGGCGTTGTCGTCGACCGCCTCGACAATCTCCAGTTCCTCCAGCTTGAGCAGAACATCGAGCAACTCCGACCGCACCTTCGGGGGCGTGCGATCGGACAGCTTCTCGCGCGGGAATCGCAGGGCCACACGCTCGCGGCAAGCCTTGCGCACGTAATCGAGGGTGCGGATCGTGGTCAAATCCAGCAGCGAAACGTCGTCGATGCCCTGCGGGTCCTTGGTGTAGGTCGTGATCGCGCGAACGATCTGCACGACATCACCTGGGCCAACTTCGAGCGGCGTGAGGCCGTTGTAGAGCGCGTTCTCCTGCTCGGTAACACTCGGGCGCTGATCGATGCTGGTGACGTCCAGGCTGGCGATCGCCAGGGTGTTAAGCGGGCGCGCCGGATCTTCTTCGCTGGCAATCACGGCCGCATAGCCGGCAGCAATCTCGCACGGCAGCTTCACGGAGCCGCGATGCCAGCCGCCTGTGATCCGGCCGTTGTTGGTCTGGCTGGTCAGCGTCGTGCCGGTGGCGAGAGAGCTTGGCCAGCCCCAGACACCGATGGAACCGCGTTGCTCGCGCGGGCCGGACACGAAGTTCAGGTGCGAGCGCAATGCCGTCAGGCTCGCCTGGGTAGCAAAGGGATCGACCACGATGTCATGGCCACCATTGACCACCACGGCCAGTGCTGGCGTCACATCCGGATCGATCTGCCCACCGGACATTGCCGGTGCGGTGATGGTCACGCCTGCAGCCGTGCTAATGGCGCCGAGTTTGATGCCGTTACCAGCCGCCCCCTTGTTGCGTGCCGTCAGCGTGACTTTCCCGGTATTGGCCGCAGCCGTGACTGGCAGATTCACCTGCTTGCCCAGAGCAGCCGCCAGCGCAGCGGCGACCACGGTAGCCGTATCTGCGGCGGAGACTGCGACATCTGTGCGCACGTCGCCAACCACCACACTGACGACGCCGGCGGAGGTAGCTGGACCCGTGAGCGAGATTTCGGCGGCAGCCGCAATGCCCGCCTGGGCATCGTCGACGGCGATCACCGTGAGCTGCAGGTACGGGTTGGACTTGATAGCCGAGCTGACCATCAGGTGAGCGAGTGACCCGCGACCGAACAACTGCGCGGCCTCTTCGTCACTGAAGACATTGGCGGACACAAGTGCGGGCTGCGTGCCAGCGGCCAGGCGCTGTCCGACGATCAGCATCTTTTGCTGATTGCCCGGCAGAGTGCGGACTGCCAGCTTGGTGTTGAACTCGAAATACTTACCAGGCTTGCGGATGCTGCCTGGGATGTCGTCGAAACTGATATTCGGGCTGGACATGGGCGGTTCCTTTGGCGGTGCCTTAACGTGACATCAGCGGGTCTTCTTGGTGGGTGTACCCGCCGCCTCGGCAATCCCGGCTGGGGCGCTGTCGGCGGTCGATTCTTCCTCGGCGATTTCGACCAGATCGCCATCAGCGACTGCGCGCAGGTAGTACGCGCTGCGTGGCACGTCCACCGCTTCGTCAGTGATGTAGCGGCGCGCGTTATGTTCGGTCGGCACCCGCAGTCCGGGTGCAGCTTTGACTTTCATGGCTTACTCCTTATCGGGGCCAATGAGATCGGTGGCGTCCGGCTTGCCGTCGTCGGGCGCCAGGTAGTAGTTCAGGCCGGTGCGGAGCCAGTCGGGATCAGGTTCGCCGAGTTCGCCGTCGTGCTCCGCGAAGATGGCGTCCGGGTCGTTCGGCCCGTGGGGCGCCGGGAAGCGATCGCGCGGCAGGGCTTCGTCGATCCAAGCCGTGTGAAACTCGATGGCGAAGCAGGAAAACGCTTCACGCTGCAGCAGAACGTGCCGCAGCGTGCGAACTCGACCAGGTGCCAGCTCTCGAATGGGCAAACCGAGGTCCTGCTGAGTCAGCAGTCGGTTCACCGCATAGATCAGCTGGTTGGTGCCAACCTCGTGGCGACCAGCACCGCCGTGCCTGGCTGCCTGCTCGTTTCGGATACTGCGTGCGCCGACCATGACAGCGAACAACGCTTCCTTCTTCCACTTCTCACGGCTCGTCGCCACGGGCGAGGATTCGCGCACGCCACCGAACGTCACCCAGGCTGCCGGAAAGCGACGGATCACCTCATCCGTCTCGTCGTCCAGCTCACCGCCATAGGTTTCGACGGACTTAACCATATTGCCCAGGCCGAGGCGCAGCCTGGCAACAATGGCTAGCTCGACGGCCGTGATAATCGGCATGCCCGCCATCTCGATCACAGCGCACCTCGCCCACGGCCAAATGCCTTAGCGCCGCTGTTGAAGATCACCTGGTTACTGGCCGCCGGCACCGAAGCCTGGGCGACGGGGCCGATGGAGACAGAGCCGTTGGCGACTTTCTCCAGGAACCGGATGGCGTTCTTGTAGCGGTCGTTGATTTCGTCAGTGCTGCGAGTGCCGCTACCGCACAGACGATAACGAGCGATGTCCTGGCAGAGACCGGCGAGGAAGCGCGGTGCCTGTGCAAGCGGGACGCTGTACCGACCGGCAAGGTAGCTGTCGATCTCGGCACTGGCGTCCTCCAGGGCCGTAGCCACCAGCTCGGCATTCACCTCGCCGACCTGGTCACGATCGGTCAGCTCGATAAGCTCATCCTCACCGAAGCGCGCCGTCATCGCGTCCCGCGTTGCGTAGGCCATTACTTGCTTTTTCCGGTGGCGGTGGCTTTCGCCGCAGCTTCCGTGGCAGCGGCTTCACGCTTCACAATGGCCGTCTCGCGCTCGGCCAGTGCCGTTTCGGCGGTGGCCACGGCGGTTTCACGGTCGGTCAGCGCCGCCTGGGCCTTGCCGAGTTCCTTTTCCCGATCGGCGAGGTTGCCTTCGCGCTCGGTCAGGTCGTTCGCCTGGCGATTCAGCTCGTCCGCCCAGGTGCGGAGATCCTGGGCAGCGCTGTCGATCAGCTCTGCCGAGACTTCGACCAGGTTGCCGTGCTCGTCGGCTACCATCTCTGCCTCGACGCAGACCAGATTCGACTCGCTCTTGAGCGCGGTGAGCTGGTCTTGAGAAAGCGATGCCAGCGGGATATTTTTCGCGTTGGCGCCGAACTCGTGTCCAGCGCGGCGAAACTTGTCCAGGCGGCTGATAACGCGCAGAACCTTCACTTTGGTGGCCATCTTGGCTCTCCATCATTGATGTTTTAACCAGCCGGAACCCTGCAGCTGCACCGTGAGTTCCGGTCTGCCTTCCTCCGCGCTCACGGCGTCACGCGGCAGTCTTCGGCGGGGTGTTATCCCGTCAGCTCAGCCAAGGGGTGTTCAGCAGCTGGGCGGTGTTGCGGTAGATGTTGTCGGCGCCGTTGGCGTTCTTCTCGGCCTGCAGGATCTGCAAGCCCTTGCCTTCGAGGCTGGGCGGCACCACTAGGAGCGACGGGCGCACGCCGAGCGGCTTGCCGTTGTCGCCCTTCATGGACATCATTGCGGCGCGGGCAGCGGCGTAGTTCTCCGGCGTCAGGTCCTGCTTGGACGCATAGCCGAGCTGCCACAGACCGAAGCCGACATTCGAGCGCGCGTCGACGCCGTAGCGGAACTTCTTGCTGGTGAAGACCTGCTCGTCGGTCTCCTGGTCCATTGCCACGAACTTGTAGTCCTTGCGCACCTGGTAGATGAGCGGCTTGACCATCTTGCTGGTGTCGAGCAGGTACCAGGCGGTACCGGCGCCACCCTGGAAGTTGGACACCGAGCCGATGGAGCCATCCGCCTGCAGCACGGGGTGGTCCGTGTCGAAGAAATACTGACCGTCGTAGCACGCTGCACCGAACCCGGACGCAAGCAAACTGAAGACCAGCTCGTCGGGATGCTGCTTGGCGTCCTGGCCGAGTTGCGAGACCATCGGCGCATACACGCCATACGAGTCGTCATCGATCTCGTCGCGGTCGATCGTGATCGTGTTTTCCCAGGGCCTGTTCTTGATGGTGAAGTCATGCAGCATCAAGTTCTGCAGCACGCGATCACCGATCCACTCACGGAAACGAGTGGTCTGACCCAGCCAGGGGTAGACTTCCTTGGACGAAGTCGACGGGACGCGCATCGCCACCTTGTCCCAGTCCGCCGGCACACCATCGAAGGCTTTCTGGAACAGCACCTTATATCCCTGGAACAGGGAGTTGAGGTTGCTGCGGTTGATCACCAGGCCGGCGCCGCAAATGCCCAGGAGGCGCGGGTCGACCTGGTCCACATTGAAGCTCACCAGCGTGGCGGCCGTGGCGGGGTTGGCGGCGCCGGCCAAGCTGGCCAGCGTGGCCACGATGGCGACGACGGCCAATCCGGCACCAACCGCCAGTACATTCATTCGACTGACTTTCATCTATTTCTCCGATAGTTAAGCGAGAGGGGTTGCGTTAGAACTCGACCCAGACGCCGGTAGCGTCGATGTCGCGCACCTTGCCGGCGATCGAGCGTGTATTGCTGCCGTTGGTTTTGGCCACCGTCTGGTCGTCGACCAGGTAGCAGTCCGCACCCACGTCTGCCAGGGTGAGCTGGTCGGCTGCACCCGAATTGGCCAGGCACCACAGACCTCGGCGGACGCGGACGCGAATGGCAGCTGCAGCGCCACCGGTGTTGTCGGCAGCGGCCTGGGCAATGCCCACGCATTTGAGCGTGGTGCTGGTAGCGCCCTTGTTCGCCAGTGCCGTGGCCGTGTCGATAGCCACAATGGCACCGGCGAAGATGCGGGCGTTGGCCGCGACCGGATACTCGAAATCCGTCCCGGCGCGGTTGGTGGTGTTGCGGTCACCTGTGAGCGCAGTCATGCTGATCTCCAGTAGTTAAGTGAGCTGGGAGCCAGAGCGGCTACTTGCCCGCGCTGGCGAAGGCGGCGGCGTCGACGCCGAGCGCCGAGCAGATGGCCAGTTGCGTGGCGTCGGGTTGGCCTGCCGGACCTTGGCCACTGGCAATGGCAGGCGCCACGACGGATGTCTGCATGGAGGTCAACGCCGCGATCGGCTTGCTCTTGTCGACGTATTCCTTCAGGGCGGCGATGTCCTTCTCGCCTAGGGCGCGCGCCCAGGCTTCCATCGTCGGATGCAGCCGCCCATCGGACAGTGCGACCGTCACCAGGCCGTCGACCGTGACGGCACTGGCCTGGGCCGCCGAGTTGGCGACCTGCGCCGTGAGTGCTGCGATTTCGGTGCGCAGCCCGTCGACGACTGACAGCGGCACGAACTTGGCCGGGTCGATCTGATTGGCGGACAAAGCAACGATTTGCTGGCCCTGGTTGGTGACCAGATCGATCACGTTCACCGAGGCGGCAGCCGTGCCTTTTCCTTCCGACAACTGGGCAATCAGCTTTTGCAGCTGCGCCTTGACATCCTCGGCCGTGGCGCCGACAGGCAGGTTGAGCAGCCAACGCAGCTGCTCCAGCAGTTCATCCATTTCTGGCTCCTGAGTGGGATCGACGGGCAGTGCCCCCGTCTGGGCGGTTAAATCGGCGATCAGGCGCGAGGCAGCGGCGACGGTGACTTCGTCCATGCCGTCGAGCGCGGGATTGTTGGTGAGGGCTACGTGGAGCAGTTGGCCCACGGCGCCGGTCTTGGCGTCATAGGTGAACACCGGCGAGATGAAGCGGTATTCCTTGGCGTCGATCATGGCCTGCGCCCTGGCAGTCCATTCCATGTCAGTGGCGAAGAGTCCTTCGCCTTCGCGCCATTCCACCTGGCTGAACCAGCCCGAAGCCGGCGCGGGCAGGCCGTTCTTGGCGGCGGCGAGCGTCTGGTGCTCGTAGTCGACGACGTGAGGCGTCTTGCGGGCATCAACGGCGGCGACCACGGCGGCAGCAATGGTGGCATCGATGTGCCAGGCGTCGCATTCCTTGGGCCGACCATCCAGTGCGCGGAATGCGCCCGCCGGCATCAGCTGGACGGCGCTTGAGATCGTCGAGATCTCGACGGACAAACAGGCAATAAGGGGATGGGTGGTGCGGGGAGTAGCCATGTCGCCATCTTGGCGGCGGCATGGCTATCAACAGAGGTGGAAGGGTGTCACCCGGCTGGATAGGCGCGGGTGCGAGGGAGAGCGGGAGGGGAAAACCGGGCTAGGACCGTTTTTAACCTGCCCTTAACCATGTTTTGGGCGGGTGGGATAGGCCAGCGTAGCGGGATGGGGGGCAAATCGCGCCACGGGCCGAATTTTCAAATTGCTAGTTTGCCTTACCCTCACCGCGTCCCCGCGTCACTCGGGCAGGCAACTCAAATAGAATTTCTGCAAGCGCTTCCGCAAAATGCAGGTTGCGCTGGGCGTCGGCTGGGGTCGTCTCAAATGTATCAGTGTCGGCGTGGCGTTCGGCGTTCGCATCTAGGCGCACGTCATCGGCCCACTCTCTCATGTCAGCAGTTATGACATGCTGCTCTTCTGCGGCCTTGATACGCCCTGCTAGATTGGTTCCCTTTCCACCAGGGAAGCCCCGTTGCGTCAACATGAAATCAACAGCCCTGGCGGAGCCAACAATACTAAGCGAAGGTGCCACGGCGGCGGCTGATCGGGCCTCCTCAAGAGCTTTTCTCGCCGGGGTCGGTATGTCGTTTGAGTAGGATTTCGGCCCCGGCCACACAGCAATCGGTTGACCAAACAAGGTGCATTTCACAACCGTCACGTTGTCGCACGATGCGCATTTGTAAGCGCGCGAGAGAAAGTCATGGCCGTGTCTCTCTGCCTTGATCGTTGCAACTTCTTCGAGGTTGGGATCGGCAACGCTGCAGTGCGGGCAGCGATTTATGCCATATGGGCTTTTCATTCTTTGGTCCCCCGATAATCCGTAGACCCGAAGCATAGCGGAATAATGACATTTGGTCGGGAGAGTGCGACCAGCCAACTAGCCCAGCAGGTCGGCCAGATAACTTGAGACCGTTGATTCGATCTCGTCCTCGTCAGCCGGCGTCAGAGCGAGGAACGGGCGTGCCGGCATGGTGACCTTGCTTTCCCCGGTCGTATAACGGACCTTCCGTACCCGCTTGTGGGAATCCTTGGCAAAGACAGCCAGGTGGGCAGCACGGCCTTTCTCACCTTGGCGCAACAGGCTGCCCTTAGCGTCCGTGCGCAACCGGACCCAGCCAGAATGAGCGGCGCGGGTGATCTCACCGCCGAGCTGGTGGATAGCGGCATATTTGACGCTGGTCCCCACGGCAGCCGAATCGCTGTCGGCCTGGCTCTGTATAGAAGCAGCCAGCCTCCCGCTCGCCTGGAGGATCTTGCCGTCCGGCCGGCGTTTGCGAGTGGACTTGGCCAGGCCGAGCCACTTGGGGCGGCCTTCCTGGGCGAAGTTCTCCTCGACAGCATCGGCCATGATGGCCGCCAGCTTGCGCATCAGCGGCCGCTTGCTGCGCTGGAAGCCCTCCAGGCGGCCGAGTGCCCGTTTGACGGTCGTGGTGTCGATCTTCAGTTCGATCATGCTCTATACTCCTCCTTGAGCCTCGGAAACACGGTGAATCTCCCGGCCGTAGGACGCTTTGGACCCAGTCCCAGGGCGGATCGCGTGAGGGAAATAGGGAGTACCCTCCTGAGGCTCATTTCTCTTCCAGCTCATTGCGCACGACTTCACCCCGCCGCAATGCCCGTCTGGCCTCAGCCATATTGGTTTCCCGGAACGACGTCAGAAAGAGCGCCTTGCCGCTCCTGGTGGCCTTGATGACGGCGTGATAAAGCCGCTCCTCCTGGCGCACGAATACCAAGCTCGTATCCCCGTCACGCACCACGAGCTGTGCCTCCTCGATGACCGCCTGGACGCGCCAATAGTCGGCCATGTCGATCGCCTGGCCGCCTCGGTTCACCAGTTGCTTGGCCAGCGTTTCCTCGGACAGCCATACCGTCTGTGAATCGACGCCCAGCGCTGCACGATCGCCCGCACCCAGGATGCCCACGGGAAACCGTTGACCGTTGTCGAGCTGACCGCCTACCGTTGCACGAACGGCCTCTTTTGTTGCGCCAGGCATGGCCTCCTGTGCCGCCTTAACCAGGGTTTCGGTCTTCTCGTACCAACGCTGAAACGCTGGCCCAGTCAGGCTGCCCTTAACGTACTGCCTTGCCACGTCGGCCGGGTATCGGTCCAGCTCGGGCTGGAAGCCGGCGCGGCCGGCGTTGTACCCGAAGCCGGCATCCGCCATGAAGGTCTTTCCCGAGACGGGATCTCGGTACGCCATCGCCGGCCTGGTGTTCCCGTCTCGATCGATGACCTGGTCGACTTCCTCCAGGCGTCCCTCACTGCTGGCCGCCGCAAGGTTAAGACGTTCCATATCGGCGCGGCTGCGCGCTCGCACGCGGCACCGGCAGCGCCAGCCATTGGGCGGATAGAAGTAGCGCCAATACGGATCGGTGGCTGGGAAGATACGGCCGTGCTGGGCGCGGTGCGATGGCCGGGTCCGGCTGTCCAGGATTGCGACGTATTCCCAAAACGGCCGCTCGTCGGCATTCTCCAACTGGGCCTGGTACCGGCCCGCCGAGTAAGCCGACTGCATATTGGTCTCGAAGATCGTCTGCAGGCGCCGTGGCGTGAGGCGTTTGCCCTGAATCTCGCCGCTCTCCTGGTCGACGACCAGACCTTTGCCCAGCCAGCCCTTGGTTTCCAGAGTGGGCAGCATCGTCTTGCGGAAGTCCGCAAGCGTGCCGCCTTCCCGAATGGCCTTGTCCATCGCCGAGCGGATGTCCTGGAGGACGTCCATCTTCATGACACCCGCCACGGTAAAGGCCCGCGAATGGGCTTCCTGCCAGACGTCCTGCCACTTGAACCCGATGGTGTAGCCCTTGCTCTCAAAGAAGCGGATCGCTTCTTCGGGCGGCAGGCCCAGCGCGTACGCCAGATCAGGCGTCGCCATTCAGCCGCCCCCAGACATCCGCGACAAAGATCGCCCGAGCCAGCAGATCGGTCACGGCCTTGTCATCGAGATTTGGGTACGCTGCTACCAGGGCAGCGATGGCCTGGTCAGGCTCTTCCCCGGCACGAATGGCCTCGATGGCCGGGGCGAGCATCCGAGCCATCTCCGCATTGAGCGTTTCGGCCGGAAGGCCAGTCACGGTCGTGTCGATCGCGTGCTGATCGGGATAGACGATCTCACCCTGGGCGTTTGTCAGGACGGCCCGGTAGGTCAAGGCGGCCTTTCCAGTCGCGGGCGAGACTTCCTTCGGTCGCATCTCGGGCGGGACGGCCATCTCAGGGCGCGCCACCCGGAGGACTTCCTCCCCTTCGGCCGGCATTGGGATGGCCAGCTTCTCATGCGCCCAGTTGACAGGCACCTTCATGCCAATGCCCACCAGTTCGGGCAGCGCCTCGGCGTACAGCTTCAGATCTTCCGGCTCCCGAGTGTCGAAGACGAAGTCGGGAATCCGGCGACGATCGGTGATCCCGAAGTTAAGGGCGCAGATGGCAAAGATGATGTCGCGCTTGATCGTGCCAGCCAGTTGCCTGGCATCCGACACCATCAGGTCGTGACGGACTTCATTGTGCACGTTGCCCAGGGCATTGGTCGACGACTTGCCGTCGGCCTGGCTGGTGAGCGTGCCGCCCAGGATTACCTTTGACTGCGTCCGTTCGCACCAGCCGATCATCGCCTCGTAAGGCTTCTCGGACCCTTCGGCTGCCGACTGGAAGTCGATTTTCATGCCTTCGGGAATGATGCCGGCGGCGTTGTGGCCGATCTCGGTGACAGCACGCAGCAGCGCGGACTTCTCGTCCGCGCCGGCGCCGGCACCATAGGTGCCCACACGCAGCGGCAACCCATAGATCTCCAGAAACTCGGCGAGGTCGCGCACCGAGAAATTCTTGAAGATAAACGGCCAGGCGAGAACGCGATGCAGGCCACTGCGGCCGATGAAGCCCGACTTGGCTTTGTGCCGATGGACCGTCCATCCGAATGGCCACAGCTCGATGCCGGCCACCGCATTGCCGCGCAGACGCAGTTCGTTCGGCTGGCCATACGGCGTCATGAACCAGCGTTGCGGCCGATGCTCGAAGCGAGCAGGCAGCCATGTGCCGTCGACACGTTCCCAGGTGATCTCCAGTGCCGAGAAGCCATGCCCGATGCCATCCAGCAAATCGAGGAGGACGTCGTCGAGATCCGGCAGGTCACGGAACCATTCGTCGATCAGCTCCGCGTGGCTCTTCTCCTCGGCCGTGGCGTTCTTCGGCGGGACGACGTTCCAGTCCAAGGTGAGCAGCGCGCGCTTGCGCTTGCTCATCTCGGCGAAGATATGGCCGTCCTTTTCTTCCATGTCCTGAAAGAGATCAGACTGAGCCATCAGGTCGCCTTGCTCCGCCAGCTCCAGGATGCTGGCCAGCTTGGCCGGGGTCAGCCCCCTGGATGGATGCCCAGCAAAGTCGTGCTGCAGCGCCTGGAGGCGTGCCGATTGGGATTCGGTCAAGGCGACCCGTTCAAAGGGCCGCCCAAACTGGTCAAGGATTTTTCCCATGATGGTTCCTACCAGGCGCCCGAGGCACCTGCATGCGGGTGGTCGTCGTAGTCGCTGTTGCTGCGCTCCGGTGCGCGCTTGGGCACCGGCGTGTATTCGTTGAGGCCACGGCCTCGCGTGCTGGCAACCATAAACAGGATCTGCAGAGCAGTCAGGCCGTCGTAGTGGTGATGGGCCTGCTTTTCTGGCCATGTATCGAGTTCATCCAGCAGCGCGCGCAACGCCGAGTGGAAAAGGATGGTGGGTGCCAGCCGATCGGTAATGAATGGCTCCATGCCCTCGATCCGCACGTCGGCGGGAACGGAAGCAGTGACCCCGACCAGCGGCAGCGGCACGCCGGCGAGCATGCCTGCCTGGATGAATGTCTGCCGCGAGTGCTCGTAAGCGTTGTTGTTCTCGAACCCGATTGCGCGGCACTTGAACTCACGCTGCATGCCAATCAGGTCCGATTCCAACTTGGAGGGCACGCGACGCTTGATCTCGGCGTAGATGACGTGCAGCTTGCCGTTCCAGGTGTCGAACCCGCCGGCCACAAGCGCAGACGGGTCGGACCGCTCACTGAGGCCCATTGACGGGTCGCAAGCGCCGAACATAATCCAGTGCTGCAGGCGCTGGACCCAGAACGTGATGTGGCCAAACGTCTTGTCTTCTTCGCTGCGCGGATCACCCTGCAGCTCGGTGTTAAATGCCTTCGGCGCCTTGGCCTTTTGACGCATGAGCCAGAACAACGTGCGCACCGATGGCCACGAGATCCGCGCGCCTTCGTCCATCGCATCCTTGTTGTCCAGATAGAAGCGATATGACGGCAGGTCATCGTCGCCCAGTGTGACGCCGCGCTGCGATGCTTCGTCGATAGCTTCGCGGTCGACGTTTAGCATCATCTCTTCGCACTGTTCCCACAGATCCATATTGGCCGGCATCTGCTCGATCGCGCGGAAGTGATGCACGACATGGCCGATGGTCTTCTTGGCCTTGGAGATCGGATCGTCCTTGTCCAGGACGGTACCGACGCCCACATATTTAACGCTACCGTCCGGTGGACCGAGATAGTCGATCGCCTTGGTCAGCCAGTTCCAGCGGTTCGTACGCTCGGTTGGACTCTTGGCTTCCGCATCGGTGATCAGGTCATCGCCCATCAGCAGCTTGGGACGACTGGCGCCGTGGAACGTGCCACGGATAGCCTGGTCGGCGCCGAAGCTCTCCAGCTTGACGTTGGTGTTAAACACCGCCTCGCCAATACGCCAGAGCGATGTACTGCCGCAGGCGTCCGGGAAGTCCAGCTCCAGCATGGCGTTCGCCGTCAGCTCGGTCTTAACTACCTCGATCAGCTTGGCGGGTAGCTTGGTCTCTGCGCCCAGCAGGATCACGTAGTCGATGAACGAAGGCAGCGCGCCTTCCCAGCGCAACTCCTTCTGCACCTCAGGGCGCTGCAGCAGGCCGCGCACCACGCAGTACGCGGGGCCGATCTTGGTGGCCAGTGACGATTTCGCTTCGCCGCGAGGCGCTACCCACCATTCCCGCGCGCCACCGCTCAGTTCCAGGACACGGGGGAAGCGTTGGCAGAAATGACCCTGGAAGCTCGACGGCGTGCCACGGATGTGGTGTGGAAAATAGGTGTAGGCGAAAAACTGGAAGTCACCCATCAGCACCCGCCGGCGACGCTCAGCGATCGCGGCGGGGCTGCTGTCGAGGCCAGACTGGTGCGACTCGATGTCCTTGCGCAGCTTGGCCGCCAGCTCTTCGAGATCGTCGCGGAAGTCGCGGACAGAGAACTTTTCAGCCATAAGCGCGGCTCAGTTCGCTGCCGAAGGGTTCTAGGATCTCGACGAATCCTAGGACAAGGTCCGGCCGATTATCTTTCACCCAGGATGCCAGGCGTTGCAGCACGTCCATCGCCACAGCGAGTTCGTTCGTCTCGGGCAGGATCTTCTTGCTGGCCGAGACCGTCTTCTGGAAGCTATCCGCCAGGCTGGCCAGCAACTTGGTCTTTTCGACCGGCGCCACGTTCTCGGACTTGGCCAGCTCCTCCATCGTCGCCTGGTATTGCGTGACCAGGCCGGCCAGCACGCCCCGCGCAATTTCCTCCAGCGTCCCGCCGGCAATGAGATGCGCGCCCTGGGCACGATCCCAATCGTCGCCAATCTCGGCGGCATCCGTCTTCCAACGGCGGGCGGTGGCATAGGAGACGCCAGCCTTCATCGCCGCGACTTCGAGCGTGAGGCGGTCAAAAACAAAGGCGCGGCGGACGATGTCCCGTACTTCTTTTGGATGAGCCATAGGTGTCTTACCAGCGCGGCCGTGGCGTTTCGATGACTTCGAGCACGTCCGCGGCCGGGAAGGCGTGCGTCGGCCCGTCTTCGCCTTGGATGATCACGAAGGCGCCTTCGTATCCGAGCACATGGGCCGGATATGGAAAGTCACGGATCGTGCCGTCCTTGAACTTGATCTTGACGCCTGGCATGAACTCAGGCTCCCAGCTTGATCTTGGCCAGCATCACGCCCACGGCTACGATGCCACCGGTAATGCCGCCAGCGGCAGCACCAGCGGTCGCACCGAGACGAATGGCGCGACCTTCGATGCGATCGATCTTCGCGTCCATTGCATCGAGCTTGGCATCCATGCCGCTTACCTGGCCGCCAATCTGGCGCAGCAGGCGCAGCTCTTCACTTTCGTTGGAGGTGGTCATCAGGTTTTGTCTGCTTTGTTGTCCAGCTTGTCGTAGATACGATCAACCTTCGCAGCCAGGCGGTCGACGGCGTCGAGCACCTCCTGTCGGCTGTCCTTTACGTCTTCCTTGAGGACGTAGTTCTTTGCCAACTCCAGCTTGAGGTTGGTGAGTTCCCCGCCCAATGCCTTAGTCGTCGCCTTGACCTCTTGGCGCTCAGCGCGCTCCCGCGCAAGCCACCAAGTCAGAGCCGGGCCACCGATCGCCACGGCAATGGAGACAAGGACTTTCAGGACTTCCCAGATCTGGCCGAGGCTGATCGTCATCGTGCTTTCTCCCGCCGTGCCTGGCAGTCGATGCAGAAGCGGCAACCTGGCACTGCCTGGCGCCGCGCCTCAGGGATCGGTTCGCCGCATGCTTCGTCCTGGCAGAACTCGGCGGACTGGCCTGCAGGCTTACGAGCACGAACGCGCTCGATGGCATGCTGGCGTTCAGCCTGTTCGATCTGGGAGGCGTGGTCGAGAGCGCGGTTACTGAACATCCTTGCCTTCCTCGTAGTCGATCAGCCGATTCAGCGCTTCCTCCAGCTTGCGGGCACGCGCGGCGTAGTCGATGTGGTGCGTCAGGATGTCGCGCTGGTCGATATTGGCGGGGAGGAGATCGTCTTCTCCCGCAGCGGCTCCACCGGCGTCGGCCGCTTGAGCAGATGCGCCGGGGCCTTCGCCGGCCTCGGGCACACCAGCGCCGATGGCGGTGTTGTAGCTGCGCAGCCAGCCACGAGTGAAGACACAGCGAGGCAAAGGCTGCACTGCAGCGTCAGGCGTCGGACGATAGACGGTCGAGACATGGTCCACCTTGGATTGAAGTTGACGGGAAAGCGTATCGATCCGGTCCTGCGCTTGGTCGAGTTGGGCACTCAATCGATTGCCGCGCGCAGTTTCTTGGGCCAGCACTTCGCCAGCGTCCCGCAGGGCCTTGGCATTGGCGTTGGTGGTCTGCTCGCGCAACTCGGCCAACTTGGTGTTGCCGACGGCGCTGGCATGGCTCGCTCCATACCAAAGTGCAGCAGGCGTGCACAACGCCGCGCCTGCTAGAAGCGACAGCGCGGCAAGGACGATCGCTTCGGCGCGGTTAAGTCCGTTCATTGGCCTTCCTTTCGCGGATCACCTGAGCCAGACGCATGACGGCCGTGTATCCGCCCACGCATGCCAGGTATGCCCACCAGATATCTGCCGTGAGCTGGCCCTGCCAGCCAGCGCGCACGAAGACGGCGGTGGCCACGGCATTCGCCACGTTTGGCCACAGCTTCGTGTGCGACAGGCGGCCGGTGCGCTCGTCGGTGAAGAGATCAGAGAACTTCCAGCTCATACGATGCCGGCCATGCGAATGGCCTTGTCGATCTGCTCGGCCGAGTACGGCTGCGTGCCGTTCTCGTGCTGGACAATGGCCGGCACCAGCTTGCGCAGGATGTCGGGCGACGAGAGGTCGATGTGCCGGTTGGGATCAACTCCCACGGCCTTGGCCACGCTGGCGATGTACGATTCAGTATCGTTTTCGTTGGGCGGCGCCCAGCGACCGATGACCTCGCGCACCGTGTCGATGCCGGGAGCGCCGATATTTGGTTGTCCATTCCTGCTGCCGTAGTTCACCAGGATCACGCAGATGGCGCGCAATCCGTAGACCGGTTCGGTGAATTGGCAGAAGCTCTTGTCGGTGCGCATGTGCGAGGCGATCAGCCCCTGCCAGCTATCGCCCCAACGGATGTTTCCGGGATTGTTGTTTCGAATGCCGCGCGGTTGCACGCTGCCCCCTGCAGATGACTGTGGATACAGCACACAGTCTCGTATCAGGCACAGCACCCGCGAATGGTGGTGAGTGTCAGGGGGTGGGAAAGCAAAAGCCCCGCGAGGTGCGGGGCTTCGGTGCCATCAAAACAGTGTAGCTTGAGACGTCTTCGGCGGTCCATCCCGATTCGTTTGATTCAGGATGCGCCATACCTGCCGATCGGAAATACGGTACCGGATGGCCAGCTGCGCAACAGCATGCAGCGCACTGTACTGCAGTTCCTTGCCGGTCATGCTATCGAATTCGGTACGCATCTCGCGGTCACGCAGCTCACGCAACGCGGCGGCGCATAGCGGAATGTAGACCTCCTGGCCACCCAACACACCGACGAGCTGCGTGGCAGCCTCTTCACCGACAGTCTCCACCAGAATCTGGTACCGGATCTCGCCGGCCGCGTTCTTGCGCAGCGGCACGGGAAACGTCGATCCGCCCAAGCGGTCGACCAGGCGGATCGTTTGTTGAATGCCGATGGTCCGCACGATCGCACGTGCAACGGCCGGCAGCAGGTTGGTGACTTCTGACAGATCCATGTTACCTCCCGTGGCGGTTGGCATCTTTCTGCAGCGCGGCAGTGATGCGCCACAGCTGGTCGGCATCGCACCAGGTAACCTGGTCGACTTTGAACATATGTGCGGCCATTGCATCGGCATACGACCACGGGCGCTTCGCCTCGGCGAGGAGTGCCTCAATCTTGCCGATGAGCTTCTTGCGATCACGGCGGTTCGGCGTTGGCCGGCGACCGAACTTCTGTGCGGGCTTGAATCCGCATTTTTCGAGGTGAGCCAGAACCTTCGCCGCGCCGAACGGCGTCAGGTCCTTGGCCGACGTAACACCGCCCACGCTCTCTAGCATGGCGCGATATGCGTCGTCTTCCATCGCCAACTGCTTCTTGGCGATATGGATCTTGGCGAGGGTTGTTGCGGCGACCATGTGGCTCACTCCGTTGGGTACTTGCGGTCGAGGTAATCCGACCAAGCCATGTAGGCGATGACACCGACGATAAGAACGATCATGACCAGCGAGGTCCATGCCGTGTCGGTCATTGCGCGCGCTCCGGGACGAACGCGATCTTCAACGCGGCGCGATACTGGCCCATCGTCTGAAACGTGATCGCATAGGCGTCGTTGTCGATCACGGCGCGCACCTCCTCGCTCAGCACGACCCAGGCAGCGTGGGCTGCATGTCGCATTGCTGCGCGCGTCGTCTCGGGAAACCCTTCCCAGTTCTTCCCGGCGTTCCAGGCTTCGGGGTACATGACCCGGCAGAGCGCAATTGCGGCCCGCTCTATGCTTTGTTCCGTCATATCAGTCCTCGGTTTGGCTGCTCATCAGTGCCAGGCCACCACGCCAGGCAGACACCCGCGCTAGCGGGTGTTTCGCATCAGGCCACTGCAGCCTTGAGGTTGCTGCCTGGCTTGAACTTCGGCACGCGGGCTGCCGGAATCCGAATCTCTTCGCCGGTCTTCGGATTGCGCGCGCCGCGTGCTGCTCGCGTGACGACTGCGAAGGCGCCGAAGCCCGTGATGGCAACAGTGCCGCCCTTGGCTAACGTTTGCGTCACGCCATTGATCACGGCATTGAGCGCGCGCTCGGCTTCTGCTTTGCTGAGGCCGACTTCGTCGGCGACGTGAGCTACCAGTTCTTGCTTGTTCATGATGTGGTCCTTCGTTGATATTGGGTTAAATCTCGAAATCCAGCTCTTTCACGAGCACGTTCGATGTGGCGCCTTCTTTTGCCGTCGTGTAGCCGGTCGACGTCACCGAAACCGACTCGCTGTGTTTGCAGAAGTGCCGGATCATCGAGCGCACCGATTGCCACATGGGCAGATAGATCGTCGAAGTCTTGTTGTATTGGGCAAGGAACTTCGACCCGTGGCGCTTTCCCATGTCCTTAAGGATCTTGGCCTTCTGTGCCGGTTTGAAAAGTTCGATGGTCACGGGCCGCAGGAAACGTGTTGCCTCTTCGCAGCCTCCCTTCGTCCAAACACCCTTGAAAACATCGTTCACGTACACCATTAGCTCGTACTTGCGCGGCGACTTCTGCTCGACCGCGACGGTGATCTTGTAGCTGTCGCAGGCCAGCACTACGCGCCCAAAAGGAGAGGCAAGCTCATATTCGATCGCGGTGATCTGTTCTTTCGTCAGCGCTCCCATGACCACCCCTTAGATTGCCGCGATGTCGAGCGAGATCGGACGGTACTTCTCGGTATCGCCGATGCGCTCATACACGCGGACATAGGTTTTCGTGCCGACGACCTGGATGGAATCGGAGATGGCAAACATCGCTTGTTTCCATCGGGTGTCCTGAATATCCAGGCGGCGCAGGGAAAGAATGCGGCCGGTGTTCAGATTGCCTTCCTTGTCAGTATCGAAGGCGCCCTGGATCAGCGACTGGATCTCCGGTCGAGAGCCTTCGGTCCACTCAGCGAGCAGCTCGTCGATCATGGCCTTAGCAGCCTGCAGGCGCTCGTCGAACGTAATGTTGTCGGCGCGTTGGATCTGGATCTTGTACTGGCCATCGAAGCTGTGCAGCGTGACGTTGCCCTTGGCGCCGCCCACCTTGGTCCCATACTCCTCGGCCGACATCGAGATGAATGCCTCGGTATCACCGAAAACGCGCTTCTTGAAGTTGGCCAGGGCAGCGTGCTGTGTCTTGGCCAGGCCCACCAGCTCGGTGACAATCTGGTCGCGGGCGCGGTCGATGGGCTTAACCATGCTTTCATGAACCAGACGGCCGCGCGCGTCTTTCAGGTAGCCGGCCGGGATAGTTGCTTCGCTCATTGCGTTTCCTGTTGGATAGTGGTGTCAGCCTTGCGGCTATTGGCTGCGCGCAGCATTTCCTGGCGGATGGCAGGATCGATCGCGTTGCGCGGTTCCGGGGTATGGTGGGTAACGGACTGCACGCGGTTGGCTGGGGTGCCAAAACCCGCGTGGCCTGCCCGTTGGGCTTCGTTGTTGCGCTCGGTGCTGGCGGCGGACTTGTTGGAGTGGCCTGCGACGATGGCGCACAGGTATCCATGCGACTTGAGGGGCAGCCGCAGGCCACCGGCCACGCCAGCGTCGCGGCGGGCGAGCATCTCCTCAAATCCCTGGCACCAGTAATCCATCGGCGCGGGCCACTCCGTCCCGTTCGCGTCGCGCACGATGCCGGACTTGATCATCGGCACCAGCTCGCCCAGGATCGACGCCACACGCTCGTAGCGCATGTCCGTCTTTTCCGGGGCGAACAGGCCAACATAGGCCAGCAACGGTCGCAGCAGCTTGCTGGCCGCCGGATGAGCATTGATCAGGTGTTGGACGGATTCGCGCACGCCCTCGTGCGCGAACACGACCTCCACCGTCAGCTCATTTCGGCAGCAAGGGCAGCGGAAGGACGGCATCGGCATCAGGCGACCCCTGCCGAGCGCATCACCTGGTCGACGTTGATGCGGTCGAGATAGGCGACGAGCTGACGGGTACCGTCAGGCGGCAGCGAAACAGTCTTACGACCATCGGTAATCGTGAGTTCGCCACGCGACGACAGCGCGAAGCTGACATCCGAGGCGATAGTCTTCGCGCTGACATCGGCCTTTACCATGCGCTGACGGGGCGTGAGCGTTTCGTCGGGCGGGTTCTCAGCGTTGATGCGGTAGGTGTTCAGCGGGCGGCCGCCGTGCTCGGAGGTGATCTTCTCGACCAGGATCTCTTTGCGGTCGATCTCACCGGTGATATAGGCAGCCGGGTTGTCGATCGAAGTCATTTCGACCAGCTCGGGGGTACGAATGCCAGGATTGGCCTTGATGGCGGCAATCAGGATTTGCTTGTTGGATGGCGTGCTCATGTTCGCTCCTCAGGTGGTGATTCGTGCTGCGCGGGCAGCCGTGTCGGCGTGCTTCACGCTGGAAATCTGGCCCGCTTGGTAGGCCAGGATGGCCACCAGGAGCGTCCAGATGACTGCGCCCAGGCGGGTGTGCAGGAATGCGCGGAAGGAGAAAGGCTTTTTCACTTCGCGCCTCCGGAGAGCTGCTGCAGACGTGCGGTCAGGGCTTCACGGTCGCACTTGTGTGCGAACTGCAGGCGAATCCAGTTGTTCTCCTGGTTGTCGAGTTCGTCGCGCAGCCAGGCCAGTTCGCGCTGAGCGCGATCGGCCTCGCGGTCGATCGCCTCCAGCTGGCGATAGATGCGCAAGCGCGCGAGGCACCGGCGCAACTCCGCGCGCATGGTGCGGAAGCACTCTCGCAGCTCTGTTGCGGCGGGGCCGTCACGGCGCAGGGCTTCGGGCAGCGACATGGTGCGACCCTGGCGCGTGGTCGGTGCGTTGCGTTGCGTGCTGTTCATGCTGGCTCCTGAGTGAGATCAATCTGCGGCGCTCCGACTATGGGCAGCGGCAGCGTCTTCGTGTCGATGGCTGCCATAGGCAGGTCCTTGGCGGGTGCGGGCTTGTAACGACAGTCTTGGCACGCCTTCCAGTGATTAAGCTGCAGGGGGTTGTGCGTAGGGGCGCTGCGCAGCGCCTTCTCGCGGCAGTGCTGCGCGCCGACCGTCTCGCCGTTGAACGGACATTCGATCTGCTCGAACGCCTGGCGGAAGCGGATCTCGAAGCGATCCGTCTTCGCGCCGCCATTGCCGTACTCGCCCAGGCCGTTCATCAGCACAGTCAGGGTCGAGCGCGACACACCGAGGCGCTCGGCAACCTTCTTCTGCGTGCTCGCCTTAACCTCTCGCTGCAGGGATACGAACCAGTCCGCATCCATGTAGGCGGGCCGAGCCTTCAATTCAGAGGGCATCTTCGAACTCCTTCGGATCGGTCCACATCACGCGGTTTTCATTCGGATCGAACACGACCTTGGTACGCTGGACCATCGGGGCGCGCGGGCCGGTGTACATGCGCTGGATGAGCACATAGCGAGCCGGTGCTGCATTGCGTCCCTTCACCGTGGCCTTCGTGCATTGGAGGTAGCCGGCGGCAGCGAGCGCGAGCACGTAGGTCTTCGCGGTCTCCTCGCTGATGCGGTTGTCCGGCGTGCTGGCGAAGGCAGCGAGTTCGCGGAAGTTAAAGTCCTTGCGCTCAAACATTCGGCGCATCGTTCCCCACATCGCCTCGTTGCCTGCGCCCTGGACGACCAGCTCGCCGTTCCGTCGAATACGGGGAGCCTCGACGCCGTTATCCTGGACGAGACGGTAGGTCCGTCGGACGATATTGGCGCCCCGGCTTACCTTCTCCTCCGCGATAACGCCGACGATGTCGGCCTTGAGCAAGGCGCGGATGTAGTCTTGGATAATGCTTTCCATGCCGCACACCGCTTCCGCCAGAGACTCCTGCGTGAAGCTGCGACGCTGGGCACGGATGGCTTCCCACACGCGCTGGCGCGGCGACTTTCCGCCCTTCATTTCGAGAGTCACGGGCCTACGCGGCATGGTTGCCTCCCTTGTGGGAGCGGAGCATGTCGCGCATCGCTTGCAGTTGGTGAATCAGCCCATCGATGTCGGCCGCCGAAAGAGGAATGGTGACCACAACGCGCTGATGGCGACGGGAACCGTTCAGAGTCACGTCCAGCGACGCGCCGCACTGATCCGTCGACAGGGTGGTCTGGATCACGCCGCGAGCCTTGATCTCCGGTGCGTCGGAGCGGCCGATCTGGTAATGGCAGTGCTCGAAGCTGGAAAACGTCAGGGTGCCGGCGTTCATCACAGCCTCCGTTCCGGCGCGCGGCCGGTGTAGATGGCGACCTTGTCCATGTCAGCGACCGTGCACACGTCGATGCCGTAGGTCAGGCAATGCTCGTGCAGCTGCGTGAGGTTGACCGACACGCGGCGTACTGAGCCTTTCGAAGCCTGGACCAAGTGGGCAAGCACATCGCGGGTCAGCTCCACGTTGGGCGCGTAGATCGCAGCCAGCTGCACGGCGTCGTCGACCGTTACGGGTTGGGCCGGCGCCCACGTCAGCACGCGGGAGTGGAAACGCTCCCATTGCTCCAGCTTCTTGGGCAGCAGTTCCTCGCCGACCAGCAACAGGGACCCCTGCGAGCCTTCGTAGATATCGCGTGCCAGCTCGATGAGGGAGTCCGACTTCGTGGCGTAGTCGAATTCGTCCAGGATCAGGGTGCGGCGCGAAGTGCTCAGCTGCTCGCAGACCATGTCCAGGAGAGCGGGAACGGTCGCCTTGCCATGCTTAACGCCCATCTCGAACAGGATCTTTTCGAGCAGGCTTTTCGAGCGCCAAGCGCTGCGCATCTGGACGTAGTAGGCGCGGCTCTCGATCGCCAGGACGTTGGTGGCAAACGTCTTGCCCCAGCCAGCCGGCCCATACAGCACGGCCATACCGGGCAGGCCCGAGCGGCGTGTGTCCAAGCGCTCCAACGTCGCGGAGACCAGGTCGAGCGTGCCGATGTTGGCCACGCCGCCGGCGGCACGGGGAGTCACAGGTTTGCCTGCGTTGGTGTTTTTGACCATAATGAATCTGCCTTTTTGGGTTACAGAGAGGCGTGCCGGATGGCTGCAACCATGCCGGTGCCGTTGGACGACGCCGCCTGGGTTGCTTCCAGGTGGCGTTTTTTCATTGCTGCGTGCTCGGCCGACTGCGGATACGTGGCGTAGAAACGCAGCAGGCGCGTATCGTCAATTGCCCCTCCATTGGCGACGATCTGGTCGAGTTCCAGCCACTTGCGGAAGCGCAACTGCGGCGTTTCCGGGATGGCGTGGACATTGGTGGCCGGCGAGGCTTCCGCCGGGGTGGATTCGACTTGCTTGCGCTTGTCGAGGATCTGTTGCAAGTCAGCCGGCACCGGTGTGTTGGCAGTGCGGCCATTCAGTGCGCGGTAGGCGGCACCCGCTGCGGCCAGCGCAGCGGTTTCATGCGCCACCGTCGGATTCGGCAGCGTTGTCAGCTTGCCTGCCGCCTCTGCGCGGCTACGCAGCAGCGACTGGATGGCTCCGTCGGGGTCGACCTTGGTCGACTTCGCAGCCTTGCGCTGCTCCTGAATGTTTGCGCGCTGCATCTGGCGCGCGTGAGCGGCGATTTCCTTGCGGGACACGCCCTTACGCTCGGGACACACCGCAATGCACACGAAGTCGCCCTCGTGGTACACAACGATCTCGCCGAGATCCTCGCCCTGGCGAACAGCCACGTCGCGGCCCACATACAAGGCGAGTTCTGGCGCAATAAAGTTGGTGCCTTCGATGGTCAGCCCCTTCTTGGTGACCACATAGGTGCCCTTACCAGCCGGCGGGGCGAGCAGAATGTCCATTGCGCGCTCGTCGGCGATGCGATGAATCTGGCCGCGATAGGAGGCGGCACGTGCGAACGGTGTTTCTTCGTTCAAGCCACCGTGTTCGTTCTGTTCGTAGGTGCCTTTGAGCCAGTTGTTGATCAGGCTCTGCAGCTCGTCGGCCGGCATGGCCAACTCGACCACCTGGTCTTTCTTGAACAGGCGCTCAGCGAAGCTGCGACGTGCCTCTATCGCTGACCGCTCTGCCACGCTGTGACCGACAAATGAGGACAGCGCCTCCAGGTTGGAATGCAGCAGAGTCTGGATGCCGCGCTCGACGTGCGGTTTTTCCCAGGGGGAGAACGGGCCGGTCGTGTGGTGGTGGATTTCCAGCTGCTTGAGCGTTTCAACGAACTCGCGGCTCTGGTAGTCCTTACCGTTGTCGGTGACGATTTCCTCGGGCTTGCCCCAGGCCAGCAGCGCCAGGCGCAGCGCGAACTTGTGCGTTTCGGTCTTCGGTGTCGGCGCAAGCACGACGATCATGCGGCGGCTAAACACGTCGATGACAACCGAGGCGGTGAAGCGGCGCTGTTTGCCGTCTTCGTCGGTCAGCATCCAGTCTGCCGGCGTGGCGTCCATTTCCCAACGCTGATTAAGACGGATCACGTCGGCCGACGCATCGCCGAATGCCGACATATACCCGTTCTTCCACTGGTCTGGGTTGGTGGACGCGACGAGCAGCTCGGCGTTCTTGGTCTTCCAGGCGCTCAGGAATCGATATGCTTGGTGGTAGCTGGGCAGGTTAAACAGGCGCTCGCCGGTCTTCTGGTCAATGGCTGAAGCCTCGATCAAGTCGAGTAGGCTCTGCACGGCCAGGTGCGGGCGGGCGATCAGCAGGGCGATCGTGACCTTTTCCAGCATGGGCTGGGTGGTGAACACGTTGACGTCCTTGCGGAGGCGCCCGTCGTTCTCATCAATGAGACCGGCCATGCCGTCGCGCTCGTAGTCCAGCACCCAGCGCTGGACCGAGCGGGCGGACACCTTCGGAAAAACGACAACGACCTCATGCGACAGCTGCAGCGCGCGGCCGTTGTACGCCTGGGCGTATGCCTCCCAACTAATAGACCGGCTCATGGGTTGCGCGGCGGCGAACCACTGCTCCCAGCTGCGGACGATGGCAAAGCGGCCATCGAGGCGGGACTTAACGCTCTCGGGCATGCTTTCCAGCAGCTTCTTGAGGTTGGTCTCGCCCTTGGCGGCGCGCTGAGCAGCACGCTCTGCTGCTGACAGGCGGACGCGGGCGATAGCGGCGTCGACGTTCGCTGCCTCGATGGCGTTGCGTGTTAGGCCGGCACGCCGCTCCACCTCACGCCCGACATCACGAGGGAGATCCGCGACCGCGAACACCTTTCTGTGACCGCCACGCACCGGCTCCAGGTCGAACCGCCAGGCATTGCGCTGCGCTTGTTTCTCGACGGCACGCTTCGTGACGTTCAGCGCAGCGGCGATTTGTTCGAGTCCGACCCTCACTGACGGCCTCCCGTGCGCTTAACCTCTTCGTCGGCCAGTCGGTCAATGACCGACTTGGGCAGTGAGCGACGCGCTTCCGTCAGGCGGTCTGCCAAGATGCGCTGCTGCATCGTCAGCATGCCGATCTCGGCCAGCTTGGCGTCCTCGCCCCGGTAGACCTTGCAGCCGCAGGCAGCGGCCAGGATCTCCAGGAGGCGAAAGTCGCCCGTTGCCACCACCAGGGCCGGGATAGCTTCTGCGGGGAAGCGCCAGCCTTCGGCGCTCGGCGCGCAGAACCGATCGAGCATGTTCTTGGTCAGGTCGTGGTTAGACAGACGCGAAACCTGCGCGGCGACATCGTGGCGATCCTGGCCGCCCGCTGCTGCTGCGGCGAGGGTGTTTGCCAGTGCTTCGCGGACAGCCATTGCGATATCCAGGCTGCCGGCTTCGTTCTTGGGCTTTGGGGGCACTTCGAAAAAGGACAGTTCAAGCTGGTTTGCCGCCTTCGCCTGATTTGCTCGCCGTTTCATATGTCAAATCCTTGGGACGGGTTGGGGTTAAGCAGCCACCGCGCTTTCAACATTGCGATGGTTAAGTGCGCTGATAGACTTACGGGTAGACCAGCGGCCGATGCCGCGCTGATTGCGCCCACTTTTGGGATTGCCGTCTGCGTCGTATCGGCTGGGCCAAATGACCTTAGGGGCGACGCCAATGGCGCGGGCGATGATTTGCTCAGCACCAGGCCACGGGGTGTCCAGGGCTGCCTTGAGCGAACCAGGGGCGTAGCCGTGCTGGAGACTGAGCTGACGGAGGGAGTAGCCAGCCCTCTCCAGAGCCGCCTTGATGTCGACTCGATGCCAGTCCTCGTTCGCAGCGAGGGCTGGTTTTTTTGAGGTGTTTAACTTGTCCATGAGCGCAAACATAGCACAAGAAATTGTGGCTTAACAAGCGGAAACTTGTGTTCGCACTTCGCGTTCTCGTGGTTTTGTCCACAAATAGTTGTATCTCTTTGATTTATAAGGAGCTTCCATGAAGTGCGAACATGGGGCAGAAAGTGCGAACGAATGGGCGCACTTCGGGGATGGGAAATGATGGAAAGCGCGAACCGTCTCCAAGACGAGATTGGCGAAAGACTGAGGGCCTTTCGAACACAACTAGGTGTGTCACAGGACCGCCTGGGGGAGATGGCAGGCGGCACAAAGCGGGGAATCCAGGAAAACGAGGGCGGGCGCAGCGCGCCTCAGGCACGAGTGCTGGCCGGCCTAGTTGAACTGGGCTTAAACGCGAACTGGCTCCTAACTGGCAAGGGGCCGATGCTCCTGACAGAGCTTGAGGCAGGAGCGCAAGCGCCTTCCAGTCCTTTGGATGTCGAGCTGCTGCAGCTCGTCCTGGACAAACTGGAGGGGAAAATTGCTGCTACCGGAAAAAGTGTCAGCGCTGCGAAGAAGGCGGAGTTGGCCGCGCTGCTCTACGACTACATTGTCGAGACAGGCAAATCGGAAGGGCCAAGCGTCGAGCGAATCCTCCGGTTAGTGGCCTAGGCTCGCTGCAGCTTCCCGCTCACCCTTGCACCGGAATGCCTTGCTGAAGCTGGGTTTCCGGGAAGATGCAGGTCCGCATTGAAAGCGCCTGGCCCTGCATCTTTCGGGTTAAGGCCGTACCATGTGTGCCGATACTTAGTATCAGACATTTACTGGCCCTTCCGTGGTGCGGCCGGTGGAAGACGCCAATCTCCTGGTCTCGGCCGCTCAGGAGGTAATGCAGGTGGTAGTAGAAGAAAAAGGGCGTCGTTTCGCCGACGCCTGGGCCAAACTGGTCGGGGAAGATGAAGGGTTGGCGCCTGCTAGCGCGCCAGGGCACGTCGTGCCCAATGTCACTGTGAGCGGTGGCACGGTCTTTGTGGGGAACGGGAACGTACACAACGTTTTTAACGTCCGTCCTAAGGTCACCATTGTCCAGACAGGCTGCGGCACGCTCGATGCCGCACAGAAACGTCGAATTCTCGATCTGCGAGACCAAATCGTAGGCGTATCAAGGGTTCTAGAGGGGCAGCAGGTCACACCCGCAGCGGTCATGCGAAGGTTAAATGCTCACATGAACGTCAATTCCTACGCGGAAATCCAGGCCGATCTTTTCGATCGAGCGGAGAACTATCTCGTTCGCTGGCGCGCGCGGCTGGAGGGTATGCCTGGTGCCACCAAGTCGCCTGGCTGGCGCGACAGGCGCGTCCAGGCCATCCACGCCCGCTGCAAGGAGCTGCAGTGCGACCGCTGGCGGCTGAACTACATGCGCAAGGTATTCGGGAAGGTGTCGATGATCGATCTGTCGAACGACGAGATCGACAAGCTCTACCGAGCCGTCATGGACAGGAAGTAGTCATGGGCGCCCGTTCTGTGCCAATCATCGTGCAAAACCTGTTCACGAATCGCTCGTTTTTTGACTGTTTTGTGCCAAATGGCGCAGAACGGGGAAACTGGCTGGAAGCCTTGAGTTTGCTGGCTTTGCGGCGTTTTTTTGTTGTTTCTCTGTTGTGCCAAACTAAGCGCTACCCCACAGTTTGCAGCGAATCGTTGGCATCCTGCATTTATTTCGAGGCATCATTCGTGGCATCGGTAATGCCACGATTTTCGATGAATAGGCTGTTCGGTCAGCGCATTAATCGGGCAGAGCGCGTCGACTACCCAGAGGGGAAACGCCCCCGGCATAGGCGGCTTCCAGGGTGGAGCGCGCGTATAATTGCCGCCTTTGGCACATGCCCGCCCCGATTGGCATGGGGGAGCGAATATGACTGAGACGGAAGTCGAGAACTTTACGCGGGCGCGTTTCGCTGCAACGCTGCCGGCAGGCCTCAGCGTGCAAGAGATTCAGGAGCGTTGGGTCAGGGAGTCACCGCGAATCTCGCGTCAGGTCCGCATCTATGACACAAGCGATGCCCGATCAGAGGCGGAATGGTCTGCCGCGCATCGCCAGATTTTCCGGCAGCAGCATTGCAGGCTGCATCCTATTCCGATGCCGCTCAAGCAAGCGATCAAGTCGGACGACGTTATTGCGTCATTCTTCAAAGGGCCGGGCGCCGAAGTGATGTCGAGCTCGTTTATTTCTCAGGATAGCGAGATCGGGGCCTACACCTACATCGGCTTCAACACGATGGTTACGAAGACGACCATCGGCAACTATGTGTCGATCGCGAACAACGTGTCGGTCGGCCCTGGTGAACATGCCATCGACGATATTTCAACGAGCAGTATCTTTTATGAGAACGCTCGCGAAAAGTTGACCGCGAAGTCCTGTTCAATCGGTCACGATGCATGGATTGCCGAGGGCTGCATCATCCGCCGTGGCGTGTCCATTGGGATCGGGGCTATCGTCGGCGCTAACTCGTTTGTGAATGCCGACGTTGAACCATTCACAATCGTGGCTGGATCGCCGGCACGTGTGGTCGGCAAGCGCTTTGACGACGAGACCATCGCGGCCATTATGGAAAGCCGGTGGTGGGATCACCGTTTGGAACGCTCACGCGTACTCGTTGCGGAGCTGAAGAACCTGCTGGACGCAAAGCGGCCACAAAAAGTACCGAAGCCGATCGCCGCTGAATAGTCTGTGCTGATCATCACAGACAAGCGACGTCAGGCCGACATTGCAAAGGAGAAGCACACCATGAGCAACATCACGATACACATCCACCGCGGAGAGGGCTGACTCATGGGCGGAATCGCAATGTTTGGCGCGGTTGCCTGGTTTTGGTTTACGGGCGCCAAGCGCGCGGCACTAGTTGTCGCGGGCATCATGGTATTGGGCGTCGTTGTGTTCCTCACGAACAACGACGGGCGGACATGCGGGGACCGTTCGTGGTTCTGTAATGTCATGCCGAGTGCGTTGATGGCCCTCCGTGTACCGCCGCATTGCCACGATGCTGACAATCAAGTGACGATCCGCATTTTCGCTGAGGAGCGTGTCGAAGCCGAAGTGCGTCGGCTTGTCAGTACAGGGGTTTGCCAGTTCGAAGCCATCGCGCGCTTGCACACCGGATGGGGAGCGCCGTTTTCGCCGGAGTATCTCTCCCGCTACGGGGACAGTGCAGGCGCGCCGCCCAAGGACAAAGGGCCGCAACCAAATCGTTGATCGGATTTGCTGCGTATCCGTGGCAACCGATACTGGATTGACTGCCGGTCCGACGCACGACATCTCAATCGCAGCAGGTTGACGAGTAGCGACACCAGGCAACAGCCGCCCCCAGGGCGGCTTTTTCTTGCTCGCCACCGCACCCTCCACCCCACATTCCAAAGCCCCATTTCAACAAACCGCTATGATGTAGCCCGCACGCCGCAACCGCGGTGGCGATGTCTTGCCCATCACCTGTCAATCAATGCCACTTTTCCGGACGCCCGTTCGCTGGCTTCCAGCGCTAGCCATGTTTGCCGCAGCCTCCGTGCTGGCGACGCAGCCTGCGTCCGACCCGGCATTGAACGATACGTCCGGCTGCACGGCGCTGATCGATATCGTTCAGGAAAGCCTGCGCGGGGAGATCGATGTGGTGTGTCCGAAGGATGTGAAGGACGCCTGCGAGGCCAAGAATGCCCAGATCCGGGCGCTGCTGGACATCGTAGACCAGCGCCGCAAGCGCAACGCTGACGAGTGCGAGACGCTGGTGCAGGTCAACCGGCTGCTGCGCACGCTGCCTCCCAAGACCTGAGCCTGAGCCGGCCGGCTCAGTGGCTCATCCTCGAAAAAAGCTGGATCACCGCCACGCCGGCGATGATCAGGGCGATGCCCACCACCGCGGCCAGGTCTGGTACCTGGCGGTACAGCACGACCGCGATCAGCGTCACCAGCACGATGCCGGCACCGGACCAGATGGCGTAGGCCACGCCCACCGGCACGGTTTTCATCACCTGCATCAAGAGCCAGAACGCGGCGACGTAGCCGGCAACGACGAGCACGCTGGGCCAAAGCCGGGTGAAATTCTCGGCGGCCTTGAGGCTGCTGGTGGCGATGACTTCGGCAACGATGGCCAGGGCTAGAAGCAGGTATCCGTTCATGGCGGGCAGGGAAATAGGGTGGAAATGGGGCAAAAGCGATGATTAAGGCGCCCCCGGGGCGCCATTATGCAAGCAGTCTCCCGGACGGTTTTGCAAAACGCTGACTGGAATGCCGAGAATCCAGACGCCACGCGGGTTTCAGGCAGTTGGATTACCCTCCCTTGCGGTGGTTGTGCTTAAGGCGATACCGGGCTTGAATGCAGTCAGTACGCCAAAGTCACCCGGGGTTTTAAATCGAGGTGGCCAACAATAACAGTCGCGGCGACTTAAACCAGTGGCCTGACCATGCCGGTATGCATAACAAATACGCCGGTGGCAGGACGCGGGTAGACGGGATAAGGGGAGCTGTATGAAGACCGATGTGGATTCGGCCACTGCATGGCCCGTCATCGCGCGATCGGCTGACCTGGACGGCGCGTCAAGCCAGCACGCCGCACCAGCCGCCGCCGAATGTGGCGAAGGCGTCTGGCAGAACACCATCGCCGCCGCCGACCACGCGCTGGAAGAAGCGTCGCGCATTCAGCGCGGCGTCCAGCAGAATCTCAAGCTGATGCAGGAAGTGCGAGCCTTGCGCGAGGATTTGCGCCGGGCGCACACCGAGATCGACCGCTACCGTGGCATGCACGCGCGCGTGGTGGTCAGCATGCGCCAGCTCGAAGACGATCACACCGCGGAAATGACGCGCCTGCACGCTGACAACGAGATGCTGCTGGTGCGGCATCGCGTCTACAAGCTGCTGTCGGAGCACTACAGCATGGCGGCGCTTCGGTTCGAGCCGGCGGTGTTTGCCGAGCACCGCGATCGCGTGCTGGAACACGTGCTGTTCCAGCGGCGCAAGGGTGTGCCGGTCACCGAGATCAGCGCGGCGGAAATCGCCTTCCTGCTGCTCTGATCCGGGCCGGGTTCAGGCAGCCTTTGGCTCGCGCGGCCGGAGTACCAGCAGCGCGAGCATGCCGCCGGCCACGCCCCAGAACGCCGAGCCCACACCGGCCAGCGTCATGCCGGACGCCGTGATCATGAACGTCAGCAAGGCCGATTCCCGTTCGGCCGGCGTTTGCATGGCCACGGTCAGTCCGCTGGCGATCGATCCCAGCAACGCAAACGCCGCCACGGCCACCACCAGCGCCTTCGGGAATGCGGCGAACAGTGCCGCGATGCTGGCGGCCATTACACCCATCACCAGGTATCCGATACCGCAAACCACGGCGGCCATGTAGCGGCGGCGCGGATCGGCGTCGGCCTGCGGGCCGGTGCAGATGGCTGCCGTGATGGCGGCCAGGTTGATACCGTGCGAGCCGAACGGCGCCAGGATGGCCGACGCCACGCCTGTCACCGTGATCAGCGGGCTGGCCGGCACGCGGTAGCCGTCGGCACGCAGCACGGCCAGACCGGGGATGTTCTGCGAGGCCAGCGCCACGATGAACAATGGCACGGCAATGCTGACGAACGCCGACATCGAGAACGACGGCGTGGTCCAGACCGGCATCGCGACCGCAAAGTGAAACTGCTCGAAGTGAAGCTGCCCAAGCCAGCCGGCCAGTGCCACGCCGACGGCCAGCACACCGGGCACCGCGTAGCGCGGCCACCAGCGGCGGCCCAGCAGGTAGGCGGCGAACATCACCAGCAGCAACAGCGTCTGGTACTGGGCCTGGACGAAAACGTCGACGCTGATCCGGAACAGGATGCCAGCGAGCAATGCCGAGGCGATGCTGGCTGGCAGCGCCTTCATGAGTTTGTCGAACCAGCCGGTCAGGCCAGCCGCGGTCATCAGCAGTGCGGCCATCAGGAAGGCGCCGATTGCTTCGGAGTACGGTACGCCCGGCAGGCTGGCGATCAATAGCGCCGCACCGGGTGTGGACCATGCCACCACGACGGGCACGCGCATGGCCAGCGACAATCCCAGCGTGGTGACGCCCATGCCCATCGACAACGCCCAGATCCAGGACGAAATCTGCGCGTCGTTCAGATGTGCCGCCTGTCCGGCCTGGATCATCAGCACCAGGGAGCTGGTGTAGCCGGTCAGCATGGCGATCAGCCCGGCCACGATCGTGGAAACGGACAGGTCGGAAAGCTTCGGGGCGTCGGCGGGAGACATGGCTTTGCGTGCGAAATACGGATGGGGCCGGTATCTTCGCACGGGAGCGCGGGCTGGGGGATGGTTTCGCTCCCCTCCGCAAGGCGGGAGAGGAGCCGGGGAGAGGGCCGGACGCTTCAAATCGAGGCGGCCGGCAGGCAGAACTTCCATGCCCTGTCCTCAATCCCTCTCCATGCAGCGTGGGAGAGGGATCGGGGGGCAGCAAGTCAACCCAGTCCGGTCAGTCCGCCACCTTGTCGCTCGGGAACTTGAACGAGTCACGCAGCAGGTAGCTCATCGGAATATCGAGCGTGATGCCGTTTGGCGGAATCGGCTGCTGGAACCACTTACGGTAAAGCTTCTGCGTGTCCTGGTCGTAGATCGACGCGATCATTGCCTTGTCGACGATCTTCTTGAACTCGACGTCGTGCTTCGACAGCATGACGGCGTACGACTCGATCGTAAGCAGGTCGCCGGTCACGGCCAGCGACGCCGGATTCTTCGCATTGGCGCGCAGGCCGAACAGCAGCACGTCGTCCATCACGAAGGCATCCGCCTTGCCCGATTCGACCATCGAGAAAGCCTCGGCATGGTCCTTGGCTTCCACCACTTTCCAGCCCATCGCGCCGGCTTCATCCATCTTGCGGATCATCTCCAGCGGCGTGGTCTTGGTGGTGGACACCACGGTCTTGCCACGCAGGTCGCCCCATTTGCGGATGCCCGAGTCCGACTTCACCAGCATGCGGCTGCCGGCAATGTAGTGCGGAATCGTGAATGCCACCTGATCGCGGCGCTCGCGGTTGTTGGTGGTCGAGCCACACTCCAGGTCGGCCTTGCCGTCGACGATGGCCGGAATACGCGAGGCCGGCGTTACCGGCACCCATTCCACGCGCAGCTGCGGCATCTTGAGTTGTGTGCGCACGGCCTCGGCCACCTTCAGGCAGAGATCCACGGCGTAGCCCATTGGCTTGCCATCGGCCACGAACGAGAACGGCACCGAGCTTTCACGGTGCGCGATGCGGATGGCACCGGTCTGCTGAATGCGCAGGACCACCGAGTTTGGCGTGGCCGCCTGTGCCGCCGGTGTGGCCGGCACGCAAAGCAGGGTGGCTAGGGAGAATACGACAGGCGCCATGCCTCGAAGCGAGGCAAGGCGCGGCAGGCCCGAATAGGTCATGAATGACACCCGTCAAAAGTACTTCAGGAAATAGCCCGGGCGGCGTGTTGGCCGTCCGCCGGTGGCCGGATGATTCCGGCTCTATGACTGCTGGATACCCCGGTGCTGCTGTCGTTGTGCTTTCGGAGAATTCCGATGCCGGATTGTTCCACGGGCGACCAGCAAGGCACAACTATGCGGGCTAGTGTCCGTGTTCAACGTTCCCGGCACGCAACGCTTGGGCGTGGTGCGCGTTGACGGGGACTTTCCCTTACGGATTTGTCCGACTTCTGGCGCGCCGCGCCGCTGGCTATCCTTCAGTCGTGCCTTGCGAGCAGGGCACCGAGGAGAGACTCTTGGGGCCCGTTCAGGCGAACGGGCCTTTTCTTTTTTTGCGTCTTGTCCTTGGGGCGCCGGGCACGCGGCAGCTTGCGGCCAGCCCGCGTCGTCTACAATTCGGGCCTGCCCTTTGCGCCCGTGCGCGTTCCAGCGCCTGGCGCCGCTTATTCCTCCTCGCCTACCAACATGGCCCTGTTTTCCATTACCGATGCCCAACTGGCCTTTGGCCACGTGGCATTGCTCGACCACACCGATTTTTCGCTCGAAGCGGGCGAACGCGTTGGCCTGATCGGCCGCAACGGCACGGGTAAATCGTCGCTGCTGCGGATCGTCGCCGGCATGTCCGCCCCCGACGATGGCCTGATTGCACGCCAGAGCGGCGTGACCTCGGCCTATGTTGCGCAGGAGCCACAGTTCGCGCCGGGCCTGACCGTATTCGATGCCGTCAGCCAGGGCATGGGCGCGGCGCACGACCTGCTGCTGCGCTACGACGCCGCGCTGGCCAGGCTGGAGACCCATCACGACGAAGCCACGCTGGCGGACCTGCACCGCGTGCAGGCCGAACTCGACGCCGCGGACGCCTGGCAGCTGCGCAACCGCGTGGAAGCCACGCTGGCCAGGCTGGATCTCGATCCGCACGTGCGCGTGGATGCGTTGTCGGGCGGTCTGCAGAAGCGCGTGGCGCTGGCTCAGGGTCTGGTGGCCGAGCCGGACATCCTGCTGCTCGACGAACCGACCAACCACCTGGACGTGGAAGCCATCCGCTGGCTGGAAGACCTGCTGCTGGGATTCCGCGGCAACGTGCTGCTGATCACCCACGATCGCGCCTTCCTGGACCGCGTGGCCACGCGCATCGTCGAACTCGATCGCGGCAAGCTGCTGTCGTTCCCGGGCAATTTCGCGGCCTACCAGGCCCGCAAGGCCGAACTGCTGGCCAACGAGGCCGTGGAGCAGGCCAAGTTCGACAAGCTGCTGGCGCAGGAGGAAGTCTGGATCCGCAAGGGCGTGGAAGCACGCCGCACGCGCAGCGTGGCGCGGGTGCAGCGCCTGCATGCCATGCGCGACGAACGCGCCCAGCGCCGCGAGGTGCAAGGCAACGTCAAGCTGGAAGTGTCGCAGGCCGATCGCTCGGGCAAGATCGTGGCGGAACTGACCAATGTGTCGAAGTCCTATGGGGACAAGGTCGTGGTGCGCGACTTCACGGCGACGATCATGCGCGGCGACAAGGTTGGCCTGATCGGTCCGAACGGCGCCGGCAAGACCACATTGCTGCGACTGATCCTGGGCGATCTGCAGCCCGATTCCGGCGCGGTGCGCAATGGCAGCAACCTGCAGGTGGCGTACTTCGACCAGATGCGCACGGCACTGGACCTCGAAAAATCGCTCGCCGATACGATCAGCCCCGGCAGCGACTGGGTGGAGGTCAACGGGCAGCGCAAACACGTGATGAGCTACCTGGGCGACTTTCTGTTCGCGCCCGAGCGTGCGCGCTCGCCAGTGAAGTCGCTCTCCGGCGGTGAGCGCAACCGGCTGCTGCTGGCGCGCCTGTTCGCCCGGCCGGCCAATGTGCTGGTGCTGGACGAGCCGACCAACGACCTCGACATCGACACGCTCGAACTGCTGGAAGAACTGTTGCAGGACTACAGCGGCACGGTATTCCTGGTATCGCACGACCGCGCATTCCTGGACAACGTGGTGACCTCGACGATTGCCGCCGAAGGTGACGGCCAATGGCGAGAGTCGGTGGGCGGCTATTCGGACTGGGAGCAGCAGTCCGCGCGCGCTCAGGCGCTGCAGGCCGCCAAGGCCGAGCCGAAGGCCGCCGAAGCGCCGAAGGCCAGCACCCGCGAGGCGCGAGGCGCCAACCGGACGGTCAAGCTGTCGTACAAGGAACAGCGCGAACTGGACGGACTGCCGGAACGGATTGCGGCGATGGAGGCCGAGCAGAAGACGCTTGGCGATCAGCTTGAAGACGGCTCGCTCTACGCAACCGACCCCGCGCGTGCGGCCGAACTGGCCAAGCGCCACGACGAAATCGAGATGGAACTGCTGGAAGCGCTGGAGCGCTGGGAAGTGCTGGAGGAGAAGACGAAGGGCGAAGCGGTGTAAATCCGCTATCCGCCTGTGTCTGCTCCCATCTGACCGCATGCGGGAGATGGGAGCGCGCGGCGGCGGCTTGAGGTTATCCGCACCACGCCAGAACCATATTGGTCAGGTCGACCATGAACGCCGGGCGCAGGTAGGCCAGGAAGCCCAGCGTCAGTGCCGCCGCCAGCGCCAGGTAGCCAAAACCCTTCGCCCAGCTCATGTCAGACTCCCACCGGCTGCGGGCGCACCAGCGCCTGCTCCCGGATTGGCAGATTGACCAGCGCCGCCAACACGCCCAGCGCGATCGCCAGCATCCACACCGTGTTGTAGCTGCCGGTCCTGTCGTACAGGTAGCCGCCCAGCCACGCGCCCAGGAAGCTGCCGATCTGGTGCGAGAAAAACACCACGCCCGACAGCATCGACAGATATTTCACGCCGAACACCTGGGCGATGATGCCGTTGGTCAGCGGCACCGTGGAAAGCCACAGAAAGCCCATCAGCGCCGCAAACACCCACGTGCTCCAGGCGGTCAGCGGCAGCATCAGGTAGCCGGCGATAACGATCGAGCGGGCGATATAGATCGACGACAGCAGGTAGCGCTTGGGCATCCGCTGCCCCAGCGAGCCGGCGGTGTAGGTGCCGAATACGTTGAACAGGCCGATCAGTGCCAGCGCCACGGTTGCGATCTTCACGTCGACCAGGCCGCGATCCTTGAGATAAGGCGTCAGGTGCACGCCGATAAACACCACCTGGAAGCCACAGACGAAGTAACCGAGCGTCAGCAACTGGAAGTTGCGGTTGCCAAACGCCTCGCGCGTGGCTTCACCGATGCTCTGATGATGACCGCTGGTCGTGGCTTCCATTTTTGGTTCGCGCAGCGTCAGCGCCAGGGGCAGCATGAAGCAGGCCAGGAAGGCCATGATGAACAGCGCGTTCTGCCAGCCCGTGGTGGAAATCAGGGTCTGCTCGACCGGGATCATCAGGAACTGGCCGAACGACCCGGCCGCCGCCGCGATGCCCATCGCCCAGACACGCTTTTCCGCGCTGGCCACGCGGCCGATCACGCCGTAGACCACGCTGTAGGTGGTGCCGGACTGGGCGATGCCGATCAGCACGCCGGCGCCCGTGGCAAAGGCAGTGCCGCTGGTGGCCAGCGCCATCACGATCAGGCCCGCCACATAGAGCGCCACGCCGACGATCATGATGCGCAGGGCGCCGAACTTGTCGGCCAGCGCGCCGGCAATCGGCTGGCTGGCGCCCCACATCAGGTTCTGCAGCGCCAGTGCAAAGGCAAAGGTTTCTCGATTCCAGCCGTGGGTTTGGGTGATCGGCAGGTTGAACAGGCCAAAGCCATGCCGGATGCCCATTGAAAGAGTGACGAGCAGGCCGCCGCACACAAGCACGGTGGTCAGGGATAGTTTGCGATCGGTCATGTCGGGCTCGGTATTGTCTCTATTGTTCTCTCTGGCGATCTTGTAGCGCTGGGGGGCGTCTTTACAGTCGGCGCTTAGTTTAAGCCGTGCACCGGATTCGTGCCGGACTATGAATTTCCCCGGCTTTTCAAAAGGGATGGCTGTCACGGCCATCCATTACAATGCAGCGCATCCCGGCCGTGGACGGCCGGCAAAGACCAATATCCGTATCGACTTCATGGCGAGCAAAACCAGTCAGTACAGCGAATCTTCCATCCGGGTCCTGAAGGGCCTGGAGCCGGTCAAGCAACGGCCGGGCATGTACACCCGTACCGACAACCCCCTGCATATCGTGCAGGAGGTGATCGATAACGCCTCGGACGAAGCGCTGGGCGGCTACGGCACCGAGATTCTCCTCACGCTGCACAAGGACGGCAGCATCAGCGTGGAAGACGACGGTCGCGGCATTCCAGTCGGCATGCACCCGGAAGAGGGCGTGCCCGTGGTGGAAATCGTCTTTACGCGCCTGCACGCGGGCGGCAAGTTCGATAAGGGTAAGGGCGGCGCCTACGCATTCTCGGGCGGCCTGCACGGCGTGGGCGTGTCCGTGACCAACGCGCTTGCCACGCGGCTGGACGTGACCGTCTGGCGCGACGGCTCGCAGTCGACGCTGACGTTCGAGCACGGCGGCGAAGTGACCCGCCCGCTGGAATCGCGCAAGCTCGAACGCGGCGAGAAGAAGAACGGCACGCGGGTGCAGGTGTGGCCCGACCCCAAGTATTTCGATTCGGCCGCCATTCCGATGGCCGAGCTGCAGCGTCTGCTGCGCTCCAAGGCCGTGCTGCTGCCGGGCGTCAAGGTAACGCTGGTTCTTGAGAAGACCGGCGAACAGACCGTATGGCAGTACGAGCAGGGCCTGAAAGGCTATCTCGTGGAAGCGCTGGCCCAGGGCAGCGGCGCCGAACTGGTGATCCCGATGTTCGAGGGCGAGCACTTTGCCGACCCCGACAAGAATGCCGGCGAGGAAGGGTTTGCCGAAGGCGAGGGCGCATCGTGGGTGGTGGCCTGGACCGAGGACGGCGCACCGGTACGCGAGTCGTACGTGAACCTGATTCCCACGCCGGCCGGCGGCACGCACGAATCCGGTCTGCGCGAAGGTCTGTTCCTGGCCGTGAAGAGTTTTATCGAGATGCACTCGCTGCAGCCCAAGGGCGTGAAGCTGATGAGCGAAGACGTGTTCGCGCGTGCCTCGTTCGTGCTGTCGGCCAAGGTGCTGGACCCGCAGTTCCAGGGGCAGATCAAGGAACGCCTGAACAGCCGCGATGCCGTGCGCCTGGTGTCCACGTTCAGCCGTCCGGCGCTCGAACTGTGGCTGAACCACCATGTCGACTTCGGCAAGAAGCTGGCCGAACTGGTGATTCGCCAGGCCCAGGCCCGCACGCGCGCCGCGCAGAAGGTGGAAAAGAAGAAGGGCTCCGGCGTGGCCGTGCTGCCCGGCAAGCTGACCGACTGCGAATCGACGGATGTCACGCGCAACGAGATCTTCCTGGTGGAGGGCGACTCCGCCGGCGGTTCGGCCAAGATGGGCCGCGACAAGGAATTCCAGGCCATCCTGCCGCTGCGCGGCAAGGTGCTGAACACCTGGGAGACCGAGCGCGACCGCCTGTTCGCGAACAACGAAGTGCACGACATTGCGGTGGCAATCGGCGTCGACCCCCACGGCGCGGACGACGAGCCTGACCTGTCGAACCTGCGCTACGGCAAGATCTGCATCCTTTCCGATGCGGACGTCGACGGCGCGCACATCCAGGTGCTGCTGCTGACGCTGTTTTTCCGCCATTTCCCGAAGCTGATCGATCTCGGCCACGTCTGCGTGGCACGCCCGCCGCTGTTCCGCGTCGACGCGCCCGCGCGCGGCAAGAAGCCCGCCCAGAAGCTCTATGCACTGGACGAAGGCGAACTCGAAGCCATCCAGGACAAGCTGCTCAAGGATGGCGTCAAGGACGGCGCGTGGCAGATCTCGCGCTTCAAGGGTCTGGGCGAAATGAGCGCCGAGCAGCTCTGGGAAACGACGATGAACCCGGACACCCGCCGGCTGCTGCCGGTGGCGCTGGGCGAATTCGACCTGCCGCAGACCGTCACCATGATGAACATGCTGATGGGCAAGGGCGAAGCCTCGCAACGCCGGAGCTGGCTGGAAGAGAAGGGCAACGAGGTCGAAGCCGACATCTGACGGCCAGACCTGAAGGAGCGATGATGCAGGAACGAGTGGGGCAACAGCGGATCAGGCGGATCAAGGCACAGGCGAAGCGCCTGGCTTGCACGCTGGCCGCGCTCGGCGCGTTCGGCATCGCCGCTCCGGCCCACGCGGAGTTGTGGGGCTACATCGACAGCGACGGCGTGGCGCACTTTGCCGATACGAAGCTCGACGGCCGCTACAAGCTGTTCATGAAGGACGGCGGCCAGTTCGATTCGGGCAATCTTGGCCATAGCGGTGTGATCACGCTGGGCGAAAAGGCCAGTCCGGGTAAGGACAAGCTGTTCCGCTACCTGCTCAACCATCCGAATATCCGCACCGTCGAACCGATCATCGAGCAGGTGGCCGGGGCACAGAATGTGGACCCGGCCCTCGTGAAGGCGGTGATGGCGGTGGAAAGCGGTTTCAATGCGTCGGCCGTGTCGCCGAAGGGTGCCATCGGCCTGATGCAGGTGATTCCGGATACCGGCGCGCGCTTTGGCATCGCGGCGGACAAGCGCCGTACCGTCGAAGAGAAGCTGGTCGATCCGAAGCTGAACATTTCGGCCGGCGTGCGTTACCTTCGCTTTCTGATGGAGCTGTTCCCGAACAATCTGGAACTGGTGCTGGCGGCCTACAACGCCGGAGAGGGCGCGGTGCAACGCTACAACAACCAGATTCCGCCGTTCCCGGAAACGCGCCAGTATGTGAGCACCGTGCTGGAGTTCTATCGGCTGTACCAGCCCTCGGCCGGTGGCGTGATCCGCACCGGGGTGGCGGCGGACAGGGTGCGCATGGTGATTGGCGGCGGCCGCCGGCCGATGCCCTGACGCGACGTTCGCACAATATCGGGCGCTATTTCCGGCGGTCTTGTCACCCACTTCCTTTAGAATCCCACGCTGACTGCAATTGCCGGAAGCCTGGCGCGTCCGCGCCGGGCATGCCGAACCCTTGCCTAACATGGATCAAGCAGATACTACGTTTCAGCCCGAAGAGCCGGCGGATTCGCTGACCCTCGCGCGGTACGCCGAGCGCGCCTACCTCGATTACGCCGTGAGCGTGGTCAAGGGCCGTGCCCTGCCCGAAGTGGCGGACGGCCAGAAGCCCGTGCAGCGCCGCATCCTCTACGCGATGCAGGCGATGGGCTTGCGCGCCGATGCCAAGCCGGTGAAGTCCGCCCGTGTGGTCGGCGAGGTGCTCGGTAAATTCCACCCGCACGGCGACCAGTCCGCCTATGACGCGCTGGTGCGCCTGGCGCAGGATTTCTCGCTGCGCTACCCGCTGATCGACGGCCAGGGCAACTTTGGCTCGCGCGACGGCGACGGCGCCGCGGCGATGCGCTACACCGAAGCCCGCCTGACCCCGATCTCGCGCCTGCTGCTCGACGAGATAGACTTGGGCACGGTCGATTTCCTGCCGAACTACGACGGTTCGGAGGAAGAACCGAAGCTGCTGCCCGCGCGGCTGCCGTTCGTGCTGCTGAACGGCGCGTCCGGCATTGCCGTGGGCATGGCCACCGAAATCCCGCCGCACAACCTGCGCGAGGTGGCTGGCGCCGCGGTGGCGATGATCCGCAACCCGAACATTTCGCTGGCCGAGCTGCTGGCGATCATGCCGGGGCCGGACTACCCGGGCGGCGGTCAGATCATCTCGCCGGCGTCGGAAATCGCCCAGATCTATGAGAACGGCCGCGGCAGCCTGAAGGTGCGCGCGCGCTGGACCATCGAGGAAATGGCGCGCGGCCAGTGGCAGATGGTGGTGACCGAGCTGCCGCCGAACACGTCGGCGCAGAAGGTGCTCGAGGAAATCGAGGAAATCACCAACCCGAAGATCCGCACCGGCAAGAAGGCGCTGACGCCCGAGCAGGCTCAGCTCAAGACCACGATGCTGGCCGTGCTGGACGCCGTGCGCGACGAATCGGGCAAGGACGCCCCGGTGCGGCTGGTGTTCGAGCCAAAGAGCAAGAACACCGAACAGCAGGACTTCATCCAGACCCTGCTGGCGCATACCAGCCTGGAGTCCGGTGCGCCGATCAACCTGGTGATGATCGGCACCGATGGCCGTCCGCGCCAGAAGGGCCTGCAGGAAATCCTGCGCGAATGGATCGAATTCCGCTTTGCCACGGTCACGCGCCGCACGCGCTTCCAGCTGAACAAGGTGGAGGACCGCATCCATATCCTCGAAGGCCGGATGCTGGTGCTGCTGAACATCGACGAGGTGATCCGCATCATCCGCGAGAGCGATGATCCCAAGCCCGCGCTGATCGAGGCGTTCCGCCTCAGCGACCGTCAGGCCGAGGACATCCTTGAAATCCGGCTGCGCCAGCTGGCGCGCCTGGAAGCGATCAAGATCGAACAGGAACTGGCGAAGCTGCGCGACGAGCAGGCCGAGCTGGACGTGCTGCTGAAGTCCGAGACCATGATGCGTCGCAAGATCATCAAGGAGATCGAGCAGGACGCCAAGCAGTACAGCCCGGAAGACAAGGACCCGCGCCGCACGCTGATCCAGGAGGCCAGCCGCGCCGCCGCCGAGGTGAAGGTGATCGACGAGCCGGTGACCGTGATCATGTCGGGCAAGGGCTGGGTGCGCACGCGCCAGGGACACGGCCACGATCCGTCGCAGTTCACGTTCAAGGCCGGCGACAGCCTCTATGCCACGTTCGAATGCCGCACCGTCGATACGATGCTGGCGTTTGGCAGCAATGGCCGGGTCTACTCGGTGGCCGTTTCCGGCCTGCCGGGCGGGCGTGGCGACGGGGTGCCGGTGACCACGCTGATCGACCTGGCCACGGGCTCGCAGATTGCCCATACGTTCGCGGGCGGCGCCGAGCAGCGCATGCTGATCGCCACGGCCGGCGGCAATGGCTTCCTCACGAAGGTTGGCGACATGATCAGCCGCCAGAAGGCCGGCAAGGCGTTCATCACGCTCGACGATGGCGACACGATGCTGCAACCGGCACCGGTCAGCGATGAAGCGACCCATGTGGCGTGCTTCTCGGCGAATGGCCGTCTGCTGCTGGTGGGGCTGGACGAGGTGAAGGTCCTCTCGGCCGGCGGACGCGGCGTGATCCTGATGGAACTGGAGCCAAAGGAAACACTGGAACAAGCCGTGCCGGTTGGCGCGCCGGGTCTGCTGATTTCGGGCACCGGCGTCCGTGGCGGCAAGGTGCCGCCGCAGAAGCTGGCTGGCAAGACGCTGATGCCTTATGTGGGCAAGCGCGCCCGCAAGGGCAAGGCGATCGAGCCGCGTCTCAAGGAAGTGAAGCTGGAACCGGTGAAGGTACCGGAGTAATCCGATATCGGAGGGAACACCGCTCGGTGTTTCCCTCGCTCCGCGTTCAACGCCGAGTGGTTTGCTCCCCTCTCCCGCATGGCGGGAGAGGGGCGGGGGGAGAGGGCAAGGCAGTTCAAATTGCGGTCATCGCATCCCGAGCCGCTGGCCCTTTCCCCCAACCCCTCCCACGCTGTGGAAGAGGGGCGTCTCATCGGTCCGCACGGCCTCCCCCCATCGCCAACCGCGACCCCCTCTTGCCATTTCGTGATATCCCTCGCCAGCCTGACGGCGAGTATCTGCCGTACCATGTCGGCACCCTGCCCATTCCGCTTGGCAGGCGATCATCGTCACGTCATGTCCTCCACGCCCCTGCTTGTCGAGCCATCGCTCGCGCCGCCTCCCAACGCCCGCACGCTGTTCCTTGAGTTCGCCCGCATGGGCTTGTCAGGCTTTGGCGGCGTGCTGCCGTTCGTGCGGCGCTCGGTGGTGGAGCGCAACCGCTGGCTCAACGATCGGGATTTCGTCGAGATCCTGAGTCTCGGACAGGTGCTGCCGGGTCCGAACGTCATCAACCTGGCGCTGATGCTGGGCCTGCGCTTTGCTGGCCTGCGCGGTGCGGTTGCGGCGTTCAGCGGGCTGGTGTTCGTGCCGATGGTGGTGGTGCTGTGCGTGATGGGCCTGTACCTGCGCTACCAGGACGTGCCGCAGGTGCGGCAGATGCTGGCGGGGATGACCGCCGTGGCTGCCGGCCTGGTGTTGTCGACGGGCGTGAAGCTGGCGCAGAGCCAGCCGCGCTCGGTGCGCGCCCTCGTCATCGGCGTGGTGGCGTTCGTGGCCATCGGCTGGTTGCGTTGGCCGTTGTTGCCGGTCATGGCCGTGCTGGTGCCAGTCGCGCTGGTGCTGGAATACCGCGCCATGCGCAAGGGGGCATGATGGCGCCACCGGAAATCCTGCGCGATCTGCTGAGCCACTTCGGCATGCTGTCGCTGCTTGCGGTGGGCGGGGGCGGCACGGTGATTCCCGACATGCACCGCTACCTGGTGGAAGCCAATCACTGGATGACCGACGAGCAGTTTGCCGCGCTGTACGCCATCTCGCAGGCGTCGCCGGGGCCGAACATCCTGTTCGTGGCGCTGTTCGGATGGCAGGTGGCCGGCGCGGCCGGCGCGTTCGCATCGATGCTCGGCATCTGCGGGCCATCCAGCGTGATCGCGCTCGGGTTCGAATATTTCGCCGGACGCTCGCCGCATGCGGTCTGGCCGGTGCTGATCAAGCGGGGCCTGTCGGCGCTGACCATCGGCCTGCTGATGTCCACGGGATGGGTGCTGGCCACCAGCGTCGACCATAGCTGGACGGCCGCGGCGGTGACGCTTGTGACGGTGGGGCTGATGCTGAAGACCAAGATCCACCCGCTGCTGCTGGTGGCCCTGGGCGCGGGCGCAGGGCTGCTGGGGCTGGTGTAGAGGTATGCAAGCATGCGCCCCCGAAAGCAACTGGGGGCGCAAACAAGCAGCTTCCGCGATTACTACTTCAACGGCAGCACCAGGATGCTGGTGGCCGCCGGGCGGGCGCGCATGGCGGCGAGCCAGCGCTCCAGGTTTGGCCGCGGCGCATGTGGCACTGGCGTGCCCATCCAGCGGTGCGCGGCGCAGGCCAGCGAGATGTCGGCCATCGTGAAGCGGTCGCCGCCGATGAACTCGCGGTTCGTCAGCGCATCGTCGAGCATCTTCGCCAGCGGCTCAGTGCGCTCGCACGATTTGTCGATGATGGCCTGGTCGCGCTGGTCCTCCGGCGTGCGGACCATCTGCAGGAAGGCCTGCACCATCGCCGGGCTGAACGTCGTGGTCTGCCAGTCCATCCAGCGGTCGGCCGAGGCACGCTGCTTGACGTCGGACGGCCACAGCGTGTCTTCGCCATAGCGCGCGCACAGGTAGCGCACGATCGCGTTCGACTCCCACAGCACGAACGGTTCGCCGGCCACGTCGGTGTCGCGGAAATCCTCGATCACCGGAATCATCCGGTTCGGGTTCAGGCGCACATACGCTTCGGCGTCGAGTTCGCCCTTCTGGTTGCCGATGTCGATGCGTTCATGGTCCAGGTGCAGCTCGCGCGCGCACCAGACCACTTTTTGCACGTTGATCGACGACAGGCGGCCCCAGATGCGCAGCATGGTGTGTGGCTCTCCGGCTTCCATGTCGTGGATGGCCATCAGGCCGCGCGCGGCTGCGGGGCGCCCTTGGCGATGGCTTCACGGAACAGCTCGCCCAGGATCGACACACCCTGTTCGATGCGCTCCTGCGGTACCGTCACGAAGGCCAGGCGCAGCGTGTTCATGCGCGGGTTGCCGGCGTAGAACGGCGCGCCCGGCACGTAGGCCACGTTACGGCGCACGGCTTCTTCCAGGATCGTCATGCTGTTCAGGCCTTCCGGCAGCTCCACCCAGATGAACATGCCGCCTTCGGGCGCGTTCCAGGTGACGCCGGCCGGCATGTGGCGCTTGAGCGCGTCCAGCATGTACGCGCATTGCTTGCCATACAGCTCGCGGATGGTGGGGATGTGGGTTTCCAGCAGCCCGTCCTTGACCGTCTCGTAGGCAATGCGCTGCGTGAAGGTCGGCGTGTGCAGGTCCGATGCCTGCTTGGCCTGGCACAGCTTGAAATGCAGTTCGGGCGGAGCGATCACGAAGCCCAGGCGCATGCCCGGTGCCAGGATCTTCGAGAACGAACCCATGTAGATCACGCCGTCCGTGTTCATCGACAGCAGCGTCGGCAGCGTGTTGCCGGTGTAGCTCAGTTCGCCATACGGATCGTCTTCCACCAGCAGGATGCCCAGTTCCTGCGCACGCTTGACCAGCGCCTGGCGACGCTCCAGCGGCAGGCGGCGGCCCGTGGGGTTCTGGAAGTTCGGCAGCGCGTACAGAAAGCGCGCGCCGGCGGTCAGCTCCGCGGTCAGCGCTTCGGGGATCAGGCCCTTTTCGTCGGACGGGATCGACACGAATTCCGGTTCGAACAGCGAGAACGCCTGCAGCGCGCCCAGATAGCTAGGCGTTTCCACCAGCACCGGGCTGCCCGGATCGATCATGACCTTGGCGATCAGGTCCAGCGCCTGCTGCGAACCCGTGGTGATCAGCACGCGCTCGACGCCGACGTTGTACCGCTTGGCCACGAACTCGCGCAGCGGCAGGAAGCCTTCGGTGGCGGCGTACTGCAGCGCGCTTTGCGGGTTATCGGCGAATACACGGGCCACCGCCGCTTCCATTGCCGCTACCGGGAACGACGCCGGAGAGGGCAGGCCGCCGGCGAACGAAATGACTTCCGGACGCTCGGTGACTTTCAGGATTTCGCGGATGGCCGAGCTGGTCAGTTGCTGTGCTCGGCGGGAGATGGCCCATTTCATGATTGGTCTCGTGGTGGGGGTAAGTTCGTGTGCCAGGCCCGTGGGCCTGGCAATGTCTCTATTGGTATCGGGCGGTCGGATTCCGACGATCAGATCTCGACGATCATTTCGATCTCGACGCAGGCGCCCAGCGGGATCTGCGCCACGCCAAAGGCGCTGCGGGCATGCTTGCCTTTCTCGCCGAACACTTCGGCCAGGAATTCGGAGCAGCCATTGGTCACCAGGTGCTGCTCGGTGAACTCCGGCGTGGAATTCACCAGGCTCATCACCTTGACGATGCGCTTGACGCGGTTCAGGTCGCCGATATGGCCGTGCAGCGTGGCCAGCAGGTCGATGGCGATGCTGCGCGCGGCCTGTTTGCCGGATTCGGTGTCGATGTCCTTGCCGAGCTTGCCGGCCCACGGCTTGCCGTCGCGGCGGGCGATATGGCCCGACAGGAATACGGTGTTGCCAGTGGTCGCTGCCATCACATAGGCGGCTGCGGGGGCGCCGGCGGTGGGCAGTTCCACGCCGAGTTTGGCAAGGGTGTCGTAGACGGACATGCGGTGACTCCTGTCAGTGAATGCGTCCTGGGAGGATGGGGGGCGTTTCTCCAGCCGCGGGGGCGGATGGCGTGGCGGGTGCGGTGTTGCGCACGGCGGCGCGCCGGCCGAGGGCCACTACGGCGATCACCGCCACTGCGAAAGCGACGGTGGCGGCATCGAGAGGCTCGGCCAGAATCACGGCGCCGCCCGCCAGCGTGAGGAACGGCTGCAGCAATTGTATCTGGCCTACGCGGGCCACGCCGCCTTTTGCCAGGCCGGCGTACCAGAACAGAAAGCCGATGAACATCGAAAACACCGAAACATAGGCCATGCCGATCCATGCACGCGGCGATGCGGCGGCAATTTCCGGTGCGTGCCGCAGTACCAGCCACGCCACCACCGGCACCAGCACCGGCAGAGACACCACCAGCGCCCAGCTAATCGTTTCCAGCCCGCCCAGCTCGCGCGACAGCTTGCCACCTTCGGCATAGCCGAGTGCCCCGAGCACCACGGCCAGGAACAGGAACCAGTCGGCATGCTGCAGGCCGCCCGCACCCTGCCACAGTGCAAAGCCCACCACCAGGGCGCTGCCCGCCAGCGCGGAGAGCCAGAATCCGAGCGATGGCCGCTCGTTGCCGAACCATGCGGCGAACACCGCCGTCGCCAGCGGCAGCAGGCCGATCACGATGGCGCCGTGCGCGGCCGGCACCTCGCGCATGGCGAGCGACGAAAACACAGGGAATCCGACGACCACGCCAATCGCGGTCACCGCGAGTCTCGGCCATTGGCGTCCGCGCGGGCGTTTCGACGGCACCAGGGCGCCGCGCGCGGCCAGCAGTGCAAGCGCAAGCGCGGCGGCGATCACGGCGCGGGCCAGCGCCACGAACGTCGCATCAAGCTCGGCCACGGCCATGCGCGTGAACGGCAGCGTCTGGCTGAAGATCGCCACGCCGATAAAGCCCAGCAGCATACCGCCGGAGTGAGGGTGGGAGTTCTGACTCATGACTTTCAGTGAGGTTGTCCGGCGATGGCGATCCACACGGCCGTCAGCGCGAGCGCCAGCCCCATCGCACCATTGAACCAGCGCACGCGGCTGCCATGCATCAGCCACTGCCGCAGCGACGCACCCAGCACGCCATAGGCGCCATTGCTGCAGAACCCGAACGACGCGAACAGCACGCTCACCAGCAACACGCGCTGGCCCAGCGACGGCGCGCCTTCCATATACGAGGCGGCCACGGCCAGCGCCAGCATCCACGCCTTGATGTTCGCGTACTGCATGGCGATCGATTGCCAGACGTTCATCGGCTTGAGCACGTTCTTTTCGGCCAGCGATGTGCTGCGCGCAATGCGCAAGGCCAGCCAGAGCAGGTACAGCACGCCCGCCACGCGGATCAGCGTGGCCAGCATCGGACTGGCCAGGATCAGCGCACCGATGCCCGTGGCGCAGAGCGCGATGATGCTGGCAAAGCCTACCGACACGCCGATGCAATGGGGCAGGGTGGCGCGCAGGCCGAAATTGGCGCCGGTGACGGCCGCGACAGTCGTGTTCGGTCCGGGCGTGAACGCGCCCACCGCGAGCAGCGTGACCAATGCCAGAAACTGGGCCATCGACAGGCCCGTCAGCCAGGTTTCCATGCCGGTCATGCGAAGTTGACGACCACGCGCCGGTTGGTGCGGCTCTTCTTCTCGATCTTGGTCACGACCATCGCGCCGATCTCGCCCGTATTGGCCACGTGCGTGCCGCCGCACGGCTGGCGGTCGACGCCGGGAATCTCGACGATGCGGATGGTGGAGGTGCCGGCCGGCGGCGCCGCGCCCACGGTGCGTACCAGGTCCGGCTGCGCGGCCAGTTCTTCGGGCGTGATGCGATCGATGCTGACCGGCGTCTTTGCATCGATCAGCGCGTTCAGTTGTTCGGTCAGCACGGTCTTGTCGAGCGTCGATTCGGGCAGGTCAAAGTCGATGCGCGCGGAGTCTGGCGAGATGCCGCAGCCCGTGACCGGCACCGGGATCAGCGAACCAAGCAGATGCAGGCAGGTGTGCAGGCGCATCAGCCGATGGCGCCGCGCCCAGTCGATCTTCACCTCGACGCGGTCGCCGGCCTTCAGCGCGGGCATGTCGGGTGCGGGAACGTGCAGGATGCGCGTGCGATCGTCGGCATAGACCGTATCGGCCAGCGTGATCGCTCGGCCATCGGCCGTGGTCAGCGTGCCGGTGTCTCCGGCCTGCCCGCCGCTGCGCGCGTAGCAGACGGTCTGATCCAGCTCGATGCCCGCATCGCTGACCGCCAGTACCGTGGCCTGACAGTGATCGAGGTAAGCGTCGTCGTCGAAACGCTTTTGCGTGGCAGCTGGCATCGGGGGCTCCTTGGGTGTGTCTGGTTTTTGTCGTTCAGCGCAGGGTCTTGATGCCCGCTGGGGTTTCGATCTCGGCCGTCAGCAATGGCGGGCCGTCGGTCTGTTCGATTTCGATCAGGTACGTGGCGCCGATCCATGCCAGGCCCTGCCGCAGCAGTTCGGCATGCGGATGCTGGCCGCGCAGCTTGCGCAGGGCCAGATCCTGGCGCGGCAGGCTGTTGCCGGGATGGTTGGGCACGTCCCACTGGATCAGCGTCGGGAACAGGCCGTCGCCCGCGCTGGCCGCATCGCCGTGCCACGTGGGCAGGCTGCCGTCATCAGGCACGGTCAGCCGCCAGTGCAGAGTGCCGCGGTCCATCGGAATGGCGGGGGCGATCTTGTCGGGATATTGCGACTGCCAGCGCGAAAGATCGGCCGGACGCTCGACGCGGGCGGCCCAGTGCGCCAGGAACGGCCCGTCGCGCAGACGCTGCTGCGTCAGGTCGCTGTCCAGCCCAAACCAGCGCGGGCGCTCTGGCGCTGGGGCGGCCGGATCGATGGCGATCACCTCAAGGTACATCCCGCCGAACATGCCCAGCACGCGATTGTGCGTGCCCATGCGCGGGTGGGCGCCGCCGCCCTGCGGGGCAATGCCGAGCAGGGCGGCGACATGCCGGGTACCCGACTCCAGGTCAGGCGCGGCAATCACGAGATGATCGATGGCAAGTTTCATTGTGGGTTGATGGTAGTCAAGGTAGTCGGTACAGTACCGATACAGTTGAGCAAGTCGTCTTCAGTACAGTTGCGGGAGCGCCACATGGAAGGCAGCCAGAAGAACAATCGGGACGGAAATGACGGGGCCGCGGGCGCCACGCCAGGAGGCACTCGGCCGCTGCGGCTGGTGATGCCGCCGGCCGGCCATCCCCAGCTACCCGATCCCATCCCGTCCGCGCAGATGACGCTGGTCGAGCAGCTGACCGAATGGGCGCGGCTACGCATCGACGAGCGCGTCTTCCGGGCCGGCATGCGCATGCCGTCGATCCGCCAGCTGGCCTCGGAAAAAGGCATCTCGCGCTTTACCGTGGTGGAAGCCTATGAGCGGCTGGTGGCGTTGGGCTACCTGGAGTCGCGGCGCGGTTCGGGCTTCTATGTGCGAGACCGGCTGCCGCATCCGTCCGTGGTGGCGCCCGTGGCCTCGCCCGCCATCCGCAATGTCGATGTCACCTGGCTGCTGCGCAGCATGTTCCACTCGGCCGAGAGCCACAAGGCGCCGGGCTGGGGATTCCTGCCCAACGAATGGCTCGATGGCGAGTTGCTGTCGGGGGCCATGCGCAGCCTGGGCCGGCAGCCGGGCGGGCATTTCCTGTCCAGCGGCACGCCGCTGGGCTTTCTGCCGCTGCGGCAGCAGTTGCGTACCCGGCTGGAGGAACTGGAGATTGGCGTCACGCCCGATCAGATCGTGATGACGTCGGGCATTACCCAGGCTTTCGACCTGATCGCGCGGCAGTTCCTGCATCCGGGAGACACCGTGGTGGTAGGCGATCCCGCCTGGTTCGTGATGTTTGCCCGCTTTGCCACGCAGGGTGCCAATGTGATTGGCGTGCCTTATACCGCCGACGGCCCAGATCTGGAGGCGCTGGAGCGTATTGCGCAGGCGCACAAGCCCAAGCTGCTGGTGGTCAATTCGGTGCTGCACAACCCCACGGGCACCTCGCTTTCCGCCGCCCGGGCGTTCCGCCTGCTGCAACTGGCCGAGCAGTACGGCTTCACGATCGTCGAGGACGATATCTATTGCGACCTCTGCCCGCCCGGCCATGCCGCCACGCGACTGGCCAGCCTGGACCAGCTCAAGCGGGTGATCTACCTTGGCAGTTTTTCGAAGACGCTGGCCGCGAACCTGCGTGTGGGCTTTATTGCCGCCAGCCCGGATCTTGCGGAGAGTCTGACCGACAGCAAGCTGGTGACGGGCATGGCCACGCCGGAGATCAACGAGCGCGTGGTCTACAAGGTGCTGACGGAAGGGCACTACCGCAAGCACACCGAGCGTGTGCGGGTGCGGCTCGACCGCGCCCGTGACGAAACACGCGAGCAGCTGGAGCGGCTGGGCATCCGCATCTTCCCGGGCCAGGTGGCCGGCATGTACCTGTGGGCCGATACGGGCGTGGATACCAACGTCATTGCCACGGCCGGGCACGAGGAAGGCTATCTGTTCGCACCGGGCAGCCTGTTTTCGCCATCGCAGATGCCATCCACGTGGACGCGCTTCAACGTGGCCAGCAGCAGCGATCCGGGCATGCTGCGCTTTCTGGCCGGTCAGATGGAGCGCCTGTCGGGCCAGCCGGCGGCATCGGCCACCTGAGACGCGCCTCGGGTCTGGATAGGGGCTTGAAATCCCACCCCTCCGACCCTATTTCCAGCCCCATCGATCCTGCTTCGGAACAGACGGAGCAGGGCACCCCAGTTTCACGGATTCGTTTTCAAGAGGAGAACCATGACCGCACCGCACGAGACGATGAGCTTCCAGGCGGAAGTGAAGCAGTTGCTGCACCTGATGATCCACTCGCTGTACAGCAACAAGGAAATTTTCCTGCGCGAGCTGGTATCGAACGCTTCGGACGCCACCGACAAGCTGCGCTTCGAGGCGATTGCGAATCCGGCCTTGCTTGAGAACGATGCCGATCTGGCGATCCGGATCGAAGCCGACCCGGCCGCACGCACGCTGAAGATCACCGACAACGGCATCGGCATGAGCCGTGACGAGGCGATCCGCAATCTGGGCACCATCGCCCGTTCGGGTACCAAGGAATTCTTCCAGCAGTTGTCCGCCGACCAGCAGAAGGACGCCGCGCTGATCGGCCAGTTCGGCGTGGGCTTCTACTCGGCCTTCATCGTCGCGGACAAGGTCACCGTCGAAACGCGCCGTGCGGGCCTGAGCGCCAGCGAAGCGGTGCGTTGGGAAAGCGCCGGCGACGGCGAATTTACGATCGATGCGATCGACCGCACCGAGCGTGGCACCACAATCACGTTGCACCTGCGCGACGGCGAGGACGATTTCCTGTCGTCGTACCGCCTGCAACACATCGTCCGCAAGTACTCGGACCATATCTCGCTGCCGATCCGCATGCCCAAGGAAGAGTGGGATGCCGAGGCGCAGCAGCAGAAGCTGACTGGCGAGTGGGAAAGCGTGAACCAGGCCAGCGCGCTCTGGACCCGCAACAAGTCCGATATCTCCGACGAGCAATACCAGGCGTTCTATCAGCACATCGCGCACGACCACGAGGCGCCGCTGGCCTGGACGCACAACCGCGTGGAAGGCCGCAGCGAATATACGCAGCTGCTGTACATCCCGGCGCGCGCGCCGTTCGACCTGTGGGACCGCAACCACAAGGCCGGCCTGAAGCTGTACGTGAAGCGCGTGTTCATCATGGACGACGCGGACCAACTGCTGCCGGCGTACCTGCGCTGGGTCAAGGGCGTGGTGGATTCGGCCGACCTGCCGCTGAACGTTTCGCGTGAGCTGCTGCAGGAAAGCCGCGACGTGAAGGCCATCCGCGAGGGCTGCACCAAGCGCGTGCTGTCGATGCTGGAGACGCTGGCGGACAGCGAGGATGAAGCCGAGCGCGCCAAGTACAAGACCTTCTGGGAACAGTTCGGCCAGGTGCTCAAGGAAGGCATGGGCGAGGACCACGCCAATGCCGAGCGCATCGCCAAGCTGCTGCGCTTTGCGACCACGCACGGCGACACGGCCGAACAGTCGGTGTCGCTGGCGGATTATGCAAGCCGTATGAAGGAAGGGCAGGACAAGGTGTACTACGTCACGGCTGATACGTGGACCGCCGCGAAGTCGAGCCCGCATCTGGAAGTGTTCCGCAAGAAGGGTATCGAAGTGGTGCTGCTGACGGAGCGCGTCGACGAATGGATGCTGTCTTACCTGCGCGAATTCGACGGCAAGGAGCTGGTATCCGTCGCGCGCGGCGACCTGGACCTCGGTGCGCTGGCTGACGAAGCCGAGAAGGCCGAGCAGGAGAAGGCCGCGACCGAATGGAAGGACGTGGTGGAACGCGCCAAGACCGTGCTCGAAGGCAAGGCCAAGGACGTGCGCGTGACGCTGCGCCTGACCGATTCGGCATCGTGCCTGGTGTCCGACGACGGCGACATGAGCGGGTATCTGCAACGCCTGCTGAAGCAGGCCGGCCAGAAGGCGCCCGACGCGCAACCGATTCTGGAACTGAACCCCGAGCACGCGCTGGTGAAGAAGCTGCGCGACCTGCCCGAGGGCGACGGTTTCAGCGACCGCGTGCGCGTGCTGTTCGATCAGGCCCTGCTGGCCGAAGGCGGCATGCTCGACGATGCGGCTGCGTATGTGCAGCGAGTGAACCGGCTGTTGGCCTGATCCTCGTTGTCGCAGTTTGATGCGTCTGCCCTTTCCCCCGGCCCCTCTCCCGCAGGCGGGAGAGGGGAGCAACCCGCAGACCTTGGCGATGCCCGTGGTTTTCTCCCCTCTCCCGCGAGCGGGAGAGGGGCGGGGGGGAGGGCAATCCGTTCCATGTCTCACCACGCCAATCCGATGACCACCAAACGTTGTTTCCCTCCGGTCGTCGACGAGCACACCCGCGTGCTCGTGCTCGGCAGCCTGCCGGGCGAAGTTTCCCTCGCACAATCGCAGTATTACGCGCACAAGCAGAATCAGTTCTGGCGGTTGGTTGGCGATGTCGTCGGCGAGGATCTCGTCGGGATGGAATATCCGGCACGCCTGCAAACGCTGCTGGATCACAACATCGGTTTATGGGATGTGGTGGCGGAAGCGAAGCGTGAAGGTAGCTTGGACAGCAACATCCGCGATCATGCCGGAAATGATCTGGTGGGTTTGGTCGAATCGCTGCCGATGCTTCGTGCGATTGCATTCAATGGCGGCACGGCCGAGCGCATGGGCCTGAAGGCTCTCGGGCGACATGGCGGTCATCATCATATTCTCAGGCTTCCATCGAGCAGTCCGGCCCATACCATGTCGTATCGGGAAAAGCTGCAGGCTTGGTGCGAGTTGGAGGTATGGCTCGCCAAGGCAGTGTGACCGCGCAGCCGACGAAAAAAGCCCCGCATTTGCGGAGCTTTTTTGACTGACTCAAGGCTCAGATCGGCTCGATCCTGGTGGCTGCCGGCCCCTTTTTGCCTTCTTGCTGCGACTTGAATCCGCTGCCTTGGGTTCTAAAGAGGTGTGCGAAGAGATCGGTTCCGTCAGCGGAATATGCTAGATTTGCCACTCAGCGCAAGACGCCCGGCGTGTAGTGTTGCGCTCCGTTGGCGATTGAATCGGCAAGCTTCCATCCTTGACTATGCATCCGCATCCAATTCTCCTGAGCAGTCTTCTGTCCAAGGTGGTACGGCTGCTTGCTGCGCTGCCATTGCCTGTCGCACACTCGGCGGGACGCATTCTGGGGCGAATGGTCTATGCCTTTCCGGGACGGTACCGGCACCATCTACGGCAGAATGCGGCCCAAGCCGGCTTTGCCGAGCCGGATTTCGCCCGCCAGGCCGCAGGCGAGACCGGTGCCATGATGATCGAACTGGCACGCGTGTGGTATCGCAGCCGGGTCAGTCTGGACCAGGTCGTGTGCGATGACTGGGATGTGATTGAGCGCGCGCTGGCGGAAGGTCGTGGGCTCATCATGCTGACGCCGCATCTTGGATGCTTTGAACTGGCAGCTCGTTATGCCGCAGAGCGTATCCCGCTGACCATCATGTTTCGCCCGCATCGCAAGCCGCAGTTGCAAAATCTGCTTCAAGCGGTACGTGATACTTCGAGCCTGAAGGCAGTCCCTGCAACTTCCCACGGTGTACGCTGTTTCGTGCGCGCGCTGCGACAGGGCGGGGCGGTCGGGCTGTTGCCGGATCACGCGCCCAAGGGCGATGGGGTATGGGTGCCATTCTTTGGCCGCATGGCGTACACCATGACGCTACCGGGCAAGCTCGCGGCACAAACCGGCGCGCCTCTCATTATTGCTGCTGGCGAGCGCTTGCCCGGAGGGCGTGGCTGGCGCATGCATGTGAAGCGTCTGGATGGGCCACTCCCATCGACCGTTGAAGCGCAGGCGGCATGGATCAACGCCGAGATGGAAGAGATGATCCGACGGTTTCCACTGCAGTATCTGTGAGGTTACAACCGCTTCAAGATTCCGTCGGGCGCGTCGGCGCCTGATGCGAGTGCATGTCCCGGCAATGGGGTCTAGCTGCCAGGTTCGAAAAATTCTGGAGCCGCTTGGGCGCTTGTCGGATGAAAAGCGCGAGATGCTGATGGGCGTGATCCTCCAACTGGTCTCTGGGCTCTCGACGTAGTAGGTGCCCGGCTCGCGGTCAGGGTGTCAAATTGACCAAAACCAACCGAAGCTGAGAGCGATTGCTTTCAACGGCGGCAAGGCGGCCAAGATTGGTGAAAAAGCGCTGGGCGATCATGGCGACCAGCATGCCATCGTCAAACTGCCTTCGAGCAGTCCGGCCTACACCCTCGCGTATGCGGAAAAACTGATCGCGTGGCAGGCGCTGCGCGAGTGGCTGGATTAACGCGGCGCCCAGTCAATCGATCAATCGGTTAATCGGTCAATCGAATTTCGGCTGCGTTGCCGCATAGCTGGGCCGCGCACGCATCACGGCATGACCGCGGCGGATGTTAGGGCGCGTCTCCAGCAGCGCCTGGCTCTCGGGGAACATTCCCAGGTACTCGACGATCGGTGCGAAGAACAGATCCGCCATCGATAGCGCATTGCCAACCAGGAAGTCCCGGCCGTCGTACGCCTGCTCCAACGCATCGAGCTGTTTTGCCATCTCAGGCACGGCTGCTTCGATGATCTGGCGGTCGGGCTGGCCGTTCTCTCCCTTGGGGAACACGTACTGCAGCACGTAGCGGCGCACCATTGCGTCATAGGCGTGGCAGTTGATCAGGCTGATCCACTGCTCGTTCCGCGCACGCGCGGTGGGGCCGGTCTGCGGGATCAGGTTGATGCCGTCGAAGACGTCATTGACGTAGCTAAGGATGGCGCGCGTTTCGTAGAACTCGATCGGGCCGTCGGCGAATGCTGGAATGCGTCCGAACGGGTTGTGCGCCAGCAGTTCGTCATCGCGTGGTGTCAGCGGCTTGAGTGTGTAGCGGAGGCCTTTTTCCTCCAGCGCCAGACGTACCGTGCGGACATAGGTGCTGCGGCCATCGCCATAGACGGTCAGCGTGCCCGCGCTGCCTTCCGGGTCCAGGTAATCGCTCAGATTGTTGAAGACCGATTGCCAGCCGCTGACATGGGAGTCGCGCATCGCGGCGTCCGGAAATCCGCTGTGCCGCATATGAAGATGGGTGCCGCCGTCCTTGTCGGTCAGCGTAACTTCGATCAGCGTGCGCAGGCCGGCGGGCAATTCCGCGCCGCCTTCCCATTGCCAGGTGTAAGCCAGGAAGTCGGCACGGTCGATGCGCTGGTATTCGCCACCGACGATATGCTGCTCGCCATCGCGCGCCCCGACAGCGATCCGGTACTTGCCACCCACGCGCGCGTCGGCACGCGCTTCCAGTACCTTCATGCCACGCGGGCAGTGCCAGGCGGCCAATGCCGACTGGTCCGTAAAGGCATCGAATACCCGCTCGCGCGGCGCGCGGATCTGGCGGGTCAATTCCAGTTGAAAGGTAGCCGCTTCGCTCATGACTTGATCCCCTTGTCTGATGTGACATCGGTGTCTGATTGCGCCTGCTCGACAAAGGCCACGAGCCTGTCGAGATTGCTTTCCCAATACTGCCGATAGGTCTCCAGCCAGCCGTGCGCATCGCGCAACGCACCCGGCCGCAGATGGCAGATGCGCCAACGGGCGTTGATCTCGCGCTCGATCAGGCCGGCGTCGGCCAGCACCCGGAGGTGCTTGGAGATGGCGGGGGCGGACATGTCGAACGGGCGTGCCAGTTCGCTGACCGGCGCCTCCCCCTCGGACAGACGCGCCAGGATGGCGCGCCGCGTGGGATCGGCCAGGGCGGCGAAGACAGTCGAAAGCGGATCGGCGGTATTGGGCATGCGCTCATTTAACTCATTGGTTAAATGAAGATCAAGGGTTGTTACAAGTGCCGGGCGGTGAAAGGGGAGGAGGGAAGTGCCCGGCCGGAGCGAGTCCGGCCGGGCGTTGGGCGTCTCGAAAGAGAAGGGAAGCGGCCGTTCAGGCCGTCGTATTGACGATGTTGCCGGTGCTGCTGCCCGTGGCTTCTTGGTACGCCTCCGACAGCTTGGCCATTGCCGCGGACAGCGCCGCCTGGGTGGCGGTCACGCCAGCCTGCAGCGTGGCGACCGTGCTGGCCTTGGTCTGGTCGTCCGTCGGCGCGGCTTGCGCGGACTGCAGTTGGGCCATCTGGGCGGCCAACTGTTTCTGCAGCGCTTCAATCTGCTGCTTCAGGGCCTTGATGACCGCGGATTCGCTGTCTTGGCTGCTGCTGTCGGCGCCGGCCGCACCGCCCGCGCCGCCTGCCTTGCCGGTGCCGGCGGGTGCCGTAATCTTGCCGCCCGCGCCGGTGGCCGACGAGGAAGATGCCGATGCCAAGCCGGTGGAGCCGGATGCCTGGCCGTCGGCGGTCTGTGCCGTGGCGTCGTCAGTGCCCTGGGTGAAGCGGCGGTTGTTGGTGACCGTCGCGTCACTGGCCACCATGACTTGTGGCGTAACGCTGCTGATGGATGTCATTGTTGGAGTCCGATCGAAGAGAGAGCCCACATCCTTCTTCGGCCGGAGGTCCTGAAAACTTTAGCGCGACGGGCGAAGTCATACTGGCTTCTGTCACAATCGCGGCTGTCCGGCTTTCGGACGCCCCTCACAGGATCGGATTCCATGTTGTCCTCCCTCGGTATCGGCGGTATCGGCGGCATTGGCCTGCACGTCATCGTCGCGATCTTCTTCGCTGTGCATGCCGTTCGTACTCACCAGAACATGTACTGGCTGTTGTTGCTGTTCCTCTTCCCGGGACTCGGCAGCGTCGTCTACTTCTTCGCCATTTATCTGCCCGGCCTGCGTCAGACGCGCGGCGCGCAGGTGGCAAAGCGCGCGATCAACCAGATCGTCGACCCGGGTCGCGCCGTGCGCGAGGCGCGGCAGGCGTTCGACCGCGCGCCGACCGTCGAGCACCGCATGCGCCTGGGTGCGGCCTTGCTCGATGCTGGCAACCCGGGCGAGGCGCTCGAACACTACGAGGCCGCCGCCAATGGCCCATTTGCCTCCGATCCGGCGTTGCTGGAGGGGTTGGCCCGCGCGCAACTGGCAACGGGCCGCCATGCGGAAGCCCAGGCCACGCTCGAAAAGCTGTTCGCCGCCAACCCGCGTGCGCGCGATCAGTCCGAGCCGTCGCTGCTGTATGCGCGGACATTGGCGGCGCTGGGCGCGCCGGGTGCGCGCGATGCCTTCGAGCGCGCGCTGACCAATGCCAGCGACGTGGCCGCGCGCTGTCTGTATGCCGACTGGCTGGCCAAGCAGTCCGATACGGCTGACCGTGAGCGTGCCAAGTCCTTGTATTCCGAAATCGTTCATGACGCGCGCCATTGGCCGCGTCATGCCCGCGAGCACAATCGCGAATGGCTGCAGCGCGCGCAAACCGCGCTGGGCCAATGATCCGCGCCCTGGGCGCACTTCTTTCTTCCATGACGCTTCTGAAACGTAAATCGATCGAGGCCGTAGCCTCGCGCCGCCCCCCGCGCGGCAACCGTGAGTCCTCGCGCAAGAACCTTTCCAAAGACGCCGATGAAAAGCGCATGACCCCGCGTTTCGCGCCGGTCACGTTCTCCGAAATGGATGGCGTGCGCTATCTGCATTTCGGTACCGAGTGGGTGCAGGGCGCCATGCGCCTGCGCAAGCCCGAGGCCATCGAACTCGAATACGCGCAGCAGATGATGGCCTGGCTGCTGTTCCTGTCGCCGTCGTCCGCCGATTTCCACGTGGCGCAGCTTGGGCTGGGCGCGGCGGCACTGACCAAGTTCTGCCATCGTCATTTCGCAAAGGCGAAGGTCACCGCGGTGGAGCTGAACCCGGCCGTGATCGTGGCAGGCCGCAGCATGTTCGGCCTGCGCGAGGACGATGCCCGACTGACCGTGCGCGAGCAGGATGCCTGGGACTACGTGATGGATGGCGCCAGCACCGCTGCGATCGATGCGCTGCAGGTTGACCTGTACGACGCCACGGCGCGTGGCCCGGTGCTGGACACCACGGCGTTCTACCGTGCCTGCCGCCGTGTGCTGAAGGCGCCCGGCGTGATGACGATCAACCTGTTCGGTGACCACGAGAGTTTTCCGAAGAACATCGTGCGGATCTGCGATGCCTTCGATAATCGCGTGCTGGTGTTCCCGGAGGTGCACGATGGCAACGTCATCGCGCTGGCATTCAATGGCCCGGCGATTGACGTGTCATGGGAGACGCTGGAAGCGCGGGCCGCGGTGATCGAGGAATCGACCAAGCTGCCGGCCAAGGACTGGGTCAAGAAACTGCGCGCGGCGAATGCGCGGCAGGAAGAGCGGCTGGTGATCTGAGTTTGCGTGGAACCGGCATCCGCCTCCCGCGTTGTGGGAGAGGGATGCCAACAAGCGGCAATTTCGGCCGTGTTATTCCTTGTGAAAGAACTGCGCCAGTGACCATTCGTCGGTGCGCGCCTCGTACTTCAATCCCTTGCGCATTGCCCACATCGCCAGCTGGCTGTGCGACGGAATGATCGCGTGATCGTCGAGCGCGACCTTCGCGGCCGTGCGGGCATTGGCTTCCCGGTCCTTGTCGCTCGATACGGTCGTCAGCGATTTCTCGATCAGTTGATCCAGCTTCGGGTTGCTGTACTTGCCCCAGTTCCACGTGCCGTAGCCCGTCTTCGGGTTTGGCGTGCCGGTGATCGAGCGTAGCGCCACGTCGGCGGCGGCCGAACCCCAGCCCAGCATCTCGAAGGCGAATTCACCCTGACGCGCCCGCGTGAAGTAGGCGGCAACCGGCATCGTCTCCACCTTGGTCTGGATACCGATGCGCGTCAGCATGCCCGCCGTTGCCTGGGCCACCTGCGCGTCGTTCAGGTACCGGTTGTTCGTGGCGTGCAGCGTCAGCGCAAAACCATCGGGATATCCGGCCTGCGCCAGCAGCTTCTTCGCGCCTTCGACGTCGTAGGCTTCGGGCTTGGTGCCGGGATGGCCGAAGATCTGCGGCGAGACGATCGACGATGCCGGCACGGCCAGACCCTCCATGATGCGGCTGACGATGGCGTCGCGATTCAGCGCCTTGCTGATCGCCGCCCGCACGCGCGCATCCTTGAACGGATTCTTGCCCAGCGGCTTGCCGGCCTTGTCGGTGACGAAGGGCGGGTTGTCGCGCGACTGATCCATCTGCCAGAAGATCGTGCGCCAGGACGTGGTCTGCTCGATCCTGAACTTCGGGTTCTGCTTGAGCTTGGCCACATCGGCGGCCGGAATGCTTTCGATGACATCGACATCGCCGGCCAGCAAGGCGGCGGTGCGCGCGCCGTTGTCGGTCAGGATGCGGAAGATGGCGCGGTCGAATTCCGGCTTCGGCCCCCAGTAGTCGGGATTGCGCTGCATGACGATTTCCTGGCCGCGCGCGAACCTGACGAACTTGTAGGGGCCGGTGCCGATCATGGACTTGCCGGAATCGAAGTCGGCCTGGTTCAGGTCCGCGGCGATCTTCTTCGGCATGATCGGCACGCTGTTCAGGTCGTTGGCCAGGTTGGCGTAGTTCGGCACGCTCATCGTCAGGCGGACGGTCAGTGCGTCCGGCGTGTCGATGCGGGCGATCGGCTTGGTGTAGCTCGTGAAAGATCCCGGTGCGTTGGTCAGTTTTTCAGGCCGCTCCAACGATGCCTTGACGTCCTCGCTCGTGAACGGCGAGCCGTCATGCCATTTCACGTTCGGGCGCAGCTTGATTTCCCAGGTGATGGCGTTGACCGGTTTCCACGACAGCGCCAGGCCCGGAATGTAGCGGGCGTTCTTGTCCATGAACACCAGCGACTCGAAAACGTGGAGCGCGATGGCATTGTTCGGGCCGGCATTGTTCCAGTGCGGGTCCATCGAGGTCACGTCGGCCGCCAGGCCGATGCGCAGGTCCTCCGCGTGGGCAGCCTGAGCGGGCAGCAGGGTAAGCGCGGACGCGCTCAGGGCGATCGACAGGGAAGCTTGCAGCAGTGTGCGGCGGATCATGGGTGGGCTCCTTGCGCGGTCTGTTTGGAAGGCATGGGGCGTATTGTGCCGTCAAATGTACATCCATGTCCGAGGCATGGTTGCACCATGTCAGCGGGCGATCCGGGGCCGGTACAATCGCGCCCATGTTTGCCAATTCACGCACCATCTCGTCGGCGCAGACCGATATCCATGAGCACCTGGCCGCGCGCGTACAGCGCCATCTGGCCGAGCCGTTCCGCAAGCCCGTCGGCGCACCGAGCCAACAGGCGTTCGACCACGCCATCGAGGCTTGGCAGCGGGCCGGCGGCAAGCCGCTGATCATCGACGCGGGATGCGGGATTGGCGAGAGTACGTTGCGGCTGGCGACGCAATTCCCGGATCACTACGTGATTGGCATCGACCAGTCGGAGAAGCGCCTGACCGCCGGCAAGGATTGGTGGGATGCCGAGATGCCGGTGAATTATCACTGGGCGCGTGCGGATCTGGTCGACTTCTGGCGATTGCTGCAGCAGGGCAACGTGCATGTGGTGCGCCATTACGTGCTGTATCCCAATCCGTGGCCCAAGATCGGCCACCTGGGCCGGCGCTGGCAGGGGCACGCGGTATTTCCCGCGCTGGCCGCGTGTGGCGACTACCTAGAATGCCGCAGCAACTGGAAGATCTATATCGACGAATTCGCGGCGGCGTTGACGATGGTCGGGCGGCCGGCACAGGCCGAAGCCTGGCTGCCCGAGGCGCCGATGACGCCGTTCGAACGCAAGTACGCGGCATCGGGGCATGGCCTCTGGCGTTGCGTGAGCACGCGCTGGGCATGAAAAAAACCCGCCGGTTGCGGCGGGTTTTTTATTGGAGCGTCGATGCCTCAATGGAACAGCGGCTGCTGCGTCGGGGCATCCTCGGGCAGTTCGGCGTGGACGATCTCGCCGGAGCGGTCGGCATAGAGAGGCGTGCCGCAGTCCTCGCAGTATTCGGGATCGAACAGCGCGGCATGGCGGAAGATGTCCTCGACACCGGCGTTGCGAAGTTCCTCGCAGATCTGCTCCACCGGGTTGCCTTTCTCCTCGGCGTCGATCTCGCCGGACTCGCGCCCGTACACGGGCCAGACGATGCCGTAGATCACTTCCTTCTCGCCGCGCATCGTAAAGCCGACGCGATATTCCTCGACGACTTCCTCGCCAAAGCCCGCCACCACGGCAGCCAGCTGGCCAGCCGGGATATCGAGCGTGCCGCACAGGTAGTTCACGGCCGCACGCACGGTCAGCGGACGGATGCTCTTGTCCGATTCCCGGCACGACAGGAAGAACGCATCGGGCAGCAGCAGTTCGAACTCGCAGCCCGGCAGCAGCACGGCGACGGTCGGCTGCACCTGATTACGCCATTGCTCCAGGCACACCGAACGCTCGGCGTGGTGTTCCTTGGCGTCTTCCTGCCAGCGGAACAGCGCGCCTTCGTGCGGGGCAACCACCACGGCCAGCAGATAGCGCGGATCGGCCAGGATCGGGGCGGTCTCGGGCAGGTCGCGCAGGTCCACCTTCGGCATCGCACCGGCCATCGCGGCGGCGGCCAGCTTGTGCGTCAGCGCGAACGTGTCGCTGTGGCTGCGCGGCAACTGGTCGATGCTGTAGAGGTAGGGCGACAGGGCCACCTTGGTATTGGTGGCCAGGACGTGGGCTTGCAGATGCACGGCCAGCGTCTGGGCCAGCTCGGGCTTCAGCGCACCGGACGGGATCGCATAGCGCGTGTGGGCCAGGATGGGCGCGGCGATCAGCAGGGCGTCATGCTTGACGCCGTCGATCTCGATCGTGGCCGATTCGGCCAGCGTCTCGGCCTGCTCGGCCAGCACGTCGGACGCATCGGCGTTGTGCTTGAACAGGTGTTCGAGCGCCGCGTCGAGGGCGGTCTGGCTGCCGTTCTTCAGCAGGCGATAAAGCCGCTGGGACAGCCGCCGCTCCCAGTATCCGTCCTCCATGCGGCTGCCAGAAGCGTCAAGGGCCAGCGCGTCGGCCACGAGTCGCTCTGCGTCGGGCGAGAGTCGGGTAGAAGACTTGGGGCGAAAACCTGCCATAGATATCAAGCGTCCGTTTTTACGTAAAACGGTATTCTACCCGCTGCGTTGACAGGTGCAGTTCTCTAGAACCCTTGTTTGTCACCCTTGTTTGGCGCGTTACTTCTGCGTGGCCGGGGCGTGGGATTCGGTGCTGTGTGATTCACCGCCCATCGACACGTCACCGCCGCCCTTGGTCAGCAGGTACAGCGCCGCGCCGGCGATGACGACGAATGCGATCAGGATCTTGACCATCTGTTGTCTCCAAGTCTGTAGGTATAGGTAACGCTGCAAGGCGTGGAAACCAGTCTGGCAGCGCAGGCTTGCGCAAAACTTACGTGCCGGGGTGGGGATTACCCGGAACGTGGCGACCCGGGTGACCAGAAAAAAACCGCCGCCCCGCGTGAGCGGGAGCGGCGGTTCGTGTCACCGGCGGGGCAGCTTACGCCACCAGCAGCTGACGCAGCACGAACGGCAGAATGCCGCCGTGGTTGTAGTAGTCCACCTCGATCGGCGTATCGATGCGCAGCAGCACGGGCACGCGCTGCGTGTCGCCGTTGGCGCGGTGGATCACCAGCACCACGTCCTGCTGGGGCTTCAGATCGCCTTCGATGCCTTCCACGTCGAAGGTTTCGTTGCCGATGATGCCCAGCGACTGCACGCTGTCGCTGCCCTTGAACTGCAGCGGCAACACACCCATGCCAACCAGGTTCGAACGGTGAATGCGCTCAAAGCTGCGCGCGATCACGGCCTTCACGCCCAGCAGCTGGGTGCCCTTGGCTGCCCAGTCGCGCGACGAGCCGGTGCCGTACTCTTCGCCGCCAAACACCACGGTGGGCGTGCCTTCGGCGATGTACTTCATGGCGGCGTCGTAGATCGACATCTCGTCGCCGGTCGGCTGGTGCAGCGTGATGCCGCCTTCCACGCGGGAGCCGTCGGCCTTCGGAGGAATCATCAGGTTCTTGATGCGCACGTTGGCGAACGTGCCGCGCATCATCACCTCATGGTTGCCGCGGCGCGAGCCATAGCTGTTGAAGTCGGCCTTGAGCACGCCGTGCGACAGCAGGTACTTGCCCGCCGGCGACGTGTCCTTGATCGAACCGGCCGGCGAGATGTGGTCGGTCGTCACGGAGTCGCCAAACACACCCAGCGCGCGGGCGCCACGGACCGTCACGGCCTCGGTGCTCGGCTCGATCGTGAAGTCCTGGAAGAACGGCGGCTCGGCGATGTAGGTCGACGTCGGCCAGTCGTACACCTGGCCCTTGGTGCCCTTGATGTTCGCCCAGAGCTTGCTTGGCTTCTTCACCTGCTCGTAGTTGCCCTTGAACGTCTTGGCGTCCATTGCGAACTTCAGCAGCGCATGGATTTCTTCCGAGGTCGGCCAGATGTCGCCCAGCCAGATGTCGCGGCCACCCTTGCCCTTGCCAACCGGCTCGGTCATCAGGTCGCGCGTGACGGTGCCGGCGATGGCATAGGCCACCACCAGCGGCGGCGAGGCCAGGAAGTTGGCGCGGATGTTCGGATGGATACGCGCTTCGAAGTTGCGGTTGCCCGACAGCACCGCGGCGGCCACGACGTCGTTTTGCACGATGGTGTCGTTCAGCGCCGGGGTCAGGTCACCGGCGTTGCCGATGCAGGTCGTGCAGCCATAGGCGGTTACGCCAAAGCCCAGCTTTTCCAGGTAGGGCAGGAGGCCGGTGGCGGTCAGGTACTCGGTTACCACGCGGCTGCCGGGGGCCAGCGACGTCTTGATATGCGGCGCCACGTTCAGGCCCGCTTCCACGGCCTTCTTGGCCAGCAGGCCGGCGGCCAGCAGCACGCTCGGGTTTGACGTGTTGGTGCACGACGTGATGGCCGCGATCAGCACGTCGCCGCTCTTGACCTTGACGCCGTCGGCGTTGACGAATTCCTTGTCCAGGTCGGCCGCATCCTTGTTGAATCCGTTTTCGGCCACCGGCTTGGAGAACAGCGACGCGAACGTGCTCTTCACATGGCCGATCTCGATACGGTCCTGCGGGCGCTTCGGGCCGGCCAGGGACGGGGCAACCGTGCCCAGATCCAGCGTCAGCGTCTTGGTGTAGTCGATGTCGCCCGCCTGCGGCACGCCGAACATGCCCTGCGCGCGGAAGTAGCCTTCGAATGCGGCGATTTCCTCTTCCGTCCGGGCGGTGCCGCGGAAGTAGTCGATGGTCTTCTCGTCGACCGGGAAAAAGCCCATCGTGGCGCCGTATTCCGGGGCCATGTTGCCGATGGTGGCGCGGTCCGGTGTGGTCAGGCTAGCGGTGCCTTCGCCGAAGAACTCGACGAACTTGCCCACCACTTTTTCGCGGCGCAGCATTTCGGTGATCGTCAGGACCAGGTCGGTGGCGGTCACGCCTTCGCGCAGGCGGCCCTTCAGTTCCACGCCGACCACGTCAGGGGTCAGGAAGTACACGGGCTGGCCCAGCATGCCGGCCTCGGCCTCGATGCCGCCCACACCCCAGCCCACCACGCCGATGCCGTTGATCATCGTCGTGTGCGAATCGGTGCCGACGAGCGTGTCCGGATAGTAGACGCCGTCCTTCTTGTGCACGCCGCGCGCCAGGTATTCGAGGTTCACCTGGTGCACGATGCCGAAGCCCGGTTGCACCACGCCGAACGTGTCGAACGCCTGCATGCCCCACTTCATGAACTGGTAGCGCTCGTTATTGCGCTGGAATTCCAGTTGCATGTTCAGGTCGAGCGCCTTCTTCTCGCGGAAATGGTCGATCTGCACCGAGTGGTCGACCACCAGATCCACCGGGACCAGCGGCTCGATCTTCTTCGGGTTCTTGCCCATCTTCTCGGCCACGTTGCGCATGGCGGCCAGGTCGGCCAGCAGTGGCACGCCCGTGAAGTCCTGCAGCACCACGCGTGCCACCACGAACGGAATTTCGTCGACGCGGTCAGCCGTGGGTTTCCAGTTGGCAAGTTGCCGGACGTGTTCTTCGGTGACTTTCTTGCCGTCGCAGTTGCGCAGCACCGATTCCAGAACCAGCCGGATCGATACCGGCAGGCGTTCGATTTTCACGCCGAGCGCTTTCCCCAGTTGGGGCAGGGAGTAGTACTGGCCGCTGCCGCCTGTGGCGAGCTTGAATTCTTTAAGGGTGTTATTGAGATTGTGGGGCATTGCCTGACTCCAATCGAGGGATGACGCGGGACTCTGCTTCTGGAAGTTTGTTTTTCAGACCCCGGTGCGCGAAAGGGTTCCGCCGCAATGCTTCGCGGCGCGGCCGGCAGACCCCGGACGCGCACCGTTACAACGATTCGGTGCAGCCAGTATCCGCGCGGCGAGCGACCATCATGCCGCGCGGATGTTTAGGCAAGGTGAAACTTTACTGCTTCGGCGCGGCTTGTGCAGCAGGCTGGGCGGCATCGGCCGGTTGCGACGGTGCCATCAGCAGCGGCGTGGCCACCGGTGCGCGCAGCGCGCCGGCCTGCGTCGGAGCCGAACCGCCAGCTTGCATGTCGGCGTTCTGGCATTCGTCGGCCAGGCGCTGACCCAGGTTCTTGTTGAACAGCATTGCCTTGCTCGGGATCACAACCAGGTCCAGGCCGGAGCTCTGGTCGAAGTAGCGATCGGCGCCGGTAACGGTGCTCTGGCGCGGCAGGCGGTAGTTCCTGCCATCCCAATGCACGGTAATCACTTCATCGCGCAGCATGTTGCCGTTGATCCAGATGGCGTGGCCCAGTTCACACTGCCACTTCACACCCGACGGCTCCACGGGAGCGGGCGCGGCGGCGGCGGTCTTCTTGGTGGACTTCTTGGCAGGCGCCTTCTTGGTGGCGGCCGGCTTCGTAGCGGGTTCCTGGGCCTGCACGGCACCGGCGGTGGTCAGGGTCAGGGCGCCAAAGCAGGCAGCCAGCACGAGTTGTTTCATGTGGTTTCCTTCCGGATTGCTTGGGTAGTCAAAGGGGGCTTGTTGTGGTGAACAGTCCGGGAAACCGTTCCGTGCACGTGTCACGGGACGTCCCGGCAACTTTCCGCCGCTATTCTCTACGATTTGCCGAAGCGGGCGAAGCACGTCAGATATTGGTTACACAATCCCGCACGGCTGGTTTGTCATCGGCCACTTGGTGGAAAAAATGAGCCGCCCATGTGCGCGATGACATTCTGTTGCGTTCAGTCAAAAAAGAGATCGGCCACCGGCGTGGGTAAGCGGGTGCCCGTGGCATTTGCGCGCTGCAGCAAAGACCAGTAATAGCGGTAGCTGGCGCGGTCATGCAGCTGACCGTCGTGGCGGATCGGCGCCCAGTTGTTCTCGTGGGCCGCGAGCAGGATCTGGCTGGCGGCGCCGATTTCGGCGTCACTCGGCCGAAATGCGGCCACGATCGGCTCGACCTGGCCCGGATGGATGCTCCACTTGCGCAGGTAGCCGAATTCGGCGCGGGCGCGCAGGGCATCGTTGCCGGCCCGGTCCGGGTGCTGCACGTCGGTACTCACATTGTGTGAAGGCACCTTGCCGTGGCGGTGGCAGGCCGCCGAAATCTCCAGCATGGCGCGGCGGACGAGCGGATGCTCGAACTGCTCCGGCGAGCGCATCGCATCGCCGGGAATGGCGCCGTGGTGTGCCGAGACAAAGTCCATCAGCCCGAAGCTCAGGCATTCCACCTGGACCAGCGACGCGATGTCGAAAACTTGCTCGAGGGCCGAATGCGTCTCAATCAGCACATGAATCGGGATATGCCGGGCGATGCCGGCCGCCCGCGCCACCTGGTTCACGTGATCGGTCACGCGCGCCACTTCGACCACGTCGGTGACCTTGGGCACCACAACGTAGGCCAGCCGGGTTCCGGCGGAGGACACCAGGATATCCACATCGTCGCGCCAGCTGACATGCGCGGGATCGTGGATGCGGACGCCCACGCGGTTGTGCGCGTTGTCGGTGCTGTTGATCAGTTGTGCGCAAAGTGCGGCATGCTCGCGCTCGAGGCCGACGGCAGCGCCGTCCTCGCAGTCGAAAGTAATGTCGAACACGGGCCCAAGCGCTTGCTGCAGGGCAAGCGACTTGCGCATGAGCTTTTCGCTGCCGGCATAGTGGTCACAGACCGGCAGTTGTACCGGAATGGCTTCGCCCTGGAACAAGACCTCGGATGGATGCACGTTGATTTACGTATGGAGCAGGGGGTTATTGTGAAGACAACGCGGCGGCCCAATGAAAAACCGGGGTCCGCGCCGATTTTCGATCGATGCGGACCCCGGTTTCATGAGCGGAAGGCTCTAAAGATCAGCCCAGCAGGTGTTGCACGCCGGCACGCTCTTCTTCCAGTTCCTTGAGCGTGATGTTGATCTTTTCCTGGCTGTAGGCGTCGATTTCCAGGCCTTGCACGATTTCGTACTTGCCGTTGGCCGTGGTCACCGGGTAGCCGAACATGACATCCTTCGGAATGCCGTATTCGCCGTTCGACGGGATACCCATCGTGACGACCTTGCCGTTCGAACCCAGCACCCAGTCGTGCACGTGGTCGATGGCGGCGTTGGCAGCCGAGGCGGCCGACGACAGGCCACGAGCCTCGATGATGGCGGCGCCGCGCTTGCCGACGGTCGGCAGGAACACGTCGTTGTTCCAGACCGGATCGTTGATCATGTCCTTGACGCTCTTGCCGTCGACGGTTGCGTAGCGGTAGTCGGCGTACATCGTCGGGCTGTGGTTGCCCCACACGAACATCTTCTCGATCGATGCCACCGGCTTGCCGGTCTTGGCGGCGATCTGCGACAGGGCACGGTTGTGGTCCAGGCGCAGCATGGCGGTGAAGTTCTCGCGCTTCAGGTTCGGCGCCGACTTCATGGCGATGTAGGCATTGGTGTTGGCCGGGTTGCCCACCACCAGCACCTTCACGTCGCGGCTGGCCACTTCGTCCAGCGCCTTGCCCTGCACCGTGAAGATCTGGGCGTTGGCTTCGAGCAGGTCCTTGCGTTCCATGCCCTTGCTACGCGGACGGGCGCCCACCAGCAGGGCAACGTCGGCGTCCTTGAAGGCAACCTTGGGGTCGTCGGTGATGACCACGCCAGCCAGCAGCGGGAACGCGCAGTCTTCCAGTTCCATCACCACGCCCTTGACGGCGGCCTGGGCTTGCGGGAGGTCGAGCAGTTGGAGGATGACCGGCTGATCTTTGCCGAGCATGTCGCCGTTGGCGATGCGGAACAGCAGGGAATAGCCGATCTGGCCAGCGGCGCCGGTGACTGCGACGCGCATTGGGGCTTTAGCCATGAGTAAGTCTCCAAACGAAAAGAGGGGGTAACCGGTCGGTGGCTACTGGCCATCCAGGGTATGGAGCGGGCCGGAGCGCCACCGGGTGCTGGTTCGCGTGTCGCCACGGGGCAGGCGGGCATCCGCCGGGAGCCCGCGCAGCTTGCATCCGGCCGGCGACGAGGAGCGCGCGGGCCGTGGCAGGCGTCGAGGGCGACAAGGCGTAAGTCTACTACTGCTGAGTGGTGCGTCGCATCCGGAAGGTTCAACTCGCGGCAGGGAAGCCCAGGGAGAGACCTGGCGGGGGCGGCGGCGCGGACTTGCGCGAGTGTAGGGTGAGCACTGATTGATGTCAATTCATATGTCTTATATAAGACATATGACATTTCATAGTGCGCTGGACGCGATTCTCGCTTTTGTGGTTGAATCCGGCCTATGTCATCCCTGCCTACGTCCCCACCCGCCGCTGCCGCCAATGGCTCGCCGGAGTCTGGCGCCTCCCAGAGCGGCGCCGGGACGCAGCCGCCCGCGAATTCACCCGCCGCCGCTGCCGCGCCATCGCCGACGTTCAGCCCGCTTTATCAGCAGATCAAGGCTCTTATCATGCAGAGCCTGCAGACCGGCGAATGGAAGCCGGGCGAAATGATCCCGAGCGAGATGGACCTGGCCGCGCGCTACAAAGTCAGCCAGGGCACCGTGCGCAAGGCCATCGACGAGCTGGCCGCCGATAATCTGGTGGCGCGCCGGCAGGGCAAGGGCACGTTTGTGACGACCCATCACGAGGATGTGGTCAAGTTCCGCTTCCTTCGCCTGGTACCCGACGAGGGTGAACCCCATTATGGCGCCAGCCGCGTGCTCGAATGCAAGCGGCTGCGCGCGCCGGCCGAGATTGCCCGGTTGCTCGATATTCGCACGGGCGACAGCGTCGTGCAGATCCGCCGGGTGCTCACGTTTTCCAATGAAGCCACGGTGTTGGACGAAATCTGGCTGCTCGGCGCCAACTTCAAGGGTCTAACGGCCGAGAAGCTCAATGAGTGGAAGGGCCCGATGTATGCGCTCTTCGAAGCCGAGTTCGGCACGCGGATGATTCGCGCCACGGAAAAGATCAGGGCAGTGGCTGCCGATAACACGGCTGCCGAGCTGTTATCCGTGGAAACCGGTTCGCCGCTTCTGTCGGTGGAGCGTGTGTCGTTTACTTACGGCGACCGCCCGGTGGAAGTCCGTCGTGGTTTGTATGTCACGACGCGACACTATTATCAGAACGACCTGAGCTGAAACGTCATGACGATGGAAAGTCTGTCCAGTACGCTGACTATTGTCGTGCGTATATGGGACGTGCGCCGACCATTGTCGATCATGAATGGAATCGTCGGATGTTTCGTGTCTGGAATGGTGCGCGCATTGTCGCGTGCGATTGTCGGGCACCTCACGTTGGTGCGCGATAGGCGAAAATTATTGGTGCGCCGCGCAACAAAGGCGCTAAAATCACGTCGATTTGCTCCCCTGCATCCATTTGCATTCAGTGGACCCACACACTTGATGCAATCCGGTGCATGCACGGTAACCGCTGTGCCGCGCCAATGCAATCGGGAGTAATTGCAGTGTCGTTCTTTTGCTGTTTTCTTTTCATCGCAAATGGGGTCTCGCATGGCTGAAGCCGCCAAACAAGCCAGGCCGGAGTTCCGGAACATCGGTATCGCGCAAATCTCGCGCTACCGGTTGCCCTGGGCCGGCAAGGTATCCATCCTGCATCGCGTAAGCGGTGGGATGATGTTTCTCCTCCTTCCCTTCGTTCTGTATCTGTTCGAACAGAGCGTCACCTCCGAACTGAGTTTCGCCAAGTTCTCGGCCCTGCTGTCCAACGGCTTCGTCAAGCTGGTGATCCTGGCTCTGATCTGGGGTTATCTGCATCACTTCTGCGCTGGTATCCGCTTCCTGCTGCTGGACGTGCACGTCGGCGTCTCGAAGCCTGCCTCGGCCACCTCGGCCAAGCTCGTGCTGGTGGTCAGCCTGCTGCTCACCCTGATTTTCGGGCTGAAGCTATTCGGCCTGTTCTGAGGAGAGTCAAGTGGCAAACAATAATATCGGTCCCAAGCGTCTTGTCGTCGGTGCGCACTACGGTCTGAAAGACTGGCTCGCGCAACGCGTTACTGCAGTCGTCATGGTGGTGTTCACCGTGGTGCTGGCCGTGGTGTATCTCGCCTTCGGCAATCCTTCGTACGAAGGCTGGTCGGGTCTCTTCGCCAATCAATGGATGAAGCTCCTGACGTTCCTGACCATCCTGTCGCTGCTGTTCCATGCCTGGATCGGCATTCGTGACATCTGGATGGACTACGTGAAGCCGATGGCCGTGCGCCTCCTGCTGCAAGTTCTTACGATTCTGTGGCTCGTCGGTTGTGCGGGCTACGCTGCTCAGATTCTCTGGAGGGTGTAATAAATGGTCGCAGTCAAGACTGGATTGCCGCGTCGCAAATTTGACGTGGTCATCGTCGGGGCGGGCGGCGCTGGGATGCGCGCATCCCTCCAGCTCGCGGAAGCCGGCCTGAGTGTGGCCGTGCTGTCGAAGGTATTCCCGACCCGTTCGCACACGGTTGCGGCACAGGGCGGTATCGGTGCTTCGCTCGGCAACATGAGCGAAGACAACTGGCACTATCACTTCTACGACACCATCAAGGGCTCCGACTGGCTGGGCGACCAGGACGCCATCGAGTTCATGTGCCGTGAAGCACCGAAGGTCGTGTACGAACTCGAACACTTCGGCATGCCGTTCGACCGTAACGCCGACGGCACGATCTACCAGCGCCCGTTCGGCGGCCACACCGCCAACTACGGTGAAAAGCCGGTGCAACGCGCCTGCGCCGCGGCTGACCGTACCGGTCACGCGCTGCTGCACACGCTGTACCAGCGCAACGTGCGCGCCAAGACCCACTTCTTCGTGGAGTGGATGGCACTGGACCTGATTCGTGACGAAGAAGGCGATGTGCTGGGCGTGACCGCGCTGGAAATGGAAACCGGCGAAGTCTATATCCTCGAAGCCAAGACCACGTTGTTCGCGACCGGCGGTGCCGGCCGGATCTACGCGGCTTCCACCAACGCCTTCATCAATACCGGTGACGGCCTGGGCATGGCGGCACGTGCCGGCATTCCGCTGGAAGACATGGAATTCTGGCAGTTCCACCCGACCGGCGTGGCCGGCGCGGGCGTGCTGATCACGGAAGGCGTGCGTGGCGAGGGCGGCATCCTGCGTAACAAGGATGGCGAGCGCTTCATGGAGCGCTACGCCCCGACGCTGAAGGATCTGGCGCCGCGTGACTTCGTGTCGCGCTCGATGGACCAGGAAATCAAGGAAGGCCGTGGTTGCGGCCCGAACGGCGACTACGTGCTGCTCGACCTGACTCACGTCGGTGCCGAGACCATCATGAAGCGTCTGCCGTCGATCCGCGAAATCGGCATGAAGTTCGCCAACGTCGACGCGATCAAGGAACCGATCCCCGTCGTGCCGACCATCCACTACCAGATGGGTGGCATTCCGACGAACTTCCACGGTCAGGTCGTGGTGCCGAAGAACGGCAACCCGAACGAAGTGGTCAACGGTTTCTACGCGATCGGCGAATGCTCGTGCGTGTCGGTGCACGGCGCCAACCGCCTGGGCACGAACTCGCTGCTGGATCTCGTGGTGTTCGGCCGCGCCGCCGGCAACCACATCGCTGCCAACGCCAGCAAGCAGAAGGAACACAAGCCGCTGCCGGCCGATGCCGCTGACCGCGCGATGGCCCGCTTGGCCAAGCTGCAGGCGACGACTTCGGGCGAATACACCCAGGACGTGGCCAACGACATCCGTCGCAACATGCAGTCGCATGCCGGCGTGTTCCGTACGCAGAAGCTGATGGACGAAGGCGTCGAGCGCATCCTGGAAGTTGCGGAGCGCGCTGACAACATCCACCTGAAGGACAAGTCCAAGGTCTTCAACACCGCACTGGTGGAAGCCCTGGAAGTGTCGAACCTGGTGGAAGTAGCCAAGGCCACGATGATCTCGGCCGCGGCCCGCAAGGAATCGCGCGGTGCGCACGCGCACAGCGACTTCCCGAACCGCGACGACGAGAACTGGCTCAAGCACACGCTGTTCTACAGCGAAGGCAACCGCCTCGACTACAAGCCGGTGAAGATGCAACCGCTGACGGTGGAATCGGTTCCGCCGAAGGCCCGTACGTTCTAAGCGGCGCCAGAGAAAACAGGACCCACAGAAATGAAGCGTATTTTTGAAGTCTACCGCTACGATCCGGATAAGGACGCAGCCCCCCGCATGCAGACCTATGAGGTCGAGCTCGACGGTCACGAGCGCATGCTGCTGGACGCACTGGTCAAGCTGAAGAAGCTGGACGAGACCATCTCGTTCCGCCGTTCGTGCCGTGAAGGCGTGTGCGGCTCGGACGCGATGAACATCAACGGCAAGAACGGTCTGGCCTGCCTCACGAACATGCGTGAGCTGCCCGATCGCATCGTGCTGCGTCCGCTGCCCGGCCTGCCGGTGGTGCGCGACCTGATCGTCGACATGACGAACTTCTTCAAGCAGTACCACTCGATCAAGCCGTTCCTGATCAACGACGAGCCGCCGCCCGAGAAAGAGCGTCTGCAGTCGCCGCAGGAACGTGACGAGCTCGACGGCCTGTACGAGTGCATTCTGTGCGCCAGCTGCTCGACGTCGTGCCCGTCGTTCTGGTGGAACCCGGACAAGTTCGTCGGCCCGGCCGGCCTGCTGCAAGCCTACCGCTTCATCGCGGACAGCCGCGACCAGGCCACTGGCGAGCGTCTGGATAACCTGAACGACCCGTACCGTCTGTTCCGTTGCCACAGCATCATGAACTGCGTCGACGTGTGCCCGAAGGGCCTCAATCCGACGAAGGCGATTGGCAAGATCAAGGAACTGATGGTTCGCCGCGCTGTTTAATCTGCCGGTATAAACTGCCTTCTGCGCCCCCGCAGGATCTGCGCAGACAGGCAGTCTGCAGTTGAAGCAATTGATGTAAGCGGTGCGTCAGCCCGATGCGGTATCAAGTCGGGCTGGAGCACCGGTCAAAGAAGGCTGACCATGAGTCTTTCCACCACATTCTCCCATCAGGCCGACCCGCACAAGCGTGCCCGCCTTCGCTGGCGCGCCCGCCGCGGCCTCCTGGAGAACGACATCATCGTCGAACGTTTCTTCAACCGTTACGAGGAGAGCCTGTCCGATGAGGACGTGGCATCGCTGGGCGACTTGTTCGAACTCAGCGACAACGAGTTGATGGACCTGCTGCTTGCCCGCAAGGAGCTGGACGGTGAGCTCGACACGCCCCCGATGCAACGGGTACTCAGCCTGCTGCGTTCGGTCTGAGTTTGGTCAACACTATTATTCACAGTATTTGAAGGAACCGACATGACGCCGTCCGATGTGAAAGCCACGCTATCGTTTTCCGATGGTTCCCCCAGCGTTGAGCTGCCGATCTACAAGGGCACCGTTGGCCCGGATGTGATCGACATTCGCAAGCTGTACGGTCAAACCGGCAAGTTCACCTATGACCCGGGGTTCATGTCGACTGCTTCGTGCAACTCCAAGATCACCTACATCGATGGTGACAAGGGCGAACTGCTGTATCGCGGCTTCCCGATCGAGCAACTCGCGCAGAAGTGCGACCACCTCGAAACCTGCTACCTGCTGCTGAAGGGCGAACTGCCCAACGCCAAGCAGAAGGAAGAGTTCGTGAACTCGGTGATGAACCACACGATGGTTCACGAGCAACTGCAGTTCTTCCTGCGTGGCTTCCGCCGTGACGCTCACCCGATGGCCGTGCTGACGGGCCTGGTGGGTGCGATGAGCGCGTTCTACCACGATGCGATGGACATCGATGATCCACACCAGCGTGAGATCTCGGCCATCCGCCTGATCGCCAAGATGCCGACGCTGGTCGCAATGGCGTACAAGTACAACATCGGCCAACCGTACGTCTACCCGCAGAACGACCTGTCCTACTCGGGCAACTTCATGCGCATGATGTTTGGCACGCCGTGCGCACCGTACACCGTGAACCCGGTGCTCGAGCGCGCGCTGGACCGCATCTTCATCCTGCACGCCGATCACGAGCAGAACGCGTCGACGTCGACCGTGCGCCTGGCCGGTTCGTCGGGCACGAACCCGTTCGCCGCCATCGCCGCTGGCGTGGCCTGCCTGTGGGGTCCGGCCCACGGCGGCGCGAACGAAGCCGCGCTGAAGATGCTGGAAGAAATCGGCAGCGTCGACCACATCAACGAGTTCATCAAGCAGGTCAAGGACAAGAACTCGGGCGTGCGCCTGATGGGCTTTGGCCACCGCGTGTACAAGAACTACGACCCGCGTGCCAAGCTGATGCGCGAAACCTGCCACGAAGTGCTGAACGAACTGGGCCTGCACAACGACCCGCTGTTCAAGCTGGCAATGGAACTGGAAAAGATCGCGCTGGAAGACGAATACTTCGTGAGCCGCAAGCTGTACCCGAACGTGGACTTCTACTCGGGTATCGTGCAGCGCGCGCTGGGTATCCCGACCTCGCTGTTCACCTGCATCTTCGCCCTGGCACGTACGCCGGGCTGGATCTCGCAGTGGGAAGAGATGATCACCGATCCGGAATACAAGATCGGCCGTCCGCGCCAACTGTTCAACGGCTCGGCCGCTCGCGACGTGCCGGACATGGCCAAGCGCTAAGCTGCCAGTCAGACCGAAGCATGAAGAACGCCCCGGCTTGCCGGGGCGTTTTTTTTGCCCGCAGCCATCCGGGGCTTGCGCCAGGAGCTTGTGCCAGGTGGAGGCGAGGTTGCGCAAGGTAGCGCAAAGCAACCCGCGCATCACAAATGCGGCTATGCACAACTGTTGGGAAACGTCATTTTGGCGGCGATTCATGCCTTGACGAGGTTGCAACGGGCTTCATTAGTTGTCGGATTTTCCCCAAACCAGACCAAGTTCACTTCATCAGGGTGCAACTTTCCCCCTATAATGCGGGCTGCTTTGCCGACCGGCAGCCGGGCCACCCTTCCGGCCAGCCGCGTTGGAGAAGCGGGGCAGGCGAAGCGCTTGCGCAATAGAGAACGCATCAACGTTGTCTTTCCGAACTTACGGCGACCGCCGCATCCTTGCGATGAGCGTGCGCCGACACATGCCGGGCCCCGCATTCGCTTCACTGTCTTCACCGCAGGCCCGACTTCCGCTTTGGGCCGTACCGTTCGCCACGTCAGGCGGCGCTTCTTCCTCGCGGGTGTTGTTCGATTGCGCCGGTCATGCCGACTCTGCCCGGAATGACCCAATACATAATCGAGGAGCTCCTGATGACGCTGTCCCGTCTCACGTCCACTGCCCTGGCCGCCGTGCTTGCCACTGCCGGTCTCGCTGCCTTCACCTCGGCCAACGCCGAAACCATCAAGATCGCCATTGCCGGCCCGATGAGCGGTTCGGTTGCCCAGTACGGCGACATGGTCAAGGCCGGTGCCCTGACCGCGATCGAGCAGATCAATGCAGCTGGCGGCGCCAACGGCAACAAGTTCGAAGCCGTTCTGATGGACGATGCCTGCGAGCCGAAGCAGGCCGTGGCCGTGGCCAACAAGATCGTCAGCCAGGGCATCCACTACGTGATCGGTCACGTGTGCTCGGGTTCGACGATCCCGGCTTCGGACATCTACGAAAACGAAGGCATCGTGATGGTCACGCCGTCGGCCACCGCGCCGCAGCTGACCGAAACGAAGAAGCGCAACTTCATCTTCCGCACGATCGGCCGTGACGACCAGCAAGGCCCGGCTGCCGCCCAGTACATCATCGGCAAGGTCAAGCCCAAGAAGGTTGCGGTGCTGCACGACAAGCAGTCGTATGGCCAGGGCATCGCCAGCTCGGTGAAGAAGGATCTGGAAGCGGCCAAGATTCCCGTGGCGGTGTTCGAAGGCATCAACGCCGGCGATTCCGACTACTCGGCCGTCATCACCAAGCTGAAGTCGCAAGGCGTGGACTTCGTCTATTTCGGCGGCTACCACCCGGAAATGGGTCTGCTGCTGCGCCAGGCGCGCGAGCAGGGCGTGAAGGCTACGTTCATGGGTCCCGAAGGCGTGGGCAACAAGGACGTGACGGCCATCGCTGGTCCGGCTTCGGAAGGCATGCTCGTGACGCTGCCGGCCGACTTCTCGGCCGACCCGGCCAATGCCGGCCTGGTGAAGGCGTTTGCCGACAAGAAGCGTGACGCCAACGGTCCGTTCCAGATGCCCGCCTACGCCGCCGTGAAGATCATCGGCGACGCCATCGCAGGTGCCAAGAGCACGGACCCGACGAAGGTGGCTGCTTACATGCACAAGAACGCGTTCACCACGCCGATCGGCAAGGTTGAGTACGACGCCAAGGGCGACCTGAAGTCGTTCAAGTTCGTCGTCTACACGTGGCACAAGGACGCCACGAAGACCGCCGCCAACTAAACCCGGCGCCACTCTGGCGAAACGCCCCGCTGCCGATCCGGCGAGCGGGGCGTTTTGGTATCGGTTCGATGTCGATTAGCCGCCACATAAAGGCGCCGACATCGCGCATCGGACTCATCCGATCCACAAGGTCCCCCGCATGAACGAATTTCTTCCACAGTTCACCCAGCAGCTGATCAACGGCCTGACGCTGGGTGCGATCTATGCGTTGATCGCCATCGGCTACACGATGGTCTACGGCATCATCGGCATGATCAACTTCGCCCACGGCGAGATCTACATGATCGGCGCCTACGTGGGTCTGGTCACGTTGACCGCCATTGGCGCGCAGGCCGGCTATCCGTTGCCGCTGGTGCTGGGCGCGGCACTGATCGTTGCTGTTGTCGTGACCGGCTGCTACGGCTTTGCCGTGGAGCGCGTGGCCTATCGCCCCTTGCGTGGCGGGCCGCGGCTGGTGCCGCTGATCTCGGCCATCGGCATGTCCATCTTCTTGCAGAACTATGTCCAGATCGGGCAGGGCGCGCGCGACGTGTCGGTGCCGATCCTGATTTCGGGCGCCATTGAATTCCAGATGGGCGGCGACTTTACGGTGACCATGCCGTATTCGCGCCTGCTGATCGTCGGCGTGACGCTGGTGCTGATGATCGCGCTGACGCTGTTCATCGGCCATTCGCGCATGGGCCGTGCCTGCCGCGCCTGCGCCGAAGACATGCGCATGGCCAACCTGCTGGGCATCGATACGAACCGCGTGATCTCGTTCACGTTCGTGCTCGGCGCGATGCTGGCCGCCGTTGGCGGCGTGCTGATCGGCCTCACGATCGGCAAGCTCAATCCGTTCATCGGCTTCATCGCCGGCATCAAGGCCTTCACGGCGGCGGTGCTGGGCGGCATCGGCAGCATTCCGGGCGCGATGCTCGGCGGTGTGCTGCTGGGCCTGGCCGAAACGTTTGCCTCCGGGTACATGCCGGCTGAATACAAGGATGTGGTGGCGTTCGGCCTGCTGGTGCTGGTGCTGCTGTTCCGTCCCACGGGCCTGCTCGGCAAGCCCGATGTGGAAAAGGTGTAAGGGGAGGGCGACATGACTCAAGCGACTTCGATTTCGCGGGCATCGGTCCCGCAAACGTCGGTCTCCGACACGCTCAAGAATGCCGTCACGGCCGCCGTGCTGACTGCCATCCTGACCATCCCGGTGCTGGGCCTGCAGCTCAAGCTCGATGGCTACAAGGTGGTGCTGGAACCGCACTGGCGTCCGGTGTGGATTGCCGTGGCGCTGGTGTTCCTGTTCCAGCTATGCAAGCCGATGCTCCTGCGCGCGCGCAGCGCCGTGAAGCTGCCGTCGGTACCGGCGATGGGTGCGAAGCAACAGCGGTCGGCCATCTGGGTGTTGCTGGCCGTGGGCCTCGTATTCCCGTTCTTCGGCTCGCGCGGCGCGGTGGACGTGGCCACGCTCGCTCTGATCTACGTGATCCTGGGCCTTGGCCTGAACATCGTGGTTGGCTATGCGGGCCTGCTCGATCTGGGCTATGTGGGTTTCTACGCCGTGGGTGGCTACACCTATGCGCTGCTGAACCAGTACTTCGGCCTGACGTTCTGGGAATGCTTGCCGCTGTCTGCCGGCCTGGCTGCCACGTTCGGCTTCGTCCTCGGCTTTCCGGTGCTGCGCCTGCGTGGCGACTACCTGGCCATCGTGACGCTGGGCTTCGGTGAAATCATCCGCCTGCTGCTGAACAACCTGACCAGCCTGACCGGTGGTCCGGACGGCGTGTCGGGAATTCCGAAGCCGACCGTGTTCGGCATCGAAATGGCGCGTAGCGCCAGCGTGGAAGGCGCGAAGACGTTCCATGACCTGATCGGCCTGCCGTATGCCGGTCAGCACATGGTGATCTTCCTGTACCTGCTGGCGCTGGTGCTGGTGGGTTTCACGCTGTTCGTCACGAGTCGACTGATTCGCATGCCGATGGGCCGTGCGTGGGAAGCGTTGCGCGAAGACGAAATCGCTTGCCGTTCGCTGGGTCTGAACCCGACGCGCATCAAGCTGTCGGCGTTCACGCTGGGCGCGTCGTTCGCCGGCCTGGCCGGTGCGTTCTTTGCCGCGCGCCAAGGGCTGGTCAATCCGGAATCGTTCACGTTCATCGAATCGGCGCTGATCCTGGCCGTGGTGGTGCTCGGCGGCATGGGCTCGCAACTGGGCGTGATCCTGGCGGCAATCCTGCTGACGATCCTGCCCGAGGTGGCACGCGACTTTGCCGAATACCGGATGCTGATTTTCGGCCTGGTGATGGTGTTGATGATGATGTGGCGTCCGCAGGGCCTGCTGCCCGCTAGCCGTCCCCACGTGGAGCTGCCGCGATGAGCACTGAAATGCTGAAAGTATCGGGCCTGCAGATGCGCTTCGGTGGTCTGCTGGCCGTGGACGGCATCGAGTTCGATGTGCGTCGGGACGAGGTCTTTGCCATCATCGGCCCGAATGGCGCCGGCAAGACCACGGTGTTCAACTGCGTGGGCGGTTTCTACAAACCTACCGCGGGCGAGGTGCTGCTGGACGGCCATTCGATCGCGCGCAAGCCTAGCCATGTGGTGGCGCGTCACGGCCTGGTGCGTACGTTCCAGAACATCCGCCTGTTCAAGCAACTGACCGTCGTCGAAAACCTGATGGTTGCGCAGCATCTGCAGGTGAAGGCAGGGCTGTTGCGCGGGCTGCTGGCTACGCCGGCGTACCGCCGCTCGGAGCGCGAGGCGTTGAGCCGCGCGGCCGAATGGCTGGAACGCATGGGCCTGACCAGCGTGGCTAACCGCGAGGCGGGCACGCTGTCCTATGGTCACCAGCGCCGGCTGGAAATCGCGCGCTGCATGATTACCAAGCCGCGCCTGCTGATGCTGGACGAGCCGGCGGCCGGCCTGAATCCGCAGGAAAAGATCGAGCTGCAGCAACTGATCGACCGCCTGCGCCGCGAGTTCAACATCTCGGTGCTGCTGATCGAGCACGACATGAGCCTGGTGATGGGCGTGTCGGACCGCATCCTGGTGATGGAGCACGGCAAGCCGATCATGATCGGCAAGCCTGATGAGGTGCGCAACGACCCGCGCGTGATCAAGGCCTATCTGGGAGAGGACTGATGCTGAAGCTGGAAAACGTCCATACCCACTACGGTGCTGTCGAGGCGCTGTCTGGCGTATCGATCGAAGTGAACAAGGGGGAGATCGTCACCCTGATCGGCAGCAACGGCGCCGGCAAGACGACGCTGATGATGACGGTATGCGGCACGCCGCGTGCATCGAGCGGCCGCGTGCTGTTCGAAGGGCAGGAGATCACCCGCCGCAACACGCACGAGATCATGCGCATGGGCATGGCAATTTCGCCCGAAGGCCGGCGCGTGTTCCCAAGCCTGACCGTGCTCGAAAATCTCAAGATGGGTGGCTTCTTTGCCAGCCGTCATGAGATCGAGGCCGGCATCGAGCACGTGTTCAAGCTGTTCCCGCGTCTGAACCAGCGGGCCAGCCAACGCGCGGGCACGATGTCCGGCGGCGAGCAGCAGATGCTGGCCATCGGCCGCGCGCTGATGAGCCGCCCGCGCCTGCTGCTGCTGGACGAGCCCACGCTCGGCCTGGCGCCGCTGATCATCGCGCAGATCTTCGACATCATCCGCACGATTCGTGAGGAAGGCGTCACGGTGTTCCTGGTGGAACAGAACGCCAACAAGGCGCTGCAGGTGGCCGACCGCGGTTACGTGCTGGAAACCGGCAAGGTGGTGCTGGCCGACACCGGCGCCAACCTGCTGGCCAACGACCGCATCCGCGCGGCCTATCTGGGCGGCTAAGGTGCTGTTGCTTGCTTCCCTCTTGCGCGAGCGTGGGGGGAGCAAGCCGAAGGCGCGGTCCAACGCCTTCGCCATCCACGAAATCCCCCTTTCGCCAATGACCGCCGCCCGGGCGGTCCGGCCTGCCCTTCGGCGGCGGAGCCACATGGCATAATCGCTTGCGATGTCAAGCAATCACCGGCTTTGCCGGAAAAGCAGCAAAATAACCTGCTTGCCCGCGAAGGCATCCGGAAAACAAATTCCCCTGCAAACCAACGCGCGGATTCGCGCCGGTCGCGCCAAAGGGCGTGAACGGACGGTCTGCCCCCCCGCATCATGGCAAAGACGCTCTACGACAAACTCTGGGATGACCACACCGTCCACGTCGAGGAAGACGGCACCACGCTGCTCTACATCGACCGTCATCTGCTGCATGAAGTGACCAGCCCTCAGGCATTCGAAGGCCTGAAGCTGGCGGAGCGTCCGGTATGGCGCATCAGCGCGAACCTGGCCGTGTCGGACCACAACGTGCCGACCACCGACCGCACGCAAGGCATCGCCGATCCGATCTCGAAGCTGCAGGTCGACACGCTGGACATCAACTGCGACGCCTTCGGCATCACCCAGTTCAAGATGAACGATCACCGCCAGGGCATCGTCCATGTGATCGGGCCGGAGCAGGGCGCCACGCTGCCTGGCATGACCGTGGTCTGCGGCGACTCGCACACCAGCACGCACGGCGCGTTCGGCGCGCTGGCGCACGGCATTGGCACGTCGGAAGTGGAGCACGTGCTGGCCACCCAGACGCTGCTGGGCAAGAAGGCCAAGAACATGCTGATCAAGGTGGAAGGCAAGCTGCCGCGCGGCTGCACCGCCAAGGACATCGTGCTGGCCATCATCGGCAAGATCGGCACGGCCGGCGGTACCGGCTACACGATGGAATTCGCCGGCTCCGCCATCCGCGACCTGACGATGGAAGGCCGCATGACCGTCTGCAACATGGCCATCGAGGCAGGCGCGCGTGCCGGCCTGGTAGCCGTCGACGATGTCACGCTCGAATACGTGAAGGGCCGTCCGTATGCGCCGCAGGGCGTGGAATGGGATCAGGCCGTGGCCTACTGGCGCACGCTGCACTCGGACGCTGGCGCGCACTTCGACAAGGTGGTGGAACTGCGTGCCGAGGACATCCGTCCGCAGGTCACCTGGGGCACGTCGCCCGAGATGGTCGTGAGCATCGAGGACCGCGTGCCGGACCCCGAGAAGGAAAAGGACTCGAACAAGCGCAACGCAATGGAGCGCGCGCTGGAGTACATGAACCTGCAGCCGAACACGCCGATGGAGTCGATCAACGTCGACAAGGTGTTCATCGGTTCATGCACCAACAGCCGTATCGAGGACATGCGCGCCGCTGCCTGGGTAGTGCAGAAGCTGGGCCGCAAGGTGGCGTCCAACGTGAAGCTGGCGATGGTGGTGCCGGGTTCGGGTCTGGTCAAGGAACAGGCCGAGCGCGAAGGGCTGGACAAGGTTTTCAAGGCCGCCGGCTTTGAATGGCGCGAACCGGGTTGCTCGATGTGCCTGGCGATGAATGCCGACCGCCTGGAGCCGGGTGAGCGCTGCGCGTCCACGTCGAACCGTAACTTCGAAGGCCGTCAGGGCGCCGGTGGCCGTACGCACCTGGTCAGCCCGGCAATGGCAGCCGCCGCCGCTATCGAAGGGCATTTCGTCGACGTCCGCAGGCTCGGCTGAACGCCGGCACAAGCGCAACCAGGTCAACTGGTCAACCACGACTTTCGAATAGAGAGAACATGAAAAAGATCGTGATCACACTGCTGGCATGCCTGGGCATGCTGCAACTGGCTGGCTGCAACACGGTGGCCGGTTTGGGCAAGGACACGCAGGCTGCCGGGCAGGCGCTCGAGAACGCCGCCCGGAAGTAAGGACATCATCATGGACAAGTTCACCGTACACAGCGGCCTCGTGGCGCCGCTCGACCGCGAAAACGTCGACACCGACGCGATCATTCCGAAGCAGTTCCTGAAGTCGATCAAGCGCACGGGCTTTGGCCCGAACCTGTTCGACGAATGGCGTTACAAGGATGTTGGCCAGCCGGGCCAGGACAACAGCAAGCGTCCGCTGAATCCGGACTTCGTGCTAAACCAGTCGCGCTACCAGGGCGCGTCGATCCTGCTGGCACGCAACAATTTCGGCTGCGGCAGCTCGCGCGAACATGCCCCGTGGGCACTCACGCAATACGGCTTCCGCGCGGTGATCGCGCCGAGCTTTGCCGACATCTTCTTCAACAACTGCTACAAGAACGGCCTGCTGCCGGTGGTGCTGACCGACCTGCAGGTCGACCACCTGTTCAACGAGACCGTCGCGTTCCCGGGCTACAAGCTGACGATCGACCTGGATCGCCAGGTCGTGGTCACGCCGGGTGGCGACAGCTATCCGTTCGACATCGCCCCGTTCCGCAAGTACTGCATGCTGAACGGCTTTGACGACATCGGCCTGACGCTGCGCCAGAAGGACAAGATCAAGGCCTACGAGGCCGAGCGCCTGACGAAGATGCCGTGGCTGGGCAACCGCCTGGTTGGCTAAGCCGGGTCGGGTCACAAACTCTTAGGAAGACACATGAAGATTGCAGTCCTGCCGGGCGACGGTATCGGTCCCGAGATCATTGCCGAAGCCGTGAAGGTGCTCAACGCACTGGGCGAAAAATTCGAAATGGAAACCGCCCCGGTGGGCGGTGCCGGCTACGAGGCCGAGGGCCATCCGCTGCCGGAAAACACGCTGAAGCTGGCCAAGGAGGCTGATGCCATCCTGTTCGGCGCCGTGGGCGACTGGAAGTACGACAGCCTGGAGCGTCCGCTGCGCCCCGAGCAGGCCATCCTGGGCCTGCGCAAGCATCTGCAGCTGTTCGCGAACTTCCGCCCGGCGATCTGCTATCCGGAGCTGACCGGCGCGTCGAGCCTGAAGCCCGAACTCGTGGCCGGTCTGGATATCCTGATCGTGCGCGAGCTGAACGGCGACATCTACTTCGGCCAGCCGCGTGGCGTGCGCGATGCGCCGGACGGCCTGTTCAAGGGCGCCCGCGAAGGCTTCGACACGATGCGTTACAGCGAGCCGGAAATCCGCCGCATCGCTCATGTGGCCTTCCAGGCCGCCGCCAAGCGCGGCAAGAAGCTGTGCAGCGTGGACAAGGCCAACGTGCTGGAAACGTTCCAGTTCTGGAAGGACATCATGATCGATGTCAGCAAGGAATATCCGGACGTGGAGCTGTCGCACATGTACGTGGACAACGCCGCAATGCAACTGGTGAAGGCACCGAAGAGCTTCGACGTGATCGTCACCGGCAACATGTTCGGCGACATCCTGTCGGATGAGGCCGCGATGCTGACCGGTTCGATCGGCATGCTGCCGTCGGCTTCGCTCGATGCCAATAACAAGGGCCTGTACGAACCGTCGCACGGCTCGGCTCCGGACATCGCCGGCAAGGGCGTGGCCAATCCGCTGGCTACGATCCTCTCCGCCGCGATGATGCTGCGTTACTCGCTGAATCGCGCCGAACAGGCCGACCGCATCGAAAGCGCCGTGAAGAAGGTGCTGGCCCAGGGCTATCGCACTGGCGACATCCTGACGCCGGGCTGCAAGCAGGTCGGCACGAAGGAAATGGGCGAGGCGGTGCTGGCGGCACTGTAATTCAGGCGCCGAGGGTGCGTGGGACCCCTCTCCCGCATTGCGCGAGAGGGGCGGGGAAGTGGGGCGGCCGGCTAAAGGTGCGAAATCGCAATTTTTTGCCTCCCGACCTCTCCCCCGACCCCGCGCCTGCTTGGGAGCGAGCGGAGAAAACGCTCGGCAAGCTACAAAACGCCTATTATTTCCCCTGCGGCACTGCCGCAAATTCGTGTAGACTCTTCCGCTATGGCCCGATTCCACCAGTCCTTCCTGACTGCCTCCGCTGCTCGCACCGCTATCCGCGGCACGATCGGTGTGGATTCGCTCGGCCTGACCGCAACGACGATTAAAACCATTACCAAAACGATCCCCTAGATCGTTCGTCGTGCCTGCCCGTCTTCCCCGCGCAGCCACGCCGGGCGAGGAAAATGGCGGGGAAGTTCACATCACATCCGAGGTAAGTCATGATTGTAGGTCTCGTCGGTTGGCGAGGAATGGTCGGCAGCGTCCTGATGCAGCGCATGCAGGAAGAGGGTGATTTCGACCATATCGAGCCCGTTTTCTTCAGCACGTCCAACGCTGGTGGCAAGGCCCCGGCTGTGGCCAAGAACGAAACCACGCTGAAAGATGCGAACGACATCGAAGCACTGAAGAAGTGCGACGTGGTGCTCACCGCCCAGGGCGGTGACTACACGAACGATGTGTTCCCGCGCCTGCGCGCCGCCGGCTGGAATGGCTACTGGATCGACGCCGCCTCGTCGCTGCGCATGAAGGACGACGCGATCATCGTCCTGGACCCGGTCAACCTCGGTGTGATCAAGGACGCGCTGTCCAAGGGCGTCAAGAACTTCATCGGCGGCAACTGCACGGTCAGCTGCATGATGATGGGCCTGGGTGGCCTGTTCCAGCACGACCTGATCGAGTGGATGACCTCGATGACCTACCAGGCTGCGTCTGGTGGCGGTGCCCAGCACATGCGCGAGCTGCTGACGCAGTTCGGCACGCTGAACGCCGCGGTCAAGCCGCTGCTGGACAATCCGGCATCGGCGATTCTTGAAATCGACCGCCAGATCCTGTCGACCCAGCACGGTCTGTCCGCTGACGAAACCAAGCAGTTTGGCGTGCCCCTGGCCGGCAACCTGATTCCCTGGATCGACAAGGACCTGGGCAACGGCGTTTCCAAGGAAGAGTGGAAGGGCGGCGCCGAAACCAACAAGATCCTGGGTCGTGGCGAAGGTTTTGTCGGCGCCACCGGTGCCAGCCCGATCGCGGTGGATGGCCTGTGCGTGCGGATTGGCGCGATGCGCTGCCATTCGCAAGCGCTCACGATCAAGCTGCGCAAGGATGTGCCGCTCGACGAAATCGAAGGCATGCTGGCGGCCAACAACCAGTGGGCCAAGGTTGTGCCAAACACGCGTGAAGCCAGCATGAAGGACCTGACGCCGGCCGCCGTGACGGGCACGCTGACGATTCCGGTTGGCCGTCTGCGCAAGATGCAGATGGGCGGCGAGTACCTGTCGGCCTTTACGGTGGGTGACCAGCTGCTGTGGGGCGCCGCCGAACCTCTGCGGCGTATGCTGCGCATTCTGATCGAGGGTTGACCCTCGGTTAGCCTCGCTGCTTTCGTTGCAGGGAGGCAACAGAATCTGCCGCTTTATCAGCAACGCCGCGCCTTAGCGCGGCGTTGTCGCATCCGGAACCCTATTTTTCGCAGGCTTGGGTCACAATACAGCCGGCATGCGCATGGCCACGGGGTCATCGCCGCCGTACGTCTGTGACGGACAGCAGCGACATGGGCGCGACCAGGGTCGGCAATAAGCCACCCGGTTCAGCGCTCGCCAGCCAGCCATTTTGTTGGGATCGGGTTAACTTTTGCTACTAAAACCATAAACGGAGCACGAGGTGAGTGTGAGCCTACATCGCCGGAAAGATGCGCCTACTGTCCGTCAGCGCTGGTCAACGCTGGCCGTCACGGCTTTCGGTCTGCTGCTTGCGCAGCCGGCCGCGTATGCCGCGGGGTTTGGACAACTAAGGGTACAGTCCAACCTGGGGCAGCCGCTCCAGGCTGAAATCGATATCACCGGCGTGACGGCTGAGGAAGCGGACAGCCTGGCTGTCAAGCTGGCACCGCCGTCGGCCTATGCCCGTGCCGGACTGACCTATCAGTCGGCCATTGCGGGTGTGAAGCTTGACGTACAGAAGCGTCCGAACGGCAGCTATGTGGCGACCGTCCGGTCCAATCAGCCGCTCAGCGAACCGTTTGTCGACATCCTGATCGACATGAGCTGGTCGAGCGGCAAGATCACTCGTGCGTATACGTTCCTGCTGGACCCCGCGGGTGCCCGGCCGTCGAACCAGACGTTCGCGCCGACCACCGTGGTGCAGGCAGCCACGCCCGACGCATCGCCGGCCGTGGCGCCGACTCCGGCACCGGTGGCTGCCGCGCCTGCCGCCGCCGCCGCACCGGCGCCGACGCCCGCCCCGGCCCGCCAGCCGCGCCGCGCCGCCGCGCCCGCGCCGGCCGCCGTCAGCGATGGCGCTTCCGCCAACGGCAACTACACCGTCCAGCGTGGCGACACGCTCTATGGCATCGCCGGCGACGCCGCGCAAGGTCAGGACTCGGTGTCGCTCGAGCAGATGCTGCTCGCGCTCTATCGAAATAATCCCAACGCGTTTATCGGCGGCAATATCAACCGGATCAAGTCCGGCGCCGTGCTGAAGGTGCCGAGCACCCAGCAAGCCCAGTCCGTAAGCCCACGCGAGGCGCGCCGCGAAGTGGTGGCGCGTACGCAGGGCTTTGACAGCTACCGCAGCCGCCTGGCCGCGGCAGCGGCTGCGAAGTCGGTGGAAGCCGGCTCGGGCCGCGAGCAGTCGGGTAACGTGACGGCGCGCGTGCAGGACACTACGGTGCCGAGCGCGGGTCCGCGTGACGAACTCAAACTGTCGAAAGCCGAGAAGGGCGCGCAGGCCAAGGCCGAAGCCGACGTGGCAAGCCAGCGAAAGCTGAAGGATGCCGAGTCGCGCGTTGCCGATCTCGAAAAGAATATCTCCGACATGCAGCGCCTGATGGAGCTGAAGAATTCGGAGATCGCCAAGCTGAATCAGGGCAACCAGGCAGCCAAGGCAGCCGCCGCGACGGCAGCTGCCGCGCCGGCAGCCACCAAGGCCGCCGAGGCCGCTGCGCCTGCCCCGACCGTGGTGCAGGCCGAGCCGGCCAAGCCCGCGGATGCACCGAGCACTGCCACGCCGGAACCGGCACCGGCCGCCACCGCTGCTGCATCGGCGCCCGAGGCCACGGCCGCAGCCGCCACGGCAGCGGCGGCCGCTTCGGCACCGCAAGCCGCCGCGTCGGCACCTGTCGCAGCCCCGGCTTCGGCCCCGGCAACCGCCAGGAAGGCACCGCCGGTGGTCCAACCGATTGCCGAGCCTTCGTTCCTTGACGAGCTGCTCGCCAACCCGATGCTGCTGCCCGGCGCGGGTGTGCTGGTTGCGTTGCTTGGCGGATATGCGTACTATCGCCGCCGCCAGAAGCAGAAGGCAGGCGAAAACACCGGTTTCGGTGACAGCATCCTGTCGCAGGAAAGCACGGTCATGGCGGGCGGACATTCATTGTTCGGCACCGCTGGTGGCCAGAGCGTCGACACGTCGCAGCACAGCGTGTTCGGCGCCGACTTCCGCATCGGCAACAACTCGCCCGAAGCAACGGAAGTAGACCCGATTGCCGAGGCCGAGGTGTATATCGCGTACGGACGCGACGTGCAGGCCGAGGAAATCCTGCGCGAAGCGTTGCAACAGAATCCGGAGCGCCAGGCCATTCGCCTGAAGCTGCTGGAGATTTACAACACTCGTCAGGATGTGGAAGGTTTCCGGGTGATTGCAGAAGAAATGTTCGCCCAGGTAGGCGGACAAAGCGCGGACTGGCAACAGGTCGCGGAAATGGGCCGCAAGCTGGACCCGAGTAATGCGCTGTACCTGTCGGTGGCGCCGGATGCGCTGTCGGAAGCCGACACGACCACGCCGGCGGCCGACCAATGGCGCACGCAGGACCCCGCTCAGACGTTGCAGCAGAAGCCCCAGGCATCGGCCATGCCGGACCTGGCGCTGCCGCTCGACGCTTTCCCGGCGCCCGCGCCGGGGGAGCCCATCGTGGCACCGGAGTCGGCCTCGCTGGTATTCGGTAACGAAAACCAGGCGGAACCGGTGGCACGTCTCGACGACGTCCTGGATGAGCGCCACGATGCCGGTCTGGATCTGTCGGCGGATGGCTCTGACCGCCACCTGGCCGAGGTGCCGGCGCTCGACACCCCGACGCGTTCGCGTCCGCTGGAGTTCGACATGTCCAGCCTGTCGCTGGACCTGAATCCCGCGAAGTCCGAAGCGGTAGCCGCGATGGAACCGGCCCCGGTGGCAGCGTATGACGCCCCGTCGCTGGCGGAATCCACCGTGCCGTTGCCGGCACCGACGATGCTCCAGAACGGCCGGCTGGTTGAGCCGATCGACCTGAGCCGCGTGACGTCGGAAGGCCTGGGCGATTCGACGCATGGCGTTTCGGCCAGCACGCTGTCGGCCACCGGCATGGATGGCAGCCGCGACATGCAGATCAAGCTCGATCTGGCGCGTGCCTACATCGAGATCGGTGACAAGGAAGGTGCCCGCGAACTGCTGCAGGAAGTAGTGGAGCAGTCGGAAGATCCGCTGCAAAGCGAAGCCCGCACGCTGCTGCGCGACGTGGCCTGATGCGGGATGGCCTGCGGGTTTCGACCCAAAGGCCGGTATGATGCAGGGTTTGCGGCACGCCGGTAACACGGTCTGCCGAGGCCCGAAGCGATGCGCCGGAAGCGTCCCTTCCGGCGCATTTTGTTTTTGCGCATCGCCATATTCATGAATCGCATCGCCATCGGACTCCACTACGACGGTTCGGCCTTTTCCGGCTGGCAGTCGCAGCCCCATCGCAATACCGTGCAGGACAAACTGGAAGACGCCATCGAGCGCTTTGCCGGGACGCGCCTGCTGACCACGGTGGCGGGGCGGACCGATACCGGTGTGCACGCGCTGGGTCAGGTGATCCACCTCGATACCGAGCTCGATCGCGACAAGTTCTCATGGGTGCGGGGCGTAAATGCCTTTCTGCCGCCGTCCATCGCGCTGCAATGGGCCGAACCGGTCGACGATGGCTTCCACGCACGCTTTCTGGCTTACGAGCGGATGTATTACTACGCGCTCTATACCGGGCCGCACCGCGTGCCGATGATCCACAGCCGGGCCGGGTACCAGATGCTGCCACCGGGCCAGCGGCTCGATGTCGACGCGATGCGCGCCGCCGCCGCCTGCCTGCTTGGCGAGCATGATTTCTCCGCGTTCCGCGCCGCCGAGTGCCAGGCCAAGTCGCCGGTCAAGACCATGTATGACGTGACGATCCGGGACGACGGCAATTGGGTCTTCCTGCGTTTTCGCGCCAGCGCCTTCCTGCACCACATGGTCCGCAACCTGATGGGCTGCCTGGTGGCGGTGGGGCGGGGTCGCTACCCGGCGGAATGGATGACCGAGGTGCTGGAGGGGCGCAATCGGCAGAAGGCGGCGCCGACGTTCATGCCCGACGGCCTCTACCTGGTCGACGTGAAGTATCCTGAGCCGTACCAGCTACCCAGGGCGGACGCCTCCGCCAGTTTCTTCCACGGAGTGTTTGCCGATGACGGTGTCTGATTCCGGTCACGTAGCCCCGCGCACGCGCATCAAGATTTGCGGCCTGACACGGGAGGAAGACGTCCGCGCAGCCGTCGATGCCGGCGCCGACGCCATTGGCCTGGTGTTTTACGGCAAGAGTCCGCGCTTTGTCGATGTGGCGCGGGCCGCGACGCTGGCCGAACAGGTGCCGCCGTTCGTGACCGTGACGGGGCTGTTCGTCAATGCGGACGCCGAAGAGGTGGCCCACGTGGCCGAGCGTGTGCCGTTGACGTTGCTTCAGTTCCACGGCGACGAAACCCCCCAGCAGTGCACGGAGATCGCCCGCCGCTGCCGGCTGCCGTTTGTGCGCGCCGCCCGTGTCCAGGGGGGGCTTGATTTGGTAGAATTCGCCGATCAATACCGTGACGCCGCCGGTCTGTTGCTCGACGCCTTCGTGGAAGGCTATGGCGGTGGCGGCCACGTCTTCGACTGGACCCTGATTCCTGCTCAATGGCTTCCGCCCAATCCTGCCAGCCCGCCCGCAAGCGACGCTCCTCGCATCGTTTTGAGTGGTGGGTTGAACGCGCAAAACGTCGCTGGTGCGATTGAACGCGTGCGCCCCTACGCCGTGGATGTGAGCAGTGGCGTGGAGGCTGCCAAGGGTGTGAAGGACCACGCCCGCATTGCCGCTTTCGTGCGCGCCGTGCGCATGGCGGATGCAGGATTGGCCGGCCACTAACCTGGGGCCGGCACTGCCTCCCTCGCCGCCGGCTGCCCGATTCCGAATTTGATGCGTTCCGCCGCGCCGCGCGCGGAGCGCCACCTGAGAGCCTGGACATGTACGACTTGCCCGATTCCCGAGGCCATTTTGGCCCCTATGGCGGTAGCTTCGTTTCCGAAACCCTGGTCCACGCGCTGGACGAATTGCGCGAGGCCTATGCGCATTACCAGCAGGACCCGGACTTCAACGCCGAATTCCAGCGCGAGCTGAAACACTTCGTCGGCCGTCCGTCGCCGATCTACCACGCGCAGCGCTGGAGCGAGACGCTTGGCGGCGCGCAGATCTTCTTCAAGCGCGAAGACCTGAACCACACCGGCGCCCACAAGATCAATAACGTGATCGGCCAGGCGCTGTTGGCCCGGCGCATGGGCAAGAAGCGCGTGATTGCCGAAACGGGCGCCGGACAGCACGGCGTGGCCACGGCCACGATTGCCGCGCGCTTCGGCATGGAATGCGTGGTCTTTATGGGTTCCGAGGACGTGCGCCGCCAGGCGGCCAACGTCTATCGCATGAAGCTGCTGGGTGCCACCGTGGTGCCAGTGGAAAGCGGCTCGAAGACGCTCAAGGACGCGCTCAACGAGGCGATGCGCGACTGGGTGACCAATGTCGAAAACACGTTCTACATCATCGGCACCGTGGCTGGCCCGCACCCGTATCCGATGATGGTGCGGGACTTCCAGTGCGTGATCGGCGAGGAGTCGAAGGTGCAGATGCCCGAGCTGACCGGGCGTCAGCCGGACGCCGTGATCGCCTGCGTGGGCGGCGGATCGAACGCGATGGGGATTTTCTACCCGTACATCGAGCATAAGGACGTGCAACTGATTGGCGTGGAAGCGGCCGGCGACGGCCTGGACACTGGCCGTCACGCGGCGTCGCTGACCGGCGGCTCGCCGGGCGTGCTCCACGGCAATCGCACCTATCTGCTGCAGGACGAAAACGGCCAGATCATCGAGACTCACTCGGTGTCGGCCGGCCTGGACTACCCCGGCGTGGGGCCCGAGCACGCATGGCTCAAGGACATCGGCCGCGCGCAGTATGTGCCGATCACCGATGAAGAAGCGCTGAAGGCATTCCACGACTGCTGCCGGATCGAGGGCATCATCCCGGCGCTGGAGTCCAGCCACGCCATCGCCTACGCATGCAAGCTGGCGCCGACGCTGCCCAAGGACAAGCTGCTGCTCGTGAACCTGTCCGGCCGTGGCGACAAGGACATGCACACGGTGGCCGAACGTGCGGGGTTGAAGCTGTAATGCGCGCGCTGCCCCCTGAAACTTCGTCGTCGCAGGTGGAAGAGGGCGGCGCCGCGGCGCCGTTCGACATCCTCGATACCGACGTGGCCCGCCTGTACCAGGAAGACGCGCTCGAAGGCGTGAAGCGCATTCCCGATGGTTCGATCGACCTGATCGTCGCCGATCCGCCCTATGGCCTTGGCAAGGATTACGGCAACGATTCGGACCTGCTGTCCGGCGATGCGTACCTGGAGTGGTCGGAGCGCTGGATGGACGCCATCATCCCGAAGCTCGCGCCCAAGGGTACGCTGTACCTGTTCTGCACGTGGCAGTACTCGCCCGAGCTGTTTGTCATGCTCAAGAAGCGGCTGACGATGATCAACGAGATCATCTGGGATCGCCGTGTGCCGAGCATGGGCGGCACCACGCGCAAGTTCTCGTCGGTGCATGACAACATCGGTTTCTTTGCTCGCCAGCGCGACTACTACTTCGACCTGGACCCGGTGCGTATTCCGTATGACGCCGAGACCAAGAAGGCGCGTAGCCGGCCGCGATTCGAGGGCAAGAAGTGGCTCGAGGTGGGTTACAACCCCAAGGACTTGTGGAGCGTGCCGCGTATCCACCGGCAAGACCCCGAGCGCGCCGATCATCCGACGCAGAAGCCGCTGGAAATCGTCGAGCGCATGGTGCTGTCGAGCTGCCCGCCGGGCGGCATCGTGCTGGACCCGTTCACGGGCAGCGGCACCACGGCGGTGGCATGCGTGCGCCACGGCCGGCGCTTTGTCGGCTTTGAGATGAATCCGCAGTACGCCGCGTTGGTGCGCGACCGCGTGACCGCCGCGCAACCGGTGTACGCGCAGATCCAGCCCGATACTCCCGAAACGACCCAGGCCGCTGCCAACGACGATGCCAATGACGATGCATCGGCTGTGCAGCGCCTGATCTGATAGCAGCAAGGCCAACGACATGTCCCGTATCCAGAAGACTTTCGCGGCGCTTGCCGCGCAGAACAAGAAGGGCCTGATTCCGTTCATCACCGCCGGCGATCCCGCGCCCGCCCTGACCGTGCCGCTGATGCACGCGCTGGTGGAGGGCGGTGCCGATGTCATCGAACTAGGGGTGCCGTTCTCGGACCCGATGGCCGATGGTCCGGTCATCCAGCGCGCCTCGGAGCGTGCACTGGCACAAGGCGTGACGCTTGCGCAGGTGCTGGGCTGGGTGGCGGAGTTCCGCAAGACCGACGCCAACACGCCCGTGGTGCTGATGGGCTATGCGAACCCCATCGAGCGCATGGGCGAGGAAAAGTTTGCCAAGGCCGCGGCCGAGGCCGGCGTGGATGGCGTGCTGGTGGTCGATTACCCGCCCGAGGAGTGCGAGTCGTTTGCCGCACTGATGCGCGCCAACCAGATGGATCCGATCTTCCTGCTGGCGCCTACCTCCACCGATGCCCGCATTGCTGCCGTGGCGAAGGTTGCGAGCGGCTATCTTTATTACGTGTCGCTCAAGGGTGTGACCGGCTCGGCCACGCTCGACCTGGACAGCGTGGCGGCCCGCCTGCCGCTGATCAAGCAGCACGCCAACCTGCCCGTGGGCGTCGGTTTCGGCATCCGTGACGCGCAGACCGCACGCGCCATTGGCAGCGTGGCGGACGCCGTGGTGATCGGCAGCCGGCTGGTGCAATTGCTGGAAGATGCGCCGCGCGAGCGCGCCGTCGAGGCCTTGCGGGCGTTCATTGCCGAAATTCGCCAGGCGCTGGACGCCTGAGTTGCTTCGGCCGTGTGACGCTTGCTGAAAAAATCAGCGCAAATTGTGATCCATAAGGCTCAATTTACGCGTTTTGCTTAGGCGAGTCATTGCCCGGCGTGGTAAATTCGCGGCCTGATTCCCTGCCGTTCCTGTATCCGCCCTCTCAGAAGTGGGTGTAGATGCGCGAGCGGCAGCTATCCGAAAGGAGCTTTCATGAGCTGGTTGGATAAACTCCTGCCTCCGAAGATTCAACAGACCGACCCCTCCACCCGCAAGGGCATTCCGGAAGGGCTGTGGGTCAAATGCCCGTCGTGCGAGTCCACCCTGTACCGCACCGACGTGGAAGCCAATCTGCACGTCTGCCCGAAGTGCGACCACCACATGCGCATTCGCTCGCGCGAGCGTCTGGACAAGATGCTGGACGCCGAAGGCCGCTTCGAGATCGGCCAGGAAATCGTGCCGGTGGACGCACTGAAGTTCAAGGACACGAAGAAGTACCCGGACCGCATCAAGGTCGCTATGGAAGATACCGGCGAAACCGATGCGATGGTGGTCATGGGTGGCGCGATCCATACCATTCCGGTGGTCGTGGCCTGCTTCGAGTTCGAGTTCATGGGCGGTTCGATGGGCTCCGTGGTGGGTGAGCGCTTCGCCCGCGGCGCGCAAGCCGCGCTGGAGCAGAAGGTGCCGTTTATCTGCGTGACCGCCACCGGTGGCGCGCGCATGCAGGAAAGCCTGCTGTCGCTGATGCAGATGGCCAAGACCACGGCCATGCTGAACCAGCTGTCGAATGCCAAGCTGCCGTTCATCAGCGTGCTGACCGACCCGACGATGGGCGGCGTGTCCGCTTCGTTCGCGTTCCTGGGCGATGTCGTGATCGCCGAGCCGAAGGCGCTGATCGGCTTTGCCGGCCCGCGCGTGATCGAGCAGACCGTGCGCGAGAAGCTGCCGGAAGGCTTCCAGCGCGCCGAGTTCCTGCTGCAGAAGGGCGCCATCGACATGATCGTCGACCGTCGCCGCCTGCGCGCGGAACTGGCCCAGCTGCTGGCGCTGCTGCAGAAGCAGCCGGCCGATGCGGTGGCCTGACGCGGTAGCGTGATTTGCAGGACAATGGCGCGGGTGCGCAAACACCCGCGCCATTTTTGCTTTTGAAGTGTCGTCAACCAGCATGCCCATCTTCCATAATCTCCCCGACTGGCTCCAACACCTGGAAACCGCCCATCCCGTGGGCATCGACATGGGTTTGACACGCATCACGCGCGTCAAGGAAGCGCTGGGGTTGCGCATCGACGCGGTGGTATTTACCGTCGGCGGCACCAACGGCAAGGGATCGACCTGCGCGATCCTGGAGCGCATCCTGCTCGAGGCCGGCTACAAGGTTGGCCTGCATACCTCGCCGCACCTGATCACGTTTAACGAGCGCGCCCGGCTGAATGGCGAGCAGGCCACCGATGCGCAGCTGCTGCCGCACTTCGAAGCCGTGGAGCGCGCCCGCACCAGCTTTGCCGATCCGGTCAGCCTGACGTACTTCGAATTCACGACGCTGGCCATCATTCACATGTTCGCGTCGGCGGGGCTCGACGCGATCATTCTGGAAGTGGGCCTGGGCGGCCGGCTCGACGCGGTCAATGTGATCGACACGGATTGCGCGGTCATCACCAGCGTCGACATCGACCATACCCAGTACCTGGGCGATACGCGCGAGAAGATCGGCTACGAAAAGGCCGGTATCTTCCGTCCGAACGTCCCGGCCATTTGCGGCGACCCACTGCCGCCGCAATCGGTCATCGACCATGCCGAAGCCATCGGCGCGGATCTCTGGCTGGTGGGCCGCGATTTCCGCCACCAGGCCGCGCCGGGGCAGGAACGCCAGCAATGGGACTGGTCCGGCCGCGACCGCAAACTCAATGGCCTGGGCTACCCGGCACTGCGCGGTGCCAACCAGTTGCTGAACGCCTCGGCGGCGCTGGCCGCGCTGCAGGCCATGCGGCCGCGCCTGCCCGTCAGCGCGCAGGAAGTGCGCAACGGGCTGGCCTTTGTGGAGCTGCCGGGCCGCTTCCAGGTGATTCCGGGGCGTCCGGCCGTGATCCTCGATGTGGCGCACAATCCGCATGCGTCGGCCACGCTGGGTCAGAACCTCGAAAATATGGGGTTTTTCCGCTACACCTACGCGGTATTCGGCGCGATGGCGGACAAGGACATCGCCGGCGTGCTGCAGCATGTGGCCGACAAGGTCGACCACTGGTGCCTGTGCGACTTGCCGACGGAGCGCGCCGCCACGGCTGGCCAACTGCGCGAGGCACTCGATGCAACGGGCTTTCACGAAGGGCCGGACAACACTGCAGCGTGCTTTTCAAGTCCGGAACTGGCGTATCGCGATGCTGTCGAGCGTGCAACCGAGAATGATAGAATCCTGGTCTTCGGATCGTTCTATACCGTTGCAGGCGTGATGGCATATCGTGCCACGCAGGCCAACTGAATTCCTGGCTGAACTCCCGGGCCGGAACGACATCACCCCGAACACCACTCTTTGGGCATCTATGGGCCTGCTTTCGCTGTTCTCGTCCCGCAAGGGCACTGATCCGGCACCCGAACGCGGTCGCCGCACCCGCGCGGAGCCGGGCGCCGGCATCGGCGCATCGCGCCGGCCTGCCGAGGAATACGCGGACGATACCCTCGATCCCGACTTCCCTCAGAAACAACGCGCACGCCGCCGGCTGATTGGCGCCGTGGTGCTGCTTGCGGCCGCGGTCATCGTGCTGCCGATCGTGTTCGAGCATAAGCCGCGTCCCGTCTCCGACGACGTGGCGGTCAGCGTGGCCAACGGCCAGGGCGCGCAAAAGCCCAAGGTCGAGGCGCGCAAGGCGCAGGCGCTGCCGCCGTCGGCCAACGCCGGCCGTAACGACGCGGCACTCGACGCCGGCGAGGAAATCGTCAACACGCCGGCTCAGGACAAGCCAAAGGCCGACGCCAAGCAGCCGGATGCCAAGGCCGACACCAAGGTGGCCGACGCCAAGCCCGCGGAAGCAAAAGCGGCTGACAAGCCCGCTGCCAATACCAAATACCTGATCCTGATCGGCGCGTTCTCCTCGGAAGAGCGCGCGAAGAACTGGCTGGCCAAGCTCAAGGAGAGCAAGGTACCGGCGTTTGTGGAAAAGAAGACGCTGGCCGATGGTGACCGTATCCTGCTGCGCGCGGGTCCGTTCAGCAGCCGCGATGCGGCCGATGCAGCGGACAAGAAGGTGAAGTCGATCGGACTGACCTCGAAGGTCATCGAGCAGTAACGGATCGATCGAAGACGATTGCAGGGCGGCAATTTGGCCCCATCTGACAGGAACCGGCGTCGCACGCATGGCTTTTACTTTCTTTGACTACGGCGTGGCCTTCATTTTGGTGGCGTCGGCGCTGATTGGCGTGTTGCGTGGCCTGGTGCGCGAGGTGCTGGCGCTGGTGGGCTGGGTGGTGGCTTTCGTGCTGGCCTATCACTTCGGTGGCGTTGCCGCGAAGTGGATGCCGGAGACGCTGCCAGGCGGTGAACTGACCCGCAGCGCGCTTGGTTTCCTGACCGTGTTCTTTGGCACATGGATCGTTTCCGCGCTGGCCGGTGCCATTCTGGGCCAGTTGCTGGAAACCACGGGGCTGAAGCCCGCGGATCGGGGCCTGGGCATGGTGTTCGGGCTGGCGCGTGGTGTGCTGATCGTGATGCTGATCGTCGTGCTGGCGGGGCTCACGAAGCTGCCCGACGAGCCTTTCTGGCGTGACGCGGTGTCGCGTCCGTATGTGATACAGGCTATGGACGAGCTGCGGCATTGGCTGCCGCCCGACCTGGCGAAGTATGTGAAGGCCTGACCTTGTCTCGGGCCTGACTGGATTGAATCCGCAAGCGCTGGACGAACCCACGCGCGCGGCGCAGTATCAACGCAGATTCCGTCGCGTACATGACGGAATTGCGCCCCTGAATCAATTTGCCTTTCCTGGGAGTTCGGCATGTGCGGTATCGTCGGCGTGGTTTCCACCAGCCCTGTCAACCAACTGATCTATGACAGCCTGCTGCTGTTGCAACACCGCGGACAAGATGCAGCCGGCATCGCCACGGCGAACGGCAGCACCTTCCACATGCACAAGGCCAATGGCCTGGTGCGCGACGTGTTCCGCACGCGCAACATGCGCGGCCTGCCGGGCACGTCCGGTATCGGCCAGGTGCGTTACCCGACCGCCGGCTCCGCCTCCAGCGAGGAAGAAGCCCAGCCGTTCTATGTGAACGCGCCGTACGGCATCATGCTGGCCCACAACGGCAATCTGACCAACTCGGATCAGCTGCGCGAGGAGATGTTCCGCCGCGATCGTCGCCACATCAACACGCATTCGGATTCCGAAGTGCTGCTGAACGTGCTGGCTGACGAACTGCAACGTGCCAGCAACGGCAAGTCGCTGGTACCGGAAACCATCTTCACGGCCGTCAGCGGCATGCATCGCCGTGTGAAGGGTGCCTATGCCATCACCGCGCAGATTTCGGGCTACGGCCTGCTTGCCGTGCGCGATCCGTTCGGCATCCGCCCGCTGTGCATCGGTAGCGTCGATACGCCGACCGGCAAGGAATACCTGATTGCCTCGGAATCGGTGGCGCTCGAAGGCATGGGCTACACGATGGAGCGCGACGTGGCACCGGGCGAGGCAATCTTCATCGACCTGGACGGCAAGTTCCACAGCAAGCAGTGCGCCGACAATCCGCAACTGACGCCTTGCATCTTCGAATTTGTGTACCTGGCCCGTCCGGACTCGTGCATCGATGGCGTGCCGGTCTACGATGCGCGGCTGCGCATGGGTGACTACCTGGCCGAGAAGATCCGCCGCGAAGTGCCGGCTGGCGACATCGACGTGGTCATGCCGATTCCCGATTCGAGCCGCCCCGCCGCCATGCAGGTGGCCAACGCACTGGGCGTGCCTTATCGCGAAGGCTTCTTCAAGAACCGCTATGTGGGCCGCACGTTCATCATGCCGGGCCAGGCGGTGCGCAAGAAGTCGGTGCGCCAGAAGCTCAATGCGATGGGCGTGGAATTCAAGGACAAGAACGTGCTGATCGTGGATGACTCGATCGTCCGTGGCACCACGTCGTTCGAAATCGTGCAGATGGCCCGCGACGCCGGTGCCAAGAAGGTGATCTTCGCCTCGGCCGCGCCGCCCGTGAAGTTCCCGAACGTGTACGGTATCGACATGCCCACGCGCGCCGAACTGGTGGCCCACGGCCGCACCGACGAGGAAGTCGCGCGCATGATCGGCGCGGACCAGCTCGTGTACCAGGACGTGGAAGCGATGAAGCAGGCCGTGCGCGACATCAACCCGAACCTGCGCGACTTCGATGCCTCGTGCTTCGATGGCAAGTACATCACGGGCGATATCGACGAAGCCTATCTGGACCGCCTGGAAACGGCGCGCAGCCAGGCTGACCGCGAAGGCAACAACGGCGGCGAGACCGAGCGTTCGCAACTGCACCTGCAGCGCTCGGGCGGCAACGAATAACAACTACACCCATTGGGCAGCACAGCAGCATGAGCGATCCGAACCAACCCGAGTCCTACGGCATTGACACCCTCGGCGTGCGCGCCGGCACGCTGCGTACTGGCGAGTTCATGGAGCACTCCGAGGCGATGTACCTGACCTCGAGCTTCTGCTTCAACAGCGCCGCCGAGGCCGCCGAGCGCTTTGCCAACTCGGAAGAGGGCTACACGTACTCGCGCTTCACCAATCCGACCGTGTCGATGTTCCAGTCGCGCCTGGCCGCGCTGGAGGGTGCCGAGGCCTGCATGGCCACGGCATCGGGCATGAGCGCGATCCTGTCGGTGGCGCTGGCGACGCTGCAGGCTGGTGATCACCTGGTCAGCTCGCGCTCGATCTTCGGGTCGACGATGACGCTGTTCAACACGATCCTGGCCAAGTTCGGCGTCGAGACGACCTACGTCGACGGCACCGACCTGGCGGCCTGGCGTGCGGCTGTGAAGCCCAATACGAAGCTGTTTTTCCTGGAAACGCCGTCGAACCCGCTGACCGAGATTTCGGACATCGCGGCCGTCGGCGAGATTGCCCACAACGCGGGCGCGCTGTTCGTGGTGGACAACTGCTTCTGCTCGCCGGCACTGCAGCAGCCGATCAAGTTCGGTGCCGACGTGGTGGTGCATTCGGCCACCAAGCATATCGACGGGCAGGGCCGCGTGCTGGGCGGTGCCGTGGTGGGCAAGCATGACTTCATCATGGGCAAGGTGTTTCCGTTCGTGCGCACGGCTGGCCCGACGCTGTCGGCCTTCAACGCATGGGTGATGCTCAAGGGCATGGAAACGCTGGCTATCCGCATGGAGCGCCATTCGCAAAGCGCGCTGGCGCTTGCCGAATTCCTGGAGTCGCATCCGGCTGTGAATCGCGTGTTCCATCCGGCGTTGAAGTCGCATCCGCAATACGAAGTGGCGAAGCGCCAGCAAAGCGGTGGTGGCGCGATCGTGTCGTTCGAGCTGAAGGGCAGCACGCCGGAGCAGATGCGTGCCAACGCCTGGCGCGTGATCGACAACACGAAGCTGTGCTCGATCACGGGCAATCTTGGTGATACGCGCACGACGATCACGCATCCGTACACGACCACGCATGGTCGCGTGGTGCCGGAAGCGAAAGCCGCCGCAGGGATCTCGGAAGGGCTGATCCGCCTGGCCGTGGGCCTGGAATCGGTGGAAGACCTGAAAGCCGATCTGCTACGCGGCCTGGGTCAGTAAGTTTTGTTGTGTCCCCCTCGCCCACGGTGTGGGAGAGGGGGCTGCCTCTCGGCAGGCATCTATCCTCAGCGCAGCATCCGCTTGCGCAGCAACACCAGCGCCACCATCAGCGCCACCACCGCGTAGACGGCCAGCACGGCCACATGCAGCGTGACGTTCTCCACTGGCCTTCCCAGCATCAACGGACGAATCAATGCCACGGCGTGGGCCAGCGGCAGTGCCATCGTGGCCTTCTGCGCGCCTTCGGGCAATTGCTCCAGCGGGAAGAACACGCCTGACAGCAGCAGCATCGGCGTCATCACCAGCGTCTGATAGAACATGAAGAAGTCGTAGCTCGGTGCCAGGGCCGTGACGATCATCGCCAGACTTGCGAATGCGATGCCGGCCAGCACGATCACGGGCAGGGCGGCAAGCGCTCCCGGAAACTGCGCGTAGCCAAGCAGGCCCGCCACGAGCATGATGGCCACGCCGGACAGCACTGCCTTGCTGGCTGCCCAGAGCACTTCTCCCAGTACCACATCGCCAAGCGTCAGCGGCGCATGCATGATCGCCTCCCACGTGCGCTGCACATGCATGCGCGAGAAGGCCGAATACATCGATTCGAAGCTGGCGGACATCATCACACTCGATGCCGTGGTACCGGCCGCCAGGAAGGCGATGTACGACACGCCGTGCACCTGACCCACCAGCAGACCCAGGCCAAGGCCCAGACCGAACAGGTAGATCATGGGATCGGCAAGGTTGCCGATCATCGACGGGATGGCCAGCTTCTTCCAGACCATGTAGTTGCGGTACCAGACCATCATCCAGTTGCGCGCGTTGCGCGGCAGCAGCGGTTGCGGATAGTGCTGGTGCGGGACCGGCGCCGCGGGTCTGGATGCCATTGCGACGTCGGGATTGCGTGGGTCCTGTTCGCTCATGTCGATGTCTCAGTCTCTCATTTCGCGGCCGGTCAGCTTGAGGAACACGTCCTCAAGATTGGCGGGCCGGTGCAGATAGCGCACGCCACCCTTGCCATGCAGCGCGGTCAGCAGCGGGTCTGGATCGCGCACGTAGCAGAACAGCGTCTCGCCGCGCATTTCGCAGCGATCCGCCAGCGGCGTCAGCGTGTCGCGCAGCGGTTCCAGTTCGTCGCCATAAACCTCCACGACATCGCACCCAATCTCGCGGTCGATCAATTCATGCGGTTTGCCTTCGGCAATCTTGCGGCCAGCATCGATCACGCACAGGTAGTTGCAAAGCCGCTCTGCCTCTTCCATGAAGTGCGTGGTCAGCAGGATGGTCTTGCCTGCGGCAAGCAGCGACTTGAGCCGTTCCCAGATCAGATGGCGCGCCTGCGGGTCGAGGCCGGTCGTCGGCTCGTCCATCACGAGCAGGTCGGGGTCGTTGATCAGCGCGCGCGCCACGGTCAGCCGGCGGCGCATGCCGCCGGAGAGGTCGCGCACCTGGGCGTTGGCCTTGTTTTCCAGTCGTGCGAATTCCAGCAACCTGGGCACCCGCTCCGCGATCTCGCCAGAGGACAGCCCGAAGTAGCGGCCGAAGATACGGAGGTTTTCGATCACGGAAAAATCCGGATCGAGGTTGTCGAACTGCGGAACCACGCCCACGCGCATACGCGCCTGCGGGGCGCGCTGCGGAATCGGTTCGCCACACAGTGTCAGCGTGCCGGACGCGGGGGTGGTCAGGCCCAGCAGCATCCGCAGCGTGGTGGTCTTGCCAGCGCCGTTGGGGCCGAGCAGGCCATAGCACTGGCCGGGCTGGACTTCCAGGTCGAGGTTGTCGACGACAACCTGGTCGCCATAGAGTTTGCGCACGTTGCGCAGCTGAAGGATGGCAGTCAAGGCGGGTGTCCTTGCAAGCGATATCCGCCATTATGCAGGCCATCGCGTGACGCATTGTTGGCGCATCGCAGCAAGACCATTCCAATTGCAAGGGGTATCGGCGGGGTGGCGGAGTGGGGTGGACAGGGGTACGCTCACCGTTTCAGAACGATAAAGAAGAGGAGACATCATGTCCTTCGAGCACTGGATCGCGTTCGTGTTGACCAGCGTGGTCCTGCTGATCATTCCGGGACCCACGATCCTGCTGGTGATTGGCGACGCACTGGCGCATCGCGGCCGCAGCGCTTACGCCACGGTGGCCGGCGTGGCGGCAGGTGACCTGACGGCCTTCACGCTGTCGATGGCGGGCTTGGGCGCCGTCCTGGCAGCGTCTGCCGCGCTGTTCACGGCCCTGAAGTGGGCGGGGGCGGCCTACCTCGTGTATCTGGGCGTTCAGGCGCTGCGCACGGCCAGTCGCGCGCGATCGCTCGATGTGGCGTCGCAGTCGGGCAGCGGTGGCCAGCGCTTTGCCAAGGCCTGGCTCGTCACAGCGTTGAATCCGAAGAGCATCGTGTTCTTCGTGGCTTTCGTGCCGCAGTTCATCGACGCCAAGCTGGCCTTCTGGCCGCAGGCCGTGGTGCTGATCCCGACATTCGTGGTGCTGGCGACGGCCAACGCTCTGGTCTACGCCTTGCTCGCGCGCTCGCTGGCCACGCGGCTGACGTCGCAGCGCGCGCAGGCCAATGCGCAGCGCGCCGGGGGTATCACGCTGATCGGGGCCGGGGCGCTGATCGCCACACGCGCCTGAGGACGCCCGGAGCCGGGGCGAAAAAAAACCGCCAGTGAACTGGCGGTTTTTCTTGGCAATGCGCGAATCAGTAGAGCTTCTTCGGCAGCATTTGCATGCGCAGACGCTTGCGCAGGCGGGCCTCGGCAGCCTTCTTCTTGCGCTTGCGCTCGGTCGTCGGCTTTTCGTAGGCGGTGCGGCTCTTCAGTTCCACGATCAGGCCAGTCTGCAGAATGGCGCGACGGAAACGACGCATTGCAACTTCAACGGGCTCGCCCGGTTTCAGAACGATCTTAGTCAATTCAGTCCTTCAGGAATAACCGCCAGAGGCGGTGGGTTCATAGGAGGGAAACTTGCCACGTCGGGCTCCGGAGCCTTCGGTGACGGTGGTATCGCACGCTGCGGCTGTTGCCGTGGTGCGCCCCCTAGAACCTGCTGCGGACCGAAATCCATACTGCCTGTGTCAGGGGTGACGGGCCAAATTTTCCTAGCTAGGTAAAAACTTGGCGACTACCTGTTTCCGTGGATATTGCGCAAGAAATACGCCGGTAAGCTTTTACAGGTATACCGAACGGGAGTCAAGCTATTCAGGGCAATCCAAGACTATACACCAGAAAATGTGCGCGGGAACCAGCAATCGCCGGTTTTGCTTTACGGCAACAGGCTGCTCCAGGCGGAAGCCAGCAGTACCAGCGCCATGAGGCGTTCGAAGCGCTTCATATGTGCCGGCGAGCGGATGATACGGGCGGCCCCTGCGCCGAGTACGGCCCCATGCTCCCATGCAGGGCAGCGACACGATAAAGAAGATCAGTGACAGCAACATCACCTGATGCGACTGTTCGGTGTCGTGACCGGCAAAGACGCTGACTACGGCCAGCGCCATCATCCAGGTCTTCGGATTCACAACCTGCAGGCTGGCGGCGCCGATCAGGCCAAGCGGTTTGCGGCGGCCGGCATCTCCGTCGTTGTCGGCCTCAATGCCGGCGGCGGGGCTGCGCCAGATCTGCCACGCAAGCCAGGACAACCAGAGCACGCCAGTCCAGGCCATGACGCGCTGCAGGAGGGGGTGTGTCGATAGTGCGTCGCCAACGCCGATGCCGACCGTCAGCACCAGCAGCGCCGCGCCGCCGCAGCCACCAAGGATGATCGGCAACGTGGCTGTCACGCCGCGGCGTGCACTGTGGCTCAGCACGATGACGTTTGTCGGGCCTGGCGTGATCGACGCGACGACTGCAAACATCAGAAAGGGGAGGAAGGGCAGGGTATCGGGCATGCGGCCATTGTTGCGGCCGCAGGGCCTATGCGTCTGGAAGATTTGAGCAGCGTCTGCGGTAGTGCGCTGGAGTCAGGCCATAAGCGCGGCGGAACCAGCGGCCGAGATGGCTTTGGTCGGCAAAACCGAGCGCCGTGGCCACGTCAGCGGGCGTGGCGCCATGTGCCAGCATATGGCGGGCACGGGCCAGGCGCAGTTGGACCAGATAAGCGTGTGGCGCAATCCCGAAGGCGGCCTTGAAGGCGCGTGTCAGCCGGTAACGGTCCACGCCGCTGGCGGCCGCCAGATCATCGAGTCCGATGTCTTCGTCCACACGGTCGTGCAGAAAATCGCGTGCGCGCTGGGCAACCAGCGGCAGGCGCGGATCGATGGCGTGCTGCGTGCGCCAGCGCAGATTCTCCGTCAGCCGCGCCAGCAGGTTGTCGAGCGCGGACTGCCGCACGATGCGCAGTTCGGGCTGCTGCAGTACCGTGAATGCGCGGTCGATAGCGTCAATCAGTTGGGGGTCTTCGCTTAGCGTCTGCGCGAAGGATGGACGGCAGTGGGCGGGCGTGTTCTCGAACAGTGCGCGCAGTTCGCGCTCCATCCACTGGGCATCGAGATACAGCATCGAATAGGTAAAGCCTTCCGGCGCCACGGCGTAGCCGTCGTGAATCTCGCCCGGCTCAAGCGTAAAGATTTTGCCGGGCACGCTGCGCTGGATTTCGCGGCGGCAGTGGAATTGCTGGATTCCCTGCTCGGTGTAGCCGATCAGGTAACTGTCATGCCAGTGCGGATCGTAGGCGTGGCCTTCGAAGTGGGCGCGAATCGTCTCGATGCCGGTCTCGGCATCCTGCTTGAGGTCGATCCAGCTCTGGGGGCTCACTGCGGTGTCCTGGTTCGGTGTCTGCGGCTGTTCATCATAGCCACATCGATGCGGACTTTCTGGAACGTTTGTGCGGGGAGGGGAGAGACGAAACCGGAGCGGAAAAAGAAAAAGGCCGATGCTTTCGCATCGGCCTTCATCTTTTATTGGTTGGCTCCCCGACCTGGGCTCGAACCAGGGACCTACGGATTAACAGTCCGGCGCTCTACCAACTGAGCTATCGGGGAACAGCTGAGAAAGAAATTATAACCAGCTTCTCTTCGTTTCGTCAACAACTTTTTAACGTTTTATTTTCGTCAGAAGCTGTTGGTAAAACTCTGGTTCGCCTTGAAACCGGCCAGCAGTGGGCGTTTCCGCCTTTTGCCGCGTTGCCGTGTTCAACAGCGAGGCCGCATTATAGCCAGCTTTTTGGTTTGTGCAAACAAAAAAACCGCCTCAAAGGCGGCTTTTTTGTTCGAGCGTCGACGATTTAGTCGAATACCGGTGTTTCGACGCCCAGCACCTTATGCAGCTTCGGCGAAGTCGTCGTGTACTGCATGTGGATCTTCTTGTCTGGGAAGATGTAAGGCGCGGCGCCGAATGCTGCCAGGGCAGCTTCGTGGAAGCCCGACAGGATCAGCTTCTTCTTGCCCGGGTAGGTGTTGATGTCACCCACGGCGAAGATGCCCGGGATGTTCGTTTCGAACTTCTCGGTATCCACCTTGATCTGCTTGCGCTCGAGCTCGAGGCCCCACTCGGCGATCGGGCCGAGCTTCGGCGACAGGCCGAAGAACACCAGCAGGTCGTCCAGCGGCATGCGGCGGGTCACGCCATCGCCACCGGTCACCTTGATCTCGGTGAGCACGCCGTCCTTCTCTTCATAGCCGCCGATCTGGCCAACCATGAACTGCATTTCCATCTGTTCGCACAGGTCGCGCATCTTGGCCACCGAGGCCGGTGCGGCGCGGAAGCCGTCGCGACGATGGATCAGCACGATCGACTCGGCCTTGCCGTGCAGGTCCAGTGCCCAGTCCAGCGCGGAATCGCCGCCGCCGACGATCACGAGGTTGCGGCCGTGGAAACGGCTCGGATCCTTCACGCGGTAGTACAGTTGCTTGCCTTCGAACTTGTCGATGCCTTCCACCTTGACCGTACGCGGCTGGAACGAACCCACGCCGGCAGCGATGAAGATGGTCTTGGTGATGAAACGGGTTCCGAGCGACGTTTCCACGAAGAAACGGCCGTCTTCACGGCGTTCCACGACGCTGACTTCCTGGCCCAGGTGGAACGTGGGCGAGAACGGCTCGATCTGCTTGAGCAGGTTGTCGGTCAGTTCCTGACCCGTGCAGATGGGCACGGCCGGGATGTCGTAGATCGGCTTGTCCGGATACAGCTCCACGCACTGGCCGCCAACCACCTTGAGCGAGTCGATCACGTGCGCCTTGATTTCGAGCAGGCCGAGTTCGAACACCTGGAACAGGCCAACGGGGCCCGCGCCAACGATCAGCGCGTCGATTTCCAGCGGCTGGCCGCCGTTGTTGCCGCCAGCCTGCTGAGTCGCGTCGGCCACGGGATTTGGAATGCTCAAGTCCATATTCGTCCTGATACGTTGTGGGCATGGTCGTGCCCGGTATTACGGGAAAGCGCGTGGGGACGGCTTTCTGTGACGCTGGCTGGCGCGTCCCGGCAGCGGCTGCCGGGAGTGGCCACCTGTGGCGTCAGTCTTTTCTTAGCGCTGCAGGTATTGCAGCTTGTCGGTGGCGTCCTTCCATTCCTCGGCCTCGGCCAGCGGGGCCTTGGTCTTGGTGATGGACGGCCAGTTACGGGCCAGGTCGGCGTTCAGCTCGATGAACTGCTGCTGGTCGCCGGGAACATCTTCCTCGGCGTAAATCGCGTTCACCGGGCACTCGGCCACACACACGGCGCAGTCGATGCACTCGTCGGGATCGATGGCCAGGAAGTTCGGGCCCTCGCGGAAACAATCGACCGGACACACATCAACGCAGTCGGTGTAACGGCAACGGATGCAGGATTCGGTGACAACGTGAGTCATTTCGGTTCCAGAAAAACGGATCGGTCTTCGATGGGGATATTGTCCAGGGCCGGATTCTTGCCAGCCGCTCTGCGAGTTGCCCGCTACGCGTCAAACATCGCGCGTGTCAATCGGGATAACTTGGGGCGAGCGAGGGCCGAGGCCTTTCAAAGACCGATATTGTAGCTGAGCCTTCTCGCAAGGATAGCCAGTCTATATAGCCGGGTCAGATAGTTTTCTTATTTCTTTATGTACTTTCGGTGCAAAACAGGCGCTGGAACGGCCTGCAGCCCCGGTTTTGGGGCGGATCGGTATCCGCGCCGCGTGCCGTCGGACTACTATTCCCCTGTGTCATTCGTGGCTTTTCGGGCCGATGAGTGCCGCTCCAGGCGCTTTGCGTGCCATTTTCGCGCGGTTCCCACTCTTTGATCGGGGGCAATCTTGCAAGGGACTTCCTCATGTCAGCCAGCTTAATGGGCCGATTGGCCAGCGCCGCGATGGTTTGTGTCCTGCTGGGCACCGGCGCGCTCGCCCAGCCCGCGCCGCCGCGGCCCGACAAAATGGCCGACAGCGTGGTGTCGCGCCTGGTGGCGTGGCGCGCGCGGACCGACCAGCCCGTTGCCCTGACCACGCTGACCGCTTTCGATTGGGACAGCTTCAGTGTCATCCGCACGCCAGCGGGCCTGGCCTTGGCCAACTGCAATCGCGATGGCTTTCTGCCTTGCGACAAGGACTTGCAGCCCGCGCCCGACACGCTGATCCAGGTGCTGCGCTTCGATCGCGCGGGGCAGCCGGTCTACCAGGAACGCATCATGGTGGCATCCGGCATTTTCGCCGATCCGTTGCCGGCGGCGGTACCGCGCACGCAGGCGACGCTGGTGACATGCGACGACGACCGGGGCCAGCGGCTCTGGTGCCTGCAGTCGCAACGGCCGGCGCGACCGGCGACACCCGCACTGCGCGGTCTCGACGGTGGCTGAATCCATGCGCCGGCCGTCCGCGCATGGGGCGCGTGACTTTCGGTTAGCATGATGGCCTGACTTCGCCGCGCCCCAGCATTGGCTTCGCTATGATCATCCGTTCCCTGCTCGACACCGACCTGTACAAGTTCACGATGATGCAGGTGGTGCTGCACCACTTTCCGCAGGCCCAGGTCGAATACCGCTTCAAGTGCCGCAATGCCGGGGTCGACCTGACGCCGTATGTCGACGAGATCCGCGACGAACTCAGGCAGCTGTGCGACTTGCGTTTTTCCGACGAGGAACTGGAGTACCTGCGCGGGATGCGCTTCATCAAGAGCGATTTCGTCGATTTCCTCGCGTTGTTCCACCTGAATGAGAAATACGTGGAGGTGCAGCCGTCCGCGCAGGGCAACGGCGAAATCGACATCACGATCCGCGGTCCGTGGCTGCATACGATCCTGTTCGAGATCCCGCTGCTGGCAATCGTCAACGAGGTGTACTTCCGCCGCACGCAGCCCAAGCCCGACCTGGACGAGGGCCGCCGCCGGCTGGAGGCCAAGCTGGCCCTGCTGAAATCGTCGCGATACAGCGATTGCGTGATTGCGGACTATGGCACTCGCCGCCGCTTCTCGGGTGACTGGCAGGAAGAGGTGCTGCTGTCGATGCGCACCGTACTCGGGCCGCAGCTGGCCGGCACCAGCAACGTCCACTTCGCGCGTCTGCACAACATGACGCCGCTTGGCACGATGGCGCACGAATACCTGCAGGCCTGCCAGGCGCTGGGGCCTCGGCTGCGCGACTCGCAGGTCTATGCGCTGGAGAACTGGGCGCGCGAATATCGCGGTGACCTGGGTATCGCACTGTCCGATACCTACGGCTTCGACGCATTCCTGCGCGACTTCGATCTGTATTTCTGCAAGCTCTTCGATGGCGTGCGGCACGATTCCGGTGACCCTTTCGAATGGGGCGAACGGATGATTGCCCACTACGCCGCCAACCGCGTCGATCCGCGCGGCAAGACGCTGATCTTCAGCGATGCCCTGAACATCCCGAAGGTCATCGAGCTTTATGAGCGTTTCCGTGGTCGCTGCAAGCTGGCCTTTGGCGTGGGCACCAACCTGACGAACGACCTGGGCTACACACCGTTGCAGATCGTCATCAAGATGGTTCGCTGCAATGACCAGCCGGTTGCCAAGTTGTCGGACACGCCGGAGAAGACCATGTGCGACGACCCCGGTTACCTCGCATACCTGAGGCAGGTGTTCGACGTTCAGCAGCCCGCTTAACAGGATTCACGTGTTGCTCATCGTAGATTTCTTATAATCGCCCAGCCCGCCACTCTCCTCGCCGACACTATGGAAACGAACGCAGCCCGTGACCGTATCTTTGCCCGTATTCGTGCCGCCCAAGGCAGGGGTGCCGAGGTAACGCCGGGCGAGCGCGATGCGGTGGCCGACTATTTGACGCGGCATCCGCAGGGTCCGCAGCCCGAAGTGCCGGAAGACCGTGCCGAAGCGTTCAGCGTGCAGGCGCGGAAGATGGCCTCGACGGTGGATCGTGTGGCGACGCTGGCCGAGGTGCCGGGCGCGGTATCGCGCTATCTGGACGGCCTCAAGCTGGAGCGGCGCGCAGTCACGTGGACGAGTCTGCGCGATCTGCCGTGGGCCGATCAGGGGCTGGACGTGGCGTGCCGCCCGCCGGTGCGAGATCCGCAGGCTGACCGCGAGCACGGCGATCTCGTTGGCATTACTGGTTGCTTCGTGGCCATTGCCGAGACCGGTTCGTTGATGCTGCTTTCGGGGCCGGACACCTTCGCATCGGCCGCGCTGCTGCCAGAAACCCATATTGCCGTGGTGCCGGTTTCGCGCATTGTCGCCAACCTGGAGGAAGCGTTCGCGCGCATGCGCGCAGAACACGGCCAACTGCCACGCGCCACCAATATCATCAGCGGTCCCTCGCGCACCGGGGACATCGAGCAGACCATCGTGCTCGGCGCGCACGGCCCATATCGCGTGCATGTGATTCTGGTCGATCAGGACTGACCGCCAGGGTTAGCTGTAGCGCCCGGATTGGCGCACTTTCAGACCTTTCTCAAAGGGCTTTGCTTTAAACTGGGTCCTTCGCCGCGTGCCGACGTCCCGAAGCCCTGGGCTATGCCCCTGACGCGCGCGCCTTGTCGTCGGTCCCACGGCTCCACGCCCTGCTGCGTGGCGGCGCGTGTTGCGATTTAGGAGATCCCCGTCTGATGCGACGTGTCGTCACGCTGCTACCTCAAATGCTGTTTGCCACGATGTTGCTGTGTCCCGCATGGGCGCGGGCAGCCGACCTCGATGGCGCCACGCTTTCGCCTTTGTGGGGTGTGCCGTTCGCCGGCATCCTGCTTTCGATTGCCTTGTTTCCGCTCGTCGCACCGAAATTCTGGCACCACCATTACGGCAAGATCGCGGCGGCCTGGGGTGTACTGTTCCTGGCGCCATTCGCTGCCCGGTTCGGCGTGCACACGGCCGTGGCCAACACCGTGCACGCGCTTCTGGCCGAGTACGTACCGTTCATCGTCCTGCTGACCGCGCTCTATGTAGTGGCGGGCGGCATCTGCGTGCGCGGCAATCTGCATGGCACGCCGAAACTCAACACGGGCATCCTCGCGCTGGGCACCGTCCTGGCCAGCCTGATGGGCACCACGGGTGCGGCCATGCTGCTGATTCGTCCGCTGCTGCGGGCCAACGACAACCGTCGCCACGTGGCGCATGTCGTGGTCTTCTTCATCTTCCTTGTTGCCAATGCCGGTGGTGCGCTGACGCCGCTGGGCGATCCGCCGCTGTTCCTGGGTTTCCTGAAAGGCGTGGAGTTCTCCTGGACACTGCGCAACATCTTTCCTGAAACGCTTTTCATCTGGGTCGTACTGCTGGCGCTTTTTTATTTCGTCGACAGGCACTATTACCTCAATCGTGAAGAGGAGCTGCCGGCGGCGCAGGACCCGACGCCAGACTCCAGGGGCCTGCGGATTGAAGGCAAGGTCAACTTCGCTCTGCTGCTGGCCGTAATCGGACTCGTCCTGATGAGCGGGCTGTGGAAGCCTGGCATCGTGTACGACGTGATGGGCACCGAGGTGCCGCTGCCCGCGCTGGCGCGCGACGTGCTGCTTGTCGTGGTGACCCTGGCCTCGCTGCTGCTAACGCCGCGTACCGCGCGCAGTGGCAACGAATTCAATTGGGAGCCGATGCTCGAGGTGGCCAAGCTGTTTGCCGGCATCTTCCTGACGATCATTCCCGTGATCGCCATGCTCAAGGCCGGTACGGAGGGCGCGTTCGCGGGCGTGATCCACGCGGTAAGCGATAGCAACGGGCAGCCGATCGACAGCATGTATTTCTGGGCTACCGGCATACTGTCGTCGTTCCTGGACAATGCGCCGACCTATCTGGTGTTCTTCAATACGGCCGGTGGCGATGCGGCAACGCTCATGACGCGAGACGCGTCGACGCTGGCTGCCATTTCCGCGGGCGCCGTGTTCATGGGCGCCAATACCTATATCGGTAATGCGCCCAACCTGATGGTGAAGGCGATTGCGGAGAGCCGTGGCGTACGTATGCCGAGCTTCTTCGGTTATATGGCATGGTCTTGCGCCGTGCTGGTGCCGCTGTTCCTGGTGATGACGTTCCTCTTTTTCCACGTATGACTGCCATGAAGCCCCCCATTCTTGTCACGCGAGCCATCTTTCCGGATGTAATCGAGCGCCTTGCGCAGTATTTTGAAGTCGACGCCAATCAGGAGGACTTAGTGCTCGACGCGGCTGCGCTGCGTGCGCGCCTGACGGGCAAGGCGGGAGTGCTTGCGAATGCGGCCGACAGGATCGATGGCGACCTGGTTGCCGCGTTGCCGCAACTGCGGGCGGTCTGCAACATGGCCGTTGGCTACAACAACCTCGACGTGCCCGCGCTGACCGCGGCCGGCGTTGTTGCGACAAATACACCCGACGTACTGACCGAGACCACGGCCGATTTCGGCTGGGCGCTCCTGATGGCCACCGCGCGGCGCGTGACCGAGTCAGAGCATTACCTGCGCGCGGGCAAGTGGGAGCGGTGGAGCTATGACATGCTCGTTGGCATGGACGTCTATGGCAGCACGCTGGGCATCCTTGGCATGGGGCGGATCGGGCAGGGCCTTGCGCGCCGTGCGGCGGGGTTCGGCATGCAGGTGCTCTATCACAATCGCAGCCAGCTGCCGGCCGATGCCGAGCAGTCATTGAATGCGCGCTACGTCAGCAAGGCCGAGCTGCTGCAACAATCTGACCACCTGATACTGGTGCTGCCCTACAGCGCGGAAAGCCATCATGCGATTGGCGCGGCGGAACTGGCGCTGATGAAGCCAACGGCCACACTGATCAATCTCGCGCGTGGCGGTATTGTCGACGACGGCGCGTTGGCTGCGGCGCTGCGCGATCGCAAGATCTTCGCGGCGGGCCTCGATGTCTTCGAAGGCGAGCCGAGCGTGCATCCAGACCTGCTGACCGTGCCGAACGTAGTATTGACCCCGCACATCGCCAGCGCGTCGGAGAAGACGCGCCGGGCGATGGCCAATCTGGCTGCGGACAATCTGATTGCCGCGCTCGACGTCGGGCCGCAGGCTGGCCATCCGCCGACCGTGATCAATCCCGAGGTCATGTCCAGCCGCCGTTGATGGGTTTGAATCGCCAGTTTTCATGACGCTTATTCCTTTGTTGACCCTCGCGGCCGCGGTGACGGCCGTGATTCTCCTGGTCGTGCTGCTGATGCGCCAGTCGCGTGGTGCATCCGCGGACCTGCTGCCGATTCTCGGCGATCTGCGAGACGACGTGCGCGAGGACACTGCGCGTGGCCTGGAGCGGCTTGAGCGCGAACTGCGCGCCGAGCTGGCCGAAACGGCACGCGGCAATCGCAGCGAATCGGGGCAGCAGATGCTCCGTTTTCAACAGCAGCTATCGACGCAGCTGACGAGCATCGCTACGGTGCAGCAGCAACAGCTGGCACAGATGTCGGAGGCGAACGAGCGACGCCTGGCGGATGTACGGACGACTCTCGAGCAAAAGCTGCGCGATATCGAAGCCAACAACGCGGCCAAGCTCGAAGAAATGCGCCGTACGGTGGACGAGAAGCTGCACGCGACGCTGGAGCAGCGCCTTGGCGAATCGTTCAAGCTGGTATCTGACCGGTTGGAGCAGGTGCACCGCGGGCTTGGCGAAATGCAGATGCTGGCGCAGGGCGTGGGCGATCTCAAACGGGTGCTGACCAATGTCAAAACGCGCGGCACCTGGGGCGAAGTGCAACTGGCCATGTTGCTCGAACAGATCCTGACGCCGGAGCAATACGGCAAGAACGTCGAGACCGTGCGCAATTCAGGGGCGCGGGTGGAGTTCGCCATTCGTTTGCCAGGCCGGGAGGTCGGTGGCAGCCCGGTCTGGCTGCCCATCGACGCAAAATTCCCGAAGGAGCAGTACGAAAGGCTGGCGGATGCACAGGAGCGCGGTGATGCCGACGGCGTGAATGCGGCCAGCCGCGAACTGGAAGTAGCTGTACGCCGCGAGGCGCAGACGATTGCCGAGAAATACCTGGCTCCGCCGGCCACCACGGATTTCGCCATCCTGTTCCTGCCGACCGAAGGCCTCTATGCCGAGGTCTTGCGCCGACCGGGTCTGACGGACATGCTGCAACGCGATTTCAGGGTTACCGTGGCTGGCCCGACGACGCTGACGGCGCTGCTTAACAGCCTGCAGATGGGGTTTCGAACGCTGGCGCTGGAGAAACGGTCCAGTGAGGTCTGGGAGGTGCTGGGTGCCGTCAAGACCGAGTTTGGCAAGTTTGGCGAGGTCTTGGCCAAGACGCGCGATACGCTGGTACGCGCGGCGCGCAATATCGAGCAGGCAGAAGTGCGGACGCGGCAGATGGAGCGCAAGTTGCGCACCGTGGAGGCATTGCCGGGAGAGATGGCTGAGCAGTTGCTCGGAACGTCAGGTGCGCTCGGTTCCGGCACGGAAGCCGGAACTGCCCCGCCGGACGACGTCGCGGGGCAGCAGCACGAGGACCGGCTGGCTTGACGGAGGCTTGCCAGCGGTTACCAGCGGTTTGATGTCAGCTTATTGGCGGTCTTCGGGGCTCAGTTCACGGATGTGAACCTCGATGCCGCCAAAACGGGCGGCCACCCAGTTGTAGGCGCGGCAACCGAGCCAGAGCAGGCCAAAACCGATTAGTGCGTTGAGGATCAGAGCCGTGAAGACCGCGATGCCCGGCAGGTCGCCATATCGCACAAAGGCAACAAATAGGCCCATAGCTACGATTGGTACCGAAAAGCACAGATACACGAGCACGAGCGCGCGGGCAGTCTTGACGGGATGGAGGTACGCGATCTCCTGGTGCATAACGACAGACAAGATATTGGGGGATTCGGATTTTCGTGCTGCAAGTGTAGCGATTGGGGCCTGCGACGCCTAGACTGCCCCACCGACGGATGAGGCATTTATCGTAGCCTTACGTGCTTTCTTGCAAAGAGTGCGGCACAAAAACGACACCCGACACCTGTACACAATCCATTGATCGACTACCCATCGACGGGCCGCATGAATCCTTTGCATTCATGCCTGCCTTGTTCCGCGTGGCGGGACGGTTTCTGACGCCCCGGTGCGAAATCAGCAGGGCGCGAAATCAGATCAGGCCATCGAACAAGATCACCTGCACGGTGTCGCCGGCTTCAACCGAACCTTGATCGTGATCGAGTACGACAAGGCAATTCGCCTCGCTCATCGAACGCAGCACGCCTGATCCTTGCTGGCCCGTCAGGCGAACCTCCAGGTTGCCGTCGGCGCCCGCCGCGACAATGCCACGCTGGAATTCCGTGCGCCCGGGTTTCTTTCGGATCGGCATCGTGGCTCGGACGCGAATGCGCGGCAGTGGCGCGATGTCGGCACCCATCAGGCGGTGCAGGGCGCCGCGCACGAAATGATAGAAGGTGACCATTACCGCCACTGGGTTGCCCGGCAGTCCAAACAGCACGGCTTTGTGGCCATTCGATGCAATCTGGCCGAAGGCCATTGGCCGGCCTGGGCGCATCGCAATCTTCCAGAACGTGACGTCGCCGAGCTTTTCCATGATTTGCTTCGTATAGTCGGCATCGCCAACCGACACGCCACCAGAGGTGATGATCGCGTCGGCGTTTTCGCAGGCACTCCGGAACGCCGCCTCCATGATCTCGGGATCGTCGCGGACCACACCCATATCGATCAAGTCCACATTGAGCCGGCGCAGCATGCCATGCAGCGTATATCGATTCGAGTCATAGACGCAGCCGGGGTCGAGCGGCTCACCAATCGAGCGCAGTTCGTCGCCGGTCGAGAAGAAGGCCACGCGGAGCCGGCGGCGGACTTTTATCTCGGCGACGCCAAGCGATGCCAGCATGCCCAGATCGGCCGGTGTCAGGATCCGGCCCGCGTGTAGTGCAGCCTGACCGCGCGCCAGATCCTCGCCACGCAGCCGGCGATTGTCGCCAGCGCGTACGGCGTCCGGCGCGAAGCGGATCAGGTTGCCACCAGCCTGGATTTCCACGAATTCCTGCGGGATCACGGTGTCGCAACCGGTCGGCATGATCGCGCCGGTCATGATGCGCACGGCCTGTCCCGCGTGCGCCTCGCCAGCAAATGCGTTCCCCGCGTACGCTGTGCCGATGACTTCCAGCGCGATACTGTCGTCGCCCTGTTTTAGCGCCTGGCTGGAGAATGCGTAGCCGTCCATCGCCGAGTTATCGTGCGCCGGCACGTCGATCGGAGAGATCACGTCCTGCGCCAGCACGCGGTCCAATGCGGCGCGAATCGTCAGTTGTTCGACGCCTTGCACCGGCTCCAGGACGTCGGCAATGATGGCATTGGCCTGGTCCACCGGCAGGGCAGTGGGGTCATAGTCGGACTGGCAGGAGATGACGGATTGCAACGAAGGCATGGCGCGTGGCGGCGATGAAGGGATTCTGGGAAGAAGTCTAGCCTGATCGTTGGTCTGCCTCGTGCTGGCGCAGCTCGTCAAGCGTGTTGATATTTGCAAAGGCCTGGGCATCCTCGAACACGACCTGCGCCAGGCGCTGGCTGGTCACCCAGCTTTCGATCTTGCGATTGCCGGCATCGACGTAGGCGCGCAGGCTGGCCGCGGCCGTGGCCGGCATCAGGCAAAACACCGGCTGCAATCGCTGGCGCCCGTCGGCGTCAACGGTCACCGGAACAGCCAGGTCGGCACCTTGTGCCTCGATGGCCTGGGTCAGGCGCGCTACCAGATCGGCAGGCAGGAATGGACTATCGCAGGGCGCCGTGACCATCCATGCCGTTTGGCACTGGTCCAGTCCCGCCAGCATGCCAGCCAATGGACCAGCGAAGTCTGGAATGGCATCGGCGACGACCGGGACGCCGAACGCGGCGTAGCGATCCGGATTGCGATTGGCATTGATCAGCAGCCGGCCGGTTTGCGGAACTAACCGCTGCAGCGTGTGCTGCACCATCGGCATGCCCTGGAATGGCTGCAGGCCCTTGTCCGTGCCACCCATCCGGCTGCCGCGGCCGCCGGCCAGGATCAGGCCTGTGATGTCGTCGCGCGCAATCATCAGCCGCCGATATACGACATTTCGATCTTGCTCTCGGCGCGCGCGGCGCGGATGGCGGGATCGCTGCGCTGCTCTGAATAGTTATCGGTGCGCGCCTGCCACACTTGGGCGATGGCGTTGCCAATGGCCAGGTCGCTATGTCCGTCGCGCAGCAGCGCCCGCAGATCGTAGCCTTCCGTGGCGAACAGGCACAGGTAAAGCCGCCCTTCGGTCGACAGCCGGATACGGCTGCAGTCGCCACAAAACGCGTGCGTAACGCTTGAGATCACGCCGATCTCGCCGTTGCCGTCGCGATAACGCCAGCGTTCGGCGGTCTCGCCCGAATAGTTGGCCTGTACGGCTTCCAGCGGGAACACCTCGTCGATGCGGCGCACGACGTCCGCCGAGGCCAGCACCTCGTTCATCTGCCAATGGTTGCTGGCGCCGACATCCATAAACTCGATGAAGCGGACGATGATGCCGCTTCCACGGAAATGCCGCGCCATTGGCACGATTTCCTGGTCATTGGTGCCCCGCTTGACGACCATGTTCACCTTGATCGGTGCCAGGCCGGCCGCCTGAGCCACTTCGATTCCGTGGAGAACGTCGCGCACGGCGAAATCCACGTCGTTCATTTTGCGGAACGTCGTGTCGTCGATGGCATCAAGGCTGACTGTCACGCGCGTCAGGCCGGCATCGCGCAGCGATTGCGCCTTGCGCGCCAGCAGCGATGCATTGGTGGTCAGTGTCAGGTCCAGCGGCTTGCCGGACGTCGTTTCGATGCGAGCCAGCATTTCCACGAGTCGCTCGATGTTCTTGCGCAGCAGCGGCTCGCCGCCGGTCAGCCTGATCTTCTCGACGCCCTGGGCGACGAACAGGCGCGCAACCCGCTCGATCTCCTCGAAACTCAGCAACTCCGAATGCGGCAGGAACGTGTAGTCCTTGTCGAACACTTCCTTCGGCATGCAGTAGACGCAGCGGAAGTTGCAGCGATCGGTAACGGAGATGCGCAGGTCATGCAGCGGCCGGCCCCGCGTGTCGGCAACGAGTCCAGTCGGTGCCAGAAGGCGCGATGGAATGCTCGGCACCATCGATCGGAATCGATGGTCACGCAGGTCGAGAATCGGGATGACAGTATCGGTCATGGCAGTGTGGGGCCACGGCCGTCTGGTGCGCGGGGCGCGCAGGGGCCGTTCTGTTTGCCATTCTAGCCGAGGGCGGCAATTCGCCGGGGTGCGACACTGTCGTGACAGAAGCACAGATTGAGGCAAGGCACAGCAGTACAGCGGGCGGTTTTGCGTCAAATCAGACTGCGCCAGGTCGGGTTGGCGGCACAAACGAAAAAAGGGACGGCAATCGCCGTCCCTTCTGGTTGTCCAGCCCGCAGCGGGTTACTGCTGCTGTTGCTGTTGCTGCTGCGCCATTTCGCGCTGGCTGCTACCGGTTTCCACCAGGACCATCGGACCTTCCGGCAGCGGAGGCAGCGGCTTGCGCTCGCGCGGGACGCGCGGCGCCGGCACGATGCGCGCAGCGGCTTCCTGCGCGGCGGCGTGCTTGACGCTGTCCGTCCGTACCCATTCGAGGCCGGCGGAGGCCAGCATCGATTCCAGTGCCGGCGTACTCGTGCTTGCCGGGGCCGGAACGGCCGCCGCTTGCACTGCTACTGCCGGAGCCGGTGCCGGTACTTCGACGGCGGCAAATGGCGTGGGCGCCACTTCCGGCGTCACGAAGACAGGCTCGGGAATGGCCGGGGCGGTTGCAACCGGTGCCGGTGCTTCCACTGCCGGGCGTTCATCGGCCTGGTACGCCGGGGCCGGCGTCACGACCGGAGCCGGTTGGGGCTGGGCCACGGCGGCGAAGACCGGTTCGGCGGCAGGTGCCGAAGCGATAGGCTCGGCTACCGCCGGCGCGGCCGGCTCGGTACGCACGACGGCGGCTGCTGCGACCACGGCTTCAACCGGAGCCTGGACCACGGCGGCTTGCGCTACCGGTGCGTGGACGGGCTCGGCCGGTTCGGCGAACTGGGCCACCGGAGCGGTTGCCGATGCCGATTCCTCTTCCGACTCGGTCACGCCGGCGCTGACTTCGGCCAGGTTGCCTTCGTTGACTTCGAGGCTGGTGCCTTCGTCGCGCTCGCGGCGGTAGCGGTTGCGGCCACGGCGGTTGCGGCGGCGGCGCTCCTCGCCTTCGCCTTCACCGGCTTCAGCGGTTGCGGCTTCCACACCCTGGGCGCCAGCCGGGATATCCAAGGCAGCGATGACGGCCGGCGCGGCATGGGCTGCTTCCAGCGCCGACTGCGGTGCAGCGCCTTCGACGTTCAGCGCTTCCTCGGTATCGCGTGCCTCTGCGCGCTCGCGCTGGCGTTCGCGTTGACGCTCGCGACGTTCCTGGTTGCGCTCGCGGCGCGCTTCGGCGCGCTCGGCCGGGGCGCCGGCCGGCGTGACGGCTGCCTGGCCTTCACGCGGCGCACGCGGCTGGCGTTCGCCGCGCGGCTCGCGTGGTTCACGTTGCTCGCGCGGTTCGCGTTGCTCGCGCGGCTCACCGCGTTGTGCTTCGGCGCGTTCGGTGCGCTCGCCACGCTCGCCGCGTTGGCCACGGCCCTGGCGCTCACCGCGCTCGCCGCGCTGTTCACCACGCTCGCCACGTTCGCCACGTTCGCCGCGACCCTGGCGGCCTTCGCCACGCTCACCACGCTGGCCGCGTTCGCCACGCTCACCACGGCCCTGGCGGCCTTCGCCGCGAGCCTGGGTTTCGGCAGCCGACTTCACCGGCTCGGCGGCAGGCGCCGGTGCCGGCTTCGTGCCAAACAGGCCCTTCAGCCAGGCGATGAAACCGCCGCTGGCCACGGGCTGCGTGGCCGGAGTCGGGCGGGCCGCGGCCGTTTCGGGCTTCGGTGCGCGCTCGGGGCGCGGGACGGAAACCGGTGCGGGCGCGTCGGGCGTGATGCCCTTGACGGCAGCTTCCTGGCGCGGACGGGCGTCTTCCTTCTTGCGGCTGCTGTAGCTGGTGTCGGCTTCCAGTTCCTTCGCGGCGGCCTCGGCCATGCGGTAGCTGGCGGTCGAATCTTCCAGACGCGGGTCGTCGTGGCGCAGGCGCTCCAGCTTGTAGTGCGGCGTTTCCAGATGCTTGTTCGGAATCAGCAGCACATTGACCTTGAAGCGCAGTTCGATCAGGTTGATGTCCTGACGCTTTTCGTTCAGCAGGAAAGCGGCCACTTCCACCGGCACCTGGCAGTGGATGGCGGCTGTGTTTTCCTTCATCGCCTCTTCCTGGATGATGCGCAGCACCTGCAGGGCGGACGATTCGGTATCGCGGATATGACCCGTTCCATTGCAGCGCGGGCAGGTGATGTGCGAGCCCTCGGACAGCGACGGACGCAGACGCTGACGCGACAGCTCCATCAGGCCGAAGCGGCTGATCTTGCCCATCTGCACGCGGGCGCGGTCGTGGCGCAGCGCGTCCTTGAGGCGTGTTTCCACGTCCTTCTGGGCCTTGCCGGACTCCATGTCGATGAAGTCGATCACGATCAGGCCACCCAGGTCGCGCAGGCGCAGCTGGCGGGCGATTTCGTCAGCCGCTTCCAGGTTCGTGCGCAGCGCGGTTTCCTCGATGTCCGCGCCCTTGGTGGCGCGGGCCGAGTTCACGTCGACGGATACGAGGGCTTCGGTATGGTCGATCACGATGGCGCCGCCGGAAGGCAGCATCACCATGCGCGAATACGCCGATTCGATCTGGTGTTCGATCTGGAAACGCGAGAAGAGCGGCACATCGTCCCGGTACTTCTTCACGCGGTTCATGTTGTCGGGCATGACCACGCTCATGAAGGCGCGGGCCTGCTCGTAGATCTCGTCGGTATCGATCAGGATTTCGCCGATATCGGGCTGGAAGTAATCGCGAATGGCGCGAATCACCAGGCTCGATTCCAGATAGATCAGCAGCGGGGCCTTGTTGTCTCCGGCGGCGCCGTCGATGGCCTTCCACAGTTGCAGCAGGTAGTTCAGATCCCACTGCAGTTCCTCGGCGGCACGGCCGATACCGGCGGTGCGGGCGATGATGCTCATGCCTTCCGGTACCTGCAGCTGCGCCATCGTCTCGCGCAGTTCCTGGCGGTCTTCGCCCTCGATGCGGCGCGACACGCCGCCGCCGCGCGGGTTGTTCGGCATCAGAACCAGGTAGCGGCCGGCCAGCGAGATGAACGTGGTCAGGGCTGCGCCCTTGTTGCCGCGTTCTTCCTTTTCCACCTGGACGATCAGTTCCTGGCCTTCATGCAGCGCATCCTGGATGCGCGCATTGCGCACGTCCACGCCATCCTTGAAGAAGGCGCGAGCCACTTCCTTGAAAGGCAGGAAGCCGTGGCGCTCTTCGCCGTAATTGACGAAGCAGGCTTCCAGCGACGGCTCGATGCGGGTGATGACACCCTTGTAAATATTGCCCTTGCGCTGTTCGCGCCCGGCAGTTTCGATGTCGATGTCGATCAGTTTCTGTCCATCGACGATCGCGACGCGCAACTCCTCCTGTTGCGTCGCGTTAAACAGCATGCGTTTCATCGCAATACCTCACTCCAGTGTCGCAGGCACGCTATGGGTCATGAATGGGTCATGCCCGCGACGGTCCAGGGAGCACGCGAGGAAAGAGAGCGAGGGCGGGAGAATTGCCTAAGTTGCCGTCGCGTTTTGCAACGCAGGCGGCTGGGCGCGGGTGAAAGGAGAGGCTGTCGGCGTCCGGTCATCCGCAATAAGGCTGCGGCGGGTCCGCTGCTGGATAGGGAGAGGGCAAATGGGCACTGCTCCTGATGCAGCGATATCTGGCGGATGCCGGCGGGCCGGGGGCGAGGGGTGGCGGTCAGCCGTGCCAGCGGCACAGGCAACGCTACCTCATCGCAGCCGGGGCCGGGATGGCCAGGACGCGTCAAAGAGCAATCATCCGGACGCAGCAGTTGCATGCCATTGCCAATCTGACCTGTCCGCTGGCGGGCGCGCCGCTGCTTCTTCGCGTTCTGCGCTCGGGCGCCTGCGTCGAATCGTCGAACTACGACGACCATCGACGGATCGCGGCCGATACTGCAGGTCAGATGGCAGGGTGTCTCCTGCCGGGCCGGCACCGGTTCCCGGTGCGGGCGGTCTTCTCTCACCGATGTGGATGCCTGTTCTGTTGCCGGCACCCACACTGAATTCTTTTCTACCTGAACACTCTGTTTCCACGTGTCGGCCGGCTGATTGCCGAAGCTGCCTCTGGGCGGCTTCCTGCGCGCCGGCGCGGCGCGTGCGTGCTGCTGATTGCCACCATTTGCCTGTCTGGCGCCTGCGGGGTACGCAACATGCGGGAGACGGGCCGGGCTGGCGGCAACCCGAAGTGTAAAATGCGGAATCTCGCGCGGATACTGGTGGGACTACCCAAAACAATTGCCGGGTCGTCCTGCATATTCCGTTCCGGTTTGCCGCAAAATGGCTGGCATTCCGGTTGGGGTTCGCGCCAAACATCGCTTACACAGGTCGCACACTCCCGGTCTTTGGCTGGGAATGGCTGGGAAATTATATTGAAAATGAATGAGTTACGCCATCAAATTGAAACGGAGCCGCGTTCCCGCGCGAGTGGACTCCAGGTGGCGTATGTCACGATCGACGAGAGTTCGGAAGGTCAGCGCATCGACAACTTCCTGCTCAAGGTGGCCAAGGGCGTGCCCAAGAGTCACATCTACCGGGTATTGCGTTCCGGCGAAGTGCGGGTCAACAAGGGGCGGATCGATGCCACTTACCGGCTGAAGCTGGGCGATGTGGTGCGGATACCGCCGATGCGTGTGGCGGAAAAGGCGGCTGGCGACGCCGCCTATGTGCCGGCCGGCGAGTTTCCGGTGCTGTTCGAAGACACCCATCTGCTCGTAATCGACAAGCCCGCGGGCGTGGCCGTCCACGGTGGTTCGGGCGTGGCCTTCGGCGTCATCGAGCAATTGCGGCGCGCGCGTCCCGAGGCAAAATTCCTGGAGCTGGTGCACCGCCTGGATCGGGAGACCTCGGGAATCCTGGTGCTGGCCAAGAAACGGTCGGCGCTTGTGAACCTGCACGAGCAAATGCGCGGCAATGGCATGGACAAGCGCTACTTTGCCTGTGTGGCAGGCGAATTTCCGAACGCGCGCCAACACGTGAAGCTGCCGCTATATAAGTACAGCACGGCCGACGGTGAGCGGCGCGTGCGTGTGCAGGCTGACGGGTTGCCATCACACACGATCTTCAACCGCGTCAAGGCGTTCGAGGGATACACCCTGCTGGAGGCCGAACTGAAGACCGGCCGTACGCACCAGATCCGCGTGCACCTGCAGTCCACGGGATTCCCGATCGTCGGTGATGAGAAGTACGGCGATTTTGCGCTCAACAAGGCACTTTCACGGAGCGGGGCGAATCCGGGCATCAAGCGGATGTTCCTGCACGCGCATCGGCTGACGTTCGTTCATCCGAATACCGGTGCGCCGACCACGGTATCGGCACCGCTGCCTGCTGAATGTGTTGAGTTTTTGCAACAATTGACGCCGCTTGGGGCCGCCCAGTGAAGACTGGCGCACGCGCCGTAACCTATATCCGCAACACTTTCCGCATCGACCAAGGACCTCAATGGCCAGGCAGCGCTTCGACCTGATCGTTTTCGACTGGGATGGAACCCTGATGGATTCCACGCCCACCATCGCCAAGTGCATTCAACTGGCCAGCCGCGACCTGGGCTTGCCGGTGCCTGACGACAGCGCTGCCAGCCACGTCATCGGCTTGGGCCTGAAGGATGCGCTGTCCTACGCCGTGCCTACGCTCGACCCGGTGGATTACCCGCGCCTGGCCGAGCGTTATCGCTATCACTTCCTGACGCGCGATGCTGAACTGGTGCTGTTCCAGGGCGTGCGCGAGATGCTCGAAGCGCTTCACGCCGAGCACTATTTCCTGGGTGTCGCCACCGGCAAGACCCGGGTGGGGCTGGAGCGTGCGCTGGCCAGTACCGGCCTGGGCAAGTTGTTCGATGCCACGCGCTGCGCGGATGAGACATTCTCGAAGCCGCATCCGGCCATGCTGCATGAGCTGACGCGTGAACTGGGCCAGGACATCGGGCGCACTCTGATGATTGGCGATACGACGCATGACCTGCAGATGGCGATCAATGCCGGTGCGCAGGGGTTGGGAGTATGCTACGGCGCACATCCCGCCGATTCGCTGCGTGCGATGTCGCCGGTGCATTGCGCCGCCTCGATTGCCGACCTGCAGGAGTGGCTGCTCGCGAATGCCTGACCGCAGCCTGGAGCCACGCCGGCTGTGCGCGGCGGAAGAACTGGTCGACGGCGGCGCGGGCGTGCGTTTCACCGTGCGCGTGGCGACCGTGCCGTCGGCACGCGACATCGGCGCATTCGTGATCCGCTACGACGGTGTGGTACACGGCTACCTGAACCAGTGCGCCCATGTTCCGATGGAGCTGGACTGGCAGGAAGGGCACTTTTTCGATAGTGCGGGCCTATACTTGATGTGCGCGACACATGGCGCAACCTATGCGCCGGACACCGGCCTGTGCGTAGGCGGCCCTTGCCGGGGCGCTGCGTTGGCCAAACTCCGAATCGAGGAACGGGAGGGCGCCGTCTACTGGCAGCCCGAAGCCCCTTTTTTTTCGCCCGACGCCAGCTGAGCGGAGCCGGGTCATCGTTTGACGCTTGAGTCCACCTGCATGACAGAACAGCAAAAACCGCCATCGCCATCCGATCAGCCGGGTCAAGCCGACCAGCAACCCGAGGCGCCAGCCACGCGCGACGAGAAACTCGAAACGGTGAAGCGCGCCGACTTTCCGCTCGAAGAGGAGCTGAAGGCGGGAGACGACGCCGCACGGCGCGAGGCCGACGAACGTCGCTCACGCATGGCCGGCACGGCCAGTACGCCGGTGGGTACGAGCGGTGCCGGCGGTGGCTGGGAGCGCGATGTCCTGGAAAAGGTGTTGCTGGCCAGTCTGCGCGAACAACGCGCGGCGCGGCGCTGGAAGATCTTCTTCCGCCTGGTCGGGTTGGGCATCCTCGCACTGATCCTGTTCGCGATCATCGACTTCAAGGGCGACGGACTGACCAGCACCAGTGGCCGCCACACGGCAATGGTGACGCTGGAAGGGGAAATCGCGGCCGGCACGCCAGCCAGCGCGGAGTCCATCAACGCATCGCTGCAGGCGGCGTTTGCCGACACTTCGGCAGCGGGCGTGATTCTGAAGATCAACTCGCCGGGCGGTTCGCCGGTGCAGGCCGGCATCATCAATGATGAGATCCACCGCCTGCGCAAGATCTATCCGGACAAGCCGTTCTACGTCGTGGTGGAGGAAATCTGCGCGTCGGGCGGCTATTACGTGGCCGCGGCGGCCGACAAGATCTACGTCGACAAGGCCAGTATCGTCGGGTCGATCGGCGTGCTGATGGACGGCTTCGGTTTTACGGGATTGATGGACAAGATTGGCGTGCAGCGGCGTCTATACACGTCGGGATCCAACAAGGGCATGCTCGATCCGTTCTCGCCCGAGGTGCCGCGTCAGAAGGTATATGCCGAGTCGATGCTCAAGCAGATCCACCAGCAGTTCATCAACGTAGTCAAGGAAGGCCGCGGCGACCGGCTCAAGAGCGACCCGGAACTGTTCTCGGGCTTGTTCTGGTCAGGCGAGCGTGCCGTGGAACTGGGTCTGGCTGACGGTCTGGGCAGCGCGGACTTTGTGGCGCGCGACGTGTTCAAGGCCGAAGACATCGTCGACTACACCGTCAAGGAAAACATCGCCGAGCGCGTGGCCAAGCGGTTTGGCGCGGCGGTGGGATCCGCTGCGATGAAAGTGATGCTGAGCGTCAACGCGCCGGTGGTGCGTTAAGCGTGCAAGCGGCCCCCTCCCGCGACGGGAACGGGGGCCTCCGGCTGCTGGTTACTGTGCCAGCAGCGAGAAAATCGCCGGGCGCTTGTGCAGTTCCAGGCGATCCGGCCGCCAGGCCGAGATCGGCAGCGTGACAATGGTCTCTGACGGCAGCGTCAGGTCTACGGCAATCGACAGCAAGGTCGTGCCCGAGCAATGCTGGCGTAGCGCTTCCAGCAACGCCCCGTTGCGATATGGCGTTTCGATCCACACCTGCGTTTGCTGCGCCTTGCGCGATCGTTGCTCCAGATCGCGCAGTTTCTTCGCGCGCTCGTCGGCATCCACTGGCAGGTAGCCATTGAACGCGAAGCTCTGGCCGTTCAGGCCCGATCCCATCACGGCCAGCAGAATCGAGCTGGGGCCCACCAGCGGCCGCACTTTGATACCCCTCGAATGAGCGAGTCGTACCAGATCGGCGCCAGGGTCGGCCACGGCCGGTACGCCGGCCTCCGAAAGCAGTCCGCCATTCCGGCCGGCGGCGATGGGATCGAGTAGCGCGCCCAATGCATCGGCCTTGGTATTGACGTTCAGCTCGCGGATTTCGATCTGCTGGATTGCGTGGGCCAGTGGGGCGGTTTCGCCGAGCTTCTTCAGGAATGCGCGCGCGGTCTTGGCGTTTTCGGCGACAAGGTAGTCCAGTTGCGCGGCAATCTGCTGCACGCCGGCGGGGATGACGTCGATCACCGGGTCGTGCTCGTCGCGCTTGCCGAGGGTGTTGGGAATCAGGAAAAGCGTGCCAGCCATGAGTCAGGCTCCAAAGAACGGGTAGCCGGCCTGGCGCAGCATGCCGGTCAGCGCGATCAGCGGCAGGCCGATCAATGCGGTGGGATCGTCCGATTCCACGCGGGAAAGCAGCGCGATACCCAGTCCTTCGGCCTTGGCGCTGCCGGCGCAGTCGTAGGGCGTCTCGATGCGCAGATAGGCATCCAGCTCCGCATCGGTCAGGTCGCGGAACGTGACGAGTGTTTGTACGTCGGACAATTGCGCTACGCCGGTGCGGCTGTCGAGCAGGCAAAGGGCGGAGTGAAATGTGACGGTGTTGCCACGCATCAGCTGAAGTTGCGCCAGCGCTTTTTCATGGGTGCCGGGTTTGCCAATCTGCATGCCGTCGAGCGTGCAGACCTGGTCGGATCCGATGACCAGTGCGCCTGGATGTCGCGCGGCGATGGCTTCGGCTTTCAGGCGCGAGAGACGCAATGCGGTGCCATCGGGGCGTTCGCCGGGCAGCGGGGTTTCATCGATATCGGGCGTTGCTACCTCGAATGGAATCTGCAGGCGCGCCAGCAGTTCGCGGCGGTATGGGGAGCTCGACCCGAGGATCAGGGTAGGGCGGGCGTCGGAAGACATATATATAGGCGTGCGCAAGAAAGCGATGAAGAACGGGCGCGGTTCGCGCGGTGGTTCGTATACTTTGACCGTTCCGGGAAATTCCACGTATAATCGCGCGTTTGGCTGCACAGGCACATGCGTTGCCGATTGTGTGTGGCGAACAAGGCATTACTGCGATTCAGTATGAGTCAGCCGACCCAGCCAACGGCGTCCGCCGTGGCCTTCGACCTGCGTGAAACCGATCTCTTCGCCTTCTGCCGCAAAGGTGGCAATGTGGCGGGAGAGGTGCCAGTGCGCGATTTGCCGCGCATCTTAGCCGAGACGGCAGCCGATGCGCCAGCATCGGCCGCGGATGAGGCTTTTGCGTACACCTTGAGCGGCTTTACGCGTGAAGAGGCTGTTGAACCCGGTGCGCCGGTATCGCAGCGCCTGTTTATCGACGTGACGGTGAACGGCCGCGTCTGGCTCGATTGCCAGCGCTGCCTGGGCGTGTATCCCGAGCCGGTCGCAACGAAGATGTGTTTTGAAGTGGTGGTCAGTGAAGCGGCCGCCGACGAGGCACCGATGGATGACGACGAACTCGACGTGATCGTGGGTTCGAAGAAGTTTTCGGCGCTGGAACTGATTGAAGATGAAGTGCTGTTGGCGTTGCCGACGGCACCGAAGCATGTGGTCTGCCCGACGGTTCACGACTCGCTCGTGACCGGCGCAGACGGCGAGGTGGAGCCCGAGGCTGCACCCGAGGAAGAAAAGCGGCCATCGCCCTTCGCGGCGCTGGCTGGCCTGAAGACCAAGCACTGAAGCCGCGCGGAGCGTGGCCGGTGGCAGGGCTTCATGGTAGTTGGTCAAGCATCCGGCCGGGCCCCGGCTACGCCTTGCGCAGGATGCGTGTGTTAATATCGCAAAATTCTCGAAGGAGTCATCATGGCTGTTCAACAGAACAAGAAGTCGCCGTCCAAGCGCGGCATGCATCGTTCGCACGACCATCTGTCGGTTGCGCCCCTGGCCGTTGAGCCGACCACGGGCGAAACCCACCTGCGTCACCACGTGAGCCCGAACGGCTACTATCGTGGTCGCAAGGTCATCAAGACCAAGAACGACTGACCAGGTCGTCTGGCGTGACCGTGTGTCTCGCTCGCGCACGTTGTCAGGTGTAAAACAGGAAAGCGGCAAGCTCGTTGCCGCTTTTTTGTTGGGCGCTCGGCGCCCGCACGGCAGCGTATCCGCGTGTCCGGCTGGTTGCGCCCCCGCGAACCAATGCGGTGGGTGCCGGCGCGCTTTCCGTATCAGGAAACAATGACGATCAAGCTCGCTATCGACTGCATGGGCGGTGATCACGGAGTCTCCGTGACAGTGCCGGCGGCGATCAGTTTTCTTTCCCGTCACGACGACGCCGAGATGATCCTCGTCGGCTTGCCTGACGCTATCGGCGCGCAGCTGAAAAAGCTGCACGCAAGCGATCATCCACGCGTGACCATCGTGCCCGCGACCGAAGTCATCACGATGGATGACCCGGTGGAAGTGGCGCTGCGCAAGAAGAAGGACTCTTCGATGCGCGTGGCCGTGACGCAAGTCAAGGAAGGCAAGGCCGGCGCCTGTATTTCCGCTGGCAACACTGGCGCACTGATGGCGGTTTCGCGCTATGTGCTCAAGACGCTCGAAGGCATCGAGCGTCCGGCCATCGCCACCACGATTCCCAATGAGCAAGGCTGGGGCACCACGGTGCTGGATCTCGGCGCCAATGCCGACTGCGAGCCGGAGCACCTGCTGCAGTTCGCGCGCATGGCCGAGGCTATGGTCGCGGTGGTGGACCACAAGGACCACCCCACGGTGGGCCTGCTCAATATTGGCGAGGAAGTGATCAAGGGCAACGAGGTGGTGAAGGCCGCCGGCGAGCTGCTGCGCACTTCCGGACTGAACTTCTACGGCAACGTGGAAGGCAACGACATCTTCAAGGGCACGACCGATATCGTCGTGTGCGACGGCTTCGTCGGCAATGTGGCGCTCAAGAGCACCGAAGGCCTGGCCAAGATGATCGGCAGCATGATCAAGGAAGAATTCACGCGCTCATGGTTCACCAAGCTGCTGGCGGCCGTGGCAATGCCGGTGCTGTCGCGCCTGGCGCGTCGGCTCGACCCCGCGCGCTATAACGGCGCATCGCTGCTGGGCCTGCGTGGGCTCGTGATCAAGAGCCACGGTTCCGCGGATGCCCATTCTTTTGAGTGGGCGATCAAACGCGGGTATGATGCGGCCAGAAATGGCGTCATCGAGCGCATCGCCAAGGCCTTCGCCAACAAGTCCGGTGCCGCTGGCGCCGCGACGGCTGGCCCGGAGACAGACTCACCGGACCCACATTCCGATACCCGTGCCGCCTGAGGCCGCGCGCCCGTCAGGGCGGGTGGCTGGACGGTCCGCCTGATGGCCCGGCCACGGTGGACTGGCGAGCACCACGATCCGACATACTCATGACCAAGTACGCAAAAATCATCGGCACGGGGAGCTACCTGCCTCCGCGGCGCGTCACGAATCACGACCTGGCCGCACAGCTTGCCGAGAAGGGTATCGAGACCAGCGACGAGTGGATCGTCTCGCGCAGCGGCATTTCGGCGCGCCACTGGGCCGAGCCTGATGTCACGTCGAGCGATCTGGCCGTCAAGGCCGCCGAGCAGGCAATTGCCGCGGCCGGTATCGACCGCCAGGATATCGATCTGATCATCGTGGCCACGTCGACGCCCGACTTTGTGTTTCCGAGCACCGCCTGTCTGGTGCAGCAGAAGCTTGGCATCGCCAACAACTGCGCGGCGTTCGACCTGCAGGCCGTCTGCTCGGGGTTCGTCTATGCGCTGGCGACCGCTGACAAGTTCATCCGCAGCGGTTCGCACAAGAACGTGCTCGTGATTGGTGCGGAAGTGTTCTCGCGCATTCTCGATTTCAACGACCGTACCACTTGCGTGCTGTTTGGCGACGGCGCCGGCGCCGTGGTGCTGTCCGCTTCGGACGAGCCTGGCATCCTGTCGTCGGCCATGCATTCCGACGGCAACTATGTCGATATCCTGTGCGTGCCCGGCCATGTGTCCGGCGGCGCTATTACCGGCAACGCCTTCCTGTACATGGATGGTCAGGCGGTATTCAAGCTGGCAGTGACCGTGCTGGACAAGGTGGCGCGCGAGGCGATTGCCGCGGCCGAGATGCAGGCCGATGAAATCGACTGGCTGATCCCGCACCAGGCCAACATCCGCATCATGCAGGGCACGGCCAAGAAGCTGGGCCTGCCGAGCGAGCGCATGGTGGCTACGGTGCACGAACATGGCAACACGTCGGCTGCATCGATTCCGCTGGCACTGGACGTGGCCGTGCGCGATGGCCGCATCAAGCCCGGCCAGACGGTGCTGATGGAAGGCGTCGGCGGCGGCTTCACCTGGGGCGCGGTGCTGCTGCGCATGTAATATGCGGCCGGTGCGAGTTGCCAGCCGGTGCCGCACCGTTCGACAAGATGAATAGCTAGGATTGGATTTCCGATGAAATTCGCATTCGTATTCCCCGGACAGGGTTCGCAGGCGGTTGGCATGCTGAACGCGTTTGCCGATAACCCCGTGGTGCGCGCCACGCTCGAGGAAGCCTCGACGGCGCTGGGCCAGGACATCGGCAAGCTGATTGCCGAAGGCCCTGCGGAAGAGCTGAACCTGACGACCAACACGCAGCCGGTCATGCTGACCGCCGCGGTTGCCGTGTACCGTGCCTGGCTCGATGCCGGCGGTCCCGCACCGGCCCTGGTGGCCGGCCACAGCCTCGGCGAGTATTCGGCGCTGGTGGCGGCGGGCGTGATCCCGTTCGCGGACGCCGTGCCGCTGGTGCGCTTCCGTGCGCAAGCCATGCAGGAAGCCGTGCCGGTGGGCGAGGGCGGGATGGCAGCCATCCTGGGCCTGTCCGATGACGACGTCCGCGCGGCATGTGCCGAAGCGGCGGCGGCCGGTGCCGGCGTGGTGGAAGCCGTGAACTTCAATGCCCCGGCGCAGGTCGTGATCGCGGGCCACAAGGGTGCGGTGGAGAAGGCCTGCGAAATCGCCAAGGGCAAGGGCGCCAAGCGCGCGCTGCCGCTGCCGGTTTCGGCCCCGTTCCACTCATCGCTGTTGAAGCCTGCCTCGGATCGCCTGCGCGATCGCATGGCCGGCCTGGCATTTGCCGCGCCGTCGATTCCGCTGGTCAACAACGTGGATGTGGCCATCGTCAACGATCCGGCCCAGATCAAGGATGCGCTGGTACGCCAGGCCGCGGCGCCCGTGCGCTGGGTGGAGTGCGTGCAGAAGATGGCGGCCGAAGGCGTGACTCACGTGATCGAATGCGGTCCGGGTAAAGTGCTGGCCGGCATGACCAAGCGCATCGACGGCAACCTCGTCGGTGGTGCAATCTTCGATCCGGCATCGCTGCAGGAAACGCTGGCGCTGCTGAAATAAGAAAGGGAACGAGATGAGCAAGACTCTGGAAAATCAGGTCGCGCTGGTGACTGGCGCCTCGCGCGGCATCGGACGTGCCATTGCGCTGGAACTCGCCCGCCAGGGTGCCACGGTTATCGGCACGGCCACGAGCGAATCGGGCGCTGCCGGCATCGGTGAATACCTGTCGGCCGAAGGCCTGAAGGGCAACGGTGTGGTGCTGAACGTGAACGATGCCGCGCGCTGCGAAGCCGTGATCGACGAGATCGTGAAGACGCACGGCGGCCTGGCGGTGCTGGTGAACAACGCCGGCATCACGCAGGATCAGCTGGCCATGCGCATGAAGGACGACGACTGGACCGCAGTCATCGACACCAACCTGACCGCGGTGTTCCGCCTGGCGCGCGCCGTGCTGCGCCCGATGATGAAGGCCCGCGGTGGACGTATCATCAACATCACGTCGGTGGTCGGCTCGACGGGCAACCCGGGGCAGATGAACTACGCGGCGGCCAAGGCCGGCGTTGAAGGCATGACCCGCGCGCTGGCAGCCGAAATCGGCAGCCGCAACGTGACGGTGAACTGCGTGGCGCCTGGCTTTATCGATACCGATATGACCAAGGTCCTGTCGGACGAACAGCACGCCGCCCTGAAGACGCGCATTCCGTTGGGCCGTCTGGGTCAGCCGGAAGACATCGCCAACGCGGTGGCGTTCCTGGCCGGACCGCAGGCCGCCTACATCACGGGCACTACGCTGCACGTGAATGGCGGCATGTACATGAATTGAGGATTTGAGCCGGCTTCGGTTTCGAGGGAGAAGCCGAAAGAAGCCGGTTGAAGCAGCTGTTTTTGAAACCAATCGGGCGCGATTCTTGCAAAGATTGGCAGGCGGATTTTTTGTGGTCTAAACCTGCTAAAATGCGCCCACTTTTTGTCGAACTTCCCTGGAGGGTTACATGGACAATATCGAACAACGCGTCAAGAAAATCGTGGCTGAACAGCTTGGCGTGGCCGAGGCAGATATCAAGAACGAATCGTCGTTCGTGAATGATCTCGGTGCGGACTCGCTGGACACGGTTGAACTCGTGATGGCGTTGGAAGATGAATTCGGCATGGAAATTCCGGATGAGGAAGCCGAGAAGATCACGACCGTGCAACAAGCCATCGACTACGCTACCGCGCACGTCAAGGCCTAAGCCGTCGTCATCATATTCCGAGCCACAGAAGGCGCATGGGCGGGGCCGTCACGGTCCTGTCATGCCGTTTTCTGTGGCTTTCGTCTGTTCGAAGAAGCTGAATCGGAAAGATCTCAAGCAGCGTGTGCCGCATGACATTGTTTGTCGGCAGACCCCGGGAGATCCTGAAGCATTCCGGTTCCACTTCACGCACTCGTAGGAAAAAATAGTGAGCCGTCGTCGCGTCGTCGTCACTGGGCTTGGCCTTGTGTCTCCGGTCGGAAACACGGTTGCCGAAGGCTGGGCCAACCTGGTTGCCGGCAAGTCCGGCATTGCCACCGTTACCAAATTCGATCACTCCGCCCTGGCTGTGCATTTCGCCGGCGAAGTGAAGGGCTTCAACGCCGAGGATTACATCCCGGCCAAGGAAGCCCGCAATATGGATACCTTTATCCATTTCGGCATTGCAGCCGGTACGCAGGCGCTGAAGGATAGCGGCCTGGAAATTACCGAGGCCAATGCCGAGCGCGTCGGCGTGCTGGTCGGTTCCGGCATCGGCGGTCTGCCGATGATCGAAGACACCCAGATGACGCTGGCCAACCGCGGTCCGCGCCGGATTTCGCCGTTCTTCGTGCCGGGTTCGATCATCAACATGATCTCGGGCCACCTGTCGATCATCCACGGCCTTAAGGGCCCGAACCTGGCGGCCGTGACGGCCTGCACGACCGGCCTGCACAGCATCGGTCTGGCTGCCCGCCTGATCCAGGCTGGCGACGCCGACGTGATGGTGGCCGGTGGCGCTGAATCGACGGTTTCCCCGCTGGGCATCGGTGGTTTTGCCGCGGCCCGCGCACTGTCGACCCGCAATGAAGATCCGGCAACCGCTTCGCGTCCCTGGGACGAGGACCGTGATGGCTTCGTGCTGGGCGAGGGTGCCGGTGTGATGGTGCTGGAAGAGTACGAGTCCGCCAAGGCGCGCGGCGCACGCATCTACGCCGAGCTCGTGGGCTTTGGCATGAGCGGCGACGCCTTCCATATGACCGCCCCGAACACCGACGGCCCGCGCCGTTGCATGGTGGCGGCACTGAAGGATGCCGGTGTGAACGCGGACGAGGTGAATTACCTCAACGCGCACGGCACGTCGACGCCGCTGGGCGACAAGAACGAATCCGACGCTATCAAGCTGGCCCTGGGCGATGCCGCCTACAAGGTCGCCGTCAATTCGACCAAGTCGATGACCGGCCACCTGCTGGGTGGTGCCGGTGGCCTGGAATCGGTCTTCACGGTGCTGGCGCTCCATAACCAGGTGTCGCCGCCGACCATCAACATCTTCAACCAGGATCCCGAGTGCGACCTGGACTACGTGGCCAACACGGCGCGCGACATGAAGATCGATGTGGCTGTGAAGAACAACTTCGGCTTTGGCGGCACCAACGGCACGCTGGTTTTCCGCCGTATCTGACCCGCGCGACACCAATCGCGCAATGCCGGGGCCTGTTGCAATGCCAATGGGCTCCGGCCCCATCCCGCATCTCCCCAGATCGTTCCGCCGTGGCGTTACGGGGTTGCACGCAGGTGCAACCGCAGTGGGCGGCGATGGAACCAAATTGCGTAGCCACGGTCACAGAATGCGCTTTGCAACACCCGATGGCGCACCGATCGTAGGTAAAATACAACGCTTGTCGTGACGACGAAACCAAGAGATACACTGCAGCAGGTGAACCATTCGTGAGCGAACGCGAAGCCGATCAGCTTCTAGTTGAACGCGTCCAGCAGGGCGACAAGAAGGCCTTTGAGCTGCTGGTGGTCAAGTACCACCGCAAGATCATCCGCCTGATCTCGCGCCTTGTCCGTGATCCCGCCGAAGTGGAGGATGTGGCGCAGGATGCCTTTATCAAGGCATACCGCGCCTTGCCCCAGTTCAGGGGGGAGTCCGCCTTCTACACCTGGCTGTATCGGATCGCGGTCAACACCGCCAAGAACTACCTGGCTACCCAGGGGCGCCGACCGGAGGCGTCCAGCGATATCGATGCCGAAGAGGCTGAAACTTTTGCGGGCGGTGAACAACTAAGGGATATCAATACGCCGGAGTCCATGCTGCACACGCGCCAGGTTGCCGATACGGTGAATCGCGCGATGGAAGCATTGCCGGAGGAATTACGCACCGCCATCACGCTGCGCGAGATCGAAGGCCTCAGCTATGAGGAGATCGCGGAGGCGATGGGGTGCCCGATCGGTACGGTGCGTTCACGGATTTTCCGGGCGCGCGAAGCGATCGCAGAGAAATTGCGGCCCCTGCTGGGAACGGCAGAGGGCAAGCGGTGGTAAGTGAGAATGTCGTGCAGCCAGCGTTGCAGCCTATTCCTGCATCGATAAACGACAAGCAGTGACGGGATTTATCGGTGTTTTATGGAATTTCTTGGGGTTGGAAATGGGTCAGGCTCATAAGCAGTCGGTTCATGTAATGGAAGCAGCGGAGCAGATCTCCATCCTGATGGACGGAGAACTGACGGCGCACGAAGTCGACGCGGCACTCAGTATCGCCAAAGACGATACCGGGATGGCCGACTGGTCGATGTATCAACTGATCGGTGACACGCTGCGGTCTGAAGAACTGACGCACGCGGGGTCGACCTCCGATTTTCTTTCCCGGTTTTCCGCAACGCTCGAGGCCGAGCCGCACGTGCTGGTTCCGGCCGTGGCCGCCGCGGGCCGCCATCGCCTGCTGGTGCGCCCGTCGTGGGTCCGCCGCGTGATGCCCGGCACCGCAATTGCCGCCGCCGTGGCAGCGGTCAGCTGGGTGGTCGTGCCGCAGATGCGTGGCCCGGCCGATGCCGGTGCACCGGATGCGATCGTGGCGCGTGTCGAGCAACTGCCGGGTGGTGCGATGAAGGCAGGCGCCCCCGCGGCGCCGGGCGGTATCGTCACGGTGTCGGCGGACAACGCGCAGATGATCCGTGATCCGCGACTCGATGAATACCTGCGTGCGCATCGCACGTCCGTGGCAACGGATGCCTTTGTGCCGACCATGCGCACGGTGGCCAACGGTGCCAACTTCTCCCAGGATAATTCGCAGGAATAATGCCGGACATGCATAAAGGACGGTCGCCCGCCGATGTAGCGGGCGTACACGGAAAGAAGGGCCTGCGGAGGTCCTTTTTTCTGGCCTTGTGTCTGACCGCTGCCGCAGCTACCGCGCAGCCGTCCGACAGCACGCTGAATCGACGCGATGCCACCGCGTGGCTCAACAAGATCCACCGCGCCGCTCAGCGCGAGAACTACGTCGGCACGCTGATTTATCAGCGCGGCAGCGTCATGCACGCCTCGCGGATCCAGCACTACAGCGACCTCGTGAACAACGAGTACGAGCGGCTGGAAACGCTCGACGGCAAGCCGCGCGAAGTGCTGCGTCAGAACGATGTGGTGCACAGCCTGATCCCGGAAGCCAAGCTCGTCGTGATCGAGAAGCAGGAGGCGAAAGACCGTTTCCCTGCGCTGCTGGCCACGAACAAGAGCGATGTGCTCGATCTCTATGACATGCGCAAGCTGCCGGCTGAGCGCGTTGCCGGTGTCGAGTGCGAGGTGTTCGCGCTGGAGCCGCACGATACGGCCCGTTATGCGGTGCGCCTGTGGGCGGACAAGAATTCCGGCCTGTTGATGCGTGCGCAGACGATCGGCGAGGGCGGCAAGGTGCTGGAGCAGGTGGCTTTCTCGCAGGTCGATATTGGCGTGCCATCCGACAAGCAGCGCATCCTGAATGCGATCAAGGGTGCCAGTTCGTGGAATCACTACGAAGTCAGCTACCAGTCAGCGAATATCGCCGATGAAGGGTGGACGATCAACAGCCCGATCAAGGGCTTTCAGAAGATTCGCGAGGTGCGTCGTCCGTTGGGCGAGCTACGCGCGCCCACGCAAGGCAGCAAGCCTGCCGGTGTGTTCGAGGTACTGCAGGTTGTGTACAGCGACGGCCTGACCGGATTGTCGGTGTTCATCGAGCCGGTATCGGAACAACGTGCCCGCCGTGAGGGCGTGGCTTCACTAGGTGCCACCCAGGTGGTGGTGCGGCGGGTGTCCGACTACTGGATCACGGTAGTTGGCGAAGTCCCCGCGGCAACCGTGAAGCAGTTCGCGGCCGGCGTGGAGTATCGCCCTCCCAAGGCGTTACACTGAGCAGATTCTTGGCGTGGCGGCGGGGCAGCGAATCCCGCGCCGGACCACCAGGCAGTACGCTTCGCAGGTGCCCCCCGGCCAGCCTGCCGCGAAGCATCCGTTTCTCGCTGATTCTCCCGGGAGTTCGTCGATGATTTCCAGATCCCCTGCCCTGGCGCGGGCTATGGTCATGGTGGCCATGCTCGTGCTTGGCCCGGCCGTTTCCGAACTGGGCCATGCCCAGGCTGCGGCCTCGAATTACAACCTGCCTGATTTCACCGATCTGGTTGAAAAGGCCAGTCCTGCCGTGGTCAATATCCGCACCACGGAGCGGGTCCGGGCGCGCGGCAATTCGCCTGAAGACGATGAGATGGCCGAGTTCTTCCGCCGTTTCTTTGGCGTGCCGATGCCTGGTGCTCCTACGCCGCCGCGCCGTGGCCAGCCGCAGACGCCGCCCCAGGGCGAGGAGCAGAGCCGCGGCGTGGGTTCGGGTTTCATCATCAGCCAGGATGGCTATGTGATGACCAACGCCCACGTGGTGGCTGACGCCGAGACCATCTACGTCACGCTGCCCGACAAGCGGGAGTTCAAGGCCAAGCTGATCGGTTCGGACAAACGTACCGATGTGGCGCTGCTCAAGATCGAGGCGTCCGGGCTGCCGCGCCTGGCGCTGGGCGATTCGGACAAGATCCGTCCGGGCGAATGGGTGCTGGCCATCGGTTCGCCGTTCGGCCTCGATAACAGCGTCACCGCCGGCATCGTGTCAGCCAAGGGGCGCGATACGGGCGACTACCTGCCGTTCATCCAGACCGATGTGGCTGTGAATCCCGGCAATTCGGGCGGTCCGCTGATCAACCTGCGAGGCGAAGTCATCGGCATCAACTCGCAGATCTATAGCCGCAGCGGTGGCTACATGGGCATTTCGTTCGCGATTCCGATCGACGAAGCCATGCGGGTGACCGAGCAGCTCAAGGCGAATGGCAAGGTCACACGCGGGCGTATTGCCGTGGCGATCAGCGATGTTTCCAAGGAAGCCGCCGATTCGCTGGGCCTGGGTCGTGCCCGAGGCGCACTGGTGGGCAGCGTCGAACCGGGTGGTCCGGCCGAGAAGGCCGGTATCGAGGCCGGCGATATCATCCTGAAGTTCAACGGCCGCGACATCGAGAAGGCTTCGGATCTGCCGCGTATGGTCGGCGACACCAAGCCCGGCACGCGCGTGCCGTTGCAGGTGTGGCGCAAGGGGCAGACACGCGAGGTGCAGATCACTGTGGCCGAGCTTGAGCCGGACAATGCCAAGGCGGCGGCACGAAAGGGTGATCGTCGTGGCAACAGTGGCGGAGAGGAGCAGCAGGCGGCAAAACCGAACGCGCTGGGCCTGGTCGTCAACGACATTGCCGAGGCAAAGCTGCGTGAACTGAAGATCAAGTCGGGGGTGGAAGTCGATACGGCCGATGGCCCCGCGGCCCGCGCCGGCATCCGGCCTGGTGACATCATCCTGCGTCTGGGCGATACCGACGTGACCGGCGCCCGCCAGTTCAATGACCTCGTCAAGGTGCTGGACAAGAACCGGATGGCGGCCGTGTTTGTGCGTCGTGGCGACGCCACCCAGGTACTGACGCTGCGCCCGAGTCAGGGCCGCTAAGTATCGCGGAGACCCGCGACGGCCGTGATCCGGCCGTTTTCAGGCCAGACGATCGCGCCGGAAGCCCTCCGGCGCGATCGTTTTTTGGCGGGGTGCGCAAGGCGCCATCCCGGAGGGCCATCAGCCAGCCCTCGCAGAGGCATTTCGCGCGACGGAAGTCCTTGAAAATCCGGTAAAATCGCGGATTGGCGCAAAACCGTGCGCCCCACCTTTTTTGCCGCTCCGGTGCCATCATGACTTGCCCGGCAGCGCTGGCGTTTTCCAGATCACTAGATGGACCATATTCGTAATTTCTCGATCATTGCCCACATCGACCACGGCAAATCCACCTTGGCCGACCGGATCATTCAGCGCTGCGGCGGGCTGTCCGATCGGGAAATGGAAGCGCAGGTGCTCGATTCGATGGACATCGAGAAAGAGCGCGGCATTACCATCAAGGCCCAGACCGCAGCCCTGAGCTACAAGGCGCGCGACGGCCAGGTCTACAACCTGAACCTGATCGACACGCCGGGGCATGTGGACTTCAGCTACGAAGTCAGCCGCTCGCTGTCGGCCTGCGAAGGCGCACTGCTCGTGGTGGACGCGTCGCAGGGTGTGGAAGCCCAGACCGTTGCCAACTGCTACACCGCGATCGAACTCGGCGTGGAAGTGGTGCCGGTGCTCAACAAGATCGACCTGCCGCAGGCCGATCCGGACAACGCCAAGCAAGAAATCGAAGACGTCATCGGCATCGACGCCAGTGACGCCACGCCGTGCTCGGCCAAGACCGGCCAGGGCGTGGAGGACGTCATCGAGGCGCTGATCGCCAAGGTGCCGCCGCCCAAGGGCGACGCCGCCGCGCCGCTGCAGGCCCTGATCATCGACTCGTGGTTCGACAACTACGTCGGTGTGGTGATGCTGGTGCGCGTCGTCAATGGCACGCTGCGTACCAAGGACAAGATCCTGCTGATGGCTACGGGCGCGCAGCACCTGGTGGAGCAGGTGGGCGTGTTCTCGCCGAAGTCGGTCCAGCGCGACGCGCTGACGGCGGGGCAGGTGGGTTTTGTGATCGCCGGCATCAAGGAACTGAAGGCCGCCAAGGTGGGCGACACGATCACCACGACCGCACGCCGCGCCGAGGCACCGCTGCCGGGCTTCAAGGAAGTCAAGCCGCAGGTGTTCGCCGGTTTGTACCCGGTGGAGTCCAACCAGTACGAAGCGCTGCGCGAATCGCTGGAAAAGCTGCGGCTGAACGATGCGTCGCTGCAGTTCGAACCGGAAGTGTCGCAGGCGCTCGGTTTCGGCTTCCGCTGCGGCTTCCTGGGCCTGCTGCACATGGAAATCGTGCAGGAGCGCCTGGAGCGCGAATTCGACATGGACCTGATCACGACGGCGCCGACCGTGGTCTATCAGGTGCAGCTGCGTGACGGCACGATGGTGACCGTTGAGAATCCGGCCAAGATGCCCGATCCGAGCAAGATCGAGGCAATCCTGGAGCCGATCGTCACGGTGAACCTGTACATGCCGCAGGATTACGTCGGCTCGGTGATCACGCTGTGCACGCAGAAGCGCGGCTCGCAGATCAACATGAGCTACCACGGCAAGCAGGTGCAGCTGACCTACGAAATTCCGATGGCGGAGATCGTCATGGATTTCTTTGACCGCCTGAAATCGGTCTCGCGCGGTTATGCGTCGATGGATTACGAGTTCAAGGAATATCGCCCGTCGGATGTGGTCAAGGTCGATATCCTGATCAACAGCGACAAGGTCGACGCACTGTCCGTGATCGTGCACCGCTCGAACTCGCAATATCGCGGGCGCGAGGTGGCAGCCAAGATGCGCGAAATCATTCCGCGCCAGATGTATGACGTGGCCATCCAGGCGGCCATCGGCTCGAACATCATTGCGCGTGAAAACGTCAAGGCGCTGCGCAAGAACGTGCTGGCGAAGTGCTACGGCGGCGATATCTCCCGTAAGAAGAAGCTGCTGGAAAAGCAGAAGGCTGGCAAGAAGCGCATGAAGCAGGTGGGAACTGTGGAAATCCCGCAGGAGGCCTTCCTGGCGATCCTGCAGGTGGACGACAAGTAAGCGCGCGACTGGCCATAACAAGCTGGCAATACCAATAAATCGACATCACTCCAAGCCGTCATGAATTTTGCACTGATCCTTTTCGTGCTGGTCGTCATTACGGGCATTGCCTGGGTTGCTGACAAGCTGGTATTCGAGCGCCAGCGCCGCAGCGTGACGCAGTTGGCCCTGGCCGAGTTCGACTCTCAGCGTCAGTACACGCAGGCGGGGCAGGGCACGGCGGAGCTGGATCGCTCGCGCGCGAAGCTGGCCGAGGAAAAAATGCGCCAGCCGTGGTGGCTTGAATATTCGGCAAGCTTTTTCCCGGTGATCCTGGCCGTGTTCGTGCTGCGATCGTTCGTGGTGGAGCCGTTCAAGATTCCGTCCGGCTCGATGATCCCGACGCTGCTGATCGGCGACTTCATTCTGGTGAACAAGTACGACTACGGCATTCGCCTGCCCGTGGTGAACAAGAAGATCATCGATGTTGGCGAGCCGCAACGTGGCGACGTGATGGTGTTCCGTTACCCGAAGGATGAGTCGCTCGACTACATCAAGCGTGTGGTCGGGGTGCCGGGCGACGTGGTGCGTTACGAAAACAAGAAGCTGACGATCAATGGCAAGCCGGCGGAGTACAGCCAGCTGCCGGACTATCTGGACGAAGAGCGTCTGGCCTATTCGAAGCATTTCACCGAAAAGCTGCCGGGCGGACCTGAACATGGCATTCTGAACGACGCGGACCGGCCGGCTTTTGTGGCAGGTGCCGATCCTGATTTTCCGTTCCGCGAAAACTGCACTTACAATCAGCAGGGACTGACGTGTAAAGTGCCGGAAGGTCACTATTTCGTCATGGGGGATAACCGTGACAACAGCCTGGATTCCCGATACTGGGGCTTTGTGCCGGACAAGAACATCGTCGGCAAAGCGTTCATGATCTGGATGAATCTGGGCAATTTCGGGCGCGTGGGATCGTTCAAGTAATCGCTCGTCGATAGCTCGACGGTACTACGCAGCGCAAAACACTCAAAAACGAGGGCAGCGCGATGGGTCAGAAGTTTTGGGGTAATCGGGGGAAAGTCCGTGGTTTTGTGGTTAAAAAATCACGTGGATTTTCGATGGGTTCACTGCTGATCGTGGTTATTCTGGTAGGCGCGGTGGCTTTGCCGGCGCTGAAGTCGATACCGAGCGCGCTGGAGTATTTCTCGGTCAAGCGTGCCGTCAACTATGCCAAGGACCGGGCGTCCAACCGCAAGGATGTGGCCGCCAATTTCGACAAGCAGGCCCAGATCGACAATATCACCTCGATCCGGGGCGAGGATCTGGATGTGAATGAGGACGATACCGGGCGTATTCGCTCCATCGGCTTCGAATACCGGACCGAAGTGAAGGTCTACGGACCATTGAGTTTTTTGATTACCTATTCGGGAACGCAGTAAAGACATGACCCTCGACGCCTTGCAGCAACGTCTCGGCTACCGATTCAGCAAGCCCGAATTGCTGCAGCAGGCGCTCACGCATCGCAGTCATAGCGCGCAGCACAATGAGCGGCTCGAATTCCTGGGCGATTCGGTGCTGAACTGCGCGGTGGCCGACATGCTGTATGGCATGTTCGGCAAGCTGGACGAGGGCGATCTGTCGCGCGTGCGGGCCAATCTGGTCAAGCAGCAGGCGCTGTACGAGATCGCCCAGATGCTGCAGCTGTCCGATGCGCTGCGCCTTGGCGAAGGCGAGTTGAAGAGCGGTGGTTTCCGTCGCCCCTCGATACTCGCGGATGCGCTCGAGGCCATTGTCGGCGCGGTGTTCCTCGATAGCGGATTCGATGCCGCCCGGGCATTGATCCGCAAGCTGTATATCCCCATTCTGGAGCAGGTGGATCCTCGCACGCTGGGCAAGGATGCCAAAACGCTGCTCCAGGAGTACCTGCAGGGCCACAAGATCGCCTTGCCGCAGTACAACGTCATCGCTACACACGGTGCGGCGCATAGCCAGCAATTTGAAGTCGAGTGCATCGTGCCTAAACTGGAGGTGCGCGTGTTCGGCACTGGCGCGTCGCGCCGCGCGGCCGAGCAGGCGGCGGCCAAGCTCGCGCTTGATGAAGTCCAGAAGCTCGTGCCCCAGTTGCTCAAGCGCAGCCGTGCCGAGCGCACGGGCAAGACGCGCAAGCAGCCGGTGCCACCGGATCCCCAGTTGTCTCTCAGGTTGAAGGAATGACCGATTCTCTCCCTCCGCAGCAGGACGCTGCGGAACCGTCCGGTGCCCCGGCATTCCGCTGCGGCACCGTGGCCATCGTTGGCCGTCCCAACGTCGGCAAGTCCACGTTGATGAATGCGCTGGTTGGCCAGAAGATCAGTATCACGTCGCGCAAGGCGCAGACCACACGCCATCGGATCGTCGGTATTCAGACCACGGACGATACGCAGTATGTTTTTGCCGATACCCCGGGCTTCCAGACGCGCCATGCCAGCGCGCTGAACCGCTCGCTGAACCGCGCTGTCACGTCGACGCTGTCGTCGGTGGACGTGGTGCTGTTCGTCGTCGAAGCCGGCTATTTCGGCGCCGACGATGAAAAGGTGCTGTCGCTGCTGCCGAAGAATGTGCCCGTGCTGCTGGTCTGCAACAAGCTCGACCGCATCGGCGAAGGCCGCTCCGAAGTGATGATGCCGTTCCTGGAACAGATGGGGCAGCGCTTTCCGTTTACGGAAGTGGTGCCGATGTCGGCCAAGACGCGCGATCATATCCAGCGCCTGTTGGGCATCATCCGGCCGTTCCTGCCCGAAGGCGAGCCGATGTACGACGTCGACGCGATGACCGACCGGAGCGAGCGCTTCCTGGCGTCGGAAATCATTCGCGAGAAGGTATTCCGCTGGACTGGCGACGAGCTGCCGTACACGAGCACTGTCGTGATCGACAAGTTTGAAACGGAAGGCCGGCTGCGTCGGATCTTTGCCACGATCCTGGTCGAGCGCGATGCGCACAAGGCGATGATCATCGGCAACAAGGGCAGCAAGCTCAAGCAGATTTCCACCGAGGCGCGCCTCGACATGGAAAAGCTGTTCGATGGCAAGGTCTACCTGGAGATGTGGATCAAGGTCAAGAGCGGCTGGGCCGACAACGAAGCTGGATTGCGGGCCTACGGCTACGAGTGACCAGGATGCCTGACGTGCGCCGCGCCGCGCCGCGTGCGCGCAGCGCCGATCCAATCGCCGAGGAAGCCGCCGAGGTGCTGGAGTCCGGGGCAATCCCGGCACTGAATCCGGCCGTGGCGGCGGGGCGCGAGATGATGGACCGCGCGATGCGCATCGTGCCGGCCCGTTCGGAACTTCGCGTGGCCAACGAGGCGGGATTCGTGCTGCACGCCTATCCTTACCGCGAAACGAGTCTGATCCTGGACGTCTTCACGCGCGATCACGGCCGCATGGCGATGGTCGCCAAGGGCGCCAAGCGTCCGCATTCCGCACTGCGCGCCGTGCTGCAGCATTTTCATCCGATCTCGTTGTCGTGGACCGGGCGTGGCGAAGTCAAGACGCTGACCAAGGCCGAGTACATGGGCGGCTTGCTGCCGCTGTCGGGCGACGCACTGCTGTCCGGCTTCTACCTGAACGAGCTGCTGCTGCGATTCTGCCCGCGCGAGGACGCGCATCCGGCACTGTTCAAGCACTACATGATCACGCTGACGCGGCTGGCGCACGGCGAATCGGCCAGCCTGGTGCTGCGCAGCTTCGAGCGCGTGCTGCTGCAGGAGACCGGCTTTGCCGTGGCGTTCGACCAGTGCATCAAGACTGGAGAGCGCGTGCAGCCGGGGCTGGATTACGTTTATCAGCCTGAGCGTGGCGTGCGGCGCGCCCATGCGAGCGATCCATCGAGCTGGCCGGTGGTGTCGGGCCAGACCCTGCTCGACATGGGGCAGGACGACTACGCGCGCGCGCAGACCGTTACGCAAAGCCGCGCCCTGATGCGGTTCCTGCTGCATTATTATTTGCAGGGTGAGCCGCTGAAAACGCGCCAGATCCTGATCGATCTGCAGTACCTTTGATTCCCTAATTCCTCTGAGCAAGCTGGCATGATCTTCCACGCGAATCCCGGGGTCATCGACCTTGGCGTCAATATCGATCACGTTGCCACGCTGCGTAATGCGCGCGGCACTGTCTATCCCGATCCGATTCAGGCTGCGCTGCAGGCCGAAGAAGCCGGCGCAGACCTGATTACGCTGCACCTGCGCGAGGATCGCCGCCATATCCGCGATGCCGATGTGCGCGCGCTGCGGCCCAAGCTGGCCACGCGCATGAATCTGGAGTGCGCGATTACGTCCGAGATGCTCGACATCGCGTGCGAGATCAAGCCGCAGGACGTGTGCCTGGTGCCGGAGAAGCGCGAGGAAGTGACCACCGAAGGCGGCCTCGACGTGGTCGGTCACTTCGAGCAGGTCAGTGCCGCGTGCCGTCAGCTGGCCGATGCGGGCATCCGTGTTTCGCTGTTCATCGATGCGGATCCTGAGCAGATTGCCGCCGCCGCGGCGTGCAAGGCCCCGGTCATCGAGATTCATACGGGCGCCTATGCCGATGCCCATACGGCCGATGCGCAAGAAGCGGAGTTCCTGCGCGTGGCCGAGGGCGTGAACGCCGGCCAGAAGCATGGACTGGTTGTGAACGCCGGCCACGGCCTGCACTACACGAACGTGCAGCGCATTGCGGCGCTGCCGGGTATCAAAGAGCTGAACATCGGGCATGCCATCGTTGCGCACGCGGTGTTTGTCGGCTGGCAGAATGCGGTGCGCGAGATGAAGGCGATCATGGTGGCCGCGCGCCTGGGCACCCGTTATCCCGTACCGGGGCAGTCCGCGTGATCTACGGGATCGGCACCGACATCATCCAGATCGATCGCGTGCAGGGCGTGATGGACCGCACGCGCGGCCGCTTTGCCGAAAAAGTACTCGGCCCGCGCGAGCTGAAGGTCTACCACGCACGCAAGGCGCGCTCGGAAAAGCGCGGCCTGGCATTCCTTGCCACCCGCTTCGCCGCCAAGGAGGCCTTCTCGAAGGCCATCGGCCTGGGCATGCGTTGGCCGATGAGCTGGCGCGCAATGGAGCTCCTGAACCTGCCGTCGGGCGAGCCGACGCCGCAATGCACGGGCGAACTTGCCGAATGGGTGCGGGAACGCGGCCTGACGATTCGTGTCAGTGTCAGCGATGAACATGACTATGCGGTCGCCTTTGCGATCGCGGAGCGGACTGGTCAGGCTGGTCCGCTGCCTGAACCTGCCTCGAACTGAATCGATATGAATAAGAAATTGACCGGCAAGCGCCCGGGTCCCGTGGTGCTCGACGTCGTGGGCAAGCAGCTCAATGCGGAAGATGAGCGTCGCATCGCGCATCCGCTCACTGGTGGCGTCATCCTGTTCGCGCGCAACTTCGAATCGCGCGCGCAACTGGTTGCGTTGACCCGCGCCATTCGCAATGTCCGGGACGATGTGCTGATCTGCATCGACCATGAAGGCGGACGCGTGCAGCGCGCGAAGACCGATGGTTTTACGCACCTGCCGGCAATGGCCAAGCTCGGTCAATTGTGGGATCGCGATGTACTGCTGGCTACCAAGGCCGCCATCGCCTGCGGCTATGTGCTGGCCGCCGAACTGCGGGCTTGTGACGTCGACCTGAGCTTTACGCCGGTGCTGGACCTGGATTTTGGTCGCAGTGGCGTGATTGGCGATCGCGCCTTCCATACGGACCCGCGCGTGGTCACGATGCTGGCCAACCATCTGACGCATGGTCTGCTGCTGGCGGGCATGACCAACTGCGGCAAGCATTTTCCTGGGCACGGCTACGTGGAAGCCGATTCGCATGTTGCGGTGCCGGTTGATGAACGGACGCTCGACGAAATCCTCGCGCACGACGCCAAGCCCTATGACTGGATGGGCCAGGCGCTGGCATCGGTCATGCCGGCCCACGTCATCTATCCGAAGGTGGACCCGAATCCGGCTGGTTTCTCTTCCTTCTGGCTGCAGGATGTCCTGCGCACGCAACTTGGCTTCGAGGGCGTGATTTTCAGCGACGACCTCAGCATGGAGGGTGCCAGCGTGGCCGGTACCGTCACGCAAGGCGCAAAGGCTGCGCTCGATGCGGGATGTGACATGGTATTGATCTGCAACAACCCTGAGAAGGCCGATCAACTGCTGACGGAGCTGGATGCGTCGATCAGCAAGACATCGCAGCGCCGTATTCGCAAGCTGTTTGGCCGCAGGAAGCCGCTTGACTGGAACAAGCTGCAACAGGAAGGGGAGTATCGCGCAGCGCTTCGCCTGTTGAAGGAGCTGGAGCTGATTGCCTGAGGCAGGTGGAGCGGCAAGGCAAAGCAAAACAAAAGGGCAGCCGAAGCTGCCCTTTTTTACTGCGTGGCGCCGTAAGACTTAGTTGGCGCGGCTGCGGTATTCGCCGGTGCGCGTGTCGATTTCGATCTTGTCACCGATGTTGCAGAACAGCGGCACTTGCAGTTCGAAGCCGGTGTTGATCTTGGCGCCCTTGAGCACCTTGCCCGACGAGGTGTCGCCCTTGACGGCCGGTTCCGTGTAGATGATTTCGCGGACCAGCGTGGTCGGCATTTCCACCGAGATGGCCTTGTCGTTGTAGAACACCACTTCCACGGCCATGCCGTCGTCGAGGTAGTTCAGCGCGTCGCCCATGCTGTCCTTCTCGACTTCGTACTGGTTGTACTCGGTGTCCATGAACACGTACATCGGGTCAGCGAAGTACGAGTACGTGCATTCGCGGCGCTCCAGCACGACCACTTCGAACTTGTCGTCGGCCTTGAAGACGGATTCGCCCGGGGCGTCCGTCAGCAGGTTCTTGTACTTCATCTTCACAACAGCGGCGTTACGGCCCGACTTGTTGTACTCGGCCTTTTGAACCACCATCGGGTCGGAACCGATCATGAACACGTTGCCGACGCGGAGTTCCTGTGCGATTTTCATCTGAACTGTCTTCCTGAAAAAAATGGTCCGGGAACGATGGATTCCCGGAAATCGGTATGGCGAAGGCGTGCAGCCGGCAGTTTGTTCTTGGCCTGGAAACCTGGCCCGCCATCAGTATTAAAATCAACCGGTTATTTTACCTGATTTTCGCTGAAGGCCACGAGATTCGCGGCCAGATCGCCCAAGTGCTGCAATTGCCTCTGCCAGCGGTCCATGCCGGCGGTCAGCGCCGGCAATTGCGCCTGCAACTGCGCCCAGTCGGGGTGCGTCCCATAACCGTTCCAGGCATGCGAGAACGCGGTTAGCGCGGCGGATGCCTCGGGTGCCACACCGGCGCGCGCAAAGCGCTCCAGCCAGGCATCGAGCTTGATGTGATGCGCCCGGTCATCCTGCGGATAGATGTGCCAGATCATTGGCCTGGCCGCCCAGTGCGCGCGCACGCACGAGTCTTCGCCGCGCACGAAATTGACGTCGCAGGTCCAGAGCAGTTCGTCGTAGTGTTCCTGACGGACGAACGGAATGCCGTGCACGATCAGGTTGCCGCGATAGTGCGTGGCGCCAGGCGTCAGCGCGGCGCCCAGCCATTGCTCGATCTGTCCGGCGGCGAGTCCCTGGGGGACGAAACACTCGATCGGGGTGCTGCCATCGCGCCATTGCTCCAGCAGCGCAGGCGTGGCCGGGTTGGCATACGCAAAGAAGCTGACCTTCAGGGTGTCGTGTGCCGGCTGCACGCCCAGCCGGTGCCACAGCGTGGCCTGCGCGGCGGGGCTGGTGCGGAAGGTGTCGCGCGATGCGCCGATCATCGATTCGCGCAAGAGGCCGCCGGTGCCGTGCGCAAAGCCGGGAAAGAAGAAATGCTTGGTCAGCGGTAGTCGCGGATGTGGCGACGCCATCGCGTGGTGCTCGCTGACCCAGTCCTCGGCACTCAGGTATTCCAGGTTGAGCCAGACCGGCTTGCGAGGCGCGGCCGCCATAGCTGTCAGGAACGATTCGGGCAAATGGCAGGCGAATGCCTCGATGACGACGTCATGCGGCGCGGGGGCGTCGAAAGGGGCGTCGGGGCGCGGATCCCAGCGATGCACGTCGACGCCGGCCAGGCGCTGACGCGTGGCGGCCGGGTCGATTTCCGGGGCCAGCCGGGCAAAGCTGCCCAGGTCATCCACCCAGAGGCGTACCGCGTGCCCGTGCTCTTGCGCCAGCTGGCGTGCCAGCCGCCAGCACACGCCGATGTCACCGAAGTTGTCGATGACCGTGCAGAAAATGTCCCAGGAGCGGATTGGCATGATACGGATGGCGTTGAAGACAAGACGAGAGCGGCCGTGCCGGAAGAAGTCCCGCGGGCGAATTGCTCTAAACTTGCGATTCTAGGTCAGCGCCCCGTGTCGGCGCACCCTGTGCGCACACCATATCAGTCCAATCGCCTCCCCGATGCCCGAGCAGGAACCCGTCTCTCCGACCGATCCCGTATTGCCCGAACCCGATGCGGCGCCCGCGCCGGTCGCCGAGCCGCCCGACGTGCCCGAGTTCGATCCGCGTCCCATCCTGGCGCGGATGCCGGGGCTGCCCGGCGTCTATCGCTACTTCGATGCCGATGGCAACGTGCTCTACGTGGGCAAGGCGCGCGATCTGAAGAAGCGGGTGTCGAGCTACTTCAACAAGACGCAGTTGTCGCCGCGTATCGCCATGATGGTGGGCAAGATCGCGCGGATCGAAACCACGGTGGTGCGGACGGAGGCAGAGGCGCTGCTGCTTGAGAACAATCTCATCAAGGCGCTGGCGCCGCGCTACAACATCCTGTTTCGGGATGACAAGTCGTACCCGTTCCTGAAGCTGACCGGCCACAAATTTCCTCGCATGGCCTACTACCGGGGCGCGACCGACCGCAAGCACCAGTACTTCGGTCCGTTTCCGAGTGCGCATGCCGTGCGCGAAAGCATGCAGATCTTGCAGAAGGTGTTCCAGCTGCGCACCTGCGAAGACACGGTTTTCAACAACCGTACGAGACCGTGCCTGCTGCACCAGATCCATCGTTGCACGGCACCATGCGTGAAGGCGATTTCGGAAGACGATTACGCGCGCGACGTCGGTAATGCCGCGCGCTTTCTGCAGGGCCGCGAGACGGAGGTACTCGAAGGGCTTCAGCAGAAAATGGAGTCTCACGCCGTGCAGCTGCAGTTCGAGCAGGCCGCCGCGGTGCGTGACCAGATTGCGGCACTGTCTACCGTGCTCAAGCGCCAGGCCGTGGAAGAAGTCGGCCAGGCACGCGATATCGATGTGCTGGCGGTTGCCGTGCAGGGCGGCCGCGCATGCGTGAACCTGGCAATGGTGCGCGGCGGCCGGCATCTGGGCGATAAGGCTTATTTTCCCGCCCACGCCGATGAGGCCGCGATGATCGTCGAAGAAAGCGACGACATCGGCGAGCCGGTCGGCGATCAGGGCACCGAGGCCGCCGAGGCCATCGTGCAGGATGCCGGACCGCTCTCGGTGGATCGCATCGCCATGCGGGTGCTGTCGGCATTCATGATCCAGCACTACCTGGACCAGGCGCCGCCGCCGATCATCGTCGTCAGCCATCTTCCGGCCGACGGCGCGGTGGTCGAGGCATTGTCGATGCAGGCGGGGCGCAAGGTGGCGCTGGTGCGCCAGCCGCAGGGGCAGCGCAAGATCTGGCTGGAGATGGCCGCGCAGGGCGCCGGTCTGGCACTGGCCAGGCGGCTGGCGGAGCAGGGCAGCCAGGAGGCACGCACGCGCGCGCTGGCCGAGACGATCGGCCTCGACATGGAGGACCTGGCCATGCTGCGCATCGAATGCTTCGATATCAGCCATACGGCCGGCGAGGCCACGCAGGCGTCGTGCGTGGTGTTCCATCATCACGAGATGCAGAACAGCGAATACCGCCGCTTCAATATCACCGACATCACGCCGGGCGACGACTATGCGGCAATGCGCCAGGTGTTGACGCGCCGTTATCAGAAGTTGGTCGAGCAGATCCAGGAGGATGGCGGCGATCCCAATGCCGAGGGCGCGGAAGGCGTGCCGCGCATGCCCCGTGTGGTGCTGATCGACGGCGGCAAGGGGCAGGTCGAAGTGGCGCGGCAGGTGTTCGAGGAACTCGGTCTCGACATCGGCCTGCTGGTCGGTGTGGCCAAGGGCGAGGGCCGCAAGGTGGGGCTTGAAGCGCTGGTCTTTGCCGACGGCCGCCCTTCGCTGGAACTGGGGCAGGGAAGTGCGGCGCTGATGCTCGTGGCGCAGATTCGCGATGAGGCCCACCGCTTTGCCATCACGGGTATGCGCGCCAAGCGCGCCAAGGCCCGCACGACGTCGCGGCTGGAAGAGATCGAAGGTGTCGGCGCCCGTCGCCGGCAGAAGCTGTTGACGCGGTTTGGCGGCCTGCGCGGGGTAATGGCCGCCAGCGTCGACGAACTGGCGAGCGTGGAGGGCATCTCACGCACGCTGGCCGAAGAGATCTACCGGCAGCTCCACTAGGCGGCCCCTTGCAGGTAGTGGGCGACTTTCGGTCTGAAATTTACGGGTTCAGGCCGAAATCGGCGACAATCGCGCAATCCGCCTTGGCAACCACATCGCAGCCCAGCCAGTTTCTGGCGCAAGAACGCACCGCCCATGCCACTGAACATTCCCATCCTGCTGACCTGGCTTCGCGTGGCCATGATCCCGCTTGTCGTCGGGGTCTATTACCTGCCAGAGGCATGGTTGCCGATGCACACCAAGAACGTGACGGCGGCGTCGTTCTTCATCATCGCCGCCGCCACCGACTGGCTGGACGGTTTTCTGGCGCGGCGCTGGAACCAGACTTCGGCGTTTGGCGCGTTCCTGGACCCGGTGGCCGACAAACTGATGGTCACGGCGGCGCTGCTGTCGTTGCTGGCGCTGGGCCGCGTGGCCGATCTGATCGCGCTGGTGATCATCGGCCGCGAGATCACGATTTCCGCGCTGCGAGAATGGATGGCGCAGATCGGTGCGTCGAAGAGCGTGGCCGTGAACTTCCTGGGCAAGCTCAAGACCACGGTGCAGATGATCGCTATTCCGCTGCTGCTGTTCAACGATACGCTGTTCGGCATGGATGCTTCGATGCTTGGCACCGTCATGATCTACGTGGCCGCCGTGCTGACGCTCTGGTCGATGTTCTATTACATGAAGCTGGCGTGGCCGCAGATCCGGGAGCGCAGCGATGCGCTCAGCGGGGCGCGCACACAAAAATGAAATTCCCTGCAAAAAGTTGTTGACGAGCCGGTTCGGTTTTTGCAATAATCTCGTTCTCGCTGCTGACGACGCAAACGAAAGCAGCAAGATAAGCAGTACTTAGCGTGAATTGCCAGCATAAAGCTGCGTAGTTAAAAGAAGTTGCGCGATAGTTTGCTTTTCGGTAAGATGCATGGCCCTGCGGGAGTAGCTCAGTTGGTAGAGCGCAACCTTGCCAAGGTTGAGGTCGCGAGTTCGAGACTCGTCTCCCGCTCCAGGTTAAATGGCATCCGGTGACGTGATGAAGTATGGTCAGGTCGGCGGATCGGCAGCGTAAGCTGCCACTGAGGTAAAAGTTGTATGCGGGAGTAGCTCAGTTGGTAGAGCGCAACCTTGCCAAGGTTGAGGTCGCGAGTTCGAGACTCGTCTCCCGCTCCAAATCCCAAAGGGAAGCAGCGCTTCCCTTTTTCATTAGCAGGGTTGAATCCTGCTGCTGAGTCGGCAGTTACGACGCACGCAGCGAATGCGGATACAATCCAGCATCGTCACCTGGCGGGGTGGCAGAGTGGTTATGCAGCGGCCTGCAAAGCCGTGTACGCCGGTTCGATTCCGACCTCCGCCTCCAGTTGCAAGCAAACGGCGCCCAATGGGCGCCGTTATGTTTTTCAGCCTCGGCATTCGCCAATATCCCTACGTTTTTTCGGATTGCTCTCATCCTGAGCCGCGTGCTTAGCGTGTTACATTATGTCAGGCCGTACGCATTCGGGACGGCGCCTGTCGTGGCAAGCCACCTCGCGTAGTCGTATTCCGATGCATTTCCCCTGCCGTGGCGCATGTCGATTTGTCGTGCTCCCCACAGTCCGCGGCCGCTCTTCCCGTACCACCAGCGATTCATGTGTTACCCCGCTCCCGGCGTGCCAATGCGCGCGGTGTAGCGGTTGGCGCGTGGGCGACTCAGTGGCATCACCCAGATCATCAGGCAACCGGAAAGGAGCCCCAACGCATGCAGCACGCCACCCCGCTTATCAGCACCATTGTCGGCGGCATCGTGCTGGCGTTTATTCTCGGGGCCATCGCCAACAAGTTTCGGCTGCCGCCCCTGATTGGCTATCTGTGCGCCGGGATCGTGGTGGGGCCGCACACGCCCGGCTACACGGCTGACCAGGCGCTGGCGCCGGAACTGGCCGAACTTGGCGTGATTCTGCTGATGTTTGGCGTGGGTCTGCATTTTTCCGTCAAGGACCTGATGGCCGTGAAGAAGATCGCGATTCCCGGCGCGATCGTGCAGATCAGCATTGCAACGGCTTTGGGCATGCTGGTTGCCTGGGGCTTCGACTGGCATTGGGGGCAGGGACTCGTGTATGGCCTGGCCTTGTCGGTCGCCAGTACCGTCGTGCTGCTACGCGCGCTGCAGGAGCGTGACCTGATCGAATCGCAGCAAGGCCGTATCGCCGTGGGCTGGCTGATCGTGGAAGACCTGGCGATGGTGCTTGCGCTCGTGCTGCTGCCTGCAATGGCCGGTCTGCTTGGCGGCGGGGAGGGTGAGGCCAAGGCGGCACCCGCAACGATGGATGTGCTGATCGAGATTCTCTCGACGCTTGGCAAGGTGGTGGCGTTCGTTGTGGTGATGATGGTGATCGGCCGGCGCTTCATTCCGTGGATGCTCGAGCGCATTGTCTGGACGGGCAGCCGGGAACTGTTTCGACTCGGCGTGCTAGCCGTCGCACTGGGCGTGGCGTTTGGCGCCTATTCGCTATTCGGTGTGTCGTTCGCGCTCGGCGCGTTCTTTGCCGGCATGGTGCTGGCGGAGTCGGAGTTCAGCCATCGTGCCGCCGAAGAGTCGCTGCCATTGCGCGATGCATTCGCAGTACTTTTCTTTGTCTCGGTCGGCATGCTGTTCGATCCGATGGTGCTCGTGAACGATCCTTGGGGCGTGCTCGCAACGCTGCTGATCATTCTGGTCGGCAAGTCGTTGGCGGCGCTGGCAATCGTGCGAGTTTTCGGACACAGCCACCGCGTGGGTTTGACCATCGCCGTGAGCCTCGCGCAGATTGGCGAGTTCTCATTTATCCTGGCCAGCCTTGGCGTCTACCTGAACATTCTTCCAGAGCGTGGGCAGGCCTTGATTCTCGCTGGTGCGCTGTTGTCGATCCTGCTCAATCCAGTGTTGTTCCATCTGCTTGACCGCTACTCCGCGCGTCTGGATGGTGATGGGCAGCGCGATCCTCAGCCAGCCTGAACCGGGGCCGCGCCACGCAGGTATTCGGTAAAGGCGAGCAGCCCCTGGGTGGGAAATTTGTCCTGATGTACCACCAGCTGAAGGGGGCGGATCACACGCGGCAGGCCGCTTTGCAGCGTCACAAGCAGTCCGCGCTCGATTTCGTCCCGCACCACGTGCAGCGACAGGCAACTGACGCCGAATCCACTCATCACTGCGCGCTTGATAGCTTCCGCATTGCCGAGTTCCAGCGCGAAGCGCAGAGCGCCGAGCGCCGGCACCAGCCTCGCCTCGATGATTTCGCGCGTGCCGGAGCCTGGTTCGCGCACGATCCAGTCGGCTTCCCGCAGCATCTCGTGCAATATCTCCGGGCGGTCCGCGGTCATCGCCAGCGGGTGCGTCGGCCCGACAACTACCACCATTTCGTCGTCGCACCAATGCATGCTACGCAGGTCGCGCTCATGGCTGGTGCCTTCGATCAGCCCGATGTCGACTTCGAATTTGAGCAGGGCGTGCAGCACGTCCTGGGTGTTGCCGATACGCAGGTCGAGCGTGCATGGGCCGCTCTGGGCGTTACGGAAGCCAGCCAGCAGCGCCGGCAAGATATAGCTGCCGATCGTATTGCTGGCAGCAATCCGCAACTGAACGCCGCCTTCTGACGCAAACCGCTCCAGTTCATGGGCCTGGTCCAGCAGTGATAGCGCGCGCGGGAAAAACTGGCGCCCGGCCTCGTTGATCGCCAGTCGGCGCGCCACGCGATCGAATAGTGCGCCGTTCAAGGCACGTTCCAGCTCGGCCAGTGATGCGCTGACTGCCGACTGGGACATGGCCAGCGCATCCGCCGCCGCAGTTGTACTGCCGTGCTGGGCGACGGCAACAAACACTTGCAGCTGGCGCAGGGTCAGGCGGAGCGGACGCTGGTCCATAGGCTTATCGATAAAACAAATTAGGTATAACGATATTACCCGTTTTACGGGTTAGCTACGGGTGCGTACGCTGCAAGGCATCGAACAAAGAACTCGTCGCTGCCATGTCCACGGCTCCTGCCCCACATTCGATCCCGGTTGCCATTGCCCCGTCCACGCTCACGCTGTGGCGCAAGCGCATCCTGACGCTGATCCCCCTTGGCGCGATTGCCTGGCTTGCCCAGGTGATGGCCGGTCATCCGGCCATCTCGCAATACGGCCTGTCGGCGCTGACGTTGGCGATGTTTGCCGGGATGATCGCTGCCAATACGATGCCCAAGCATTGGCTGACGCCGCTGGCGCCGGGCATGCAGGTGGCACGCCATCACATGCTCAGGCTTGGCGTTGCCCTATATGGCCTTCGCCTGACGTTTGGTGCAATCGCGGCACTTGGCGTGGGTGGGGTCATCGTCCCGTTGCTGATGCTGGTGGCAACGCTGCTGTTTGGTACCTGGGTGGGTTCGTCGTTTTTCGGCCTGAGCCGCCGCGAGGCGATTCTGGTAAGCGCCGGCAGCGCGGTGTGTGGCGCTGCGGCAGCCATCGCCGTGTCGTCGGTGCTGCGCACCGATGACCGCCAGACGGCCGTTGCCGTGGCGACGGTCGTGCTGTTCGGCACCTTCGGCATGCTGCTCTACCCGTGGATGTATGAACTCGCCACGCAGCATTGGCATCTCGCGGTGAGCGAGCGCGCTTTCGGCATCTTTACCGGTGCCACGCTGCATGAGGTGGCGCAGGTCATCGCGTCGGGCAAGATGGTGAGCGATGCCACTGCCGATGCGGCAGTGGTAGCGAAGATGGTGCGAGTGCTGGCCCTGGGTCCGCTGCTGCTGGTGATGGCCTTGTGGCCGCGCACGAGCTGGTCGCAGGAAGCGGGTGGTACGCGGAACCTGAAGGGGCTGCTGCGCTCTGTCCCGTGGTTTGCGGTGGGTTTCGTTGCCGTGATGGCGCTGAATTCCGCCGCGCTGGTGCCGGTGACCTGGAAGCCGGCGCTGACCGCGCTGGACAATTGGCTGCTGGCCTGTGCAATGCTCGCCATTGGCCTGCACACACGGATTGGCGATCTGCTGCGCGCTGGCCGCAAGCCACTGGCTCTGGCGGGCTTGCTGTTCGTCTTCCTGATGGTGGTGGGCGCTGCGCTCTGTGCGATTCTGGTGTGAATCGGTTCCGGCAACGGATAGCTGGAGAGCGTTGGTGCGGCCGACGGGACTCGAACCCGTAAGCCCGGAAAGGCGGCAGATTTTAAGTCTGCTGAGTCTACCAATTTCTCCACGACCGCACGGCAAGCCCGGTATTGTGGTGGCTTCGACCGCAGGAAGCAAGCCGGATACAACACCTGCCATTTGTGATCCCGCTGTTACCGCCAGTAACAATGTCGATACCGCCGTTTCACCTGCAATTCCGTGACCTCGTACAATAGTGAGTATCAGGAATCCTCCTAACTCGTAGAGGCACGATCATGAAACGTTGGTTGTTCGCAGCATTCGGTGTGGCCGCCGCGCTGGCGTCTGGCGCTGCAATGGCGCGTGTGAACGTCGACGTGGCGATCGGTGTTCCGGGCGTCGTGGTGGGCGGTCCCGCCTACTACCCGCCGGCACCGGCCTACTATGCACCGCCTCCCGCGGTGGTTGTGGCTCCGGCTCCGGTTTATTACGGCCCGCCGCCGGTAGTTGTTCGCCCTGCACCGGTGTACTACGGCGCGCCACGCTACTACGGTGGTGGCCCCCGTTATTACTATGGCCCGGGTTGGCGTGGGCACGGTGGCTACTACGGTCATGGCCACGGCCACGGCCACGGTCATCACCACTAAGCGGGTACCGTAAGCGAGTCATTGAAAGCTGTTTGTCAGAAAAAGCCCCGATCTGGGGCTTTTTCTTTTGCCGCGCGTTGCGTTGCGCTCATCAAGGCCGGAATTCTTTCGTACCCGGTGGTGGAAGATTGCGCGTGTTGGTTCCCCTTGAAATTCATCGCTCAAAGTTTTTGATGCGACCAGTCAAGCGATCTGGATATTGACCTAGGGGTTTCCCCCTAAACTGCCTCACGTGACGCCGCTCCCACAGCAACGCCTCCTGCAATTGCATCCTGATGGCGCGGCGCCCGTCGTCAAACAGAACAAGGGGATTCACATGGCATTCAAACAACGTCTTGCGGCCATCGCAGCAATTGGTGCGCTCGCCGCGCTCTCGGCGTCGGCATTCGCCGCGCCGGTAAAAAACGATATCTATAGCGGTGGCCAGCGAGCTACCGATACGCGCGACGTCTATACCGACGGCGCACGCATTGGCAACCGTGACGTTTATACGGACGGTGCACGCGTCACGGGACAGCGCGACGTGTATTCGGATGGGGCGCGTGTTACCGATCGCCGCGATTCGTTCACCGACGGGGCCTGATTCCGGATCAGGCAGGCCATAACGCAAAACGGAAGGCCCGCAGCGATGCGGGCCTTTTTGCATTGGGACGCTGTGCATCAGAGCAGGGTGGAAGATGAGCGTCAAGCCGCTCGCAGGTGAAGCAGTTTCAACTTCGCGCGGCCGGTATTGCGCCATTTTGCCGGGGTTGAGCGCGATATACTGCGGCCTCAACCCTGAACGATGGAGAGAGGTATGCAGCAAAAAACCGTACTGACGGCTGATGACGTGAAAAAGGTGCTGGTCGCCGCCGAGGCCGAGGCCAAGGCCAACAACTGGGCTGTCACGATTGTTGTCGTCGACGACGGTGGTCATCCGCTCGGCTCGATTCGCCTGGATGGCGTGGCGCCGATCTCGGCCTACATCGCCACGGAAAAGGCTCGCACGGCGTCGCTGGGCCGTCGCGAATCGAAGATCTACGAAGACATGATCAACAATGGCCGCTACTCGTTCATGACGGCGCCTGTGCTGCACGGCATGCTCGAGGGTGGTGTACCCATCGTCGTGAGTAACCAAGTGGTGGGTGCTGTTGGCGTGTCGGGTGTGAAGTCGACTGAAGACGCGCAGATTGCGCGCGCCGGCATCGCGGCCCTTGGTATCTGATCGTCCTTGGTCTCTACGGCTTAGCGCGGCAGACACATAGTAAAAAGCCCCGCAGGCGCAATGCCTGCGGGGCGGAATAAAAAGATGGCATGGCTGGCATCGGCCAGTCGGGCAAGGGGTTTGGAATGCTTGCCTGATTGGGGTTCCGATCGTCTGGCTACTGCCCAACACCCGTTGGCGGGTGGTCCCCACAAAAGTCTTTACAAAGCTCGCAGGCGATCCCGCGTTACTTGGTCAGGATCAGCTTGCCGTAGCGCGTCACGCGCAGCGTATAGACGTCGCCGTTATGCAGGATTGGCAGCGTCGTGGCGCCTTGCATGATGGCTTCCAGTGGCACGGCCTGGGCGTCGACGTTGCTGGCCGGCGCCTGGCGCATCAGCGCTTCCAGGCGGGCGGGCAGGGCGGCAACGGCCGACTTGACCGATTCCAGTGCTGACGATGCCCCGGCCGTTTCGCGGCGGGCCTGCGGGGCAACCTCCACGCGACGCAGGGAAAGGCGGCGGCGCGTGACTTCACGCGGTTGCGACAGCGGCAGGCTCAAGGTGCTCATGGTCTTCTCCGTTCGAAGTGTTCCGTCTGGACGGGATGTCTGCTTGGATTCGCCGGTGCGAATCACGATGAACAAGATCTTAAATGAGAACCGTTATCATTACAAGTAACTTGGAGTGAAGTTACATCTGTGACGAAATCATTGCTACGCTGACGTCGATTCACCGCCGGACGTGGCGTACCGCAGGCTTCTCGCAAAAGCAAAAAGGGCACCCCGCAGGGTGCCCTTTCTATCGCGAAACGATGCAGCCGATCAGTGCTTCGGTTCGGTAATGAAGCCGATCTTGCCGAGGCCGCCGTGCTGTGCGGCGGCCATGACTTCAGCCACGCGCTCGTAGCGCACTTCGCGGTCGGCACGCAGGTGCAGCTCAGGCTGCGGCTGCTGCTGGGCGGCTTCCGCGATGCGTTGCTCCAGCTGCGCCTCGTCCACGGCTTCCTGGTTCCAGAACACCTTGCCCTGGGCATCCACGGAAACGTTGATGCTCTGCGGCTTTGTGTCGTTGGGCTGGTTCGTTGCACGCGGCAAGTCGATCTTGACCGCGTGGTTGATGACGGGAATCGTGATGATGAAGATGATCAGCAGCACCAGCATGACGTCCACCAGTGGCGTCATGTTGATCTCACTCATCACCTCGTCATCGTCTCCGTCGAGAGTGCCGAATGCCATGATGCTTTCCTTTGGGCGCGACGAATCCGCGCTCAGTTCTTGACGGCCAGGCGCATCGACGCATCGTCGGCGGCACGGGTCGCGGAGGTCGGACGCACGCGGGCGCCGGTCACAAAGTAGGCGTGCAGGTCGTGCGCAAAGCGGTTCAGCTTGCTGATCACGCCCTTGTTGCCGCGGCTCAGCGCGTTGTAGCCCAGCACGGCGGGAATGGCCACGGCCAGACCGAAGGCGGTCATGATCAGGGCCTCACCCACGGGACCAGCCACCTTGTCGATGGTCGGAACGCCCGATGCGCCAATGCCGATCAGCGCGTGATAGATACCCCACACGGTGCCGAACAGGCCGACGAAAGGTGCGGTCGAACCGACCGAGGCCAGCACTGCGAGACCCGATTGCATGCGGGCCACGGCTTCGTCGATCGAGCTCTTGAGCGAGCGGGTCAGCCAGTCCGAGATATCCAGTGCGTCATGCAGTTGCGGCTGGCTGGCGCGGTGATGCTGCGCGGCTTCCTTGCCGGTGACGGCCAGCGTGCGGAACGGGTTGGATTCGCTGGCGCCAAGCGTATCGAGCGCGTGGTCGAAGTCGTCCGAGTGCCAGAAGCGCTTTTCGGCGCCATGCGCCATCTTCTTGAGGCGGACCAGATCCCACGCCTTGGTGAGAATCACGATCCACGACAGCAGCGACATGATCAGCAGAATGATGGCGGTCGCGCGCATGACGAAATCGCCTTGCGACCAGAGGTGTGAGAGTCCGAGGTCCTGCATGGTGGTTCCTGAAAGTGTCTGTGTTTAGGGTATCGGAAAATTCCGGGAAATCAGTTCAGCTCGAATTTGATCGGTTGCTGTGCGGTCGCGGCCACGGCGCGGCCATTTTCCACATAGGGCTTGCAGCGGATTCCCTTGGCGGCCGTTAGCGCGGCTTCGTCGAGCCGGTCCGAGCCACTGGACTTGGAGACCACTGCCTTGATGACCTGGCCCTTCTCATCGAAGTTCAGTCGGATCGTCGCGGTGCCCGTTTCACCCATGCGCTGTGATTGGCGAGGATACACGGGTGTCGGTTGCGAGCATGCCATTTCGCCAATGCCAACCGCGCGCGGTGCGGAGTTGGCCGCCACCGGTGGCGGGGAAGGCGGTTCCGGTGCCGGAGGGGCAGGCGGAGCCGGCGGTGCTTCGATGGCGTTCGGCGTCGGCGGCAGGTTGGCCACTGCTGTGGGCGTCGGTTGCGGCTTCGGCGGCGTCGGGCGCGGCGTGACCACCTTCACCTGCTTGGGTGGCGTCGGTTGCGCCTTGGGAGGTTCGGGAGCAGGCGGCTCTGGCTTGGGCTGCTCCATCGGAATGATGCGGGCAATGATCTCGGGGGCGACGATGGCTTCCGTCAGCTTGCGAGCCAACCCGCTCTGGATCAGGTACAGCAGTCCGGCGTGGAACAGCAGGACTGCGATGGTGATCTTGAAAAATCGTTGATCGAACATGAGAGGAACAACAGGTGCTCGCCTTACGGCGCAATCACTTGCGGTAGAAGAGGATCAGCGAGATTCCACATCCGACCAGCAGGCTCAGTAGCAATTCCATGATGATAACGCTCCAAAGAAACACAGCTGTGAAGTAACCGGTTACAGGGGGAGCGCCACTCTTGGGCAGCGTATCAGCGCAGTAGTATAAACGATAATGATTCTTATTTGTTGCACATTGTGCAATGCGTGAAGGTATTCTGCGCGTGCTTCATTGCGTGTTCCGCAGCAATTCGGGGCGGATGCCGGCTTTGCGTTACGTGGGCCACGCCGCGCCGCCGCATGCCGCCGATGCCCCACTCGTGGAAAACCGCGCTACGATTAAAAGGAATCCCCAGTTAGCGGCAGACACGGCACAGGCAAGGCGCTCCCCGCGGTCCGGACGCGCCCCAACGCCCTGTGCGAAGGGAACCAGCATGGATTTCACCCGTTTTGCTGAAGACGACCGCATGATGGACGACCGCAACACGCTACTGCGTGCCTCGTCCGGCGCGGTGGGTACCTCGGCGCTCGACTGGATGTGTGCCCAATTCGCGTTGCGTGTGGTTTGCGCGCTCGGGCCGCGTTTCAACCTGCGCAGCAATATCAATGACGTGCTCACTGTCAGCGCACAGGAGATGGTGTGGCCGTACGGCGTGGTGCTGCGCGTGCAGCGCTTTCTGTCCGCGCGCTGCGCTGACATGCCGGCCTGGAAGGGCGCGTCGCGCCTGTCGCCCGAGGACTTCCTGGAACGCCACGGCCAGTGGAACAGCGCATTCGACGAAAGCGCGCTGTTTTACTACCTCGACGAATACGTGAAGCACCACGCCAAGGACATGTTCGCGGTGTTTGCCGCATCGTCGGCGGCGATTGCCGCGCGGCTCGATGGCGAACGCGTACTGCTGGTGCGCAATATCGATATGCTCAGCCACGTGCTGAACCTGCCCGACCACGAGCGCAAGCTGCTGCTCTATGCGGCGTTGGCCAAATACAAGCGCGATCTGCGCGCGGTGATGGTCGATTGCAAGGTCGCGCACAGTCAGGAAGCCTTCCAGATCCTGTCGGGGCTGACGGGGGCCACGCCCTCCGATATCGCGGCTTCGCTGCGGCCGGGATCGCGCCTGGAAACGCTGAACCTGATCGAACAGCCGCTGCCCGAAAACAGCGTGACGGATCTGGGCGATCTGATGCGCCTGTCCGACCGCCTGCTGCACGTGCTGCTTGGCAACTACGCGAGCGAGGCCGAGATGATGGCGGTCTTTACCCGCCCCGCCGCGCCGCCCACGCTAGGCACCAGCGACTATCCGCATGTCGAGACCGATGCGCGCTACCTGACCGCGTTGCTGGGCAACGCCACGCGGCAGAATGCGACCGGCGTGAACGTGCTGATCTATGGCACGCCGGGCACCGGCAAGACCGAGTTCGCACGACTGGTGGCGCGCGAGGCCGGCTGCGAACTCTACGAGGTGGACTGCTTCGACCGCGACGGGAACAGCCTGTCGGGCAAGGATCGCTACCGGTCGCTGCAGGTGTCGCAGGCCTTTCTGCGCGGGCGTCCGCGCACGGCGCTGCTGTTCGATGAAGTCGAGGACGTGTTTCCCGGCAGCGCGCGCGAACTGATGAGTCTGTTTGGCCAGGAAGACACGCGCGCCTCCGTCAACGGCAAGGCATGGGTCAACCAGACTCTCGAGCAGAATCCCGTGCCGGTCATCTGGATTTCGAACTCGATTCGTCAGATCGATCCGGCCTATTTGCGGCGCTTCCAGTTTCATCTGGAGCTGAAGATTCCGCCGCCGCAAGTGCGCGAGAACATCATTCGCAAGCACCTGGGCAACCTGTCGGTCAGCGATGGCTTTATCGCAACGCTGGCCGCGCGCAAGACGCTGACGCCGGCGCAGGTGCAATCGGCGGCGCGCTTCGTGGAGCTGGCACGGCCCGATGTCGATGAACCTGTGGAAGCGCTGATCCTGAGGCAGCTTGAACATGCCGACCGTGCGATGGGTTTGCGCCCCGAAGCGGAGGCGCGGCCCGTCGTCACCCACTATCGGCTGGACAACCTGAACCTGGAAACGCGCTACGCCGTGGACAAGATCGTGCAGGCGCTGGGCGCTCGCCAGCGTGGCACGCTATGTTTCTATGGGCCGCCCGGCACGGGCAAGACCGCGCTCGCCGAACACATTGCCGCCGAGCTGGACCTGCCGCTGATGATCCGCCGCGCGTCCGATCTGATGAGTAAGTACGTGGGCGAGACCGAGCAGCAAATCGCCGCGATGTTCGCGCGTGCCGAAGAGGATGGCGCCGTGCTTCTGCTCGATGAAGCGGATAGCTTCATGCAAAGCCGCCAGCAGGCCGTGCGCAACTACGAGGTGTCGGAAGTCAACGAGATGCTGCAGGGCATGGAGCGCTTCAACGGCATCTTCGTTTGCACCACGAATCTGTTCGACCGGATCGATGAGGCGGCGCTGCGGCGGTTTTCGTTCAAGATCCGCTTTCTGCCGCTCAAGCCCGCGCAGCGCGAGACGATGTTCGTCGACGAAGCGCTCGATGGCGATGCCAGTCGCATGACCGATGCCATTCGACGCGATCTCAATGGCATGGATTGCCTGACGCCGGGCGATTTCGCCACGGTCAAGCGCCAGTCGGTGGTGTTGGGAGAAGCGCTGACGCCGGACGAATTTCTGGCGCAGCTACGGCAGGAACATGCCGTAAAGCCGGACGTGCGGAATCACAAGCCCGTCGGCTTCATGCAGTGATGTCGATGGCGGGCGCCGGTTCGATCGTCACGGTCTCGGCGCTGGCTTCCACCAGCAGCAGCGACCATGCCATGTCGCGCAGATGCGCGGCGTCCTTGGTCGATAAATAGCGCACCGTCGGCTCCGCATCCGGGGCCGCGGCGATATCGAACTCGGCCAGCTTGCGTGCAAGCTGGCGCGCGATGGCGGTGCCGGTGTCGATCAGCGTGAGCCGGCTGCCCACCATGTCGCGGATCGTGTCCGACAGGAAAGGGTAGTGCGTGCAGCCAAGCACGAGCGTATCCGCGCCCGCGTCGAGCATCGGCAGCAGATACGCGGCGAGCTTCTCGCGGATTGCCGCGCTGGAGATATCGCCCTGTTCGATCAATGACACCAGCCCATGACCCGCCGCGCACAGATAGCGGCTTTCCTGCGCAAGCGACGCCAGCAGCCGATTGAACTTGGCACTCTTGAGCGTATTGGCCGTGGCCAGCACGCCAACGATCTTGCTTTGGCTGATCGATGCGGCGGGCTTGAGGCCCGGCTCGACGCCGATGATCGGCACTGCCAGGCGCTCGCGCAGCGTCTGCACGGCGTGCATGGTGGCCGTGTTGCAAGCGATGACCAGGGCCTTGCAGCCTTGCGCCACCAGCCACTCACAGACCTGCAGCGTGCGCGCCTCCACAAAGTGCTCGGGCTTTTCGCCATAAGGCGCGTAGCGCGAATCGGCAAAGTAGATCAGCGACTCGTGCGGCAGCATGGCGCGCACTTCGCGCAGGACGGACAAGCCGCCAAGGCCGGAGTCGAAGATGCCGATGGGGGAGGGGTTCACGCGCGCGGGAGAGGGAGGAGGTTCTTCCCCTCTCCCATGCATGGGAGAGGGGCGGAGGAGAAGGCACGCAGCTCAAGCGAAATTACATCGCCATTCGAACCGCAATGCCTTCTCCCCCAACCCCTCTCCCGCAGGCGGGAGAGGGGAGCCGGACAGCAGTAGCCGATCAGGCCGCGGCGACCGGAATCTTGCCGATCTTGGCTTGCCACTCGGCGGGGCCGGTCTTGTGCACCGATGTGCCCGAGCTATCCACGGCCACCGTCACAGGCATGTCCTTGACGTCGAACTCGTAGATGGCTTCCATGCCCAGGTCTTCAAAGGCCAGCACCTTCGCGCCGTGAATCGCCTTCGACACCAGGTAGGCGGCACCGCCAACGGCCATCAGGTAGGCCGACTTGTGCTTCTGGATCGATTCGATCGCCACGGGGCCGCGCTCGGCCTTGCCGATCATCGCGATCAGACCGGTCTGCGACAGCATCGTCTCGGTGAACTTGTCCATGCGGGTAGCCGTCGTCGGGCCAGCCGGGCCAACCACTTCGTCACGTACCGGATCGACCGGGCCGACGTAGTAGATCACGCGGTTCGTGAAGTCGATGGGCAGCTTCTCGCCCTTGGCCAGCATGTCGGCGATGCGCTTGTGCGCGGCGTCGCGGCCGGTCAGCATCTTGCCGTTCAGCAGCAGCGTCTGGCCCGGCTTCCACGAAGCGACTTCTTCCGGCGTCAGCGTGTTCAGGTCCACGCGCTTGGACGTCTCGGTGTTCGGTGCCCACTCCACCTTCGGCCAGGCCGACAAGTCGGGCGCTTCCAGCTTGGCGGGGCCGCTGCCGTCCAGCGTGAAGTGCACGTGGCGCGTGGCTGCGCAGTTCGGGATCATTGCCACGGGCTTCGACGCGGCATGCGTGGGCGATGCCATGATCTTGACGTCGAGCACGGTGGCCAGGCCGCCCAGGCCCTGCGCACCGATGCCCAGCGCGTTGACCTTCTCGTACAGTTCCACGCGCATTTCTTCGATCCAGTCCTGCGGGCCGCGCGCGATGATGTCCTGAATGTCGATGTGTTCCATCAGCGATTCCTTGGCCATCACCATCGCCTTTTCGGCGGTGCCGCCGATGCCGATGCCGAGCATACCCGGCGGGCACCAGCCGGCGCCCATCGTCGGCACGGTCTTCAGCACCCAGTCGACGATCGAATCGGACGGGTTCAGCATCACGAACTTCGACTTGTTTTCCGAGCCACCGCCCTTGGCGGCTACCTGGATGTCGACGGTGTTGCCCGGCACGACCTCGTAGTGGATCACGGCCGGGGTGTTGTCCTTGGTGTTTTTGCGGGCGCCTTCGGGCGGGCTGACGATCGATGCGCGCAGCACGTTGTCCGGGTGCGTGTAACCGCGGCGCACGCCTTCGTTGATCATGTCGGACAGGCCCATCGTAGCGCCGTCCCAGCGCACGTCCATCCCCACCTTGACGAAGATCGTCACGATGCCGGTGTCCTGGCACAGCGGGCGCTTGCCTTCGGCGCACATGCGGCTGTTGGTCAGGATCTGGGCAATTGCGTCCTTGGCGGCCGGACTCTGTTCCAGCTCATAGGCACGGCCCAGGCTGGTGATGTAGTCCATCGGGTGGTAATAGCTGATGTACTGCAGCGAGTCGGCGACGCTCTGAATGAGGTCTTCTTGCTTGATGACTGTCATTTTGTGGGGGGAGGGCAGCGGTGAAACACAGCCCGGGATGATACACCGTGGCGGCGACGGCTGTACGGGTTGCATACAGCCGTCGACACCTTTTGTCGGGGTTCGGTGCGGGGCGAAGACATCACCCCGGCGAGGAAGAACGACTAGTGTGCCTGCTGCGCCGCACCATCGGTGCCGGGCGCGCCATGTCCCGGCGCCGCGTGCGGATGGGACACCATCCGGTCCACCCACGCCATCGCCAGCGCGGAAGCCAGGAAAGCCACGTGGATGATGACCTGCCACATGATCGTGTGCGGGCTGCGCTGCTCCGCGTCGATGAAGGTTTTCAGCAGGTGGATCGACGAAATCCCGATCAGCGCCATCGACAGCTTGACCTTGAGGACCCCCGCGTTGACGTGATCGAGCCACTCCGGCTCGTCGGGATGGTTGTCGATACCCAGCCGCGACACAAAGGTTTCGTAGCCGCCAACGATCACCATGATCAACAGGTTCGAGATCATCACCACGTCGATCAGGCCCAGCACCACCAGCATGATCTTGGTTTCGTCATAGGTGGTGACGTGCGACACCAGGTGCCAGACCTCGACCAGGAAGTGATACACGTAGACGCCCTGCGCAACGATCAGGCCCAGGTAGAGCGGCAGTTGCAGCCAGCGCGAGGCAAAGATGATGCGAGGAATAGGGCGAAGTGGGGCGGAGCGTTGCGGGGCGTATTGGGCCATAGACGGTGCCGGAAAAATGTAAATGTCACAAGACAATCAAGGCGGGCGCTGATTGTACCGTGCACCCCATGACACCTGACAGCACAGGCCGGTAACGATTGGTTAGCGCGGCTGCCTGTCGAACGCCCGCCTTGCCAGCCGCCCCGGCCAACTGGCCAGTGCGATGCCGGCCAGCACGCAGCCCAGCGCTACGCCGTGGGCCCAGCCGGGCTGCTCGCCCAGCACCGCGATGCCGTAGACCGCCGCCGCCACCGGCAGCACCGAGGTGAATACGCCAGCCAACTGCGCCGGCACATGGCGGATGCCCTTCATCCACAGCCAGAACGAGAACACGCTGGCCGACAGCGCGTACCAGAGCAGCATGGCCCAGGTGGTGGCGCTCACGGTGGCGTAGTCGAATGTCAGCAGCGGCACGATACCCAGCGGCAGCATCAGGGCGCCGCCGATCAGATGGGTGTAGGCACAGATCTCGATGGCGGCCAGCGTTTGCGACAGGCGCCGAGACAGAATCACGTAGATCGATTCACAGAGCACCGCGCCGAGGATCATGAGGTTGCCGATGATGGCGTTGCCACTGTCAGCGCCCGCTGCGCCATGCCCGCTGCCGCGCGCGATATTGAGCACGGCGATGCCGGCCACCGCGAGCAACACCGAAGCCACGGTCCGCCGCGACAATCGCTCGCGCAGCCACAACCAAGACAGGATGGCCACCGTCGCTGGAATCGTGCTGGTGATCACACCCGCTGCCACGGCGCTGGTAAGCCGCACGCCGCCGAGCATCAGCAGCGTGAACATGAACGTGCCAAAGAACGCCATCAGGAACAGGTTCAGCCATTCACCGCGCGACACTTGCCGCATGCGCGACGGCCGATACCACGGCGACAGGCAAACGATGGCGATCAGGAATCTCAGCAGCGCAAACAGCAGCACCGGCACTTCGGCGATGATCGATTTACCCAGGCCGACATTGCTACCGACAAGGGCCATCGCGGCGATCAACAGGAGAGCGTGAATGGGCAAGGCGCGAGCGCTGAAAGGTCTGCCCTGGCGGGCCGGGCGCGGCGCCCAGGCAATGCGCCGCAAGCTGACTGAAAGGGCGTACGCCGCATTCAGGTATTTGGGTCCGGCGCATTATAGCTGTGCTAACTTAGTAGAGCCGACTGCACTTGTGCCCCCAGTCTCCCGTACCTCGTCTCATCTAAACCTGCTGCATCGCAGCATCCGCTGCAGTGATGATGCGTGCGACCGTCAGGTTTAAGTAAGGCGCCGGGCGTACCTTGCACCCAAAGCAGTCAAAGCCAAACCAGGAGACAACCCATGTCCGCCATCGAGTCGGTGATGCAGGAGCATCGCGTTTTCAATCCCCCTGAGTCGTTCTCGAAGAACGCCGCGATCCCCAGCATGGAGGCATACAACGCCCTCTGCGCCGAGGCCGAAAAGGACTATGAAGGTTTCTGGGCGCGCCACGCCCGCGAGCTGCTGCACTGGAACAAGCCGTTCACGAAGGTGCTCGACGAGAGCAACGCGCCGTTCTACAAGTGGTTCGAGGATGGCCAGCTCAATGCGTCGTACAACTGCCTCGAGCGCAATATCGAAAAGGGCATTGGCGATAAGACCGCCATCGTTTTCGAAGCCGACGACGGCACGGTATCGCGCGTCAGCTACAAGGAGCTGCTGGCAAAGGTCAGCCGCTTTGCCAACGGGCTGAAGGCGCTGGGTATCAAGAAGGGCGACCGCGTGGTCATCTACATGCCGATGTCGGTCGAAGGCGTGGTGGCCATGCAGGCGTGCGCGCGGATCGGCGCCACGCACTCGGTGGTATTTGGCGGTTTCTCGGCCAAGTCGCTGCAGGAACGCCTGGTGGACGTGGGCGCCGTGGCATTGATCACCGCCGACGAACAGATGCGCGGCGGCAAGGCACTGCCGCTGAAAGCGATTGCCGACGAGGCGCTGGCGCTGGGCGGCTGCGAAGCCGTCAAGCATTCGATCGTCTATCGCCGTACCGGTGGCAAGGTGGCGTGGGCCGAAGGCCGCGACCTCTGGATGGAAGACGTGTCCGCGGGTCAGCCCGACCACTGCGAGGCCGAGCCGGTCAGCGCCGAGCATCCGCTGTTCGTGCTCTACACCTCGGGTTCGACGGGCAAGCCGAAGGGCGTGCAGCACAGCACCGGCGGCTATCTGCTGTGGGCGCTGATGACGATGCGCTGGACCTTCGACGTCAAGCCCGAAGACATGTTCTGGTGTACCGCCGATATCGGCTGGGTCACCGGCCACACCTATATCGCCTACGGCCCGCTGGCGGCCGGCGCCACGCAGATCGTGTTCGAAGGCGTGCCGACGTTCCCGAACGCCGGTCGCTTCTGGGAAATGATCCAGCGCCACAAGGTCAGCATTTTCTACACGGCGCCGACCGCGATCCGTTCGCTGATCAAGGCAGCCGAGGCCGACGAGAAAATCCACCCGAAGCAGTACGACCTGTCCAGCCTGCGTCTGCTGGGCACCGTGGGCGAGCCGATCAATCCGGAAGCCTGGATGTGGTACTACAAGAACATCGGCAACGAACGCTGCCCGATCGTCGACACGTTCTGGCAGACCGAAACCGGCGGTCACGTGATTACACCGCTGCCGGGCGCCACACCGCTGGTGCCGGGTTCCTGCACGTTGCCGCTGCCGGGCATCATGGCCGCCATCGTCGACGAGACCGGCCAGGACGTGCCGAATGGTAGTGGCGGCATCCTGGTGATCAAGCGTCCGTGGCCGTCGATGATCCGCACGATCTGGGGCGACCCGGACCGCTTCAAGAAGAGCTACTTCCCCGAGGAACTGGGCGGCACGCTGTACCTGGCCGGCGATGGATCGATCCGCGACAAGGAGACGGGCTACTTCACGATCATGGGTCGCATCGATGACGTGCTGAACGTCTCGGGCCACCGCATGGGCACGATGGAGATCGAATCGGCGCTGGTGTCGAACCCGATCGTGGCCGAGGCCGCCGTGGTGGGCCGCCCCGATGACACCACCGGCGAGGCCATCTGTGCATTCGTGGTGCTCAAGCGTTCGCGTCCCACCGGCGAAGAAGCCGTTAAGCTCGCCGCCGAACTGCGCAACTGGGTGGGCAAGGAGATCGGTCCGATCGCCAAGCCGAAGGACATCCGCTTTGGCGACAACCTGCCGAAGACGCGCTCGGGCAAGATCATGCGCCGTCTGCTGCGTTCGCTGGCCAAGGGTGAAGAAATCACGCAGGACACCTCGACGCTGGAAAACCCGGCCATCCTGGATCAGCTGAAGCAGGCCCAGTAACACCATCCATGCACGCTACTCGCTGGCGTGACCCCTGTTGTGCCCGCCCCGGCGCCGTCCGGTGCGGGCACAATGCATTCTTTGCCCGCTTTTTCTTCTGATGCCAGACACCCAGTCGCGCTTCCGCCGCAGGCTGATGCTGTATTACGGCCTGTTCACGCTTGGCCTGTTCGGCTTCGTCGGCATGATGGGCCTGCTCGAACATTCCAACGCCGACGCGCTTTGGCTGGGCTATGTCTTCCTGTTCGTCACGATAGCGATCTATGCCTGTATCGGGCTGATTTGCCGCACGTCGGACCTCAACGAGTACTACGTGGCCGGCCGCCGCGTGCCGGCCATGTTCAACGGCATGGCGATCGCCGCGGACTGGATGAGCGCGGCATCGTTTATCGGCCTGGCCGGCATCATCTTCGCTTCGGGCTACGAAGGGCTGGCCTACGTGATGGGGTGGACGGGCGGCTACTGCCTGGTGGCGTTCCTGCTGGCGCCATACCTGCGCAAGTATGGTGGCTACACGATTCCCGATTTCCTGGCGGCGCGATACGGCAACGGCAAGCCCGGCGGCAACCTGCCCGTGCGCGCCATTGCCGTGCTGGCTGCGTCGCTGTGTTCGTTCGTCTATCTGGTGGCGCAGATTCAGGGCGTGGGTCTGATCGTCACGCGGTTTATCGGCGTGGAGTTCGCGGTCGGCGTGTTCTTCGGGCTGGCCGGCATCCTCGTGTGTTCGTTCCTGGGCGGCATGCGCGCGGTGACGTGGACCCAGGTGGCGCAGTACATCATGCTGATCGTGGCGTTCCTGCTCGCGGTGTCGCTGATCGCGTGGAAGCATCATCACCAGGTGCTGCCGCAGATCGGCTATGGCAGCCTGTTGCAACGGATAGACATCGAGGAAAAACGGCTGGATCGCGATCCGGCCGAGCAGCAGGTGCGCGAGCTGTTCCGGCAGCAGGCCATCGACCTGCAGAATCGCATTGCGCGGCTGCCGCAGTCATTCAACGAAGAGCGCCAGGCACTGGATGCCCGGCTGATTGAACTGCGTGCCCGCAATGCGCCCTTGCGTGAGATTAAGACGGTCGAGCGGGAGCGGCAGGCGTTTCCTGCCGATGCGGCGGATGCGCTGCAGCAGTGGAACCAGCTGCGCGAAGAAGCGCTGGCCCGCAGCCAACCCGCGACGCCATCGACCGAACCATATCCCGCCGCATCTGAGCAGGAGCGCAAGACGCGCAGGCTCAATTTCGTGCTGCTGGTGTTTTGCCTGATGGTGGGTACCGCGAGCCTGCCACACATCCTGACACGCCTTTACACCACGCCGTCGGTCAAGGAAACCCGTAACTCAGTGGCGTGGGCGGTATTCTGCATCGCGCTGCTTTATGTCTCGGCGCCGACGCTCGCCGCGCTGGTCAAGGTTGAATTTTTCCAGCATCTGGTTGGCACGCCGTATGCCGAATTACCCCAGTGGGTGGTGCAGTGGCGGAAGGTGGATCCGCCCGTGTTTGGTATCCGCGATATCAACGGCGATGGCATCGTTCAATGGGCCGAGATCCTGATCCAGCCCGACATGATCGTACTGGCCGCCCCTGAGATCGCGGGCTTGCCGTACGTGATTTCCGGGCTGGTTGCCGCTGGCGCACTGGCCGCTGCCTTGTCCACTGCCGATGGTTTGCTGCTGACGATTGCCAACGCGCTGTCGCACGACGTCTACTACCACATGATCGATCGCGAGGCATCGCACCAACGTCGCGTGACCACGGCCAAGGTGGTGCTGCTGGGCGTGGCGCTGTTCGCGTCGTACGTCACATCGCTACGGCCGGGGAATATCCTGTTCCTGGTCGGCGCGGCGTTCTCGCTTGCAGCATCGAGCTTTTTTCCGGTACTGGTGTTGGCCATCTTCTGGCGCCGTACCACGGCCGCGGGCGCGGTCGCTGGCATGGCCACCGGCCTGGCGGTGGCGGTGTACTACATCTTTGTGAACTACCCGTTCTTCACGCGCATGACCGGCATCTTCGGCAATCGATGGTTTGGCGTGGACCCGATTGCGTCGGGCGCCTTCGGTGTGCCCGCGGGTTTTGCCGCAGCGATTCTTGTCAGCCTGATTACGCCCAGGAACGCACCAGTGATCGATCGGCTGGTGAATTATCTGAGGAAGGGGTAGGGGCGAGCGCGGCTTGCTCGCGCATCAGGCGGACTCGGGTTCGCGGACGGCTGTGGCGCGACGCGGCATCGGAGATTGCTCGATGCGACGATGCGCGGCAGTGGCAAAAAGGAAAGCGATCGCGATCAGCGCGGCGGCAATGAAACTCAGATATTGGACGCCTATCGACCGGAGCACGACGCCGCCAAGCACGCCAGAGCACGCAAGTCCGACGTAGGTGGCCGTGTTGTTCAGAGCAAGCACCAGCGGCGCGACATGCGGGGACAGTTGCACAAGCCGATGCTGCTGCGGAACGATCAGGCCCCAGCCGCAGATACCCCAGACGACAAGCGCGGCGATGGCGCTGCCTGTATGCGCGGCCGTCCACGGCAACGCACAGAAATTGATGATGGCGATCCACAGCATCGCGTGGATGATGTTGCGACTGGCGAAGCGGTCGACGAGGCGCCCCGACAGCAGGTTGCCGAACGTAGCGGCAACCCCCCAGAGCAGGAACAGTCCGGCAAGAATGCGTTCGTCGCCATGCGTCACCGGCTCCAGCACAACCCCTGCATACGTGTAGACCATCAGGAATCCGCCAAACGCAAATAGCGACGTCAGCAAGGTCAGCGCAATTCGTGTGTCGCGCATTGGTGCGAGCCGCTCGCGCAGTTTTACGGCTGGGGGCTGTGGCACCGATGGCAGCATCGACCAGACGCTGATCATCGCGACGATGCCCAGGGCAGTCACGAACCAGAGCGTCGTCCGCCAGCTTCCGAACCCGCCGATAAATGTGCCAATCGGCGATCCCAGCGCTGTTGCGCCAGTGAGGCCGGCGGTGACGGTTGCCAGGGCGCGCCCGCGTTTCTCCGGCGAAGCCAGCGCCGACGCCACGCCCAATGCCGTAGGCGCAAACAGGGCCGCGCCAAATCCCGCCAGTACCCGACTCATCAGCACCCAACTCAAATCCGTGGCGAGCGCACTGATCGCATTGCCGACCACGAAAATGCCAAGCGCCGTGACCAGCAGCAGCTTGCGCGGCAAGCCGCTTGCCACGGCTGCCATCACTGGCGCCGCAACCGCATAGGTCAGCGCGTAACACGTGACCATCAGGCCAGCCAGGCTGACCGAAGTGTGCAGTGACGCCGCGACGCCTGGCAGGATGCCGGCGACGACAAAGTTGTCGGTCCCCATAGCGAACATGCCGAGTGCCAGTATCAGTAGTCGACGATCCATACGAAGTGCTTTGCCAGATGTGCGGTTGAGGGCGCGGGCCGGTGTGCTGCAACGGTTGCTGCCGCCAGGCGCCTGATGTCAGTGGATCTTATGCGCCGTTGACCGTGTCTCAAATGTCATATATACCGTCAATTTAGGTCATGACTTTGGGGTGCCCATGCACACGATCGGATTTGTCGTGTTTCCGAATTTCTATCTGATGGGGCTGGCGGCAATCACGGCGTTCGAGCTGGCGAACACTGTGCTGGAGGAGCGGGCGTACGAGGTCACGGTGCTGTCTGAAAAGGGCGGGCTGGTGTTGTCGTCGGCAGGTATCCGCGTCGAATCCCAGCCTTTCGGCGGCGCCACCTTCGACACGGTCATGTTCGGGTCCGGCATCGAGATCGACATTGCGTCGACTGCGCTGATGTCGTTCGTCGCACAATCGCTGAAGACTTCGCGGCGAATTGCGGCGCCGTGCACGGGTGCGTTCATCCTCGCGCATGCGGGTGTCCTCGACGGCCGGCGAGCCACTACCCATTGGCGATTTGCCAACGATTTGCAGCGCCGCTTTCCGAAAGTCCTCGTCGAAGAGGACCAGATTTTCATCGTCGATGGCCCGATCTGGACGTCCGCGGGCATGACGGCGACGATCGACATGGCGCTGGCGATGATCGAAAAGGATCACGGCCAGGACGTTTCGCGCGCGGTCGCGCGCAAGCTGGTCATTTACCACCGGCGCGCGGGTGGCCAGTCGCAGTTTTCAACGCTGCTCGACCTGGACCCGAAGTCCGACAGAATCCAGAAGGCTATCGACTACGCGAACGCCAATTTGCGCAATGCGCTGACCGTCGACGAGCTTGCCGACGTCGCTGGACTAAGTCCGCGCCAGTTCAGCCGGGCATTCAGCGCGGAAACCGGCCAATCGCCAGCCAAGGCAGTGGAACATTTGCGCGTGGAAGCCGCGCGGCTGATGCTGGAGAAAGGACGCCTGTCGCTGGACGTCATCGCACAGGAAGTTGGCTTGACTGACCGGGAGCGCATGCGCCGGGCATTCGTGCGGACAACTGGCCAGCCGCCGCAGGCGGTGCGGCGGTTGAGCCGTGACGGGCGCGGGGTAGGTGCGGAAATGAAGATGCCCGCTTGAGCGGGCACTGGAATTCCTGCTTGAGAGGCCGACGGTGTGACCGGCCCGGTTTATGCCCGCTTGTTTGCAGTGAAGTAAAGATAAAGCAGACCGACGGGCGCGATGAAGATGGCGAACGCCCAGCACATCGCCATAGTGATGTATTTGGCGATCAGCATCATCAGGGCATTCACAAAGAACACGTTCTCCCCAAGGATGTAGCCGACGATGCCTTCGTACACAAATCTGGAGTACGGATACAGCAACGAACTGAGGGCAATGAACAATATCGCCGGAATCGATGCGGGGCTATTGGTATGGCTCCACGCCCAGTAGAAGATGGCCGGGAAGATGAGTCCAAAAAGAAAGTGGCGGATGTAGCTTTGAAGCGAAAGACCGCCGAATGACTTAACAAGTGCCGGATGCATGTGCCTTGGATTGGGAGCTGTTAAAGCGCCGATGCGCAAGACGGTAGTACGGCACTTTGTGTGTCTAACTGCACCCTGCAAAAGGAGGGCCGTAGCAGGAAGAAAAAAGGTTCTTCGGAGAATTCCGGGGACTGAATTGCCACATTCCGTATCCTAATGGCCGTTAAGACGGCTGTTGAGGAACGGGATGCTGGATCGGAAGACGCTGCAGGCCTTGGGCTGCTGGGATGGCTACAGGCTGGATCGGGTGGTATGGCCTGAAGGGGAGAGCCGTACGCTGGCGCTGTACTTGAAGCCAGTCAGCAAGGTCATGTACTGCGAGGAATGCGGATCGAAGTGCCGGCAGGTCCATGAAACGGTGGTGCGGCGCGTGCGCGATCTTCCGCTGTTCGAGTACCGGGTGGTGCTGCATGTCCCCCGCAGGCGCGTCTGGTGCGATCAATGCGGGGGGCCGCGACTCGAGCGGCTCGAATGGCTTGGGCGCTACCAGCGTGTCACAGCCAGGCTGGCGCAGGCCTGCGGGCAGTTGCTGCGTCACTGCACGGTGCAGGCCGTGGCGGCTTTCTATGACCTGGGCTGGCATACCGTCAAGACGATCGACAAGGCGCGCCTGCGCGAGGCAGTCGTCGAGCCGGACTGGTCCAGCATCCGCTACCTGGCCATGGACGAATTCGCGCTGCACAAGGGCCATCGCTATGCGACGGTGGTGGTCGATCCGATTGGGCGGCAAGTGCTCTGGATCGGTCAGGGCCGCTCGCGCGAGACGGCGCGCGCCTTCTTTGCGCAACTCCCGGCAGGCGCGGCAGAGCGCATCGAGGCCGTTGCCATCGACATGACGACCGCCTATGAACTGGAGATCCGCGAGCATTGCCCGCAGGCTGAGGTGGTCTTCGACCTCTTCCACGTCGTGGCCAAGTACGGGCGCGAGGTGATCGACCGGGTCCGTGTAGATCAGGCCAACCGCCTGCGGCACGACCGTCCGGCCAGACGGGTACTCAAGTCCACGCGCTGGCTACTGCTGCGCAACAAGGAGAACCTGAGCGACCCTCAAGCCGTGCATCTGAACGAGGTGCTGCAGGCCAATCAGCCGTTGCTGACGGTCTACATCCTGAGAGACGAGCTCAAGCGGCTGTGGTTCTACCGCCGCCCGGGATGGGCGCAAAAGGCGTGGGAGCATTGGTGTGAACAGGCAAGCCAGAGCCGGATTCCGGCTCTCGAACTGTTCGCCCAGCGCCTGAAAGCCTATTGGCACGGCATCATCGCCCGATGCCGGCACCCGCTGAACACGAGCGTCGTAGAGGGCATCAACAACACCATCAAGGTCATCAAGCGTAGGGCCTACGGCTACCGCGACGAGGAATACTTCTTCCTGAAGATCAAGGCTGCCTTCCCCGGAATTCCTCGTTGAACC